>JBGSTZ010000156.1:0-202507 GCA_041736255.1 Burkholderiaceae bacterium
GCCGCCGCCGAGCTGGCGGTCGCGCCGCGCGCCGACTGGCTGGCAAGCGTTATGACGCAGACCGACGCGCTGCAACGCGCAATGCAGCGTCAATTGTCGGAGCGCGGACAAACGCTGGATTGGCTATCGCACCGGCTACAAAGCCCAAAAGCCACCATCGCGCGCGAACGACTGCAATTGCAGGCGCTGGGAAATCGCCTGCACCTGGCTGCACGCGCCCCGCAAAACGTAGCCCGATTTGCCTTGGCGCAATTAAACACCCGACTCAACGCACGTCGGCCCGATGGCACGCATCAGCGCAACCTGCTGCTGCAACACACGCGCCGCCTAGATGTACGACTGGCAACAACAGTAATGCAACGCCGGCACGATCTGGCCGCGCTGGCGGCCCAATTGGAATTATTGAATCCGCAACGCACGCTGGAACGCGGCTACGCCATCCTCACCAATGCCAAAGGCCAGGTTATCCGTAGCACCAAGGCACTGCGCCCACGCGACACCATCACGCTGCGCCTGGCTAGCGGTAGCGCCGAAATCGGCATCGCCAGCGTGCAGCCGACGCTGGAATCGCTAGAGTCATTAAATCCATTGGATGCATCCAAATAAGCGCCGCCTGCAAGCGATCCGCATCCGTCATACAATTGGCAATCCTGCAAAACAGATTTCTACCTCAACCAACAACTAAAAGGAAACCTCATGGAACATACCCTGCCAGCCCTGCCGTACGCGATGGACGCATTACAACCACACATTTCCGCAGAAACTCTGGAATATCACTACGGCAAGCATCATCAGACTTACGTCACCAACCTCAACAACCTGATCAAGGGCACCGAGTTTGAAAACGCCGCTCTGGAAGACATCATCCGCAAAGCATCCGGCGGCCTGTTCAACAATGCAGCCCAAGTCTGGAACCACAGTTTCTATTGGAATTGCCTGACACCAAACGCCAGCGGTACACCGAGCGGCGCACTGGCCGACGCGATTAACGCAAAATGGGGCACATTCGACAAGTTCAAGGAAGAATTCACCAAATCCGCACTCGGCAACTTCGGTTCCGGCTGGACTTGGCTGGTAAAAAAAGCCGACGGCTCAGTTGACCTCGTCAACACATCGAACGCAGCAACGCCATTGACCGGCGCCGACAAGCCGCTGCTGACCTGCGACGTCTGGGAACACGCGTACTACATCGACTACCGCAACGCCCGTCCAAAATACGTTGAAAGCTTCTGGAACCTGGCCAACTGGGATTTCGTCGCGAAGAACTTCGCGTAAGGGTTTTTGCTGATTTTTGGTAGAAGTGTTCTGAATACTGGACGCTGACATCTACCAAAATCCAGATTGCGAAACGCCAACCTTCACCGGTTGGCGTTTTTGTTTGTAATCTTAAAGAATTCTCGAATCCGGTTTATTTGCGGTCTGCTGTCAATATTCCGACGCATGCGGCGCAATACGCTGCGCTATTTTGACGCCCTATCCAGTACACCTTACGGCCTTCACTTCATGCTGAGCAATTCCGGCCCAACAGATAAGAAATACATCATCACCAAACCAGCCCCACTCCCATTGCTTGACGACACCATTGCATAAACCGTAAGATCATTCATTGGCTCGACAGACCGACCACCTACAGAGGAACCGGTAGGGCAGCAAATATGCCATCGTCGGGCTTGTAGCGAAGCAAACAATAAAAGGTTCTGAAAATGAATGTATTTGAAGGCGCGCGCCGTATCACGGTAATTGCCGCTACCGTTTGTGCATTTGCCGTTGGTTTTTTATTTACACCAACTATCAAAACCCATATGTGCATTTGAGCTACGAGATCGAATCGCCTCGTGCCCCACTTAAGCGGATTTCTGACTGTAACTCCGACCCTGATGCGATGGCGGTCATTGAACGGGAAACACAGTCTGGTGACCACTACAGGGTTATTCTGTGTTTTAAGACACATGAATCGAGCGATGGACGGTTGCTGGTGCCTTTCAAGAATGAGGGCGGCAAGATGCTCATGAACCAATGATTTTCGCCTAAAGTTCGCCAATATACCAAGCTATTTGCTCATGACTTCAAGCAACCGGCTGCGGAAATGAAGGAGGCGGAAGATTCCTTTGCAACCGCTCGACGTTTGAATCGAATTGAGATTGCGGCGGCAATTGTTGGCATCTCTCTGTTTTCTTGGATATTTGCTTGGGCCATCGGGTGGGCCGTCAGAGGTTTCCTCGGAATACCCCGAGGGCGAGATCATCGCCCAAAGGCTCGCCAAGATCCAGTCGGCACCGACTCACCTCTATAAAATCGACACCCGCCTTTGAGCGGGATTTTTTTACACGGCGGTTTCCTCAACCGCGAAGTCCACAGGTAATGTTCAGTTGTCAAAACTGGAAGTCCTAAAATAAGCATTGCCGCGATGGCGTAGCGTTCATCAACTTTGATGCGCCAGCCGTCTAACCTTACAGGAAGTAAAATGACGCAATCACGACGCTTCACCTCATGAAATTCATCATTCACGCGATTCTAGTTTGGGTTATACGGAAAGGGCACTGGGCGATGGAAAATAAGCTCTTCTGGTGGAACTGCTTATTTGCCATAGGCACTGCTGGATTTGTTTTTTTTTGGCGAGCGCCAGAGCAGTCCGATTTCCGAATCCGCACTCTCGGCATGATTTTTCAACTTATCGGTGTCATGACCGTCTGGATCGACTTAAAGGACGCCACCAGCCTATTTGGCAAAAAAGGGATTCTCCTAAACAATTGGAATTGGCTCAAACGCGGAATTCTTGGTCGTTCGTCGATAATTTTGGCTGGCGGGTGCACTGCAGCAAGTTCATCCGGAAGCGCTCGCCCCAAAGTAAGACACTCCAACTTGCCAAGCGCAAGCGAATTGGAGCGAATCAAAACACTGGAGAAGAATGCTGCCAACGTTGATGAGGATATTGATGCCTTATATTGCGAATCTGAAAAGACAAAACGTGACTTAACGCTTGCCATTAGCGCTGAATCAAGTAACCGCCAGACTGCGGATGACAAATTACGGCTGCAAATCAAGAACATTTCTACCGGGAACGCGTCACTTCTCTTATTCGGTTTAGTGTGGTTGGGAATTGGTATCTTTATCTCCACCTTGGCGCCGGAAATCGCCAAAATCGTCGCAGGTCATTGGACAGAGGTCGCCAAAACAATTTAGTGCCCTCGTAGCCCGCGCTACTGTAGGTTGGCGCTGAGCAAAGCGAAGCCCAACTTTCGGCAGGTGAAAAACATGCGATGCCGCAGAGTGAATCTGGCTGTGTCAACAGAGTCGTAGGGCAATGGAATGGACTACTCCCCCACAACAACTGACGTGCCAACCCTGATTCAGCCTTCAGCGGAAAGCACCACGCTTTTCCGCCCTACCGAGCTGAAAATTTGTGTAAGCAGCCCCCTTGGCTAATTTGCTTCGACCCAGTTCTCAATTTTGATGCCCGGATAAACCTTAAAATCGTCAACGTTGTTGGTGACGACCGTCACACGCAGGGCGACTGCATGTGCGGCAATCAGGGCCGTAGGGCGGAAAAGCGCAGTGCTTTCCGCCGAATGCTGAATCAGATTGGCAATATTGAAAATAACCCATGCGGCGGAAGGCGCTGCGCTTTTCCGCCCTACCGAACTTCGCTTTCTACGCCAGGCCACCAGCCGGGCATCAACGCCTGCCATCTGGTTTTTTTGCGCCTGATATGATAAGTTGAACTAATCAAACTTAGTTCAATAAGGATTATCATGCAAACGGTTAATATCCACGAAGCGAAGACTCAACTATCGAAGTTGATAGAACAGGCGGTGAAGGGGGATTCTTTCATCATCGCCAAGGCCGGAAAGCCGCTGGTCAAGGTGACCCGGCTGGACGCGCCCTCAGCCGGACAAGCGCGCAGGCTGGGATTCATGGTGGGGCAGATCACTGTGCCTGATGATTTCGACCTCATGGGCAGCCGGGAAATCGAGCAGCTTTTCGGTGGTGATGCATGAAGTTGCTGCTCGACACCCACTTGTTGCTATGGGCTGCCGGTGCGCCTGATCAGCTGTCCGCAGAGGCGCGTAAATTGCTGGAAGACCCGCTGAACGAACTTCTTTTCAGTGCGGCCAGCCTGTGGGAAATTGCCATCAAGCGCGGCCTTGGGCGTGCTGATTTTCAGGTCGATGCCAGAGTGCTGCGCCGCGGGCTGCTGGATAACGGCTATCAGGAATTGGCCATTACCAGCGCGCACGCGGTTTCCATTGACAGTTTGCCGTCCATCCATAAAGACCCGTTCGACCGCATCCTTGTTGCACAAGCGACCGTCGAGGGCATCACCCTGCTGACTGCGGATGCTTTGGTGGCGCAATATCCCGGGCCGATACGGTACGTTTAAGCCTTGGCCGGAAGATCAATGATAGTTTCAGAAAGCAGCAGTTTGCGGCTTTCAGCGGTTATTGCTTGAAGGTCTTCCAGGATCTGGCATTTTTTGGCCGCTCCCTTTGGATGCAAACCATCCCACCTAGCTTGTCACTCCCACGACGCATGAACGAGATATAGATTTTTTTTCAGGACAAGAACTTTCATCTTGCACGTCAAAATTTTCACTTTATAAGAATACTGAATACTTCATATAATCGGCGCATAATTTTGGAAGCTGACGTACTTACATCGATGCGCTGAATGTATGTCGCCTCCCAAAATAATTATTAAAATAATTACTATAAAGGAATATAGGATGAGTCAAACTTTACTTTCTCTATTGGCATTTGCGCCACTGGTGCTGGCAGCGGTGCTGCTGGTCGGCCTGAACTGGCCAGCGAAACGCGCGATGCCCGTCGTTTTGTTAGTTGCCGCACTCATTGCAGTGACTGCTTGGGATATGTCTCTAAACCGCGTTATCGCTTCAAGCTTGCAGGGGCTGATACTCACTGGTGCCATTTTGTGGATTATCTTCGGCGCCATCCTGTTGCTGAATACCTTGAAACACTCCGGGGCGATCACCGCGATACGCGGCGGCTTCTCCAACATCAGTACCGATCGTCGGGTGCAGGTCATTATTCTGGCCTGGTTATTTGGTTGCTTTATTGAGGGCGCTTCAGGCTTTGGTACACCGGCGGCAGTCGCGGCACCGTTGCTGGTTGCTCTGGGTTTCCCGGCGCTGGGCGCAGTGATGCTGGGGATGATGGTGCAGTCCACGCCGGTTTCGTTTGGTGCGGTCGGCACACCGATCATCGTGGGTGTAGCAGGCGGTGTGGATAAGGCTGGTATTACGGAACGATTAGTTGCCGGCGGTTCTGAATGGGAAGTTTTTTTCCGTTTGATTACCTCGGAAGTAGCGATTACGCATGCCATCATCGGCATCCTGATGCCGCTCTTCATGTGCGTGATGATGACGCGTTTTTTTGGTCGCAATAAATCCTGGACCGAAGGTTTGGCAATCACGCCTTTCGCTCTGTTTGCCGGCCTGGCTTTTGTGCTGCCGTATGCCGCAGCCGGTGTGTTTCTTGGTCCTGAATTTCCGTCAATGATCGGTGCGCTGGTGGGTTTGATCATCGTGGTGCCTGCTGCCAAAGCCGGCTTTTTGCTTCCTAAGAAAACGTGGGATTTTGCCGATGCCAAAGATTGGCCAGTGCAATGGATGGGCAGCGTCGAAATCAAACTCGAGACTCTGACTGCAAAAGCGCCGATGTCAGTTGGTCTGGCATGGCTGCCCTACGTTTTGCTGGCGGGTCTTTTGGTGCTGTCGCGCGTGAATGCCGATGTTAAAACGTTCTTCACCAAAAATCTGGTTCTGGGCTGGACCGACATCCTGGGCGAGAAAGGCTTATCCGGCAACATCCAATTCCTGTACCTGCCGGGCGGCATCATGGTAATGGTGGTGCTGGCAACCTTCTTGTTTCAGCGCATGAAATTTGCAGAGCTGAAAGCCGCGGTATCAGAATCAACCCGCGTATTGATGGGCGCCGGTTTTGTGCTGATTTTTACTATTCCTATGGTCCGAATCCTGATTAACTCCGGCGTTAATATGGCGGATCTGCCGTCGATGCCCAGAGCGATGGCCGAACTAGTGGCCAGCAGCGTTGGCAATATCTATCCGTTTTTTGCGCCTGCGGTCGGTGCTTTGGGCGCTTTTATTGCCGGCTCCAATACGGTATCGAACCTGATGCTGGCGCAGTTCCAGTTTGATACAGCACAACTGATCGGCATTTCCGGCGCGATGCTGGTTGCCGCTCAGGCGGTGGGTGCCGCTGCCGGTAACATGATCGCGATTCATAACGTGGTCGCCGCTTCTGCGACGGTCGGGCTGCTGGGGCGTGAGGGTCAGGTTATCCGGATGACCATCATTCCGACTATCTACTATCTGGTCATGGCAGGCCTGATAACGATCATCGCGGTGTATGGCCTCGGTGTTAGTGATGGATTGATGTAAAACAGTCAGCCAGCACTTCGTGACTTGAATGTACATAACAAAAAAGCCAACCTGCGCAGGTTGGCTTTTTTTGCAACCAAGAATTTTCAGCTGCGATCGACCAGCATCATCAGACTGGAAGTATCGAGCTTGCCGCCGTCGCGTTTTTGTATTTCCGCATAATACTGATCGACCAACTGGGTGACCGGCAACTGGCTGCCATTGCGTTGCGCTTCTTCCAGACAGATGCCCAGATCCTTGCGCATCAGATCGACCGCGAAGCCGAAGTCGAATTTCGACGCTAGCATGGTTTTTCCGCGGTTTTCCATCTGCCACGATTGCGCCGCGCCCTTAGAGATTGCATCGATCACGCGCTCGCCGTCCAGCCCGGCGTTTTTGGCAAATGCCAGACCTTCGGCCAGCGCTTGCAACAGTCCGGCTATGCAAATCTGGTTCACCATCTTGGTTAGCTGCCCTGATCCGGCACAGCCCATGTGCACTACCGCACGCGCATAAGAGGCGATGACAGGCTCGGCAGTTTTGAATGCCTCGGCGTCGCCGCCCACCATCACGGTCAGCTTGCCATTTTCGGCGCCAGCTTGACCGCCTGAGACCGGCGCATCCAAAAAATGGATGCCCAGTTTGCCGGCTTCCTGATACAGCTTGCGCGCCGCATCGGCAGAACAGGTGGTGTTGTCGATCAGGATGCTGCCCGCTTGCATGCCAGATAAAACACCGTCCGGACCCAATGTCACCTGATATAAATCGGCGTCGTTACCGACGCAGGTAAATACGAAATCAGCACCTTCCACTGCCGCTGCCGGCGTATCCGCGCTGCGCCCCGCATGTGTTGTCAGCCACAACTCCGCACGTGCCGTCGTGCGATTAAATACCGTCACTTCGTGACCGTGCGCCGCCAAATGCCCAGCCATGGAAAAACCCATGACGCCTAATCCAATGAATGCCACTTTTGCCATTTTTAGCCCTTTGTTATTGCTATATTAGTACATGCGTTATGCCGGTTGAAATTGTGGCATAGATTTTAGCTTGCACTGAATGCGCTTTAAATCTGTTGCGATTGGTGCATCGGCACCATAAACCGGATAAAAAACCGCACCTGTCTCCCCAACTTTATCGCCGGGTTCGCTTGTCAGGCTGCTTGTAAGTCGTAGCCTAAATCGCACCGCACGTTAAATATACACTATTATGTATTTTTATGAACTCAAGTAAATAAAGCGGTAATTCTCTTAATTATTAGCATACTCCAGTTAAAAATAATAACGTTTGCCCGTATTTTAGAAATTCAGGCGGGACTTGCTTGATGCGTATCAGGCGATTTTTAAGCTGTGTCCGTTATAATTATGCCCCTGCTTTTTCATTCAGATCGCCATTACGTCATGTCCCACACCCCCGAACTACTGCTTCCCGCCGGCTCGCTTGCCAAGATGCACGCCGCTTTTGACTATGGCGCCGACGCCGTTTATGCGGGCCAGCCGCGCTACAGCCTGCGCGCCCGCAATAACGAATTCTCGACGCTGGAAGCGTTGCAGGCCGGCATCAGCGGCGCCCATGCGCGTGGCAAACAGTTTTTTGTCGCCAGTAATATTTTTGCGCACAACGCCAAGCTGAAGACATATATCGACGATATGACACCGGTGATCGAAATGCAGCCGGATGCGCTGATCATGGCCGACCCGGGCCTGATCATGATGGTGCGCGAAAAATGGCCGGAAGTACCAGTGCATCTGTCGGTGCAAGCGAATGCAGTGAACTGGGCCGACGTCAAGTTCTGGCACAAGATGGGTCTGAAGCGCGTGATCCTGTCGCGCGAACTGTCGCTCGATGAAGTGGAAGAAATTCGCCAACGCTGCCCTGAGATGGAACTCGAAGTGTTCGTCCATGGCGCGTTATGCATGGCCTATTCTGGCCGTTGTCTATTGTCCGGCTACTTCAACCATCGCGACCCGAACCAAGGCACTTGCACCAATGCCTGCCGCTGGGATTACAAGGTCGAAGACGCCGCCGAAGACGCGACCGGCGACTTGGCACGAATTCCGGTCGAAACCATCAAACTAAACTACCAGCAGGCAATGGAAGAGGCGAATCAGGCGTTTTCCTCACTGGGCGACATGCAGCGCCACCCGCTGGCAAACCAGCCGTACTTGATCGAAGAAGCCGGCCGCCCGGGTGAGCTGATGCCGATCCTGGAAGACGAGCACGGCACTTACATCATGAATTCGAAGGATTTGCGCGCCGTCGAGCATATCGAGCGGCTGGTCAAGATCGGCGTCAATTCCCTAAAAATAGAAGGCCGCACCAAGTCGCTGTATTACGTGGCGCGCACCGCGCAAGTGTATCGGCGCGCCATCGACGACGCGGTCGCAGGGCGCCCGTTCAACATCGACCTGCTGAGCGAACTGCAAGGGCTGGCCAACCGCGGTTATACCGACGGCTTTTACCAACGCCACCATACTGAAGATCACCAGAATTACATGGAAGGCGTATCGAAGGCGCACCAGAGCAAATACGTCGGCGACGTCTTGTCAGTGGCGGACGGCTGGGCGCTGGTGGAAGCCAAAAACCGCTTCGCGGTTGGCGACCAAATCGAGATCATCCACCCGAGCGGCAATCAAACCATGACGTTGGAGCGTATGCAATCACTCGACGGCAGCGAAATCAGCGTAGCGCCCGGCAGCCCGCACCGGGTCCGTATTCCACTCGACGCACGTTTTGACAAGGCATTGATATCGCGCCTGTTGTAAAACGGCGCTTCCATTACACTCTCATCTAAATAGGATGACAGTAAGGTGACGATATGAAATGGAAAGGCAATCGCGAAAGCGACAATGTGGAAGACCGTCGCGGCAGTAGTGGCGGTGGCTTCGGCGGGCGCTCGATCGGACTCGGCACCATCGCGATTGCGCTGGTGGCCTCGTATTTTTTTGGCGTGAGCCCGATGACCGTGATCAACCTGCTCAGTGGCGGCGGGCAGATCAACGCTTCGCAATCCGCACCGGCACGCCAGGGTCAGGCTGACAGCAATGATCCGATGGTGAAATTCGTCGCCACCGTGCTGGCCGATACTGAAGATACCTGGGGGCCAATTTTCCAACAAAGCGGCTCCAATTACGTGCAGCCGAAATTGGTGCTGTTTTCTGGCTCGACACCCACCGCTTGCGGCACCGGCGACACTGCATCTGGGCCGTTTTATTGCCCGGGCGACCAAAAAGTCTATATCGACCTGGCATTCTTTGAAACCATGCGCGAGCGTTTTCAGGTTTCCAGTGATTTTGCGCAAGCATACGTGATTGCGCACGAAGTCGGCCACCATGTGCAACACATCTCCGGCATCATGGACAAGGTCGATAATGCGCGCCGCAGCGGCTCGGAAAACCAAGCCAACGCGATCTCGGTCAAGGTGGAATTGCAGGCCGATTGTTTTGCCGGCGTCTGGGCATTCCATGCCAACCAGGCGCGCAGTATCCTGGAAACCGGCGATGTGGAAAGCGCATTGCAGGCAGCGACAGCAATCGGCGACGACACGCTGCAGCGCCAGAGACAAGGCCATGTCGTACCGGACTCTTTTACCCACGGCACTTCGGCGCAGCGAGTACGCTGGTTTAAACGCGGCATTGACAGCGGCGAGCTGAACAATTGCAATACTTTCGCGGCGCAACAACTCTGAATTTTAGCAATAAACAACTTTCCTCATGAGCGATAACGATAATTTAAATACCACTCCGCTGTCCGAGAAGCAGGATTCCAGACGAAACGCGGGGCAATCGCCCTGGCTCCAAACCTGGAACATCCTGTCGGCCAGATTCAAAGCTTTATCCCACAAGGCCGCCAAGCGCATTAACCAGCGCACCTTGATCATCGGTGTTTCGGCGCGAATTTTTCATCCAGAACCAGGTGCAATAGGCTTGAGTAGCAGAACCCTTCAATATCTGGAAGAATCGATAGCGCAATGGGTGATGTCGCGTGACGTGATGGTATTGATGATACCGTCCGTCAACAATAACAGCCTGCTGCACAACAGCAGCATCCGGCTGCGTGATTACGCCAAACAACTCGATGGCCTGGTGCTGCAAGGCGGCGCTGATGTCGCACCGATGAGTTACGCCAAGACCGTCACACGACCGGAATGGAGTGGCGACCGTGCGCGTGACATGTATGAACTGGAACTGCTGCACGAATTTATCGAAGCCGGCAAACCGGTGCTCGGTATTTGCCGTGGCTGCCAATTGATCAATGTCGCCTTCGGCGGCACGTTGTATCAAGATATCGCGTCTGATATGCCAAACGCGATTGCGCATGTAAGTGAAAAATACGACGGCAATACCCATTCTGTTCGCCTGACCGAAGGCGGGTTGCTGGCTGAACTTTTTGCCACCAAACCAGTGGCGCTGGTTAATTCTATCCACCACCAGGCGGTCCATACGCTGGGGCGTGACATTATTGTCGAAGCTACCTCGACTGAAGATCAGGTTATCGAGGCTATCCGTTACAGCAAGTCGAACTTCGTGGTGGGCCTGCAATGGCACCCGGAATTTCATCGCACTGGCAGCGCTGAACTACTCGATTGCACTCCAATACTCGACAGATTCCTGCGCACTGCACGCGAAACACGCTTCTGACGCACATGGTAAAAATTCCCTTTTGTGCAAGCTCAATAAGGGATTTTACGTCCCGACAAATTTTTATCCGCCCTAATTAAAATATAAACTGGTAAGGAGTTGCCTTATGTCTATTGCTTATTGGTGTGTTCTACTGGCTGGCATGATGCCAGTTTTTACCGTCGCTTTCGCCAAGTATGGGCGCCCTGACTTTGATAATAGCGAACCGCGCGCCTGGATGGATAAGCTTGAAGGCAAGCGTCGTCGCGCTGATTATGCGCATCGCAACCATTTCGAGGCTTTCCCGTTTTTTGCCGCCGGCGTCATCATCGCGCAACAACTGAATGCTCCGCAAAATATAATCAACTTGCTAGCACTGGGCTTCATCATCGCGCGTATCGCCTATACCTTCTTTTATCTGAGCGACCGCCACCTGTTGCGTTCACTAACCTGGGCAATCGGTTACCTGTGCGTGATCGGTCTATTCCTGCTCGCTGGCTTGCACTAATAAGACGTTCTTGTATATTGCCCTGGGAATGGTGACGAGTGAACTTATGCATTTCGCCTGCAGAAATTGGATACACAAAAAGTGGCAGCAACTGCAGTGCTGGATTTATACTCGCTGCCTGAACAAGCAACCAGGAACCCCATGCAAAAACTCTCATTCACACTGGACGGCGAATACGTCGAATTGAACCAACTATTAAAACTAAGCGGCATTTGCGATAGCGGTGGCGCCGGTAAGGTTCTGGTTGCCCAAGGCAATGTCTCGGTCGATGGTCAGATCGAGTTGCGTAAAACCTGCAAAATCCGCGCTGGCCAGGTAGTAAGTTTGGGCGATGTGCGCATTCTGGTTAAAGCGGCCTAAACACTTCCCCCAATGTCAAAAAGCTGGACTTAAACGAAAAATGACCTTCCTTGGCACCTATAAAGTGTCAAGGAAGGCCAGATTACAGCCAGAATAATTCTATTAAGCTGTACGCAATGATTTCTTACGTTCGTTTTCTTTCAGGTAGCGCTTGCGCAAACGAATGCTTTTCGGTGTAATTTCCACCAACTCATCATCAGCGATAAATTCCACTGCGTATTCCAACGATACCAGGACTGGCGGCACCAGACGCACCGCCTCATCGGTGCCGGATGAACGCACGTTGGTCAATTGTTTGCCCTTAATAGGATTGACAACCAGATCATTGTCGCGTGCATGAATACCGATAATCATGCCCTCATACACTGGGTCATTGTGGCTAACGAACATGCGGCCACGATCCTGCAGCTTCCACAGCGCGTAAGCAACTGCAGCGCCATCGTCCTGAGAAATCAGCACGCCATTACGGCGGCCGCTCATTTCGCCCTTGCCGCCATCCACCGGAGCGTATTCGTCGAAAATGTGACTCATCAAGCCGGTGCCGCGGGTGAGTGTCATGAACTCGCCTTGGAAACCAATCAGACCACGCGCAGGAATGCGGTATTCCAGACGCACACGTCCTTTGGCATCCGATTCCATGTTCTGCAGATCGCCACGACGACGACCCAATTCTTCCATTACGCCACCTTGGTTGGCTTCTTCAACATCGACTGACAACAACTCAAACGGTTCGTGACGCACGCCGTCAACCATCTTGTAGACTACGCGTGGGCGTGAAACAGCCAATTCAAAGCCTTCACGACGCATATTTTCGATCAAAATCGTCAGATGCAATTCGCCGCGGCCAGACACTTCAAAAATCGTATCGTCGTCAGTCGGCAAAACCCGCAGTGCGACGTTTGCCTTCAATTCGCGATCGAGGCGCTCGCGCAATTGACGGCTAGTGACGAACTTGCCTTCGCGACCGGCCAGCGGCGAGTTATTAACCATGAAGTTCATGGTTAAAGTTGGCTCGTCAACCGTCAGCATCGGCAACGCATCCGGGGCATCAGGTGCGCAGACAGTGCTGCCGATACCAATTTCGTCGATACCGTTAATGAGCACGATATCGCCAGCAAGTGCTTCTTCCACCAATACACGATCAAGACCCTTGAAGCCCAGAACCTGGTTGATGCGCGCCTTTATCGGAGTCGAATCAGGTCCGTTCATGACAATCACATCTTGCAAAGCCTTGATGCGGCCACGGGTAATACGGCCGATACCGATCTTACCCACGTAGGAAGAATAGTCGAGCGAAGTAATTTGGAACTGCAGCGGACCGTCTTGATCGTCTTCACGTGCCGGTACGTATTGCAATATGGCTTCGAACAGCGGCGTCATGTCGCCTTCGCGTACTTCAGGGTCGAGGCTGGCGTAACCGTTCAGTGCAGATGCAAATATGACTGGGAAGTCGAGTTGCTCTTCGGTCGCACCAAGCTTGTCGAATAGTTCGAAAGTCGCGTTGATCGCCCAATCCGGACGTGCGCCCGGACGGTCGATTTTGTTAATAACAACAATAGGCTTGAGGCCGAGGGCCAGCGCTTTGCGCGTGACGAAACGGGTCTGCGGCATCGGGCCTTCTTGTGCGTCGACTAGCAGCAGCACGGAGTCAACCATCGACAGCACGCGTTCTACCTCGCCCCCAAAGTCGGCATGACCTGGAGTGTCGACGATATTGATGTGTGTACCTTGGTACTCAACTGCACAATTTTTCGACAGAATCGTGATGCCACGTTCTTTTTCGAGATCATTGGAATCCATCACGCGGGCATCAACCTGCTGGTTGTCACGGAAAGTACCGGACTGTCGAAGCAGTTTATCGACAAGTGTTGTCTTGCCGTGATCAACGTGAGCGATGATGGCGATGTTGCGAATTGCGCGTTTTATATTTGACATAGTCGTGATGGTGTGATTCGGTTAGCCGAGGATTATAACATGCTGCGATATACAGAATTTAACTGCCTGATATTTCAAGAGCTTACTTGCAGCCAAAAAGACTACAAGGGCATTCCCGAATGAAAAAATCTAACAAGAGATATGTGTGGAAATCAAGCGTTCAGGGGCAAGTACACCGAATTCCGCCATTATTCCGGTGCCAAGCAGTCGCCCGTCACTCTGACGATAAACCCGTATTCGTCCATGCTCAGCAGGTAAGGGAATGCCCTCTTTACCCAGCGATAAACGCTGCCCATGCAGATATCTTTCCGACAATGGATCAAGCAAAAAAACTGCAGGGGAAGACGATAACAAGGCATCAACAGACGCCAATAATTGATTACGAGCCGAGTCTGGAGTCTCAATGATCGCATCCAGCGTCAATGCATCTGAAAGCAACAGATCTCCAACTTGTGTACGACGTAACGCCTGCAAGTGTGCACCGCAACCCAATGCAGCGCCGATATCTTCACCCAACACGCGAATGTAAGTACCCTTACTGCACGTTACACGCAACGTGAGATAAGGAGCATTGTATTCAACGCATTCCAGTGCGTGAATACATACCTGTCGCGCTGTACGCTCGAGTGTAATGCCGGCACGCGCATACTCGTACAAAGGCTTGCCATCGCGCTTGAGAGCAGAATACATGGGAGGGATTTGGTCAATCTCCCCAATAAATTGCTGTAATGCCGCCTCAATTTGACTTAGCGTCACATCGACGACCTGCGTTTCAAGCACATCACCCTCGGTATCTCCGGTTGTCGTCTTGATGCCAAGGTGGACGACCGCTTCGTAGGATTTATCAGCATCGAGCAAATCCTGCGCAAATTTTGTCGCCTCGCCAAAGCACAGCGGCAATAACCCGGTCGCAAATGGATCAAGCGTACCAGTATGTCCTGCTTTTTTCGCATTCAAGAGCCGCTTGACCTTGATTAACGCATCGTTACTGGACAAGCCGACAGGTTTATCAAGCAACAACACCCCATCAATCGCTTTACGAAAAATTTTTACTTGTTTTTTAGCCATGCTTATATGCGACATTTAGTGCCTTTGCTGCAGTCTGACCAAAGTATTTTACGAAAAATAACTTTGGTTTAACCACAATAACGAAAGTATCAGTTTACATCATCATCCAGTGCCCGTGAAGCGTTTGCCTGCTGTATCAACTGAGACAAATCTGCACCGCGTGAAATCGAGGAATCATACAAGAAATGCAATGCAGGGAGTGTGTGTATGGACAATCTACGGCCTAACTGTCCGCGAATAAAACCAGACGCCTTATTCAGACCTTCCTGGGTGTTCTGCAGTGCTTCTGCACTATCATTGAGGGTAGTGAAAAAAACCTTTGCGTGCGCATAATCGGGCGTGACTTGCACTTCCGTGATGGTAATCATGCCCACACGCGGATCTTTTAACTCGAAAGCAATAATTTCAGATAAATCGCGCTGAATTTGGTCCGCAACCCGCAGGCCGCGCCCAGGTATGGATTTACTATGTTTAGCCATGTGTATTTAACTGCCAGTAATCGTCAATATCGTGAAAATGCGCTGCTATAAGTAAAATACCCCGACCACACGTTATGCGTGCTGCCGGGGCATTCATAAGCATATAAATGCAGCGAAGTGTTACAGCGTACGCGCAATCTCTTGAACTTCAAACACTTCCAATAGATCACCTTCTTTGATGTCATTGAAGTTTTTCAGTGTCAGACCGCACTCAAAACCCGCTCTGACTTCTTTGGCGTCATCCTTAAAGCGCTTCAGAGAATCTAGTTCACCGGTCCAGATAACGACATTATCGCGCAACAATCGTACGGAAGCACCGCGTTTGGCGACGCCATCAAGCACATAACAACCGGCAATCGCACCTACTTTACTGACCAAAATTACCTGACGAATCTCTACCTGGCCCAAGACTTGTTCACGTCTCTCAGGAGCGAGCATACCGGACAGCGCCGCTTTAACCTCATCAATCGCATCGTAAATAATACCGTAATAACGTATATCAACCCCGTTCGCTTCTGCCATCTTGCGTGCAGAAGCATCAGCACGGACATTGAAGCCGATGATGACCGCTTTGGATGCTACAGCAAGGTTGACATCCGATTCACTGATACCACCAACGCCAGCATGTACCACTTGAACCCGAACTTCACCGGTAGATAGTTTGTGCAGTGACTGAACCAGAGCTTCTTGTGAACCCTGAACGTCTGTCTTGATGATCAATGGCAAGTTCTGCACCTCGCCCTCACCCATCTGCTCAAACATATTTTCGAGTTTAGCTGCCTGCTGCCTTGCAAGTTTCACGTCGCGGAATTTACCTTGGCGGAACAAGCCGATTTCACGCGCCTTGCGCTCATCAGTCATGACCATCACATCTTCACCAGCAACCGGCACTTCTGTCAAACCTTGAATTTCAACTGGTATCGACGGACCTGCATCTGTAATGCTCTTGCCGTTTTCATCCAACATTGCACGAACGCGACCATAGGAAGAACCAGCCAGAACGACATCGCCGCGCTTCAAGGTTCCCGTTTGGACAAGTATCGTCGCAACTGGGCCGCGACCTTTATCGAGTCGAGCTTCTACCACTAGACCACGGGCTGGCGCATCCCGCTGCGCTTTCAACTCCATGACTTCGGCTTGCAGAAGAACACTCTCCAGCAAATTATCAATACCCTCACCAGTTTTAGCGGAAACTGAGATGAATGGCGCATCACCACCGTACTCTTCCGGCACGACTTGTTCAGCAATCAACTCCTGCTTGACACGATCAAGGTTGGCCCCTGGCTTATCGATCTTGTTGATGGCGACGACCAGAGGTACCCCAGCAGCTTTCGCATGAGCGATCGCTTCTTTGGTTTGTGGCATGACGCCGTCATCAGCAGCAACAACCAGAATAACGATATCCGTCGCCTTCGCACCGCGTGCACGCATGGCAGTAAATGCCTCATGCCCAGGTGTATCAAGGAAAGTAATCATGCCACGCGGTGTTTCGACGTGATAAGCACCAATATGCTGTGTGATCCCGCCGGCTTCACCGGACGCCACCTTGGCACGACGAATATAGTCGAGCAGCGAAGTTTTACCATGATCAACGTGACCCATGACAGTCACAACAGGAGCGCGTGGCAGCATCTCAACATCTTCATGCCCTGCGTTCGATTCGAGCAGTGCTTCCGGATCATCAAGCTTGGCAGCAAATGCTTTATGCCCCATTTCCTCAACCAGAATCATGGCTGTTTCCTGGTCAAGAACTTGATTAATCGTCACCATTTGACCCAACGTCATCAAATATTTAATGACTTCAGAAGCCTTGACTGACATCTTATGCGCCAATTCAGCGACAGTAATCGTTTCTGCCACATAGACATCTTTGACTACGGCTTCAGTGGGTGCCTGGAAATTGGTGTTGTGGTCTTCGTTATGTGAATTTCTACGGCCGCCGCGTGAACCACTGCGCCATGCATCACGCCCCGAACCGGTGTTACCGCGTGGCTTAATGGTACTGACCCCACGCTTTTTGGCGGCGTCATCCTTCCAAGTTGAAGAGACATTAGCCGACTTAATAGATTTTTTATCTGCAACAACAGGTTTTTTCTCGCCCGGTTTCTTGTCTGCAGGCTTATGCAGTGTCCCTTCAGGTGTTGCTTTTGCCACCACCGGTGCTGGCACCGGCTCAGGGGCCTTAATTACCCGCCGTGGAGCACTCAGCATGGCTTTGATTTGCGCGACTTCGTCTGCTACAGCTTTACGTGCAAGCTCACTAGCAGCATTTTTTTCGGCAGTTTCTTTGGCAAGTAGGTCAGATTTTTTCTTTGCATCTTCAGCGGTAATGCGCTTTTTTTCTTCTGCATCGGCACCATCTGCCGGGGCTGCTGCAAGTGCAGCTTGTGCCGCAATTTTTTCCGCCTCCAGCTTGGCTTTTTGCAGTGCTTTTTCGTGAGCTTCCGCCTGCGCTGCCTTTTCAGCATCCAGTTTTGCCAGGCTTTCTTGCTTTTCGCGCAACTCAACCTCTTGACGTGCAATCAACGCAGCCTGACGCCGTGCATCTTCTTCGCGTCGAGCAAGATCATCCACATCAACCACCGGCAACGTTGCAATAGCAGGGATAACATCCGAACTTTCCACTACTGCATCTTCACGTTTGACAAAGGTACGTTTTTTACGTACCTCCACCTGAATTGTGCGCGACTTACCGGCGGCATCTGCTTGCTTGATTTCCGTCGTTTCTTTACGCGTCAACGTGAATTTTTTCTTGTCACCATCCTGCACGGCACCGTGTGCGCGGCGCAGATGATCCAAAAGCTTATCCTTGTCGTCTTTTGACAATGGATCGGACGCCGAGTTTTTTTGTACGCCAGAAGCGTTCAACTGCGTCAGCAGCAAGTCCGACGACATATTCAGCTCTGTGGCAAATTGGGCTACATTGTTACTCGCCATTCAATCCTCTTTTCTATATTGCTTGACAGATAATGATGGAACGCTCAAATCACTTAACCTCAACCAAACTCCAAGCCTTGGCTTGTAGCGTTTTGGCGTGCTGATCGTACTTGGCATCGATGAGTTTCATTTCATCATCCGTCACATCTTCAAATTCATTTTTAATCAATTGTCGCGCACGTTCTGCCAGCAGGGCAAGAACCGCACCAAATTCATCGTAGGCCAAATCAGCAAACGCCTGAACTGTCTTGACGCCGACCAGACCCAACTTACCCGCGATAACGCGAGTCATCCCTTCAAGATTTACGAGCGCATCATCCATACCTTCAAGACCCTCTTCCGAAGCAATGGCTTCTGACACCAGAGCATCTCGGGCTCGATTACGCAATTCAGTAACCGTATCCTGATCGAAAGATTCGATTTCAAGCATTTCGTTAATAGGCACGTAAGCAACTTCTTCGAGGCTGGTAAAACCTTCACCGACCAGAATATCAGCGACCTCTTTGTCAACGTCCAACTTATCCATGAAAAGCAGACGTATTGCAGCAGCTT
Organism: Burkholderiaceae bacterium; assembly: GCA_041736255.1. GTDB lineage: Bacteria > Pseudomonadota > Gammaproteobacteria > Burkholderiales > Burkholderiaceae_D > AVCC01. The sequence goes on from JBGSTZ010000156.1 coordinate 18,853, forward strand.
CCAATTCTGACTTATCAGCCGATTCTTCAGCGGTCATGATGTTGATTTTCCAACCCGTCAACTCCGAGGCCAGGCGCACATTTTGTCCACTACGGCCAATTGCAATAGCAAGGTTTTCGTCATCAACGACCACATCCATTGCATGCTTATCTTCATCCACAACAATGGAAAAAACATTCGCTGGCGCCAATGCACCAATCACGAATTGCGCCGGATCTTCCGACCACAGCACAATATCTACGCGCTCACCACCTAACTCCGCAGTCACTGCCTGCACTCGTGAGCCGCGCATTCCTACACAGGTACCGATAGGGTCAATGCGATTATCATTTGTATATACGGCAATTTTCGCCCGCACACCCACATCGCGAGCAGCAGATTTGACCTCAAGGCTGCCCTGCTCTATCTCGGGCACCTCAAGCTCAAACAGTTTCATGATGAATTCTGGAGAAGTACGTGAAAGGATTACCTGCGGACCACGTACATTGCGATCAATTCGCAAAATATACGCACGGACACGATCACCAATGCGCAAATTTTCTTTGGGAATCATTTGATCACGTGGCAGACGAGCTTCAATCTTACCAGACTCGACAATTGCATCTCCGCGCTCCATGCGCTTGATGGTGCCCGTTACTAGCGAATCGCCTCTTTCAAGGAAATCCATCAGAATTTGTTCACGCTCTGCGTCACGAATACGCTGCAATACGACTTGCTTTGTGTCCTGCGCAAAACGACGACCAAAATCAACTGATTCAATCGGCTCTTCTATGTAATCGTCGACTTCGATGTCGGCGATCTGTTCTTTCGCCTCGAAATGCAGCACTTCCTGATCCGGCAATTGCAAACCAGCCTCATCAGGCACGACATGCCAACGACGGAAAGACTCGAATTGACCGCCTTCGCGATTAATGAAAACGCGAATATCGACATCGCCCTCATATCGCTTCTTTGTTGCCTGTGCCAGCGCATGTTCTAGCGCGCCAAAGACCACATCTTTATCGACATTTTTTTCACGCGCTAACGCATCAACCAATAATAAAACTTCTCGACTCATGCTTTGCGGCTCCTAAAATCCACTGTCGGCACCAATCGTGCCTTATCTACGTCAGCGAGCGTGAAATCCAACGTCGCCATCCCATCATTTCCTTCGAATTCCAACTGCAAAGCGTCACCCACAGGTTCTTGAAGAATGCCTTGAAACGTCTTACGATTTGGCGCTCCCGCCATTGGTAAGCGTAACTTGATTATCACTTCCTGCCCTGCGAACCGCACATAATCAGAGAATTTATTCAATGGGCGATCCAGACCCGGGGATGAAACTTCAAGCCGGGAATAATTGACATTCTCGACCGTTAATACAGGCGTCAATTGGTGACTTACTTTTGCACAGTCTTCGACTGTAACAACACCTTTTTCAGCCTCTTCGGGAGTCAAATCAATGTATACGCGCAACAGGCCACGCTCCGCCTGCTCGAAATCGACAAGCTCGTAACCCATACCAACAACTGTTTTTTCAATTAAATCCAGTAAACGCAAAGCATTCTCCGTACATAAACCATCCATCCCACGCAACAACAGTGAGCATTGGGCTCGAAAACCATTCAGCAATAAAAAAATGGGCCTCTGCCCATCTTTTATTTACTTATCAAGTCAAGCTGTTGATGGATGTAGATTGGCTTTTTAAGTCAGCGCATTATATACGAAACGCACACTATGCTGCAATCTAAAAATACGCCGCGGCTGAGTGATTCTCATACATTTTTTCAGCAAAATATGGGTACGTTAAAAATGTATTAAATTACCCTGATCCTACTTAATTTTGGCAAATCAGCCTTTATTACGGCGGCGCGGTGCAGCTTGCGGCCCGTTCATTCCAGAAGACTGTCTAACGGAATTGCGCCGCGGCTGGCTCATGCCTGGATACCCGAACGTTGTCTGCAGTGGGTCTGGCTGGCGACTTCGTGGCGACTGTGCTTTCCCTGGTTCAAAGCTTTGACCCTGCTTTTTATGATTCATGTTTCTTTTGCTGTCACCGACGTCTTTACGCTCTCGATTTCCACTGGTGCCCGCAGATTCATTTCCACGACTTTTGGCAGCAACTCTATCCAACCCACACAGACTTAATAAATCGCGGACCGCATTTTCTTCCATCTCTTCCCAGCGACCGCGCTTCAAATTGCGGGGAAGTGTCATGGCGCCGTATCGGGTACGTATCAGGCGCGATACGGTTAAGCCGATTGCTTCAAACATGCGTCGCACTTCCCGATTTCTGCCTTCGCCAATGATGACGCGATACCACTTATTAATACCTTCGCCGCCGCCATCTGCAATTTTAGAAAATTGCGCCACGCCATCTTCCAATTCAACGCCACTCAACAGTTTCTGGCGCATGCCTTCTTCCAACTCGCCCAAAGTGCGCACCGCATACTCACGGTCAATGCCGTAACGTGGATGCATAAGACGGTTGGCAAGATCGCCGGACGTCGTAAATAACAGCAAACCTTCTGTATTGAAATCCAGACGTCCCACTGCCAGCCACTTGCCCACTTTCATGCTTGGCAAATGATCGAAAACTGACGGCCTCCCGTCAGGATCGTTATTGCTGACAATTTCACCTGCTGGCTTGTGATAAACCAGCACTCGAGGAGGATGCGTGCTGACTTTCCGCTGGATTTGCTTACCATTTATTCGCACAATATCCGTAGGCAAAATTCGCTGTCCAATATGTGCCGGCTCACTATTCACAGAGACACGGCCAGATATGATCAAATCTTCCATATCCCGGCGTGAGCCCAGGCCAGCCTCGGCCAAAACTTTATGTAGTTTCGGCGCGTCATCGTCCGCAGTCAGATCGCCTCTGACGTTTTTTTGCGATGATGCGCGATTAGCCTGACGCGATTTGTTATCAGTGCCTTCAATCTGGCTATGATCAAACTCTTCGGAAGTAACAAATGAAAAAAGCGCGTCAGCATCTGCCGGTTTAGCGCGAGATTGTTGTGCCCTGCCATTTTCCTTGCCGTTGAAATTTTTCGTTGCAACGCGCCCGTGCTGACTCTGTTTTTGTTGCCGATTGCCGTCACCACGCTTACCCCGTGTATGCCGCGATTCCGGCGTTGCTGCGCTTACCGCTGTTGCATTTTCTTTGACTGCCCGTGGCTCGAAAACAGTATTTTCTGACGCCGGAGAGGGTGCGATAGCCTGATCGTCGCTCTGCTGCGTTGAAAGCGGCTCCGTTTTTGCCTTTCGTGGCGCGCGCGGGGCGCGTACAGCACGTTTAGCCGGCTGTAATTCGGCGGCCACAGCATCAACTGATTTTGTATCAGTAGGTTTTTTCCGCGTACGCACACGGTTGCTTTTTACCACGACCCCCTCATCACTTGGTGCAAGTGTATCGGGGCTTTTTGGTGAAATATTATCTGGATTGGAAATGTTCATTATTTACTTCGTGATATTACTGTTCGCATTCGCGTCAATCTTTGATTCACGCGCATTACCTGAAGAAACGGCTTCAATTTGTGAATCGCGAATGTGCACATCGGGCTCCTGGCCTTGTGCAGAATTGGGGCTGACATCGTTGGTACTGGTGGCTAACTCGCTGGCTAACTCTATGCCAGCAGAAACATCACTGACTTTTGCCAGATTCACAACAAGTTGAAGATCGGTTTCCAGTGATTGCAATTGCAGCAAAGCCTCACCCTGAATTTCGATCTTCGATTCCTGCTGCAATTGCGGCAGTTTATCCAGAGAGGCCAAGCCGAGGTCACTCAAAAATTGCTTGGTAGTAGCAAGTAATGCTGGATGTCCCGGAACGTCACGATGCCCGACGACATCAATCCATCCCCGCTCCTCGATTAACTTTATCGTTTGCGAGTTGACGGCGACGCCGCGTATTTCTTCTATATCGCCTCGGGTCACAGGTTGGCGATAAGCAATGATGGCCAAGGTTTCCATAGTCGCTCTGGAATATCGTTGCGGCTTTTCAGGATTCAAGCGATCCAGATAGACTTTCATCTCCGGCTTGCTTTGAACACGCCAACCGGACGATAAAAAAACCATTTCTATACCCTTGCCTAGCCAGTCTGTGCGTAGTTCATCGAGAATCGCGTTAATATCTTTAACATCCAATGCATCCTCAAGCCCACTAAATAATTTCCTCATATCAAGCACTGATAAAGGTTGATGGGCACACAACAAGGCGGTTTCAAGGACTTTTTTAGCCTCAGGAGTATTCATGCACAGAGCTTAAACGACTATTGTGAGATTAAATTCGGCGACGATCTTTCAAAAAATCGTCCGACTAGATATCGTGTTGATACTAGTTTCAACACCCAAGTTACTGAATATGAAATGCGTGACGATTTGAAAGGGTTGCGCGGCTAAGCGTTGTGGCATTGCTGTTACTGCCATCAAACTTATTTTGCCTCTGACTTTGCGTTGCGATGCGCCTGCTAATTAAAGACGATTATCTGGCGCTGGCTAAAATTTTGGAAATTATAACCGGAATTTACACGATATAACAAAAAATAGCCCTCCCATTAAAAATGGCAAGCTTTGTCCAAGGTAACGGCCTGAACGGAACCTGCATTTGCAGCCAGGAATGCGTTTGGAGCGATAATGTCGCTCCATTGCTGACAAATTAGAAGTAACTATGAATCAAAATGAATCTTGATGTGACTGAAAAAATACTACCTGGCGGAAAAAGTCCTGCAGATAAGTCTCTTTATAAAGGCCGCAAAATATCTGTTGCGCCGATGATGGATTGGACCGATAAACATTGCCGTGCATTTCACAGAAAAATTACGCGCCATACTTGGCTGTATACAGAAATGGTGACTACCGGTGCGCTCTTGTACGGCGACGTTGCGCGGCATCTGGATTTTAGCCAGGAAGAACATCCGCTTGCATTGCAGCTAGGCGGCAGCGACCCGGGCGATCTGGCCAAAAGTGCCAAATTGGGCGAATCCTGGGGCTACGATGAAATCAATCTGAATTGCGGCTGCCCGTCTGAGCGCGTACAAAAAGGCGCGTTCGGCGCATGCCTGATGTCAGAAGCGGATTTGGTGGCGGATTGTGTCAAGGCGATGCGCGATGCTGCGTCGATTGATATTACTGTTAAGCATCGCGTCGGCGTCGACCAAATACAGTCCTACGAATTCGTGCGTGATTTTGTCGGCACAGTAGCGCAAGCGGGTTGCACAACGTTCATCGTCCACGCCCGCAATGCAATCCTGAAAGGATTGAGCCCAAAACAGAACCGCGAGATTCCGCCCTTAAAATACGATTTCGCTTATCAATTGAAACGCGATTTTCCGCACTTGGAAATCATCCTGAATGGCGGCGTCAAAACATCGGACGAAATTGACCATCACCTCAAGCATATTGACGGCGTAATGCTGGGGCGCGAGGCGTATCACAATCCCTATTTAATGGTTGATTTTGACGCACGTTATTATGGCGACGATGCGCCGATCAGATCTCGCGCCGAGGTGCTGGAGGCGATGGTTGACTATATCCGGCATCAGCTTGCGCACAACAATCAGAACACCGGAGGCGGGATGCGGCTCAACAGCATTACCCGTCATATGCTGGGTTTGATGGCTGGAATGCCCGGCGCACGCGGATTTCGGCAATTGCTTTCCGACTCGGAAAAGCTGTCGACAAATGATCCTGCATTACTATTCAGGGCATTAGAGAAGATGCAAGCATCGCAATAGTTGTTGTACAGCCTGACGCGTAGCACCCTATTTAACGCAATTGACAACTCAATATACATAAGCATGTATTTTTAATTACGCAATTAATATATGAGAAATTAGCAATTTTTTCAATATACTCCCTATATTTTTAAAATATGAATTGACTCAGCTTGTGGCTTGGTCGCTTACAATGCATACCATGCTTACGTAGAGCAGAGTACATTCCACCGAAAGAACCGATGAAATATTTTTTTAGATTTATCCGCGTCATTCTTGGCCCTTTCATGTTGCTTAATGAGCGACTAACCAGACCGCAGGGCGTAGTGCGCTCTGCAACGGAACAGGCCGGCGTCGATGTCGCCTGCCGGCAATTGGCACTGTATCAATTCAACACCTGTCCGTTTTGCATCAAAGTACGCCAAGAAATGCGCCGTCATGCATTGACAGTCGAATTGCGCGATGCGCAGCACTCGGCAGAAAATCGTCAAGCCCTGTTGGCGCAAGGCGGCAGCAGCAAAGTGCCTTGCCTGAAAATTACCGATGAAGACGGCAAATCACAGTGGCTATATCAGTCCGGCGCAATCATTAGTTATTTGCAGCAACGCTTTGCCATCGCAAAGTAAGCATTGAGCGGCAACCCAATGTGCATCAATAGCGCCGACGCCAAGCCCATCAACACAATGATTAGCAACATAGCTGACGCAGCGGTAGAGGTAGCAGAACAGCATCTGCGCGATATTTTGTCGCTGGCATTCGAACACGCGCACCCGCATTCGGCGGTGGTGGTATTCGATACGCGCTGCGATCTGGCGCTGGCGCTGACCGCGGCTTACCGGCGCTGTCTTCCGGGCGCGACTTTCATTGACTTCGATGCGGTTTCACCGCCAGCCGTATTGGCGGCATTCGCACCGCTTGCGCCATCCGATCTGGTGGTACTGATTCAATCGACCAATTTCCGGTTGGAGGCGTTCCGGATTCGGGTCGAACTATTCAAGCGCGGCTTGAAAGTGATCGAGCATCCGCATCTGGCCCGCATGCGGGGGCCGGAAACGCGCTATTACATCGATTCGCTGGCCTATGACCCCGCATATTTCCGTGGCGTCGGCAATGCGTTGAAAGTACGCATTGATCGGGCACAAGGCGGCGTGCTCGATAGTGGCGGTGCCCGCCTGGTGTTCGCGTCCCGATTTGAATCGGCAAAACTGAATGTGGGCGATTACAGCCAGATGAAAAACGTCGGTGGTCAGTTTCCGATCGGCGAAGTATTCACGGAGGCCCAAGATCTGGAAGCGGTCAACGGTCGGGTGCGCATTTTTGTGTTTGGCGACACCACGTTCAGAGTCAACCAGCCGGAAACGCCGATCACCTTAGTAGTCACCAACGGACAAGTGACGGACGTGATCGATTCCACGCCTGATTTCGATCAAGTATTGGCAAATATCCGTGCCGATGAAGGCGTGGTATGGGTGCGCGAACTGGGATTTGGCATGAACCGCGCTTTTTCAAAAGACCGGACGGTAAGCGATATCGGCACCTTCGAGCGCATGTGCGGCGTCCACCTGTCGCTCGGCGCCAAGCACGGCAGCTACGGCAAACCCAACTTCAAGCGCGGCGATGGCAAGCATCATATTGATGTCTTTGCCGTCACGGAATCGGTCACGCTGGACGATGATGTAGTCTATCGTGATGGCGCGTGGCAGGTTTAACAAACCTCGCGCGGCCATCCAACTAGCCAAACCCTATAATCACCCCACAATCACCCAGAGATAATGCCATGACACTTTCCATGTACTCCGCATCTATTCCCGTTTTTAAACAAATGCTGAACAGCCTGCACGACGTGCTGACTAAGGCCGAAGCGCATGCAAAAGCCAAGAATATCGCGCCGGAGGCCTTGCTACAGGCGCGCCTGTTCCCGGACATGTTCCCGCTGCTGCGCCAAGTGCAAATTGCAACCGATTTCGCGCGCGGCGTGTCGGCGCGACTCGCAGGTGTAGCAGTGCCGGCCTATGACGAGACTGAGAAGACTTTTGCCGATCTGCAGGCACTGATTGGCAAAACATTGATTTTTATCGATAGCCTGAGCCCGGCACAATTTAATGATAGTCAAGCGCGTGAAATCGTGTTGCGACCGGGAACTCCGAAAGAGAAAAAGTTGTCTGGTCAATCGTATCTGCTCCATTACGGGTTGCCGCAATTCTTTTTCCACGTCACCACTGCTTACGCGATTGTGCGTCACAACGGCATCGAAATTGGCAAAAAAGATTACATGGGCGCTTACTGAACATAAATTCAGCACAAATTGAGCGCAACTAAGATTACGTCAAAATATGAGGACTTACGCATGCACCAGTCGTTTCGTCGGTTGCCGACAATGCTTGCTGTATTACTTACTGCATTGATTGCCGGCATCGTGTCAGGCTGCGCGACAGCATCCAAACCGGGAGTGTATCTGCATGAGGAATTTGACTCGACTACAACCTATTCGCGCAGCTTTGCGGCTGCTGCCGATGGAACTTGCGAAGCAGCGCGACGTGCTCTGCTCAGCCAGGGTTACTTGATCAATCAAGCCAATGCTGAACTGGTGGATGGACGCAAGAACTTCCAGCCGAGCAATGATAACCACGTCCAGATCGTGTTTCGCGTTGTCTGCGTGGTTGATTCTAGCGGCAAAGGATCAACCGCCTTTGTCAGCGCCCTAGAAGACCGTTACGCGTTAAAAAAGAGCAATAATTCAGCCAGTTTGGGCGTGGGTGCTCTCGGCTCGATTTCGTTGCCGTTCTATTCAAGTGACGATTCGCTGGTCAAGGTCGCAAGCTTGACCATTCCCGCCGGCGCGTTTTATCAGCGCTTTTTCACGCTGGTAGATCGCTACCTTGACGCTGAGCCCGGCGACGGCGACATCGCAGATCCAATCGAAGATACCAGCGCCGCACCGCTTCCGTTACTGCAACCAAAGTAGGACTGAGATTAGAGTGCCGCTGCCATTCTGGATGCGGCCTGCAGTGCGATTTCTGCAACGGTTAGAATAGGGAAAATATTACGCATAAGAAAGAGACAAATCATGAGCGAGGTGTTTTCCAAGACTGACCAAGGACAGGAAGAGATCAAGACCCGCGCCGGCGGGTTGACTCAGCGCGTGCGGCAGGTGTTGATTTTTGTTGACGGCAAACGCGACATCACAGCATTGCGCACGATGTTGCCCGCCGACGATCTGGAGCAAACGCTACAAACGCTGCAGGAACAAGGCTATATTGCCGCAATCACCATCACGGAAGAGCCTGCACCGATCACGTCAATTGTGCCCACCGAAATAATGCCGATACCGCTCGGCACCGCGTTTCGCGAACTGCCGCCAGCGCCAGGCACCAAAGAGTTAGAGCTTGCGCGCAATTTCATGGTCAACACGCTTAAAAGATTTACCGGCCCGTACGCAACGCTCAGCCTGATTGAAAAAATTTACGCGGCACATTCGCACACCGAAATGCGCATGCAATTCGACCACTGGGTCGATGCCATTGTTAAAGCGCACGCGGGAAAACACCGCACCGATGAATTGCGCTCTGCCCTGCTGGAAATTATTTGAATTTGAAGAAAGAAGCCGGCGCAGACGCGCCGGCATTGCTACGACCGGCGAGAGCCGGCCGCTAGATCACATGTGATGTGACAAAATCATTAGAAACGGTAACCAACACCAACGCCAACCAGCCATGGATCGATTTTCACGGTGCCGAGCTTGGTGCCATCGGCGGTTTTGAGATCACTACGAATCTGCACTTTTTTCACGTCCAGATTCAGCGACCAGTTCTTGTCCAGTTTGTAGTCAACACCTGCTTGCAGCGCCAGACCATAGCTATTCTTTTCCAAATCTAAAGTGTTGCCGCCCAAATTAACCTGCGAGACGCGGGTGTAATTGATGCCGGCACCTACATACGGGCTGAACTGCGCTTCTGGCATGAAGTGGTATTGCAACGACAGCGTCGGCGGCAAGTGTTTGAAAGTACCAACATGTGTGCCATCGTTCAAAGACACATCGTGTTTTTGCGGGTAAGTCAGGACCAATTCTGCAGCCAGGTTCGGCGTGAAGAAATAGGAAATATCCACTTCTGGAATGGTCTTGTTGCTGACATTAACATTGTCTGAAAGAGCAGCACCAGCGGTGGTCGCATCGAATTTATTTGCAGTGTCGATATTCACTGCACGCAAGCGCACCAGCCAAGGACTTTGTTGCGCCAATACTGGACCAGCAACAGTGCCAAGTGCAACCAATGCGAGGATGAGAGATGATTTTTTCACGGTAATACCCTTAAAATTTGTAGGTGTTCCAATATAAACATGTTTCAATATGCCATCTATTTGACATACATCAAATCCTCAAAAATATATGCCTGACACGCCCCTCTGGTGTGCTTTTTGAAAAATATATACATGAATGTGTATTTTTAATACCGCATTATATAATTGCGGAAAATGGCATTTTTATGCATATACCCCACCTAAATTGATAAAGTTTAAAATACTTCATGTGATTCTGGAGCAAAGTTGATCTGCAACTGCTGCTGTGGTTGTGTTGCAACATAAAATGAAACTCCGCTTCAATTTCCCTTCACTAAGGTCACATGGAAGAACAACACGCTTTACCTTTTCTGCGCGAAACCCTGCTGTTTCTGGCTCTGGCCGGGATTCTGATCCCGCTGCTGCAAAGCTGGCGCGTCAATCAAATTCTGGGCTTTCTGGCCGTCGGTGTACTGGTCGGCCCGTTTGGCCTCGGGCTCTGGGCTACGGAAGTGCCCTGGCTGGAATATTTCACCTTTCCACGCCGGGAAGGCGTGGCGGCGCTGGCCGAACTGGGAGTGCTATTCCTGATGTTCATGATCGGGCTGGAACTGTCGGCGGCGCGTTTGTGGGAATTGCGGCGCTGGGTCTTTGGCGCTGGCACCGCGCAAGTCTGCATCAGTGCGTTGGCGCTGGGCGGCATTACCTATCTGTTCGGCAACCGGCTCGAGACTGCGGTGGTGCTGGGTCTGGTGCTGGCGCTATCGTCCACTGCGGTGGCGATGCAGTTGATGACGGAACAACGCACGCTGGGTACGCCGCTGGGACAATCGGTATTTTCCATCCTGATGATGCAAGATCTGTTCGTGGTGCCGTTGCTGATCCTGGTCGGCATCCTGGCCAAAGGCCAGACCGAGGGCGTGTTTGCGCTGGCTGGTCTGACGCTGCTGAAATCCATCGGCGTGATTGTGCTGATCTATTTGCTGGGCCGGCGCGTAATCCGGCCCTTGTTCAGCTCTTTCGCCAAACAGGGCCGGCCTGACGTGTTCATGGCGCTCACGCTATTAAGCACCTTGGGAATTGCCGGCCTGACTGCGCTAGCTGGATTGTCAATGGCCTTGGGCGCATTTCTGGCGGGCTTGTTGCTGGCCGAGACCGAGTTCAAGCACGAGGTTGAAGTCACGATTGAGCCTTTCAAGGGCTTGCTAATGGGGCTGTTTTTCATGTCGGTCGGGATCGGCATTGATTTGCGGGAGATCGCCCAAGCGCCGCTCTGGCTGCCGCTGTCGCTGCTCGGCTTATTTGCTATCAAGTCGCTGGTGCTGGCTGTAATTTTGAAAGTCGGTGGTTTCCAGTGGGGCCGCGCATTGGAAGGTGGCCTGCTGCTAGGACAAGGCGGCGAATTTGCCTTTATCGTGGTTGGTTATGCAATGATGACCAAGCTGATCGAACCGGCGCTTGGCCAGTTCGTCATGCTGGTGGTTGGCCTAAGCCTGTTTGCCACGCCGATGGCAGCCAAAGCCGGGCGACTCTTTGGCGATTGGTGGGAAGAGCGTCACCGTGAGCCGATTGGCAACTTGAACGACACTTGGCCGGAACCCTCCGCCGGACTGGTGATCATTGCCGGCTTTGGCCGCGTTGGTCAACTGCTCGGACATATTCTGGATACACAGGGAATCCGTTTCATTGCGCTGGAAAACAATGCACACTTGGTGGCGGGATTGCATCCGAAGGGCGTGCCAGTCTATTTTGGCGACGCTGCACGCGCCGAACTGTTGCGCAAGGTGCACGCCGATCAGGCCGCTGCGATTGTGTTGACGATGGATCACCCCGCCTCTGCGTTGCACGCAGTCAAAGCCATCCGACGCGAATATCCGCAGTTACCGGTTTTTGCCCGTTCACGGGATGAAAACCAAGCGCGCATGCTCAAGAAAGCGGGCGCTACCCTCGTCATCCCGGAAACACTGGAATCCGGTTTGCAACTTTCCTCATTCGTGCTGCAAAAATTGGGGATTGCAGAGGGTAGCGCGCTGCAAATAATCCAGAACGAACGCGAACGACGCATTGCTGCATTACAAGTACACGCAGCCGATTAGATGTAAATAATTGACGTGCATACGTTCCCTGTAAGGCATGAAAAGCATTGTCCACAGATGACACGAAAAGCACGAAAACAGCAATCTATATCAAATAGTACAGGCCTCTATTCCTGCGTCGGCTGCACGCACGGAGGCCTGCATTACTTTAAACATGTGTAACACGCCAGTGTGCAACTACTTATTTATCCAAGCCAGCACTTCACGCCACTGCGCCAAATCCTTGGCTACGCGCGTCGGCGCCAAATCCCATAAAGTAGAACCTTGCGCTGCCATTTGCACGTAATTCTGTGTATCGCGCAGCATCCCGATCACCGGCAAATCCAGTTGACCGACATATGCGGCGAGCTGTTCAGCCGAATGGCTGCGCGCATTGACGCGCATGCCAAGCACGCCGACATCGAACTTGCCCTTGCGCTTGGCCAAAATCCGCAAGAATTTTTGGGTCGCGAATATGTCGAACATCGAAGGTTGCAGCGGCACGATGACTTTGTGGGCGATCTTGAGCACTGCGGCGAGTTGCCGGCCTTCCAGCCCAGCCGGCGTGTCGAGCACGATATAACTGCCGCCCTTAGGCGGCTTAACTACCTGACAATCTTTTAACTCCCAAGGACTGATAGGTGCCAAGTGTGCGGGGCGTAATCCAAGCCAGCCTCGCGACGATTGCTGTACATCGATATCGCCCAGCATGACGTTCTTGCCTTGTGCGGCGAAATATCCCGCAAGATTGGTGGCAAAGGTACTTTTTCCGACCCCGCCTTTGGGATTGGCAATGACAATAACGGGCATATGTACTTTCTGTGAATTTTTAGTATGGAATGTGCAATGGTATTTTGGAGTTTAGGCTACCTTGAAAACGCATAATTTTCAATCAAGTGAATTTCAAGAAAATACGCCCTTGACCGATACGATAGCATCCACAATTGTCGCCTTTCTGCAATATATGAACAGCAAGCAAGTGTTACTGGTGCGGAACTCAGCCCTTTGTTTCCACCTTCCTGAATTATTTCTCCGAAATTCCGTTTCGTAATATCCCGATCTTGCTGTCAATCAATCTGTCGGTATCCAAAAAAATCTCCGGTTTGGCTACTTCAGGTCCAGTGCAGGATTGGATTTTGCGTCAGGAATGCATCGCGCAGCAAGCCCATGAAGCGCAATTGCCACCCACCTGAAAACTGATACGAACCGGTGCCACTACTGACACGTATTTCCACAGAAACGACACTCAAAACTTAAGCTAGGATAAGTACAAAATCCCGTTTTCCGTGCAAACTGCCCGCTTATTAGCATCGGCTGGTGACAATTAGTCGCCAAAAGCCGAGCACGGAGACACAGGAAAAATCATGGAAAAATTATTCGGATCACCTCAATCAGCTGTATTTTCTGCCCCCGGCATCGCCCCTGAAGATGCGGCTGTACTTAACATGCGCGCCGATCTGATGGCAAAACTACGGCACGTAATCGCCCAACACGGCTGGACGCAACAACAGGCTTCGGCCCATCTGGGCATCAGCCAATCACGCGTATCGGATCTGGTACGCGGCAAAAGCGACAAATTCAGGCTTGACATGCTCATCAAACTGGCCACACGTATCGGTCAAAAATTACATCTGGTGCTGGAAGCAGCCTGATGATTATCTACAGGCGTCGCCACTGAAAGGGTTGCAGTAGCGACAGTCACAAATGGAACAACCCTCCGCTAACAGGAGTTCAAAATGATGAAACGAACATTACTGGTGCCAGCCCTAGCTACTGCCTTATTTTTGTCCTCGGGATTGGTGACCGCGGCTGACCCAGTACCAGTCCAAGGGAAGGAACAAGCGCAAAAGCAAGAGCAGGTCTATGGCGCCCAACTTATGACGCAACAAGAGCGCACCGAACTTCGCGCCAAAATGTTCGCTGCAAAAACTGTCGAAGAACGTGAGCAAATCCGCAATGAAAATCACAAGGCCATGCAAGAGCGAGCCAAAGCACGTGGTGTAACCCTGCCAGAAGTACCTTTAAGAGGGAGCGGTATGGGTATGGGAGGCGGCATGGGCGGTGGCATGGGTCCTGGTGGAGCGACCGGCCGCTGAGCGGATACATACTGCCACGGCGCAACGAATGGGAGTTGCGCAGCAAGCCATGCAGTTTCCCATATGTTTGAACGATAGTGCAGGTCTGTTATCGCTGCACTACCAACTTTACGGCACCAATCGCGTCAGACCGCCCATGTACGGATGCAGCACTGTCGGGATTTCTACGCTGCCATCGGCCTGTTGGTAATTCTCTAATATTGCAACCAGCGTGCGACCGACTGCCAAACCTGAACCATTCAGGGTATGCACCAGTTCCGGCTTTCCCTGTGCATTGCGGAAACGGGCTTGCATGCGGCGCGCCTGGAACGCTTCGCAGTTCGACACCGATGAAATCTCACGGTAAGTATTTTGCGCCGGCAGCCACACTTCCAGATCGTAAGTCTTAGTCGCGCCGAAACCCATGTCGCCGCTGCACAGGCTGACCACCCGATACGGCAGACCAAGCTTTTGCAAAATAGCTTCGGCATGGCCGGTCATCTGTTCCAGCGCTTCGTAAGATTGTTCCGGATGGACGATTTGCACCATCTCGACCTTGTCGAACTGATGCTGGCGAATCATGCCGCGGGTGTCGCGGCCATAACTACCCGCTTCCGAGCGAAAGCATGGCGAATGCGCCGTCATTTTGATTGGCAGCGCGTCAAGCGCCACGATTTCATCGCGCACGATGTTAGTCAGCGGCACTTCAGCAGTCGGGATCAGGTAAAAGGTCTCACCCTCGCCTTCCACCCCACCCTTTTTTACTGAAAATAAATCCGCTTCAAATTTCGGCAACTGGCCGGTGCCGCGCAAGCTGTCGGCATTGACCATGTAGGGCGTATAGCATTCGGTATAACCATGTTCTTCGGTATGGGTATTCAACATGAACTGCGCCAATGCGCGGTGCAAACGGGCGATGCTGCCTTTCATCACCGAAAAACGCGCACCGGTAATCTTGGTCGCGACCTCGAAATCCAGCCCCAGCGCGGCGCCAACATCGACGTGATCGCGCACCTCGAAATCGAAGATGCGCGGCGTGCCGACCTTGCGTAACTCGACGTTGGCGGTTTCATCCAAGCCTTCCGGCACCGATTCATGCGGCAAATTCGGAATCGCCAGCATGAATTCGCCAATACGGGTCTGCACGGTAGCGAGCGCGCCTTCATTATTTTTCAGTGCATCACCCAGACCGGCCACTTCCGCCATCACTTCCGAAGTATCTTGGCCCTTGCTTTTGAGCATGCCGATCTGCTTGGACAGCGCGTTGCGCTTGGCTTGCAAATCTTCGGTACGGGTCTGAATCACTTTGCGCTCTGCTTCGAGCGCATTGAAAGTGGCGACATCGAGCTGAAACTTGCGCGCGGCCAGGCGGGTGGCGACGCTGTCGATGTCTTTACGTAGGAGTTGGATGTCGATCATAGGGGTGTCGTTAGCGTTAAGGTTTCCGGTAACGCATTGTATCAAGCCGTGGCAAGGCAAATCCCATCACATATCGAAAATACAAGATAGATTGCACCCGCCCGTCACTTTTTCGCCTTTTTATCCAGCTCCCGCAAATGCGCCATTTTTTCACCGATCTTGCCTTCCAGTCCGCGCGGGGTCGGGCTGTACCAATGCTGATTGACGATGCCATCAGGCAGATAGGTTTCGCCAGCAGCGTAAGCTTCCGGCTCGTCATGCGCATAGCGGTACAACTTGCCGTAGCCGAGTTCCTTCATCAGCCGGGTCGGAGCATTGCGCAAATGCTCCGGCACCGGGCGCGACTTGTCTTGCTTTATGAAAGCTCTGACCTGGTTGTAAGCCATGTAACCGGCATTGCTTTTGGCTGCAATCGACAGATAGATCACCGCTTGCGCCAGCGCCAATTCGCCTTCCGGCGAGCCCAAACGTTCATAAGTGGCGGCAGCATCATTGGCAATCTGCATCGCGCGCGGGTCGGCCAGGCCGATATCTTCCCACGCCATGCGTACAATGCGGCGCGACAGGTAACGCGCATCGACGCCGCCATCAAGCATGCGGCATAACCAGTACAGCGCCGCATCCGGATTGGAACCGCGCACCGACTTGTGCAGCGCTGAAATCTGGTCGTAAAACGCATCGCCGCCCTTGTCAAAACGGCGTAGCGTGTCGCCCAGACATTCCACCAGCAGCACTGCATCGACTTCTTTTATATCCTTGGCTTGTGCTGCGCGAGCGATGATTTCCAGCGTATTCAACAGCTTGCGGCCATCGCCATCGGCACTCGCTATCAGCGTCAGTTTGGCATCTGGTGCAAATTGCAAACCATCCAGCTCGGTCGCGCAGGCGCGGTCTAGTAACGCGCCCAAGTCATCCTCGGTCAGCGACTTCAGTACATAAGTCGCCGCACGCGACAACAGTGCGCCATTGACTTCGAACGAGGGATTTTCGGTTGTGGCACCGATGAAGGTGAATAAGCCGCTCTCGACATGCGGCAGGAACGCATCCTGCTGGCTCTTGTTGAAGCGATGCACCTCATCGACGAACAGGATGGTGCGGCGGCCAGAATTAGCGCGAATCACCTGCGCCCGTTCGACTGCTTCGCGGATATCTTTCACCCCGGACAGCACCGCCGGCAGCGCGATGAATTCCGCATTGAAACTGTCCGCCATCAGGCGCGCCAGCGTAGTCTTGCCGACACCCGGCGGCCCCCACAGGATCATCGAATGCGGCTCGCCCGATTCGAACGCGACGCGCAGCGGTTTGCCGGCGCCAAGCAAGTGTTGCTGACCAATCACATCGTCCAGCGTTTTGGGACGAAGTCGTTCGGCTAGGGGAATCAAGGTCATTGGCGGGCAGGCATAAAGTCAGGAAATGGAATTGTAGTCTAGCGCATCGGCGGTATACTTCCACGCCGCACCATCCCGAGCCACGCCATTCATCATCACATCATTCATCGCCATGCAAGCACAAGACAACATCGCCCTCCATACCAAACTGGTACAAGAAACCGCCCAAATCGCCTGGGTCGAACTGCAGCGCTACTTTGCCACTGGCGCGGTGATTTACGTCAGCGACAGCCTTGACCTGATCGACGTTGCGATGCGCATCAGCAATGACGACAAGAGCGCCATAGAGCAATGGATGCAAACACGCCAGCTCGGCAAAGTGTCAGACAACCAAGCGCAAGAATGGCTGGAAACAGAGGCGATAGTCTGGTCAGTAGTGGTCAATCCATGGATTCTGGTGCAGCAGAAAGCATCCGCCTGACGAGCACTTGCCGCTCATCGCAGCACCCGACGCCTTGCTGCGCGCCGAACTATACTGCCAATTGCATTTTTAACGCCCGCAATCGAATACTGCGGTAAATGCAATTTTTATTGTCATATTTGCAATAAAAAATCGCAACTGTAGATGGCTGCGACAGGGTCGCAGCCGAACCCACGGTTTTTCAAGCCAGTTTGGGCTTGCCTTGCATGCCACTCAACCGATATTTCATCCGGCGGTCACCCATCAGATCGCGCAACATACGAATACTCATGCCTGACGCTTCGTGCATGCGAATCAACAACGATGCACCGATCGGCAAGCGCCGGTGTCGAATCTTGCTGATAACCGGCGGCGCGACCTCCAGTTTCCGGCTCAGTGCCGCATCATTTTTCAGTTTCAATTGTTCGATCAACGTATCCAGCAGATTGTCTGGATTGAAATCTTGTGGTGCTAATGAATTTTGTTGATTCATGGCAATCTCCTAATAGTTAGTTATCAGTTTAAATACCTGATTATTAACTATGGCATTCTGATATTAATTTAATTCTTGGTAACGCAAAATTAGTTGTATTTTATTTAATATTACGCAAACTTCATGCTACATCAGACATACTTGCCAACTGGAGCTGCCAACTGTAGGTATCAACTGTGTTGCCGATTTTTAATATCGAAATGGAACTGACACCATTCAAACCCGGATATTTTCACTATAAAAAAATATCTGTATTTTTAAAATTTTTCAACTGAAAATTGCATTCCGAGGCCATGTCAATGCAACAGTTCTCTGATGCCCGAAAGGGAAGTGAATTGCGATAGCGGAGCAAGTTATTTGATATCAAAAACCCTGTACTGTGCAAATCGCTGATCCACCTTTACCGGCTGCGCTTGGCGTCTGACATTAGTCAATATACGCATACCTGATCGCGCTAAAATCCCAAAAAATCCGTTTGTCATGCCGATTTTGCCCAGCATTGTTCGTCGCACAATCAAAACGCAAGTTTAGCTGGCTGACTGGGTCCGCAAGCCCTGCTCCATAACCCGAATCCAGAAAGGAAATTACCATGCCGCAAGTAAAACCTATTCCAGAGGGGATGCGCACGGTGACGCCGCACTTGGTTTGCGCCGGTGCGTCCGAAGCCATTGATTTCTACAAAAAGGCGTTCAATGCAGTCGAAGCCGGACGGCTCCCGGGACCGCAGGGCAAACTTATGCATGCCCAGATCCGTATCGGCGATTCGGCCGTCATGCTGGTCGACGAATTCCCCGAGTGGGGTTCGTTCGGACCGAAGTCGCTGAAAGGCACGCCGGTCACCATCCATTTGTATGTCGAGGATGTCGACGCCGTGTTCAAACGCGCGGTCGAGGCCGGCGCTACAGTCAAAATGGCGCTCGCGGACATGTTCTGGGGCGATCGTTATGGCATTCTTGAAGACCCGTTTGGTCATCAGTGGTCGATCGCCAGCCACATGCGCGATGTGAGTCCGGAAGAAATGCAACAGGCGATGCAGACAGGGAGCCCTGAACAGTCCGGAATGTAGATCATGCAGGGTGGATCACTTTCCAATCAGCGCCAACCCCTCTGACAGCATAAGGAGAAATGACATGCGATTCATGATGCTGATGATCCCCAAAGGATACGAAAAGGCAGCCCCGGGCACAATGCCGGATGCCAAGGACGTTGCCGCGATGATGCGATACAACGAAGCGCTGCAAAAGGCCGGCGTGCTGCTCGCGCTCGACGGCCTGCATCCGCCGCCGATGGGCGCGCGCGTCTCCTTCAACGCAGGCAAGCCCACGGTAACAGACGGCCCATTCTCCGAAGCCAAGGAGGTGCTTGGCGGCTACTGGATGATCCAGGTGAACTCGAAGGAAGAAGCTGTCGAATGGGCGTCGCGCTGCCCCGCTTCCGACAACGAAGTGATCGAAGTGCGCCAGGTGCAGGAGTTATCGGACTTCCCGGCTGATGTCCAGCAGGCCGCCGCCGGTTTTGCCGAGTTTTAGTATGAGCAACATGCGGCGCATTGGTAAAGCAGGAATTTTGCGGGTAATAGCCCCGCGCCTGCGAAACTCTAATAGCAAAAACTGTGGTTTTTCTCTTGCCATTCTAAAAAACAATACGTAGTTTGAACTTCGCAAGCACGGTACTAAGCTGCCATGATCTAACATACGCACTACAAAGCAATATCAGAACGTAAGCGTTGCCGCTTTTTCACTATTGACGAAAACAAAACAATTCGTCTTGGTCACAAACATGCCCATGCTGGTCATACAGGTCGCGGTGACGGCTTTGCCTTCATAGTGCCCAAAAAACTCTCCGTCACCGGATAGCAAGGATAAGGTTTTGTCGATGACGGTTTGTCCATTGACTCTGATCACTATTCCATTGGTGAACTGATTCATCTCTCCCGAAATATTCCATTGGGCGCCGGCGTAGTTTGCCGGACGGTAGCCCTGTGACGGGGCGGAGGCGCAGCCGGCAAGAAAGGCGATAAGCGGAAATATTTTGACAAATTTCATAGGACTATCTTTCTGGTGGAAAATCGATTTTTGATGATCATTCAAGCGTCTTGTTAATCAGCACGAAGCATGTGAGTTGGGCTGCAAAGCCCAACATTTAGCACCCGCAGGTTCCCTAATAAATGTCAGGCTTCGCAAGTTCAGCGCCAACCTGCCAATGAGCCAAGGTACACAATTCTTGCGTGCGGAATCATTTGCCACACCAGAACTCACTGTGCAAAAAAACCCGTGCACCATTGCTGTTCGCACGGAACGCCATCGAAGTTGCCGTCCATTTGGGCACCCGGACAATTCTTCAGAAAATACGTCGCTTCGGCGCATGAAGTCATCTGCGAACAATGGGTTCTGCCGTCACACTTCGCCTTGAACGAGGGCTGGGGCTGCGCCGGAACTGCCACGGTGGACGAAGTGCTTGCAGCTGCTAGATCCTGCGGGACAATGCGGTGCGAAATCTTCGCGTATGCATAGACCCCGAGGCTCACGATCAGCACTGCCGCAACCGCAGTTTTGAAAAAACTCCGCCGCGGCGCAGCGGCCTTGCGCCGTGCGCGTCCGGTAGCCGCCGATGATGTATGCGCAGGCCGCTGTACGTTGACCGCTTTCTTCTTGCCTTCATTGTTTAGCGCGATTTCGAACGACAGCTTTTCGTTGAGGCACGGCCGACCATCCGGCGGGAATGATGAGATATGGATAAATATCTCGTGCCCGCCTTGCATCGGCGCGATGAAGCCGAAGCCGCGTTCATCGTTCCACTTGATCAGCGTTCCGTCGAAGCGTATCGGCACCAGACCCGGCGGCTGAATCAAGGCGCCCACCTTAGCGCTTCCGGCTTGAATGCTGGCGTCGGCAGCAATGCAGCCTGGATCGCCGACTGGTCGGGAATCGCCTTGACCTGCCAGCGGATCATCCTGATTCCGGCTGCGGCCAAAGCTTTGTCTTTTTTTGCGTCGGCTGTCTGGCGTTCCGGTTTCTGATGCGAGGCGTCATCGAGTTCGATCACGGCGACGATGGAGGAATCTTTGTTGCACACGACAAAATCGGCGCTCATGCGGTTGATGCGGTTCAGCCAGGATTGGTGGTTGTTGCCTTTCTTGACGCCCAGCAGGCGCGAAAGCTGAACCTGCGCCAGGATTATGTGGTCGGGTAGCGCCTCGATCAGGCGGAAATACAGAATTTGCTCGGGTTGCGACAGGGGCTTTTTTGCATAGAAAGGCCACGCTTCATTGCCGGAATCGCCTCGCGACTTTGCTTTCAGAAAAGCCAGAACAACTGCCGCAATCACCACGACCAGCAGCAACAGAGAAATTGATTTCATTATTTTTATTCAACCTTTGATGGATGTACCAGACTGGCAGTCTGGTTTTCGAGGCGTAGACCGCACGTCGCAGGGGGCCGACTGGCGCGCAAGACGTCATGCCTGTTATTTTGCATAGTAGCAATATTTTGGAGTGGATAGTATGAATATTGCAATGGTGCACTAATGAATGCGGCGTTTGTAGTGTGCCATATTCCGGCTCAAATGGGCGCTTGGGCGCGCCCGCTGCGGGATGCTGCACACTCTGTGAAAAGACACACTGCGCCTTATACAATCAAAATACGGCTCATAAAATGATTGTAAATACCATAAATTCACCTCACCGTTATCTCTAACAGTCGGTCGGACTTATGGAGAATCGGGCTCATGAAAGTGACAAAAGGCAAGATTATTTTCAATAACGTATCAGGTTGTTCCCTGCTCGGTTGCGGATGCTTTTCCCAGCCCTGTAACTTATATGCAAAATTAAACCAAAATCCTACGTTTCCATTGATACGTCAGCTTTCATGCCTTGCGCGCCAATCACGCAAGCTGTCTGGGATGTCCGCAAGGTTGCTCAGTACATGCACCGATTCTGGTGGGCGGCGAGACAACACCGGGCAATGGCCACCGACCCACAGCTCTATTCCTGCCGGCAATTTACTGGATAAATCGTTTAATCCTTCCAGCACGTGTCTGGGATTCATCGCACCTGAAAACGACAACGCGACGATATCCGCACTTTGCGAGCGGGCGGCGCTGGCGATGTCAATGGTCGGCGTTTGGACACCCAAGGAAATACAACTTGCGCCATCGAGTACAAAAATCGATTCCGCCATCAACAAACCCAGGCCATGCTGCTCTTGGGGCAAGGTCGTCAACAGAATGCGCGGGCGCGCAGACTCTTTCCCCTGCGGCAGCATGGAGATGGCAGCGCGCATCACAATTTGCACCGACTCGGTGTACAAATGCTCTTCAAAAACTTGCAACGCACCGTTAGCCCAAGCATCACCTACCAAGCGATTGAGCGGTGCCAATACTTCGACGATAAAACGTTCCAGCCCCATGCGCGACAAGGCTTGCGACAAGCGGTGCCGCAGCACTTCGGCTTGATGCGTTTTGCATAAATCCAGATAACCTTGCAGGAGTGCAGAATCGGCCTCGCTGGCACTGCTTGCGTCAGTAGTGCCAGTTGCTGCTAACACTGATTTTTGCACCAATTGTTGCAACTCCTCGGTGCTGTAATGCATGATTTTTCCGGGGCGATGGCCTTGGTCCAGCAAGCGCTTTAAAAGCCGCAGTTTGTCTACCTGTTCAAATGAATATGCACGCTCGCCCAGATCATCCCTGCTCGGCGTGGGGAATCCATAACGGCGCTCCCATACCCGCAAAGCATCTTTGGATATGCCTGTGTCGCGCTCTACTGCGCCGATACTCATTATTATTTGCATAAAAATTCACTTACCTGTTTGTACATCCATTTACCATGGACAAATTATCTGTAAACAGCGCTTATTGCTAGTTATTTGCTCGTTGATTGCTATTAAACGCTTTTTTATACAGTTTTGTCCATGACAATATATTGACAATAAAAAGATTTGCGTTCAGCATACGCTGAATAAAAGCGGCTATTTTACGTGCACAAACTCTTGCGGCAACGGTTACCCGCTTTTACGTGCCATTTGATATTTGATATTTTTAGTTGCGAACAAAGAGGAATACCGCCATGAAAATCGCTGTCATAGGATCAGGAATCTCTGGACTGTCTTGTGCATACCGCATGGCGCGTGCCGGCGTTGATGTCGCATTATTTGAAGCAAACGATTATTTTGGCGGCCACACCCATACCGTCGATGTCACGCTGGACAACATTCGCTACGGAGTCGATACCGGATTTTTAGTTTTTAATCACAAAACGTATCCCAATCTGGTTGCGTTATTTGCTGAATTAGAAATAGTGACTGTCGCTACCGATATGTCTTTTTCGGTCAAGTTGCCTCTTGGTGGCCGCACTTTGGAATGGGCTGGCGGCAGTCTTGACGCGGTGTTTGCGCAGCGACGCAATATGCTGCGCCCGGGTTTTTACCGCATGTTGCGCGACATTATGCGTTTCAATAAACACGCAACAGCGCTGGCATTGTCCAGGGAAGATGGAGCGGAAAACGTGTCGCTCGGCGTTTATCTGGCCCAGCACGGCTACAGCATCGAATTTCGCGACTGGTATTTGCTGCCAATGGCGGGCTGCATCTGGTCGTGCCCAACCGAGCAAATGCTGACGTTTCCGCTATCGTCATTCGTGCGCTTTTGCCACAACCACGGTCTGCTGCAAATCAATGACCGGCCGCAATGGCACACCGTCAAAGGTGGTGCACGTCATTATGTCGAAAAAATGCTGGCGCATATCCCTTGTAAATATCTGAATACAGCGGTGCATGCGGTCACTCGCAGTACGCTCGGCAGCAGCACTAAAATTAAAATTACAGCCAGCAATGGCATCCACATCGTCGATCATGTGGTGCTCGCCAGCCATAGCGATCAATCATTGCGCCTGCTGCAGGATGCGACGGCCGCCGAGAGCGCATTGCTGTCCGCCATCCAGTATCAGCCCAACCGCGCTGTGTTGCATACCGATAGCAGCTGCCTGCCAATAAACAGAAAAACCTGGTCGGCCTGGAATTATCAGGGTCGCCAAGGCTGCGAGCCCAAAGTAGCCGTGCATTACCTGATCAATCAATTGCAGCCGCTGCCGTTCAAACAAGCAGTGATCGTCTCGCTCAATCCGATTGATCCACCGGCTCCTGACAAAGTGCTGGCTGCTTTCGATTATGCGCATCCGGTATTCGATGCTGCGGCGATTGCGGCACAACGCACCTTGGCATCCGCGCAAGGCCATCAAAATACCTGGTTTGCCGGTGCTTGGACTGGCTATGGATTCCACGAAGATGGCTTGAAATCAGGGCTGGCCGTGGCCGAGGCACTTCAGGCAATTACCCAAGCCACAGCCAACCTGCCATTGATGCGCTCTGCGGCCTAAGTAAGCATGACTGACTGACAAAATGGATACCCTTTCCCCTACGATACAGCTATGTTTTGGCGAAGTGCGCCACACGCGCTTGCGCCCTGCACCGCATATATTTAACTATGGCTTGTATTTTTTGCGTCTGCCTTTGCGGGCGATGGCGCAAGCGCCGCTACACCTCACGCTGTTTTCGCACAACCGCTTCAATCTATTGTCCTTTTGGGACAAAGATCATGGCGATGGAAAGCAGCCTTTACTGCACTGGATCGATGCGCTGCTAAAAAGCGAAGGCATCTTTGATGCCGACGGCGAAATCTGGTTGCAGGCTTTTCCGCGCGTGCTGGGTTATGTATTCAATCCGGTGTCGTTCTGGTTTTGCCACAACAAGAATGGACAACTGCGGGCGGTGTTAGCCGAAGTGCGCAATACCTTTGGCGAAAGCCACAATTATTTGCTCGATACCGGCAATGCAATGCCCTATGGAATTGCATTGACTGCACGCAAAATATTCCATGTTTCGCCATTTTGTGCCGTCGATGGCAATTACCGTTTTCGCTTCATGCGCACACAGAAAAAGATCGGCGAACAGACCTTGGAACGCACCGTGGCGCGGATTGATTATGACGATGCCGCTGGTCCGTTGCTATTGACCAGCGTTTCCGGATCGTCGCATCCATTGTCGAACGCCGTCACGGCAAAAGCATTTTTTTCCTATCCGCTGATGACCTTCGGCGTGATCCTGAAAATACATTGGCAAGCATTGCGGCTATGGCTGAAGCGCGTGCCATTTTTCAAAAAACCCCGCCCTCCATCCAGTGAGTTGAGCCGATGAATACCAAACTAATGCAGCCAAAAACGCTCAATTTTGAGCCGCAATCCGCGTCCTCCGGGTGCATGAAATTGCCATCGCAAGTGAAATTCATTTTGCAGATGTTGCGCAAGATCGAACAGGGAGCGCTGCGCATGGAGTTTCCGAATGGCCACAGCGAACACTTTGGCGATCACTCGCATCCGGTCACGCTATCGCTGAAAAATTGGGATATCTGTAATGCAGCCTTGAAGTTGGGCGACATCGGTTTTGCACAAACCTTCATTGATGGCCATTGGAGCACCGATAATTTACCGGGTTTGATTGAGATTTTCGTGCGCAACCGCGACGCGGTGGAATCGATGATTTATGGCAGTTGGTGGGGTAGTTTGCTGTATCGCCTGAAACATGTTTTCAATCGCAATTCCAGAGCAGGCAGCCGCAAAAATATCCACGCCCACTACGACATCGGCAACGATTTTTATCAGTTGTGGCTGGACCCGTCGATGACGTATTCCAGTGCCTTGTATGCCGATGGCAGCGCCGGCAATTTGCACGCTGCGCAAGATGCAAAATACCGCCGGATATTAGAAGAATTGCAGTTGCCGCCGAAGGCCCGCGTGCTGGAAATTGGCTGTGGCTGGGGCGGCTTTGCAGAGCTGGCGACCCGCAGTGCTGGAGCGCACGTCACCGGCCTGACACTATCGACCGAACAGCTGGATTTTGCGCATCAGCGCTTGACCAAAGTGGGCGTAGCCGATCAGGTCGAATTGCGGCTACAGGATTACCGCGACACCGACGGCCAGTTCGATGCCATTGCGTCGATTGAAATGTTTGAAGCCGTGGGTGAAGCCTATTGGCCAAGCTATTTTGCATGCCTCGCGCGCAACCTGAAACCGAAGGGGCGCGCTTGCATCCAGACTATCGTGATTGACGATGCACTATTCGAGCGCTATCGCAAAGGAACCGACTTTATCCAGCAATATATTTTCCCCGGCGGGATGCTGCCGTCGCCATCGGTATTTTGCCAACAAGCTGAAAAACATGGTCTGCGCGTAGTCAGTGAATTCAAATTTGGCCTCGACTATGCGCGCACTCTCGATGCGTGGCGCAGCGCTTTCCGGCAGCAATTGCCGCAGGTACGCGAACAAGGCTTCGATGATCGTTTCTTGCGCACTTGGGAATTTTATTTCGCCTATTGCGAAGCAGGATTCCGCGCTAAAAATATTGATGTCGCCCAGTTCACCCTCGAAAAAATGTGATGCCATGAACCGCAACAGATTCTCAGTGAATACACCTCGACTCCTGTTCGGATGGATTCTGGGCATCGCTGTCCTGACGGCTGCACTGGCAGCCGGTTCTATGCCGCCGCTTCATATACAGAACGAAGTGCAGCAAGCGCGTTTGGCCGGACAAGGGAGTTTTCGCTGGTTCGGATTGAAGATCTACGATGCCCAGCTATGGGTAGGTGATCAAGGCGTAGTCGCCAATACACCTCTGACAGAAAAACTTGTATTGGATTTGCGTTACGCCCGTAGCTTGCAAGGCACCAAAATTGCCGCTGCAAGTCAGGAAGAAATGCAAAAGCTGGGATTTGGCACAGCGCAGCAGCGCGCAAACTGGCAATCCAGCATGGAAAAACTGTTTCCAGACGTTAAAAATGGCACCCATCTAAGCGGTGTCTATCTGCCTGATGAAGGCGCACGTTTTTACTTGAATGGCAGATTAATTGGCGAGATCAGGGACGCCGAATTTGGCCGGGCTTTTTTTGCCATCTGGCTCGATGCCGGCACTAGTGCACCGTCCTTGCGCAAAGCGCTGCTGGCCGATGCTGCGCCACGTTGATGAAAAAACTTACTTCATTTTCATTTCTAGCCTACGGCTTGTTTGGACTGCCGCTGGCTTTGGTGGCACTGCCAATTTATGTGTATGTGCCGCAGTTTTATGCCGAGCGCTTTGGCCTGTCGCTGACACTGATTGGCGCCGCTTTGCTGGCAGCGCGCATCTTCGATGCATTCATCGATCCGCTGATCGGTTTGTGGATAGACCACACCAGAAATAATCATGGTTACGGCCGCTTCATATTGATTGCGCTGCCGCTACTGGCACTGGGCTTTGTTGCGCTATTTCATCCACCGGCGTTAAGCGGCGGACAGGCGCTGGCGTGGTTCCTGTGCACGCTGCTGCTGGTATATGCCGGTTTTAGTCTGGCCACGATTGCGCATCAGAGCTGGGGCGCGGCGCTCACCCAAGCGCTATCCGAGCGATCGCGCCTGACCGCCACGCGTGAGGCATTCGGCTTGCTGGGCGTCATCATGGCCGCATCGCTGACCGGCTGGCTCGGCTTCGGCTGGCTGTCTGGCATCTTCATTTTCACGCTCATCGTCAGCGCGGTAATTTTGCTCACACGGGCACCCAAACCCGTCAATTCTCTGATAACGCACAGTGGATTTTCTGCGATGCTGGAACCGTTTCGTAACCGGCGCTTCCGCTGGCTGTTTGCGGTGTTCATCGTCAGCGGCATTGCAGCCGCGATCCCGGCCACTCTATTCTTATTTTTCGTTAAGGATCAATTGCAACTGGGGCAATATGCCGGACTATTTTTGGTTTTGTATTTCGTCGCTGCTGCTTGTTCGATGCCGTTATGGGTGGCACTTGCCAGACGCTTTGGTGAAGCGCGCTCCTGGCTGATCGGGATGCTGCTCTCGGCTGCCGCATTCATCTGGGCCTATGGCTTGTCGGCCGGCGAGGCGCTGCCGTTCGGTGTAATTTGTGTGCTGTCAGGATTGACCTTGGGCGCCGATCTGGCATTGCCGCCAGCGTTGTTGGCGGCAATCATCGGGTGCGCCGGGCACAGCGGCCAGCGCGAAGGCGCTTATTTCGGCGCTTGGAACTGGGCCACCAAGATGAATCTGGCGCTGGCGGCAGGCATTGCACTGCCATTGCTGGAGCTGCTCGGCTATGTGCCCGGTACGGTCAACAACGACGGCACGCAGGCGCTGTCGGTCGGATATGCGCTGCTGCCCTGCCTGTTGAAACTGTCAGCGGCGGGCTTGTTGTTGCGCGCCCCTTTACGTGATGTTTAACACGTGATGTTTAACACGTGATGTTTAACCCTCAAAACTGCAGGAGCCTGAAATGAAATACCTGAAAAATTTTTGTGCAGCAATCGCAATCGTCCTACTAACTTCCTGTGCCGCGCCGGAACCGAGCACCTACGCCAACGAAAAACCGGTACTGGATATGCAGCAGTATTTCAACGGTACGCTGGATGCTTGGGGCATGTTTCAAGATCGTTCCGGTAAGATCGTCAAGCGTTTTACTGTGGTGATGCGCTGCACCTGGGATGGCGACATTGGTACGCTCGATGAAGACTTTACGTACTCCGACGGCACCAAACAAAAGCGCGTATGGACGCTGCGCAAGGTTGGTTCTGATCGTTACATCGGCACCGCGCCGGATGTGATCGGCGAAGCCGTCGGCATCTCCGCAGGAAATGTCCTTCGCTGGAAATATGTGCTGGCGCTACCGGTAGAGGACAGCATTTATAACGTGAACATGGATGACTGGATGATCCTGATAGATGATCGGGTGATGTTGAATCGCACCGCGATGAGCAAATTCGGCATCGGCCTGGGCGAAGTGACCATTTCCTTCACCAAGCGCCCTTGATAACCATGCTCCCCATGAATCCGAAAATTGTAAATTGGCACAACAAACGCGTGTGGGTGATCGGCGCATCGTCCGGCATCGGTGCGGAAACAGCGCGCCTGCTGCTGGCAAAAGGCGCACGCGTGGCGCTTTCGGCACGCAGCCTGGAAACCTTGACCTCGGTAGCAGACCGGCACCCGAATGCGCTGGTGGCAGCGCTCGACATCGTCGATCACGCCACGGTGATTGCCGCGCGCGACCTGATCCTGCAACAGTGGCAAGGCATTGATTTAGTGCTGGTGGTGGCTGGAGGCTATAACGAAATGCGCGCCGACTCCTTCGATCTGGCCGCTGCTAATCGCCTGATTGATTTAAACCTGCGCGGGGTACTCAATTGCCTTGATGCAGCGTTGCCGACATTACTTGAGCAAGGCAGCGGCGACAGCGGCGGCAGCGGCGGCATCGGCATCGTCGCCTCTGTCGCTGGCTACAGCGGACTGCCCAAAGCTTTGATTTACGGCCCGACCAAAGCCGCGTTAATCAATCTGTGCGAATCGCTGTATCTGGATCTGCGCCCGCGCGGTATCGGCGTCTACCTGATCAATCCCGGTTTTGTCGAAACGCCGCTGACAGCCGGCAACGACTTCAAGATGCCGGCGCTAATTTCTGCCAGCACAGCCGCGCAGGAATTGGTCAGCGGAATCGAGCGCGGACAGTTCCACATCCACTTTCCAAAGCGTTTCACCAACTGGCTGCGGCTGGCGCGCTTGCTGCCTTATCGGCTGTATTTTTGGCTGATACATAAAGGGACTGGGCTATGAACGCAGACAGTGACGCGCGGTTACAGGCTGTGGTGCAGTTTTTCGAGTCCCTCAGCGTAGAATCGTCCCGGCAACTGGGACAAATTTATGCCGCCGATGCCTTCTTCAAAGACCCGTTCAACGAAGTGCGCGGTCTGCCTGCCATCACCCATATTTTCAGCCACATGTTTATCCAAGTTGATAACGCGCATTTTGTTGTCACTACCCAGATCGCGCAAGGTGACACCGCATTCCTGGCCTGGAATTTCCGGTTCCGCATGAAGCGATTTTCAACAGAGGAACAATGCATACGCGGCGCCACGCATCTGCGTTTCGATGCCCACGGCCGCGTCAATTTTCATCGGGATTATTGGGATGCTGCGGAAGAACTATATGAAAAGCTGCCGCTACTGGGTGGCTTCATACGCCTGCTGAAACGCGCGGCGCGAAAATAATTTTCCTGTTTGGAACGGGTTTATGCACTCTTAATGCGCCTCGTCCCAGTTGTTGCCGACACCGACCTCGGCAGTCAGCGGCACTTTCAACTTGGCTACGCCTGCCATGATCGCGGGTAATTTATCGCGCACGACAGCCAGTTCGGCTTGCGGTACTTCCAGCACCAATTCATCGTGCACCTGCATGATCATTAGCGATTGCATCTGGTCTTGTTCCAACCAGTCCTGCACCGCCACCATCGCCAGCTTGATCAGATCGGCTGCAGTGCCCTGCATCGGCGCATTGATCGCGGCCCGCTCGGCACCTTGGCGGCGCGGGCCATTCGGGGAGTTAATTTCCGGCAGCCACAGGCGGCGGCCGAACACGGTTTCGACATAGCCGCGCGATTTGGCTTCGAGCTTAGTGTCGTCCATGAAGCGCTTGACGCCGGAGAAGCGGGCAAAATATTTATCGATGTACTGTTGCGCCGCAGCGCGCTCGATGCCGAGATTGCCGGCCAGGCCGAACGCGCTCATGCCGTAAATCAGGCCGAAGTTGATGACCTTGGCGTAACGGCGCTGTTCGCCCGACACTTCCAGCGGCGTGACGCCGAAAATCTCGGCCGCGGTGGCGCGGTGGATGTCTTCGCCGGCGGCAAAGGCGCGCAGCATGCTGGCGTCGCTGGAGAGATGCGCCATGATGCGCAACTCGATCTGAGAATAGTCGGCCGATACGATCACGCTGCCCGCGGGCGCTATGAAAGCTTCGCGGATGCGCCTTCCTTCGACGCTGCGAATCGGGATGTTTTGCAGATTCGGATCGTTCGACGCCAGTCGCCCCGTCACTGCCACTGTTTGCGCGTAATTGGTATGCACACGCCCGGTTTGCGGGTTGACCATCTTCGGCAGCTTGTCGGTATAAGTCGATTTCAGCTTTGCCAGACCGCGATATTCGAGCAGTACTTTCGGCAGCGGATAATCTTCGGCCAATTTTTGCAGCACTTCCTCATCGGTCGATGGCGCGCCAGACGGGGTTTTCTTGATTACAGGCAACTTCAATTTATCGAAGAAGATTTCGCCCAACTGCTTGGGTGAATTCAGGTTGAACGGCTGGCCAGCATATTCATAAGCTTTCTGTTCCAGTTCCAGCATCCGCCGGCCGAGTTGGTTCGATTGCTGGCCCAGCAGTTCGGCATCGATCAGGACGCCGTTGCGTTCGATTTTTTGCAGCGTGACAGCGGTCGGCAATTCGATTTTTTCGTAAATGAAAGTCAGGCCGGCGTCGGCTTCTACTTCCGGCCACATCGCCTGATGCAGTTGCAGCGTGATGTCGGCGTCTTCGGCAGCGTATTCGGTGGCAACGCCGATCTCGACCTGGTCGAAGCAGATTTGGGACGCGCCTTTGCCGCAGACATCGGCGAAGCTGATGGTCTTGTAGTTCAGATGGCGCAGCGCCAGGCTATCCATGTTGTGGGGTTTGTGCGACTCGAACACATACGATTCCAGCAACGTGTCGTGGCGGATGCCGCGCAGCATCACGCCATGATTGGCAAATACATGACTATCGTATTTCAGGTTCTGGCCGACTTTGTTCTGGCTCGCATCTTCCAGCCACGGTTTCAATCTGGATAGCACGAATTCGACGGATAGTTGCTGCGGTACATCCTGATAACAGTGCGCCAGCGGAATGTAGGCTGCGTTGCCGGCCACGCAGCACAGCGAAATGCCGACCAGACGCGCTTGCATCGGTTCCAGCGAAGTGGTTTCGGTATCGAGCGAAGTCAGCGTTGCAGCCGAGATAGTCGCCAGCCAGCGCTCCAGGTCGGCTTCGGTGAGCACGGTTTCGTACTGCTTTTCGGCTGCAGTCGAAGCCGAGGCGGTAACGACATTCGGCCCGGTTGGCGTGGCGCTCTGGCCGACCTGATCGGTCAGCTGGCTCGTCAACTCACGCAACCAACTCTTGAAGCCGTAACGGGAAAACAAGGCCAGCATCGCTTCCCGGTCTTCGGGCAATTGTTGCAGCGATTCGGGAATGTTCTTCATTTGCGCCGACAGATCGCAATCAGTCTTGACCGTTACTAGCACCTTGGCTTGCGGCAGCCAGTCGAGCGCCGTGCGCAGATTTTCGCCGACCACGCCTTTGATGTTGGCGGCATTTTGCATCACGCCTTCCAGCGAATCGTATTCGGCCAGCCATTTGAGCGCGGTTTTCGGCCCCACTTTGGACACGCCCGGCACGTTGTCGACTGTATCGCCGATCAGACTCAGGTAATCGACAATGCGCTCCGGCGCCACGCCAAATTTGGCGACTACGCCGGCAGGATCGAGCTTTTCGTTGCTCATGGTATTGATCAGCGTCACATGCTCGTTGACCAACTGTGCCAAATCCTTGTCGCCAGTCGAGATCACGGTATCCATGCCCTGCTTGACGGCCTCCACGGCCAGCGTGCCGATCACGTCGTCGGCTTCGATGCCTTCTATCATCAGGATCGGCCAGCCCATCGCGCGCGTCGCTGCATGGATCGGCGCGATCTGCCGCACCAGATCGTCCGGCATCGCGGCGCGCTGTGCCTTGTACTGCGGATACAGGTCGTCGCGGAAGGTCTTGCCTTTGGCGTCGAATACACAGGCCATGTATGCTGCGGGATAATCATGGCGCAAGCGGCGCAGCATGTTGATCATGCCGTACATGGCGCCAGTCGGCGCCCCTTCAGCATTGCGCAAGTCGGGCAAAGCATGAAAGGCGCGGTACAGATAACTGGAACCGTCAACTAATAACAGGGTTTTATGCATATGGAAGAGAATGGGAAAAGGGTGCTGCGCTTGCGGCAGGTGACGGACAAGGAACGCGCCACCTCCCAAAAAGCGCGGGAATCGTGGCATATGTTCACGATTATGGCAGAGTTTATTGAGTCAACCGAACGGCTTTCCGAGCTGCGCCCGGCGGTTTCGATCTTCGGCTCTGCTCGCCTCACACCGGAAAGCCCGTACTACATCAAGTGCGTCGATGTCGCCCGGCGCTTGTCGGATGCCGGTTTTGCAGTTATTTCGGGCGGCGGTCCGGGCATCATGGAAGCCGCGAACAAGGGGGCTTTTGAAGGGAAATCGCCGTCAGTCGGCCTGAATATCGAGCTGCCGCACGAGCAAACCCGCAATACATGGCAAAACATCTCGATCAGCTTCCGGCATTTTTTTGCGCGCAAAGTAGCGTTCGTCAAGTATGCGGATGCTTACGTCGTGTTTCCCGGCGGCTTCGGCACGCTGGACGAGCTGAGCGAAGCGCTGACTCTGATCCAGACCGGGAAATCGCGCCCGATGCCGATCATTTTGGTCGGCACCACGTATTGGCGCGGCTTGCTGGGCTGGTTTCGCGAAACCTTGCTGGCTGCTGGCGTAATCAATAAAACAGACCTCGACTTGATTCATCTGATCGATGAGCCGATCAATATCGTTGACGCCATCTTTGCTTTCTATGAAGCGCGCGAGATTGAACTAACGGAAGAAGAGCGACAAAAAATGCTGTATTTATAATCCATTCTTGGGCGCGACAGACTCTGTTTGCTACAATCGGCGACACTAACGTCTTTACCAGAACATTTCCCGTTCATTTCACGCCAACCGGCCTCATTATCATGCGAATAATCATGCGATTATCAAAAGCCTGGATCACCGTCGGATGCGGCATTGCCGCCTGCGCAATGCCTTTACTGGTGGGTGCACAGCAGCCAGCACGACAACCGGCACCGCCGCCGCCCGTGATGGAAAATCTGGAAGAAGGCGAGCCGCCTGCGATTTCCATCACTCCGCCTGGCACGGAAAAGAGAATCACCGAAAAACGCCAGCAAGGCAAGGTCACAGAAGTCGAAGTCAAAACCGGCAACAGCACCTATTATCTGAAACCGGTAGATCCGGCCGGCAGCGCGATGCGCGGCGACGGCCAAAGCGACGAAATGCGTGCGGCGCAATGGCCAGTAGTTGAGTTCGACATGGGCATGAAGAAAAAGAAAGCTGCTGAAGCTGCTGCTGCTGCCGCTGCCGAAGAAGCCAAAAACGCAGCGCCGGCAGCGAAAGCAAAGCCCGCAGCGAAGCCTGCCACAACAACGAAATAACATGCACCCGAAGTCTGTCTGGCTTAGGGAAATCGGCCGCAAAACGCCTTTCCCCTGAGTCCGGCAGGCTCCTGTCGCGTCATTTCCATCCGTTCACTATCTCTCTTACACTACTTTACCTTCATTCCCATGGCAGTATTTACCCCGGTCACACTGGATGATCTCTCCGACTGGATGCTCCAATTCCCACTCGGACGAGCGCTTGCAATCGAAGGCATTTCATCCGGCATCGAAAACAGCAATTTTTTCCTGACTACAGAAGCAGGAGAATTCGTTCTCACCATTTTTGAGCAACTCAGTTTCGAGCAGCTGCCGTTTTACCTGCAACTGATGCAGCATATGGCGCAGCGCGGCGTACCGGTGCCGGAGCCGATTGCCAATCAGCAGGGCGAAATCCTGCACCGCCTGCATGGCAAGCCAGCCTCCATCGTCACCAAGCTCGCAGGCAACTGCCAGCTGGCGCCGCAAGCGGTGCATTGCGCCGAAGCAGGCAGAGCCATTGCGAAATTGCATTTGGCAGCGCGTGATTTTCCGCTGACGCAGCCGAATCTGCGCGGGCTGGATTGGTGGAATGCCACCACGCCGGTGGTTTTGCCCTTTCTGTCAATTGACAACGCCCACCTGCTGCGCGCAGAAATGCATTTTCAAGCAGCCTTCGCTGCCTCTGCCGCTTATTCGGAATTGCCGCACGGCCCGATTCACGCCGATTTGTTTCGTAACAATGCGATGTTCGTCGACGACACCCTCAGCGGCATTTTTGACTTTTATTTTGCCGGCTGCGATCACTGGCTGTTCGACGTTGCTGTGACGGTCAATGACTGGTGCATCGACTTGGAAACCGGCGTTCTCGACACGGCCCGTGTACGCGCGCTGCTGGACGCTTACCATGCAGTGCGCCCGTTTACTGCGGCCGAGCAGCTTGCGTGGCAGCCCATGTTGCGGGCCAGCGCGCTGCGCTTCTGGCTGTCGCGCCTGTACGACTATCATCTGCCGCGCAGCGCAGAAATGCTGACGCCGCATGACCCGACGCCATTCGAACGTATCTTGCGCCTGCGCATCGCCCACCCCGCACCGGCTCTGTATTGATTATGGAAAAACTCCCCGCCGCAACCGGCCTGCAATGGATCAAAAAAGGCTTCGCGCTGTTTCGCAAGCAACCGGCTGAAGTGTCGATGCTATTTCTGGCATACATGTTCATGATGATGGCGATCGGCATCATTCCTTATCTCGGCCAAGTGCTGCCGCTGATATTGATACCGGTATTTTCACTCGCGTTTTTGCAGGCTTGCGCCAGCATCGAACATGACAAGCGCGTCACGCCGCGCTTGCTGTTGACCGGATTTCGCTCGCCGGCATTGGCAAATCTGCTGATATTGGGTGTTTTGTACCTGCTCGCGGCCACCGCTGCCGTTGCTGCATCGAGTCTGATTGATGGCGGCGTATTCTGGAACGTTATCGCAGGCCAGACCGAGCTCGATCCTAAAACCGTAGAAAACTCCGACATGGCGTCTGGAATGCTGTTTTCCGCGTTGATTTACATTCCAGTATCAATGGCGTTCTGGTATGCGGCGCCGCTAGTGGCGTGGCATAAAATGGGTGTCGTTAAGGCAATTTTTTATAGTTTCTTTGCTGTGTTTCGCACTGGCAAACCGTTTATCGTGTTTGCCTTGGGATGGGGCATCATCGGCGTCGTGATTCCGACCATTATCAGTTTGTTCGCAGTAATCCTGCTCGGCAGCTCCGCAGTTGTCATGATGATCTTGCTGCCGCTATCGGTAGTCCTGACCATCATCATGTATTGCTCGTTCTATCCCGCCTATACCGAGGTTTTCGGCACTGCCGAAGTGCCGTTGGAGGCATGACCCAGCCTTCATAAGAAATATTTACGGGAGTATGCACTAAAATTTATAATTTTCCGCAATGAATATATGCGGCAAGTAAATATACCTGCATCAGTAAATAATATAGATTTTGCAGCCGCAACAAACCTGCGTTGTGCTGCAATCTTCATTGCGCGATTCTTCCTGCCATTTTTCCCGCATTTTTTCGATTACTCAAAACGGACATCATCGCGTGCCACTTTATAGATCCCTGTTGCTGGCACTGCTGGCCGGCGCACTCAACGTTCTGGCATTTGCGCCTTTTGGCCTGTGGCCACTGCAAATCCTGACGCTGGCCGCTGTGCTGCTGCTTGCATTGTGCGCTGACAATAATAAACGCAGCGCGCTGATCGGCTGGGCTTACGGTTTTGGCTGGACCGTGTGCGGGGTCTACTGGCTGTATATCAGCATGCACGATTTCGGCGGCATGCCAGCGCCGATCGCGGCGCTGGCGGTGATCCTGCTGGCACTGTTTCTGGGCAGTTATTCGGCGCTGGCGTTCGGCCTGTCTGCATGGCTGCGACAGCGCTGGCAAGCATCACCAAGCTGCGTGGCACTGCTGATTTTCCCCGCACTATGGGCGTTGACAGAATGGCTGCGCGGCTGGATTTTCACAGGATTACCGTGGGTTTCTTCCGGTTATGCGCATACCGCCAGCCCGCTGGCCGGTTACGCGCCGTTGCTCGGCGTCTATGGACTGGCATGGATTTCAGCCCTGATCGCCGCTTGCCTGACGCTATTTTCTATCCGCACGCTGGCACTGGCGCTGCTGTTGCTTACAGCCGGTCTTGGCTTGAAAACAATTCAATGGACTAGCCCAGCCGGCCAACCGATTACAGTACGGCTACTGCAAGGCAATGTGGCGCAGGCAATGAAGTTCGCGCCCGGACAGATCAGCGCCTCACTATCGATGTACCAAGACATGATCAGCGCTGCACCGGCCGACCTGATCGCCACCCCGGAAACTGCAATCCCGCTGTTTGAACAGCAATTGCCGCCCGAATACCTGCCGCAGTTGGCCGCTTTTGCGCGCCGCTCCGGTAGCCATCTGGCGCTTGGCATCCCGCTCAGCGACAGCCCGCAACACTATGCCAACAGCGTGATCGGCATCGCACCCGACCTTTCGACCACCAATTATCGCTATGACAAGCACCACCTGGTGCCGTTCGGCGAATTCATCCCGACCGGCTTTCGCTGGTTCGTCGACCTGATGCACATTCCGCTGGGCGATTTCACACGCGGGCCGGTGGTGCAGGCACCGTTTGCAGTCAAAGACCAGTGGGTATTGCCGAATATCTGCTACGAAGATTTGTTCGGCGAAGAAATTGCCGACCAGTTGTCTGCCAGCCACTTCGCCAGCGCGCCGGTGGCAACCATGCTGCTCAATGTTTCCAACATCGCCTGGTTCGGCGACACCATCGCGTTGCCGCAGCATCTGCAAATCTCGCAAATGCGCGCACTGGAAACCGGCCGCCCCATGCTGCGCGCCACCAACCCCGGCACCACCGCCGTCATTGACTCGCAAGGCCGCGTCACCAAACAGCTGCCGACCTACCAACGCGGCACGCTCTCGGCCACAGTCCAGGGTATGCAGGGCATGACGCCTTACATACTGGCCGGCAACGCCAGCATGCTGTTGCTGGCGGCGCTGGCGCTGGTCGCGGCCTGGCTTGCCAGCCGCAAAAAGCGGCGCAATCACGCATAAGCCTGCTAAAACCCGTTAAAATTCACGGTTTGGCGAACTTCCATTTACCCTGAGCGCGGCGCTACGCCGTGCGGCTAGAGAATCTCAACATGCTTACATTCCAACAAATCATCCTCAAGCTACAAGAATATTGGGACGCGCAAGGTTGCGCGCTACTGCAGCCTTACGATATGGAAGTCGGCGCCGGTACGTCGCACACCGCGACTTTCCTGCGCGCAATCGGCCCCGAGCCGTGGCGCGCCGCCTATGTACAGCCGTCGCGCCGTCCGAAGGATGGCCGCTACGGCGACAACCCAAACCGCATGCAGCATTACTACCAATATCAAGTGGTGATGAAACCGGCACCGGAAAACATCATTGACTTGTATCTCGGCTCACTCAAGGCGCTGGGACTGGATTTGCAGCAAAACGACGTGCGTTTTGTCGAGGACGATTGGGAAAACCCGACGCTGGGCGCGTGGGGCCTAGGCTGGGAAGTCTGGCTAAACGGCATGGAAGTGACCCAGTTCACGTATTTCCAGCAAGTTGGCGGACTCGATTGCAAGCCGGTGCTGGGCGAAATCACTTACGGCATCGAGCGGTTAGCGATGTATCTGCAAGGGGTGGAAAACGTCTATGACCTGGTTTGGACCGAATGGGAAGAGCACGGCATCATCAAGAAGCTGACGTATGGCGACGTATTCCATCAAAACGAAGTCGAGCAATCGACCTACAACTTCGAATACGCGAACACTGAGCTGCTGTTTTCGCTGTTTTCCAGTTACGAGGCGGAGGCCAAGCGCCTGCTGGAAGTGCCACTGACGCTGCCGTCCTACGAAATGATTCTGAAAGCGGCGCACAGTTTCAACATGCTGGACGCACGCGGCGCGATTTCGGTCACCGAGCGCGCCGCCTACATGGGCCGCATCCGCAACCTCTCGCGCGGCGTGGCGCAAGCGTATTACGACTCGCGCGAGAAGCTCGGCTTCCCGATGTGCGGCGATGGTCGCAAAGCAGCCTAAAGCCGGCACAATGGGCGCACCCTGCGCCCGTCTTACTCACTCGATATTCGCTTCCCGGGCCAACCGGGAGGACGGCAAAAAAATGAACCAAACACTGTTAGTCGAACTGCTTACCGAAGAACTGCCGCCAAAGGCGCTTTCCAAACTGGGCGCTGCATTTGCCACCGGGATTTTCAACGGCTTGCGCACACGCGATTTTCTCGATGCCAGTGCAGTCGCCACCACCTTTGCCTCGCCGCGCCGTCTCGCAGTCATGATCACCCAGGTGCGCGCCACTTCGCCGGACAAATCAATCCGCGAAAAAGTGCTGCCAGTAAGCGTTGCGCTCGATGCTGCTGGCCAGCCCACCGCACCACTGACCAAAAAACTGGCAGCGCTGGGTTTCCCCGACATCGGTATCGATGCACTGGAACGCGCGCCCGACGGCAAGGCAGAAAGTTTTTTCTACACGCATACCGCTCGCGGCTCGGCGCTGCACGGCGGATTGGAGGCAACACTGGACGAAGCAATCGCCAAGTTGCCGATTCCAAAATTGATGAGCTATCAGCGCCCGGACGGCAGCACGGTGCAATTCGTGCGGCCAGTGCATAAAATCATTGCACTACACGGCAGCACGGTGGTGCCAATCACCACCCTCGGTCTGGCCGCCGGCGCGCAGACGCTCGGCCATCGTTTCCTGAGCGCAGCCGAAATCAGCATCCCGAACGCCGACAGTTATGCCGCCACGCTGGAAGCGCAAGGCAAGGTAATCGCCGATCCTGCTGCACGCAAGGAAAAAATCCGCGCCGCGCTGCTGGACAAGGCTGGCGACGACCGGGTTTTGATGCCGGAAACTCTGTTGGAGGAAGTTGCCGCGCTGGTCGAATGGCCGGTGGTCTACGAATGCCACTTCGAGCCGCAATTTCTGAGCGTCCCGCAAGAATGCCTGATCCTGACCATGCAGACCAACCAGAAATATTTTGCCCTGACCGATAGCCACGGCAAGTTGCGCTCGCGTTTTTTGATCGTCTCGAATATCGAAACCAGGGACCCGCAGCACATCATCGGCGGCAACGAACGTGTAGTGCGGCCACGCCTGGCGGACGCCAAGTTCTTCTTCGAGCAAGATCAGAAAAAAACTCTGGCCGAACGTTTGCCAAGCCTCGCTAACGTGGTGTATCACAACAAACTCGGCACCCAGCTTGAGCGCACCGAACGCGTCAAAACGCTTGCCGGCCAGATTGCAGAAGCACTCGGCGCCGACGTTGCGCTGGCGCAGCGCGGCGCATTGCTGGCAAAAACCGACCTGCTGACCGACATGGTGGGTGAATTCCCAGAGCTGCAAGGCGTCATGGGCACCTACTACGCCCGTCACGACGGCGAGCACGAAGAAGTTGCGCTGGCCGCTTCCGAGCACTACCAGCCGCGCTTCGCCGGCGACGCCCTGCCCGCCACTCAGACCGGCACAGCGGTGGCGCTGGCCGACAAGCTCGAAACTCTGGTCGGCATCTGGGGCATCGGCCTGCACCCGACCGGCGACAAAGACCCGTTTGCGCTGCGCCGCCATGCGCTGGGCGTGTTGCGCATGTTGCTGGAAAAGCGCTTGCCACTATCGATTCATGCGCTACTGTCGGATAGCGCCGAACTGTTCGCTTATAACCCGCATTTCAAGGTGGCGAGCGCAGACATCACCGCCTTTTTGCTGGACCGTTTGCGCGGTTTGCTGCGCGAGCGAGGCTTTACGCCAAACGAAATCGAAGCGGTAGTTGCGCAAAATCCGGACACGCTGGACAACATCATAGAACGCCTGGAAGCAGTGCAAGCGTTCGCCACGCTGCCACAAGCGGCGTCGCTGGCGGCAGCCAACAAGCGCATCACCAACATTCTGAAAAAAACCGATATCGTGCCCGGCCAGGTGCAACACGGCTTGCTGACCGAAGCCGCCGAACAGACATTGCACGCCGCCATGACCGCCTTGCAGCCGCAAGTCGATAGCGCATTTGCAACCGGCGACTTCACTCTCACCCTGACCTTGCTGGCCGACCTGCGCGACGACGTCGATGCCTTCTTCAACACGGTCATGGTGATGGCCGACGACCTGCAACTGCGCAATAACCGCATCGCACTGCTGGCCGCATTGCACGCGATGATGAACCGGGTGGCAGACATTTCGAAACTGGCGAATTAATTAAAAGACAAATGAAAGACACATGAAAGAGACTACGGTGAAACTGATCATCCTCGACCGCGACGGCGTCATCAATGTGGACTCCGCCAACTTCATCAAAACAGTTGACGAATGGCAGCCGATTCCCGGCTCCCTGGAGGCGATCGCGCGCCTGAATCAGGCCGGCTACCTGGTAGTGGTATGCACCAACCAGTCCGGTATTGCGCGCGGCCTACTCACCATGAATACCTTGAATGCGATTCATCAGAAAATGCACATGGCAGCGCAGGAAGTCGGCGCTGAAATCGATGCGATTTTCTTTTGTCCGCACGCAGCCGCCGACAATTGCGATTGCCGCAAGCCGAAATCCGGCATGTTTCAGGAAATCGCCAAACGCTATGAAGTCAGTTTGAAAGGCATTCCGAACATTGGCGATTCGCTGCGCGACTTGCAAGCAGGCTTCAATTCCGGCTGCGTTTCCTATTTGGTTCTGACCG
Organism: Burkholderiaceae bacterium; assembly: GCA_041736255.1. Taxonomy (GTDB): domain Bacteria; phylum Pseudomonadota; class Gammaproteobacteria; order Burkholderiales; family Burkholderiaceae_D; genus AVCC01. Next base: position 60,066 of record JBGSTZ010000156.1, read on the forward strand.
GCAAAGGCGTGAAAACCCAGCTTGATGACGGTCTGCCGCCCGACACCCTGATTTATCCGGACTTGGCGGCGGCAGTCGATGGCTTGCTGGATGCTGCCGAAGCTCTCGATAAAGACACTGCCGTAATTTCACCGCCTGCCTGAACCCTCCCCCTTATTTGGAGATACGATGTTTCGTAGCGCCACCCTGTTTTTGCGTTCACTGTTTTTTGTATTGATCCTTTTGCTAGTAACGCCAGTCTGGGCCTGCGTCTGTCTTCTGGCCGCGCCGCTACCGTATAACAAGCGCTATTACGTCACTTCGCGCTGGAATGTGTTCGCCATTTGGCTGGCAAAAGCAGTGTGCGGCATCCATTACTGCTTCAAGGGTTGGGAAAATCTGCCGGATGCGCCGGTGATCCTGATGCCCAAACACCAATCGGCCTGGGAAACGATTTTTTTGCTGTGCATGATGCCCCGCCCGCTAGTATTCGTATTCAAGAAAGAACTGTTGTACGTACCGTTTTTCGGCTGGGCGCTGGGCTTGTTGCGGATGATTCCGATTGATCGCAAGAGCGGCAAAAATGCATTCAGACAAGTCGTTACACAAGGCAAGAAGCGTCTGGCAGATGGCCAGTGGATCATCATGTTCCCCGAAGGCACGCGCATCCCGGTTGGACAAAAAGGGCAATACAAGAGCGGCGGCTCCCGGCTGGCGATCCAGACCAAAGCGCTGGTGGTGCCAATTGCGCTCAACTCCGGTGAATGCTGGCCAAAAAATGCATTCATTAAGCAACCCGGCACCGTCACGGTCTCGATCGGGCCGCCGATTTCGCCCGAAGGCCAAACCCCCGATAGTCTGCTGCGACAAGTGGAAGATTGGATTGAAACCGAAATGCGGGTTATCTCGCCCGAGGCTTACGCTACAAAATAATTCCACGTGATAGCTGCGCTATGCCACTTTCCAACCAGACCGTGCAGAAAATCAGCCAGCTATCCGCGCAGCGCAGCATTGCCATCGACGGCCAGTTGCTGGAATATCGATTGCGCCGCTCCCAACGCCGCTCGATCGGATTCCTGATCGACGACCTGGGATTACGCGTGAGTGCGCCAAACCGACTGCCCATAACCGCCATCGAAAATGCAATCCGCGACAAGCAGACTTGGATTATCAGCAAGCTGCAACAACGCCGCGAGCGAGCGCTGCTGCCGCAGCAAAAGCCGTTGCCGTGGAGCGACGGCAGCTTGCTGCCTTATCTCGGCACGCACCTGACGCTACGGATATGGAATACTAAAACCGCACGCATCGACTTCGATGCGATTGCCGGTGAATTGCACCTGCATCTGCCGCCAGACACCAGCCAACAGCAATTGCAAATCCACCTGCAACACTGGCTGCAAGTGCAAGCCAGGCGATTATTCGGCCAGCGCCTGCCGCATTACGCAGAAAAACTCGGCACCAGCTACCATTCATTCGCATTAAGCTCAGCCAAAACCCGCTGGGGCTCCTGCACCTCGCAAGGAAAAATCCGTATCAACTGGCGTTTGATGCACTTCCCTCTGACGCTGATTGACTACGTGATTGCGCATGAACTGGCGCATCTGCGTGAAATGAACCACAGCCCGCGCTTCTGGGCCACGGTGGCGTCGATTTATCCCGAATACGCAGCCGCAAGATGCCAGTTGCGCGAGCAGGCGCGGACTTTTCCGCCCCTGTTTTAGTAGGATGGGTGAAACCCATCCTGTAAGTTCGTAAGTTCAAGTGATGGGTTGCACCCATCCTACTTACGGTGCTGCATTGACGTCAGCCAACTGGCAGCGCTATCCCGACATAGCGTGCAATCGCTTCCAGTAGCACGTCCTCCTGATACGGTTTGCCAAAGTAGGCATCAACGCCCAGTTCCATCGCGTAATTGCGGTGTTTGTCAGCGGTGCGCGAGGTAATCATGATGATCGGGATATGGCGGGTACGCTCGTCACTGCGCACATTACGGGTCAGATCGAAACCATCCATGCGCGGCATTTCGATATCGACCAGCATCACGTCCGGCGTGATGGTTTGCAGTTGCTGCAGCGCATCCACGCCGTCTTTGGCCAGTACGACCTGATAACCTTCCCGCGCCAGCAGGCGCTGCGTCACCCGGCGCACTGTCAATGAATCGTCCACCACCATCACGATGCGCGGGATGCGCAAGCCTGATTCCGGCTGGGATGCCAGTTGTACAGATGGCTCGGACACGTCCGGCGCATCAAGCGGCGTCAGGCCCTGAGCCCGCTGGCCGCTCCGTGACGTACGCAATGCCAGCGCCACCGGATTCAGGATCAGCACGATTTCGCCGCTGCCAAGTACGGTAGCCCCGGCAATCCCCACCATCCGCGCCAGTTGCGGACCGATATTCTTGACCACCACTTCACGGTTGCCGAGCACCTTGTCGACATGGATTGCCACCCGGTCATTACCGCTGCGCAGGATGATCAGTGGCGAATACTGTGAATACTGTTGCACCAACGGGATGGCCGTAGCGTCTTCCAGCAAGGCGGACAGATTGTGCAATTCCACCTGCTGGCCTTGCCAGACTATGCCGGCTTCATGGTATGCAGCAGTCAGCTCCTGGCTTTTCAGTTGCTGCACTTGCTCGACCAGCGCCGAAGGCACTGCATACGTTTTACCACCGGCCTCCAGCAAAACCACCTGCGTTACGGCCAGCGTCAGCGGCAAATGGATCGTGAAACTTGCGCCCTGCCCGGCTACCGAGCTGATCGCCACCCGTCCACCCAGCGCGGTCACTTCTTCATGCACCACGTCCATGCCGATACCGCGCCCGGCCAGTTCGGTAACTTCAGATGCGGTCGAAAGGCCGGGCTGAAAGATCAAATCCATCGCCTCGGTGTCGGAACGCGTGTCTTCCATGTTGAGCATGCCGCTGTTTCTGGCCTTGGCGCGAATCTGTTCCAAGTCGAGTCCACGGCCATCGTCGGAAAACTGGATCACGACCTCATTGCCTTCCTGTCGCACTTGCAGCAGCAATTTTCCGGCATCAACTTTACCCAAGACGAGCCGTTGCTCGCGTGCTTCAATCCCATGCACAATCGCATTGCGCAACAGATGTTCGAATGGCGCTGCCATTTTTTCCAGTACGCTGCGGTCAATCTCGACTTCCGCACCGTTTATCTCAAGATTGACGCGCTTGCCGACTTCCTTGGCGGCTTGCCGCACGACTTGGTACAAGCGTTCGGATACGCTTGAAAATGGCACCATGCGTACCCGCATCAAATCTTGCTGCAAGTCGCGGGTCAGGCGCGCCTGCTTGCTGAGATCAGCGCTGGCATCTTCCACCGTGCGCATCAAACTTTGCTGCACGCTGGCAACGTCGCCCACACTCTCGGCCATCATGCGCGCCAGTTCCTGCGTGCGCGTGAAGCGATCAAATTCCAGCGGATCGAATTCATGGTCGCCCGATTGCGGCATCAGCGACATGATCTGCGATTCAGCCTGCATTTCGATTTCGCGCAACTGGCTGCGCAAGCGGCTGACGTTTTCAGTCAACTCCGACAATGCAGTGCGCATGGTGTCAATCTGGACTTCCAGCCTGGAACGCGAAATCGCAACTTCGCCAGCCTGATTTGCCAAGCGGTCGATAATGTCGGCGCGCACCCGCACTAGCGGCGCTTGCAGCGCTGCCAAAGGTGCCGCGGCGGGCTTTACAGCCGACGCATCTGCTTCCACTTCAGTGGATTCTGCCGCCGGCACTGATGCTGGAACCGGATACTGCAACTGCTCAAACAGATTCAGGACCAGATCGTGACTTGCCAGCACTGCGTCCAGCGCAAGCACGTCTGGCGTACCTGCCTGCATCAGTTGGTCGATGCGGGTTTCGATCTCATGCGCATGCTGCCCCAGCGCCATCGCGTCGGCCATACGAGCACTGCCCTTGAGCGTATGCAGCGCACGCAGCAAGGCTTGTGGCAATCCGGCGTCGGCAGGCGTCTGTTGCCAAGCGCGCAACAGACGGCCGATTTCCGGCAGCAGATCGCGCCCTTCCTCTATGAATACCGGCAACAGGTCGGCGTCGAGTTCGTCCTGAATCGGCTGAATCGGCTGAATCGCGGCGCTGGCTACATCCCGTTGCGCCCCGGCGTCTGCAGGCAAGACTGGGGGTGCTGCCAGCGCTGCAATTTCCACTTCCACTTTTGCAGCGCTGTCCACTGGCACGCGCCGCTGCTTCAGCAAACGCTGCAAACTTTCCAACTGCCGTATTTGCGCCAGCGGAAGCGGCGGCATCTCGCTCAGAGCGAAAGTCTGCAACATCGACTTGCAATGGGCTATGCATTGATCGAGAGCATCGAATTCTTCCGTCGTCAACAAGATTGGTTGCCGTGCCAAATGCTGCAACAGCTTCTCCAGCACCCGCGCCAGATCGTGCAATCCCTTGAAGCCGACCGTGGCCGAACTGCCGCCCAGCGAGTGCGCGGCATTGATCGCTTCCGCCCTCACCGCGCGCTGTGCTTCATGCCGCCATTCGGAAAAATCAACCGATAGCAAACGTACGATTTCATCGGCTTCGGTCAAATAAATGGCGTGCAGCGGAACACTGACTTCGACATCACCGATTTTCTTGACGGTATCGTCGATCTGCGCATCCATCGCAGCACTTGCCCGAAATTCGATCACGCTAGCCGGCTCTGGCTCGGGCGTTAATGCATCGGGCGATTGCGGCACAGCTGCCGGTTTCAGTTCCGATTCTGATTCCGACGGCAATTCCAGCGCCTGACCAGTTTTTACCCGTTCTGCCGCCAGCGCCAACGCATCTGCAGTGCGTGCGGATTGCCCGTACAGCTTGATTTCAGCCACCCACGACTGCAATTCTTGCACTGCCATGTCGAGCAAAGCAGTCAGATCGGGGCTTGCGCTGCGCGCTTCGGAAAGCCAAAGATTGAGCACCTGCTCGACACTCCAGGCGGCGTTGCCGAACACGCTTAATCCGACCATTCGGCCGCTGCCTTTGAGGGTGTGAAACGAGCGCCGCATCGTAGCCAAAAGCTCCTGGTTGTGGCACTCCTGACGTGACTGCGGCAAGGTCTGGCGCACAAAATCCAACACTTCTTCCGCTTCGGATATAAAAATATCCAGTAATTCAGCATCGACTTCACCATCGTTTGCAGTCTCTGTGCCCGGAACGGCGGCGGCAGAAGCAATTACAGCAGTAGCTACCGCAGCAGCCGGGCCAGTTTTCTGGAACAGGTTTGCATGGAAAATCCCATCCTGCGTATTGAAAGTAAAACGGCTGCGTGCGGCTTGCGGATCTGCCGCCAGCGTTTCCAGAAAAAACCCCAACGCACCGACGTTTTGGGCCACATCCTGATGCATCTGCAAGTCGGTCAGCGCGTCCGGCGGACTTTCGGCAAAACCACGCAACACGGTCTGGGTATGCTCGACAGCGCACATCGCATCGTTCTGATCCAGGATTGCCAGCGCACCGGCAAGCTGATGCAGCGCCGGTTCCAGCGTGCAGAGAGATTCTTTTTGGGCTGGATTAAGAAAGTATTCCTCCAGCGTTTTTTCAACCTGACGCAGATTGGCCTGCATTTCAGTCGCCAGCACAGTGAGCGTTTGTCTTTGCCGGGCTTGCTCGGACAATGCATCGAGCCATTGACCACGCACAACAGGCACTTCCCCGGCGACAATCGAAGCCAGGCGTTCGCACAGCGCATCAGCGCGTGCGGGGAAATCAGCGTCCAGATGGCTGATGTTATCCAATGCATATTCCACAAATAACAAGCCAGTCGCCGTTTCCAGGCAAATACTCTGGTCCGCACTGGAATCTGCGGCATGGCAGGCGATACCGTTCAACGCGCGCAATATTTCGACGAGCGGGGGCGAATTCAACTTTTCACTGGCTACCGCCAGTGATTGCATGGTGCGCCCGAAAGATTCGGCAACGCTGGTATCGCCACCGGCAATCCGGCTCCATATTTTTTTGGCCTGCGCCAATTGCTCCTTGGCGGCACGCAAGGCTTCAAGATCGACCTGGCCGTAATGCCGCACGGTGTAATCGGCCGGAATCAGCGCATTGATCCGGTATGCAGCGCGTATTGACCGAACTGCCTCAGAAGGCTGTTCAATCTGCGCGATGCAAAACAGGGCATCGCGCAACAGGCTCTGGGACATGCCGGGGGAACCCTTTGCCAGATGCCGTATTTCCAGGTTGATCAAGCCGAACAATTGCTTGACGAGGCGTCCGATCGGGATCTGATTGCAACATACTGCTTCAGCAAAACCGTGCATCACCCACCAGAATCTGTGTGCTTGCGGCTCGGCTTGTGCCCGCTCTATTTCAGCTATGACTTCACGCATGGCTGTGGCACCGTCGGCTTCAGTCGTTGAAGCGCCATTTTTCAGGAAAGGCAGTAAAGCCATCTCGAAACGTTGTCGCAAACCGGCATATGAGAGCGAGGGCTGCGGAGGCTGCATCTGGTCTACATCCAGGGCCGGCAATCCGATCGGATCGGACAACTGTGGAAAGAACAAATCGGCAGGATGGATGCGCGCCGCGCCCTGCGCCTCCAGAATGACTTTGTGATAAGGGTACAAGCGCACCGCTTGTTGCGGCGCACCCGACAACACCTGTTCCAGATATTCCAGCAAGGCTTGGTAAGCATCACCGACGATGTCAGCGTGGTTTTGGGTCAGCGTAATTTTGTCCGCAGCCAGACGATCCAGCAATTGTTCGATCGCTTCGGTGACGACTGTCACGCCATCGAGATCCACCATTTGCAGCGCGCCGTGCGCCTGATGCAAATGGGTCTTGGCGTGGTAGAGCGAGGTTGATCTGGATTCGGCGTCCTGCGCCACCGCATCTTGCAAAGCCAGTGTAGAGCGCCCCAGCGCATCGCGGATTTCATTTATAACCCAGGATAAAGGGCCGGTGTCGGTGTCGGTGTCGGTGTCGGTGTCAGTATCGGTATTGGGGCCGGCCCCATTCGACTGATCGTTCGGGTGCGCTGAAAAAGGGATGCTCATGCTTGTCTCGCCAGTATGAAGCCGGGCAAGTGCCCGGCTCGAAGAAGTGGATCAGGCCGCCACGCGGAAACGCGATACTGAGCTTTTAAGCTCCTCGGCTAGCACCGACAGTTCCTGGATCGAATGCGCGGTCTGCTGGGTGCCGCCCTTGGTCTGCTCGGTCACGGCCAGAATGTGCTGTATGGTTTGCGCCACACTGTTGGCCGAGGTCGCCTGCTGTTCGGTTTCGTATGAAATACCCTGAATCAGTTCGGCCAGTCGGTTCGAGACGCGACTGATGTCGGTCAATGCGGCGCCGGCGGCATCCGACAACTTGGCGCCTTCCACCACGCCTTGCGTCGATTGCTCCATCGCCGCAACTGCATCGAATGTATCGGTCTGAATCGCGCGCACCAGCGCGCCGATCTGCTTGGTTGCCGCGCCGGAACGCTCAGCCAGACGTTGCACTTCTTCCGCCACCACCGAGAAACCGCGCCCGGCTTCGCCAGCCGAGGCCGCCTGAATCGCCGCATTCAAAGCCAGCACATTGGTCTGTTCGGTAATATCGGAAATCAGTTCGGTGATCTCGCCAATCTCTTGCGAGGATTCACCAAGGCGTTTGATGCGTTTGGAAGTTTCCTGAATCTGCTCGCGGATCTCGGTCATGCCCTTGATCGCATTTTCCACAGCGCGAGAACCCTGCTCCGCTGCCGCCACCGATTGCCGCGCCACCTCTGCAGACTGGTTGGCCGAGCGCGACACATCGGTGATCTGCTCTGCCATCTGCAATACTGATTGGCCGGCATTTTCAATTTCACGCGATTGCTGCTGCGACACCAGCAGCAAATCGGCCGAAACGCTCTGGGCCTGATTCGACGCTAAAGTCACCTGGGCGGCGGTATCGGTTACTCGCCCGACCAGCAAGCGCAATTCTTCCACCGTGTAATTGACCGAGTCGGCAATCGCACCGGTGATGTCCTCCGACACCGTGGCTTGCACTGTCAAATCGCCATCTGCCACTTCCTGCAATTCATTCATCAGGCGCAAAATCGCGGCCTGGTTCTGGTCGTTGCTGCTTTTTGCGCGCTCTTCCTGGCTCTGCGCCAGATGTTGTTGCCGTTCCGCTTCCTGGAGGCGCGCCTCAGCTTCACGCGCATGGCCCCGGCTATCCTGCAGCAACATCAAGGTCACGCCAGCCGCTGCCAGCAAAGCTACAAAAACACTCGCAAGCAACATCCAGAACGGCCAACCCCAATTATTCTGCTCGGCACGAAAAGTGGCTTGCAAACTGCCGATGCGCTGTTTCAAGGCTTCATTTTCATTAAACAGCAATTGTTCGGCATCTTTGGCTGCAATGAAATTCTGAAAATTGTCGAGAATCGAAGCAAGCGATAGCTGGTATTCGGCGAACACTTTTTGTAATTTGTTCAGCTTTACGCGTATATCCGGATCTTTGTCGGCAGTCAGTTTGAGCGCGTCGTTGCCATTCAAAAATCCGTCAACAATATCGCGGAAAGTATCGATATCTTTTCGCAGCAATGCAGCGGTTTCAGAATTTGCACCTTCGGCGCTCAGTAAAAAGTTGGCACTACGTTCAAGGCGCTGGGTCAGCATCCTCAGTCGGCCGGCGATCAGGATTTCGCGCGGGGTGGAGCCGAATTGTAGTTTCTGCGTAGCAATTTGTTCAGTTAATGCAAGCATCGACAGCGACAAGTTATTCAGATTTTTCTGGGTAACGCCAAAGCCGATCAATTCTTTTTTAAGCTTCAAGATGGTGTTTGCTGCTTGTTCCGAATTGACCCATATCTTCTGAATTTCTTTGATGCGGGGCAGCACTGCTGCGTCCGCAGATTCGATAGTCGCGCCCAGATAATTGCCGCCGCTGGTGAGCAATTTCAAATCACTGCTAAGTTCGCGCCGACTGTCTTCCAATTGCTTGAACGCTTCCAGATTGCCCTGAATTGCATTCGGCGCCGCCTTGCCGATACGCTGCGAATGCATCAGTGCATCGCCGGCGATCTGGTTCCGGGTTGCGCTTTCTGCCCAACTGCTGACGCTGTACCAGGCAAAAAATGCGCTCAACAGCGCCGCCGTGCCCGCCGCAATCAGCAGCAGGCGGATTTGCCTTTGCAACGGCAAATGGCCGATCAGTGCCAGTTTGATATCGAGCAGGCGCTCCAGTTTACTACTGCTGTCGCTTACAGGGGCCGCAGTCGATACGCCTGCAAGCACAGCATCTTGCTGCAAAGGTTCTTCCTTTTTTTTCAAAGAAGGGGAAGTGTGTTCGAACGCCATGAAGAAATCTCCGGTTGCCAATGAAGAAGCGAGCGGCGCCCGCAACTAAGGCGGTTCCGATCGCTCATGAACCTATTTGGGTGCTATTTGCAAAAAACGGGAATCCTGCACCAGCGCCGCCAGATCGATCTGCAACCAGAGTTGGGATTGATCATCACGAAAGTGCTGCTTTACACAGGCCGAAGGCCGAGGCGATAACGCGGGTTTTTGCTCTGGCTCGGGCGTCATGCGCTGCGGATTGCGCAGACCCAGCACACGCGGCACCAGCAAGCCGCTATGCACTGACAGCGCACTGGATAAAACGATAATCCGGCACTCCGCATCTATCTCCGTGCTGGCATAACCCAGAAATCGGGGGAAATCGATCACGCCGACCAGATTGCCGCGCACGCCCGATAAGCCTAGATACCAGTCCTGCGTCAGCGGAACTTTAGTGATCGAGCGCACCGGCATGATTTCGCTGGTTTGCTGCAAATCGAACAGGCAATGCGCGTTTCCCAACATGACGCCTAACTGATTGGCATTGCTTTCTGTACTGTTTTGCGCCGCTTGCACCCGTTGTGCTAACTGTGTCTGAAATTCACGCAAGCGGGTCCGCCGCGCAAGCGGGTCGGTTTTGCCGATGGACTGCGCCGGCATGCGAGGTGTCGAAGGTTGGCTCATGGGAATAAGAATAATAATAGGCTTAGCCCAGTGCAGCGATTTTAGACAGCAATTCTTTGCCATCGATCGGCTTGACCAGGTAGTCGCACGCACCTTGCCGCAAACCCCAGATCCGGTCGGTCTCCTGATCCTTGCTGGTGCAGAGGATGATCGGGATATCCTGGGTTGCCGGATCGCGGGCAATCGAGCGCGTCAATTGAAAGCCGTTTTTTCCGGGCATCACCACATCCATCAGGATCAATTGCGGCTTGTCGGCCTTGATCATCAATAACGCGTCGTCGCCATTTTCGGCGGTGAAAACGGAAAATCCGTTCTTGGCCAGAAGGTCAGTAAGGAAGTAGCGCTGGGTTGCCGAGTCGTCGACAATCAGAATTTTTTGAATGGTCATTGTTGCATTTCCTGCTGAGAGGTTGGCTGCAGGGTTGGCTGCGGGATTGACTGATCTGGAGTTTGCGCAGCAAGGGCACGCACTGTTTTTAATAAACCGTCCTTGGTAAACGGCTTGGTAAGGTATTCGCAGGAGCCGACCATCGCACCTCGCGCACGATCGAACAAGCCATCTTTTGACGACAACATGACGATCGGAGTGGTATGGAATTTGGTGCTTTTTTTGATCAATGCGCAGGTTTGATAGCCATCCAGACGCGGCATCAAAATGTCGCAAAAAATAAGCGCCGGCTGGTGGTCGTTGACTTTAGCCAGCGCATCGAAGCCATCCACGGCCAGTATCACCTGATAGCCGGCCTGTTCCAAAAATATTTCTGCGGATCGACGAATGGTGCTGCTGTCATCAATCACCATGATTGTCAAATTACCATTTTGCAATGTCGTTGTCATGATGTCACTCCACCCAGCCATTTGGAAATTTTGTCCAACTGTAACAAAAATTGCTGTGCTTTAAAACAATACATTTCAAAGAGGAAAATTTTTGATCTTGGTTTGCTACAGTAATATATTGCGCTGACAAGAATTACTGCGGGACAATTTCGTTTAGAGTGCGACCATCTCGAAATCTTCCTTGCGCGCTCCGCACTCCGGGCAGGTCCAGTTCATGGGAATATCTTCCCAGCGCGTGCCTGCAGCGATGCCTTCTTCCGGCAAACCCTGCGACTCGTCATAGACCCAGCCGCAAATCAAGCACATCCAGGTTTTGAATTCTTGTTTGTTGCTCACAGCTGACACCCCATCAAGTAAAATACAAAGTCAGCTATATTAATCCACCGGTCGTGCAAAACCAAACTTCCCCGCTCATATTACATTTTCGCGCTTCCGGCCTGATTAGCGCCCTCAGCGTCCAGTCCGAAGTGGCTACGTTTGCAGCAGTGGCTCTGAATGCGCATCCGTGATCAGCTCGATTCCCGCCAGCGATACCACCGCACTGCAGACATCCCGCACGAATCCGGCCTGCAACACCCTTGATCAACACCCCTCTTTTCATTTAACCGATTGTTTGCCATGACCTCCAAAAACCAAGACTTATTTGCGCGCGCCCAACTGACCACACCCGGCGGCGTCAATTCTCCGGTGCGCGCATTTCGCTCCGTGGGCGGCACGCCGCGCTTTATCACGCGCGCCGAAGGCCCCTATTTCTGGGATGCCGACGACCAGCGTTACATCGATTACATCGGCTCCTGGGGCCCGGCCATCGTCGGCCACGCGCATCCGGAAGTGATCAAGGCAGTGCAGCAAGCGGCAGCGCTGGGCTTGAGCTTCGGCGCGCCGACCGAAGGCGAAGTGCTTATGGCCGAAGAAATCTGCCGTCTGGTGCCGTCGATCGAACAAGTACGGCTGGTGTCGAGCGGCACCGAAGCCACCATGAGCGCATTGCGGCTGGCGCGCGGTGCCACCGGACGCGACAAGATCATCAAATTTGAAGGCTGTTATCACGGCCACGCCGACTCTCTGCTGGTCAAGGCTGGCAGCGGCTTGCTGACCTTCGGCAACCCGACCTCGGCCGGCGTACCGGAGGATTTCATCAAGCACACGCTGGTGCTGGACTACAACAATAGCCAGCAACTGGAAGACACGTTCAAGTCGATCGGTCACGAGATCGCCTGCGTGATTATCGAGCCGGTCGCCGGCAACATGAATCTGGTGCGCGCCACGTCCGAATTCCTGCACACGCTGCGCCGCCTGTGCACTGAATATGGCACCGTGCTGATTTTCGATGAAGTGATGTCGGGCTTCCGGGTCGCGCTCGGTGGCGCACAATTCCTGCATGGCATCACGCCGGATTTGACCGCGCTGGGCAAAGTCATCGGCGGCGGCATGCCGATGGCGGCTTTCGGCGGCCGCGCCGATCTGATGCAGCATATGGCGCCCATCGGCGCGGTGTATCAGGCCGGTACGCTATCGGGCAATCCGGTCGCAGTCGCGGCCGGCATGACTACGCTGAAACTGATCCAGGCACCCGGCTTCTATGAATCGCTCGGCGCGCAAACCGCCAAACTGGTGCAAGGCTTGACGGCAGCGGCCAAAGAAGCGGGCGTGACCTTCTGCGCCGACTCGGTCGGCGGCATGTTTGGGATGTATTTTTCTGCCAAGGTACCAACTACTTATGCTGAAATCATGGCGGGCGACAAGGACAAGTTCAATGCCTTTTTCCACGCGATGCTGGACGCCGGCGTGTACTTCGCTCCGGCCGCTTTTGAAGCCGGCTTCGTCTCGGCGCAACATGATGACGCGATAATCGACGCCACCATCGCCGCCGCCCGCGGCGCATTTGCACGACTCGGCTGAGTTTAGACAGAATACCGCCGGCAAAAAGCGCGAATGGCGCTTTTTGCCGGCGGTCTTGGCCGCGAATAAATACCATCAAGTGTATAAATAGCAACGTCATTGACGTATATGCGGCAATTGCTGCATATACTCATATACTCCCTACAAAATCCCAATCCAGAGGCTCATTTCGCAAGCTATTGCCAGGCCGCTTATTGTTCCAGCAACATTTCCCTCTCAGTTACCGCAGCGCTGTCGACAATGTGCATCTTGGGCGAAGGACGGCTGATATGATAGCCCTGCGCGTAATCGATGCCCAGCGCGCTGACGGCGGCCAGAACATCGGCGTCCTCCACGAACTCGGCAATGGTCTTGATTTTCAGTTCCTTGGCCAGGGTCACGATGCTCTTGACGAAGGCCAGATAGACATCGTCTTGCAACATGTTGCGGATGAATTCGCCCTCGATCTTGATGTAATCGACCGGGAAGCGCTTGATGTACTGGAACGACGAATAGCCGGAACCGAAATCGTCGATGGCGAAGCTGAATCCCTGCAGCTTGACGTCGAGCACGAATTTTTCCAGCAGGCTCAGGTTGCTGACAGTTTCGCGCTCGGTAATTTCAAACACGATGCGGCTCGGCACGATGTTGAATTCTTTCGCCAAATGACTCACCCGCGCCACGTATTCCCCGACGATTAGCGCCTTTGGCGACAGGTTGACGAACAGCATGCCCTGGTAGCCCTGTTCCCTGATCTGGATGAAAGCCTTCTCGATCAGCTGGTAATCCATCTTGTGGGCGATGCCCATGCTCTCGGCCTCTTCGATGAAATCGTTGGCAACCACGACCTGGTCGCCGAGCTGAATGCGCATCAGCAGTTCATGAATCACGATCTCACCGCTGGCGGCGTTGCAGATCGGCTGGAAGTAAGGCACCACACTGCCCTGGTCCAGCGCATTCTGGATCATGATGCTTTTTTCGCCGGCCTGTCGGAACACTTCCGCCATTTCATCTTCGCTTGGAATGGCGATTGCATTCTTGCCCGACTTCTTGGCCTTGTACATCATGTTGTCGGCAACCAGAAACAGGTCTTTCGGGTTATCGCCGTGATTCGGACTAACGGCGATGCCGATCGAGGTGGTGGCATTTATTTTGTGGCCATCCGGCGCATCCATCGAAAAATTGCCGAGCAACTCGGTGATCCGTTGCGCGACCATGTGCGCCTGGGTGTCGGCCGCTTCCGGCAGGATGATGCAGAATTCGTCACCGCCATAACGCGCCACCAAATCGCCATCCCTGACTGCGGTATGCAGCAATTTGGCGAATTCCTGCAAGTACGCATCGCCTATGTGATGACCAAAACGGTCGTTGATGGCCTTGAAGTTGTCCAGATCTAGCATCAACACAGCAAACTGCTGCTTGTGCCGTTTCGCGCGCCCCACCTCATAGCCGAGCAGTTCCCAGAACATGCGCTGGTTGTACAGATCAGTCAGGGGATCGCGGGTCGCGTAGTGTTCCAGGTCCTTGGTGTATTTGTAAATGGCTTTGACTGAGCCCACCAGATTAAGCAACGTGGTCAGAATGCTGCCGATGACTATATGGCGCACGTTATCCTGCGCCATCATCGACTGCACGCCGATCCCGACAATGCCGCCGATTTTCGGGGTTTCCAGCAGCAAGGTCTTGGTTTGTAGTTCGATATCTTCGAAGCTCAGTTCGGGCAGCGCGCCCGTCTCGTCGGCGATGTTGTGAACAATCTGCACCAGCGTGGAGCCATGAAAAAACGGATGATCGTACAATTGCTTGCGCAAAATTTTCTCGAACAGGCAAATGGTTTCTTCGGACGGTGGATTGCGCCAGAAAATCTCGCATTCATAGGCTTCCTCCTCGACCCGAAAAATCGTCACCAGCGCGTAGGCATCTATGATCTGATTGATGTCGAGCAGCAGCGTCTTGATAAATTCGCGCCAGTCGCGCACCACATTCGAGGTGATGATGAATTTCTCAAGCAGCCTGATCTCGAATTCAAGCACTCCCTTATCGACTGCAACGCCCTTTATTTTCTCTACCAGCAAGGCGACATTATCGAAAGTCTGGTTGAATTCATCAAAACCGAAATCGACCTTGCTGATTTCAAGCTGGTCAAAATCCTTGATGCCATTAAACGAATCAACCTTGCTGCGAAACAGTTCAACCGAGCGGTTGAGCTTCCTGGCCACGAAGGTGGTTAGGGCTGCGGCCAGTATTAATACCAGCAGGCCCAGGATCAGGAACAGCGCGACATAATAGATGCGTGCGGCGGCGGTGACTGTCGGCAACTTATGCGTAATTGCAATGACGCCCAGCACGTCGCCGGCTTTTGCATTGATGTGGCACTGCAGGCAAGCCTGTTCTGCTGCAACCGGATACAGATAACGCAAATGGCTGCCGGTCTTCTGCGCGGCCTGCTTGCCGTTGGCCATCGCCTGCTGTACGTCGGCAGGCAGCGGCGCTTGCTGCCAGCGGCCGTAGCGGGCTTCCACAACCTTGCCCGGATAGACGTCGATCCGGTCCAGCGTGCTTGAAAAAACGCTGATGGTGTCGGTCGTAAGTTCCTCTATCTGCTGGTGCGAGCCGCCTTTGCGCAAGACCTGGTAGATCGTACTGAAGTTATGCTGCGCGATTTCCGCGGAGGTTTCCAGGCTGCGCTCTTCCAGCAGTTTTTCATACAACAGAGACGACGCCAGAGTCGCACCGAGAAAAACCAGTGCGGCGACACCGACGGTGGCGATGAATACAAATCCCCTGAGTGTCTTGTGTAAATTAAAAATGTATTTGACCATACTGTGCATGTCCGTCCGGAGTATCTAACTGATAGTTGCAAAAAAATAAACGTGCGCTACGGCTATGCCAGTTCCATGTAAATCGCAAACGCACAGCGCAGTTGCAACGTGCATGCTTGACTTAAAAATGGCATTTTCATGATGGAGGCACAGACTCGCAAGCCTGGGTAGCAGGAATTCATCGAGTTGATTATATAAAATATTTCCCAAAAAAAACTTATTCCATCGTAGCTTATAGGAGATATAAGCAAATATGCTATCCGAATGGATGGCTGGCGCAGCGTCGGCATGCTGCTGATTGCGCTCGCGACGATGCTTGCAACGCCCCGACGGGGCGCTCGGCGCAGGTTAAAACAGTGCACGGAAACACACCGGCCTGTAAATATACCTGATTACAGTATATTTACAGGCCGCTTAATTATAAGTTTGGATACAGCTATTTCAATACATACTCCATACATGGAGCCTGCTACCGGATGAATCCACAACAGCGTCCGGCAATCATTTGAGCCAGCCGCGGCGTCTGAAATACCAGAACGGCGTAATCGCGGAAGCCAGCATTAACGTCAATGAAAACGGATAACCGAAAGTCCAGTCGAGCTCTGGCAATAGTTTGAAGTTCATGCCGTAAATGCTGGCGATCAGGGTCGGCGGCAGAAAAGCGACACTGGCAACCGAGAATATCTTGATGATCTTGTTCTGGTTGATGTTGATCAGACCGACGGTGGCATCCATCAGGAAGTTGATCTTATCGAACAGGAACGATGTGTGTCCGTCGAGCGATTCGATATCGCGCAAAATCTGGCGCGATTCCTCGAACTGGTCGGCATTCAGCAGACGACCGCGCATCAGAAAACTGACTGCGCGCCGGGTATCCATCATGTTGCGTCGGATGCGCCCGTTCAAATCTTCCTCCTGCGCGATCGCGTTCAGCGTGGCTGCCGCATCCTGATCGGTAAAATCCTTTTGCAGCACGCGCCGGCTGACGTCCTCCAGATTCAGGTAAATCCCTTCCAGCGCATCGGCACAATATTCGGCGTCAGTGGCGAACAGGTCGAGCAGCACATCCTTGAAATCCTCAATCGAACCGGGGCGAGTGCGGGCGCGCATGCGCACCAGACGAAATACCGGCAAATCCTCGTTATGGACGGAAAACAACATGCTCTTGGTCAGGATGAAAGCGACCGTGATGCTGCGCGACGGCCCCTCCTCCTCTTCTACCAGGAAATCGGTGCGCAGATGCAGATCGCCGTTTTCCGCATCGTAATAACGCGCTGAAGCCTCGATGTCCTTGACCTCGTCTTCGCCCGGCAAGATGACCTGATAGATGCTTTTGATCCAGTCCCGCTCTGCATCGTCGGCTTCGGTCAGGTCAACCCAGACCGGTTCGATATTGACCAGATCGGCGCGCGTGCCGATATACACCTGTTTGAGCCGGCCATTTTGCAAAACGAAAGCATTAATCATTAAATTCTCCCAGTCATGCTGCTGTGCTGAGCGCGCCCACGGCGCGCCACTTCGCGCAACACATACTGTAACTAAATCGGATCGGGACGTTCAAGCGGGCTAATGGCTAATAGTCGCCGCCGGGAACACGGTAGTACAAAAAGAACGCGACTATAAACTAGCGGGGTGACAAGCTGATGACTACAAGCTGCACGGGCAAAACAGCGCCAGTGTACTGACATCGAAACCGGCAAGCAAGCGTATTCACCGAACCGGAGATAATGCTGATTTCAGCGTTAGATTGCGTTGTATTCCCTGCATTAGCTTGTTTCAAGGCAGTTCCGCTGCACCCATCCGGTGCAAAATCAGGCGGGTGCGTCGCGCCAGATAGGATGAGCCGCGATGGCTGTCGTAATAACGCGGGTTGGGCAGCATCACTGCCAACTTCGCCGCTTGGCTGGCGCTCAGATTGGCAGCAGAAACGCGGTAGTAATGGCGTGCGGCCGCTTCTGCCCCGAACACACCGTTGCCCCATTCGACCACATTTAGATAAATCTCGAAAATGCGTTCCTTGCTCATCCAGAATTCCAGCATGTAGGTGATGACCAATTCCTGCGCCTTGCGGAAATAGCTGCGACTGCCCGACAGGAACAGATTTTTGGCCAGTTGCTGGGTGATAGTCGAACCGCCGGCCACGACCCGGCCTTTGCGCGTATTTTTTAGATAGGCTTTTTCCAGAGCGGCCCAATCGACGCCCTGATGCTCTGCAAACAGCGCATCTTCGGAGACGATGATCGCACGCTTGAGATTTTTCGAAATCCGCTGATACGGCACCCATTGCTGCTTGAGGACGACATCCGGATTTTTTTCCCGCAACTGCACCAATTGCGCCTGCATGAAGCTGGTCGATGCAGGATTAAACACCACCCACAGACCGATTTGCGCAAAATAATACAGTTGCAGCAGCAGGATCAGCAAGAATGGCGCGAGCACCAGCCACCACAAATATTTGCGTAGTTTCTTCATGCGGAGGCCAGCTTAAGACTGCAATTGGGATTGCAGTTGCGCAAATACATCGGCGGTATCGGGCCGCACGCCGCGCCAGAGCAAAAACGATTCTGCCGCCTGTTCGACCAACATGCCCAAACCATCGCGCACCGCAGCGCCGTGCTGCGCTGCAAAGCGCATGAAGACGGTCGGTTCCTTGCTGTACATCAGATCATACGCAAAAGTGGTTTTGCCAAAAATTCGGGGCGTTATCGGTGGCAGCGCAGCCGACAGGCTGGCAGCGGTAGCATTGATGACGATGTCAAACGGCTCCGCCAAATCGGCGAAATCAGACGCCAGAATCGGCCCGTCGGCAGCGAACTGCTGCGCCAGCGCGGTTGCTTTGGCAGCGGTGCGATTAGCGATCACCAATACAGCCGGCCCCTGCAGCAGCAGAGGCAGAATCACGCCGCGCGCGGCGCCGGCTGCGCCCAGCAACAAAATGCGCTGACCGGCCAGCGCCACGCCGGCATTGCGCACGATGTCGGCCACCAAACCGATACCGTCGGTGTTGTCACCCATAATCGCATCGCCGTCGAATTTCAGCGTATTCACCGCACCGGCCGCTTGCGCGCGCGCGCTCAGGCGGGTTGCCAGCGCAAACGCTTCGAGCTTGAACGGCACCGTCACATTCGCGCCCCGGCCACCGGCAGCAACAAAGCTCGCCACGGTTTGCGCGAAGCCGTCCAGCGGCGCCAGCAAGCGCCGGTATGCGATGTCCTGCCCGGTCTGCGCTGCAAAGCTGGCATGAATCTCGGGCGATTTGCTGTGCGCTATCGGGTTGCCGATAACGGCGTATTGATCAGTCATGATGCAGTCTTGAGGTTAATTGGCAGGCGCGGTAAGCACGGTTTCCAGCGCTTCTTCGCGGGTGAATTTAAAACGGGCGATGACTTCCCACAAATCGTCCTTGCCGACGCTGCGCATATTGTCAGGAAAGCGACCGAACGGCGCGGAACGCCGGACAATCGCCAGCGTGGCGCTGTCGAGATCGGGGTTGCCGGAACTGCGTTCGACGCGCGGCCCGCCATCCCGCTCGAAAATGCTGCCATCCTGAAATACCGGGATCGAGACGGTCAACTCGCCATACAGTTTTTTGCCATCTTTTTGCGGGAAATTCAGAGTACCGATCTTTTCGATACGTTCTTGCAGCGCCTTGTAATACATCGCATAGCCGACACCACGCGTGCTCGGCGTGATCTGGGTACGCTTCGGGCGCTTGTTATAGTCTTCGATATTCTTGGCAATTTCCGCTTCCATGCGCGCAATGATCTTGGCGCTGTCGGTCAGATCGACGCCTTGCGGCTGCGGCGGTGTTTCCTCCGGCTTGCCCTTGTCTTTTTGCGCCTGCACTTCAAACGCGCTTTCCTTCTTCCGCAGTTGGGTCATCAGTTTTTTTTGCTGCACCTCCAGCTCCACCTGCTTGCGCTTGGCGGCCTTTATGCTCTGGCCATCCTCGGTTTTGTGCAAATCCGGCAACGGCGATTTGGCGCGGCCCTTGTCGGCATTGCCGCCGCCATCGAGGTTGGCTTGCGCCAGCGCTTCCGCCTTCAGTGGTGCCTTGTCGTGGCGGGCATTGACCAGAATCACCTCTAGCCCGGTGTCGGCCGGCTTGAAGTGCCGCGCTTGCGGCGCGACGAAATTCACCCCCAGCAAGACGCCGTGCGCCAGCACCGACACGGCAATAGCCAACGAGAACGGGGTCAGTTTATCGAAGAATTTCACGAATATCGGAACATTAAGTTGCAAAGTGTTGGGATTTTACGGCACACGCCGCGCCAGCGTGTGCCATAGATGGATTCATCCTGGCAATGCATCCTTGCCGGCCCCTGTACCCGCTTCCACTTCGGCCGCAGCTTCTTGCTCCAGACTCTCACTCTCGATGGCAGCTGCTTCCTCGCCGGTGGCAACGTCGGTTTCGGCTTCGGTGTCACTTATTTCGCTTATTTCTTGATTCAATTCGACTTCCACGGCATCTGCACCCGGCACTGCGATCACTTCCAGCAGGCGAGCATCCACCGACAGATCGACCTCGTCCCAACCGATCAGATCGAGCCGGACTTGTGCGCCGCGCGTCATTGGTGGTGTGCCTGAGAGCTTGATCACCAACGGAATATCAACCAGACGGAAAATTTCATCTTTTAGCACCACCGCTTCGACCTGTTTGGCATTTTCCTGCCCCAGCCAACGCAGACACCAGTAGCGCTCCATGTTCGACTGGAAGTCGCCGTAAGCAGCATAAGCGGCCTCGAACGCAGACACGATCGCAAACAGATTGGCGTCGCGCTGTTTAAACGGCGCCACCATCGGCGCGGTGACGCCATGCTCGACGCAGGCCAGAAGCTGCCACTGATTGACCAGATCGGTATACCGGCGCAGCGGCGACGTGCTCCATGCATATTGATCCACACCCAAACCCTGATGCGGCGCCGCGTGCGTGACCATGCGCACCTGCATTTTTGCCGCCCAGCCATTGCCGGAGCCGCCGCCCTGAGCGCGATAAATGCCCGGCACGCCATGCTCGTGCAGCAGCTTGCCCCAGCTACTGTTGGCGAAAATCATCAGTTCGGCGACGATCTTGTCGAGCGGCGCGCCACGCTTGCGGCGCAGCACGCTGACCACATCGTCTTCGACATAAAAATTGAAATCGACCCGGTTGGTTTGCTCCGCCCTCAGGCCGAAACTCTCGCGCTTGGCCATGCGGCCCTGTTCCAGCACTTGCGCCCACTGCCACAAGACGGCCAGCTCGGCCTTGTGCGGATATTCGCCCGAGTCCGCGGCCAAAGCTTCTTCGGTGACCAGATGATCGAGATCGTTCAAACGCAGATTGGATGCCATCGGCACCGCTTCAGCGCGCGATTCGGTGGACACAACCGACCAGTCGGCGGTATCGACTGTGGCGTACAAGGACAAAGCCGGACGAGTTTGGCCGGCGCCCAGCGTGAATGCTTGCACCAGTTCGTCCGGCAGCATCGTGATCTTGTCGCCCGGCATATACACGGTAGACATGCGCTGGCGCGCAATCGCATCGATCGCATCGTCCGGACGTATCCCCAAACCCGGCGCGGCGATATGAATGCCGATCCGCACCAGACCGTTGTCCAAAGTTTGCAGCGAAAAGGCATCGTCGATTTCGGTGGTGGTGACATCGTCGATCGAGAAAGCCCGCACATCGGCCACCGGCAGCTGCGGCATCGCAGGAATCGTGATCGGCGCAAAACCCGTGCCTTTCGGGAAATTTTCCAGCAAGAATTTGCTCATGTGCAATTCTTTGGCGGATTTGATGCCGCCGCAGGCCAGCATCAGGCGCGCCGCACTGGTGTGCAAATCGTTGCAAGCGGCGTCCAGCGCCTTGAATTCGAGCGAATTTTTATCCGGTTTGAACAGCAGCTGGCGCACCAGCGGCTGCATCGCTTGCGGCAATTGGCCGGCTTTCAATTCCTCTACATATTGCGCCTGCAACAAGGACTGCAAACGCTTTTTCTCGATGCCGGCCTTTGCTGCTTGCAGCGCCGCTTCCGGTGCAGCCTTGTAGCGGCCCTTGCCTTTTCTATGAAAATAAATTGGCGCTGCGTGCAGCTTCATCAGCAAACCGGCGGCTTCGCTCGGGATCGGCGCATGGCCAAAATATTCGCTACCCAATTCTGCAAAGCCAAATTCGTCGGTGCTGGCAACTTCCCACAGGAAATCCAAATCCAGATCATCAGCAGCCAGATGCGCTTCGGCCAGCAATTCGATGGCAGTCGGCGATTCGAACTGCAGCAGTACATCTTTGACCCGCACCTTGCTGCGTTTGCCGCTGGGCAATTCGACTTGATACGATTCGCCGGTGTGAGAAAGTACGTGACCAGCTTTGAAATCGCCGGATTCTTCGAAAAATAGATTCATGAATCACTTTGTAGATAAATGCAGATTAAATGCCGTATAAAACACACCAGCAGTGGCACCAGTGTATCTCATATAGATACTATATTATGTATTTTTAATAATGCACTATATGTATGCAGAAATACATTACTTTTAATGCATACTCCCTACCAATTAAATATACTGCAGCGTCGCAATAGCCGGCAGAAAGAGTTCGGTCACCATGAGTATGCCGCCACGACGCCGGTACAGGCAGCGGCGTGCAAGCAACGGTGCATCCATCGCCAAGGTCGTTGCCACACTTGCGCGTTGCACCAGCGGATGTCGGGGATGCAAACGGGCATATTCCAGCGTGCCGCGCAACACGCCAGGGTCGCCGAATAATGTGCTGCCCAGAGAGCGCTCGCCCAGACTGCGAAACAGCGGCCATTGCATTGCGGTCGCTGCCAGCGGCACGATGGTGTGGGCAAACACCATCGGCTGACCATCGCATCGCAGCAGCACTTCGCGCTCGACCACCTTGCGCGCATCGGGCAAACCGATCGGTGCGCATTCGTCCGCCAGGCAGACCGCGCGCCGCTGCGCCAGACGCTGCACCCGGAACTGCCCGCAACGCGCCGTCAACTTGGCAGTCAATGACGCCCGATCCGTCAGCCAAGCGCGCATCGACGGTGATGGATTGACCCCGTTCACATGCGCAACCCAGTGGGCGACATTGCAACGTCCCGGCATCAGCGCGCCACCGTCACGCCGCAAAATGCCAGCACTTCGTCGCCGTAGCGGGCGAAATCGGACAAGCCATGATCGCTGCCATTGATGATGCGATGCCGCGCGCCTGGGTAGTGCGCCACCATTTCCCGCCAATCCAGCACTTCGTCGCCAGTGGCTGCAATCAGATAATAGCGCTCAGGCCGGCTGATAGCCGCCAGCTCCAGCGCTTCCAGTTCTGCAATGTAACTATGCTTGAATTCAAATGGCGCATCGGAATGGAAAGCGGTAGTCACGCCGACATACGATTCCAGATCGCGCGGCGGCTTAACTGCGGGATTCAGCAATACCGCGCGACAGCCGAGCTTTTCCGCCAGCCAGGTCGCGTAATAACCGCCCAGCGAAGAACCGATGATGCTCAATTCTCCCGACGGACAGTTTTGCACCAATTCCAGCGCCAGCGCTATTGCGGCGCTCGGAGAAGCCGGCAATTGCGGGCAAAGATAGGCCTCGGTCTGACCCAATGCGCGCATCCGCTCTGCCAGCAGTTGTGCCTTGAATGACAACGGAGAAGAACGAAAACCGTGCAGATACAGGATCATGCTGCCGAAGCCAACGCCGCTGCCGATGCATCTTTTGCAAGCAGATCCAGAATTTTCTGGTGCACGCCGCCAAAAGCGCCATTGCTCATCACCAAGATATGGTCGCCCTCTTGCGCGGCTGCTGCGATAGCCGGCACCAGCGCATCCAGTGCGGCAAAAGTACGCGCTTTTGCGCCCAGTGGCGCCAATGCTGCTGCCAGATCCCAGCCCAGCACATCCGGCGCGCCAAAGCCAAACACAAGATCGGCATCTGCCAAACTGCCAGCCAGTGCCTGTTTCATGGTGCCGAGCTTCATGGTGTTGGAGCGCGGCTCCAGCACCGCCAGAATGTGCGCGGTGCCGACGCGCTTGCGCAAGCCGGCGATGGTGGTCGCAATCGCAGTCGGGTGATGGGCGAAATCGTCGATGACCGTGACGCCGCCGACCGTGCCGCGCACTTCCATGCGGCGCTTGACGTTCTCAAAACTGGCCAGCGCTTCGATCGCTTGCGCTGGCAGCACGCCGACATGGCGCGCCGCCGCAATCGCGGCCAGTGCATTAAGCCGATTATGTTCGCCGCTCAACGACCAGCACACTGTGCCTTGCGGATGGCCGTTGAAAATCACGTCGAAACTGTCGTCTTCGTGTGTACGCAAAGCCCAGCCGCTGCCATCTTCGACACCGAAGAATTCGGTTTCGCTCCAGCAGCCACGCTGCAGCACGCGCTGCATCGACGCTTCGCGTCCATTGACGATCAGCCGCCCAATGCCGGGCACGGTGCGCACCAGATGGTGAAACTGGGTTTCGATGGCGGCCAGATCCGGGAAAATATCGGCATGGTCGTATTCCAGATTATTGAGAATTGCAGTTTTAGCGTGGTAATGGACGAACTTGCTGCGCTTGTCAAAGAAGGCGGTGTCGTACTCGTCGGCTTCGATCACGAAAAAATCCGAAGTTTCGCCGCGCTCCGAGAGCCGGGCCGAAATGCCGAAATTCAGCGGCACGCCGCCGATCAGGAAGCCCGGCGCATAGCCAGCTTCCTGCAAAATCCACGCCAACATTGCGCAGGTCGTGGTCTTGCCGTGCGTGCCGGCCACCGCCAGCACCCATTTATTGCACAAAATATGCTCGCCTATCCATTGCGGACCGGAGGTATATGGCAAACCGCGGTTGAGGATTTCCTCCATCAACGGGTTGCCGCGCGACACCACATTACCGACCACGAACAAGTCCGGCTGCAAATTAATCTGTTCGGGGCCAAAACCCTGGATCAAAGTAATGCCCTGCGCTTCGAGCTGGCTGCTCATCGGCGGATACACATTGGCGTCGCAGCCGGTGACGGTGTGCCCGGCCTCTTTCGCCAGCACGGCCAGGCCGCCCATGAAAGTGCCACAAATGCCCAGAATATGGATATGCATGATGCCCGCTTTAAAATGGAATACTGCGATTTTACCTGAGCAGCCAGACAGCCACCGACAGCCATCGGTAGTATGATGCCCGCCATGGATATCAACTACCAGACAGATGTCACACAGTTGCGCAGCCAAATCGCTACTGCGGCTGCACGCATGATTGTGCAGGACGGCGCCGACTACGCCAGCGCCAAGCGTCGCGCCGCCAGACAAATCCTGGGCGAGACACAGTTGCATGGCGATATCCTGCCTGATAATGCCCAAATAGAAAAAGAAGTGCGGATTTACCAAGCACTGTTCTCCGGCAACAGCCAGCCAGTGCGGTTGCTGCATTTGCGCACGCTGGCGCTGCAACTGATGCATGACCTGGCGCAGTTCAATCCCTATCTGACCGGTGCGGTACTGAATGGCACTGCTGGCGCACATTCTAATCTTCACATACAGCTTTTTACCGACAACCCCAAGGATGTGGCGGTATTCCTGCTGAACAAGAATGTCAATTTCGACGTCTCCGAAGCGCCCCGCTCCAAGCATCGTTCCAACCGCGATGCGATTGAAACCCTGAGTTTCCTGTGGCATAACGAAGGCGTGCATTTGGCAATATACGGACCGGACGATTTGCGCGGCAGCAATAAATTAAAAAGCGAACGCGCCAACCTTGCGGCGCTGCAGGCGCTGATTGCAGAAAGCACACAATGAAACGTAACATCGCGCTTTTTATGCTTTTTATTTTCGTAGGGGTGTTATTTGCTGCCATCGGCGCATACATTAGCGCCCAAAGACTGGAACCGGAGGTAGCGCAAAGCTCGGCAGAAAACTCGGCAGTTGAGGACTTACTGGCCCAAACACTGCCCGATGCGCGCGGCCAGCCGCAGGCTTTATCTGCGTGGCGTGGCAAACCGATGGTCGTTAACTTCTGGGCACCCTGGTGCGCTCCATGCGTGGAGGAAATGCCTGAACTGTCTGCGCTGCAAACCGAAATTTCTCCACGCGGGATTCAAGTGCTTGGCATCGGCATAGATTCTGCCGCTAACATTGCTACATTTGCTAGCAAATACCAAATCAGTTATCCGCTTTTTGTAGCGGGGGTCAGCGCAACAGAACTAGCACGTACCTTCGGCAATAAAACCGGCGGTTTGCCCTTTACGGTGCTGATTGGCCGCGATGGACTGGTAAAAAAGACGTATTTGGGTCGCCTTAAAATCGATGTATTACGCGCCGATTTATCTTTATTGTGATCGCCATCAAGAGTTTCTCCTTGCCAATCGACGCCATTTAGCGGCAAAATGCGCCCATCGTCGCTAAAAATGCTGGTAATTAAAACATAACTTCATGGCAAAAAATATCCTTTTGATTAACGGCCCCAACCTCAATCTTCTCGGCACACGGGAACCAGGGGTCTACGGAACGGCCACGCTAAAGGATGTGGAACAGGCCGCCACGGCGCAAGCTGCGGCTGAAAGTGCTGGCATGACGTGCTTCCAGAGCAACCATGAAGGTGCGCTGATTGACCGGATTCACGCCGCCAAAGACGAAGGAATCGATGCCATCGTCATCAATCCCGGTGGCCTGACCCACACCAGCGTGGCTTTGCGTGACGCCTTGGCGGGCGTGGCAATTCCGTTTATCGAAATACACATATCCAATATCCACCAGCGCGAAGCATTCCGTCATACTTCTTATCTGTCCGCCATTGCTGTAGGCGTCATCTGCGGCTTGGGCGTATCAGGCTATCAAGCAGCCATTGCATTCGCATTGCAAGAAATTTAACTTCGCGTATTTTATTCGCATTTTCTTTTAAATTCTTCCAAATAGCTTAAAATATCAGCTATTTTGTTAAAAACTACCTAGGGATTTCACATGGATTTACGAAAACTCAAAACTCTGATCGATCTGGTTTCCGAGTCTGATATCGCCGAACTGGAAGTGACAGAAGGTGACGGCAAAGTCCGTATCGTCAAATCCACCGCCTACCCGCAAAATCCGCAAGTCATGATGATG
Source organism: Burkholderiaceae bacterium (assembly GCA_041736255.1). Lineage (GTDB taxonomy): Bacteria > Pseudomonadota > Gammaproteobacteria > Burkholderiales > Burkholderiaceae_D > AVCC01. The sequence continues at coordinate 86,604 of JBGSTZ010000156.1, forward strand.
CCGCAACAAATGATGCCAGCACAAGCTCCTGCGGCAGCTGCTCCCGTTGCGCCGCTGCCGGCGACGCCGACAGTAGAGACTCCGGTGGTGCCGGATGGCTTTCTGGTCAAGTCCCCGATGGTCGGCACTTTTTACCGCTCTTCAGCACCGGGCTCGGCACCCTTCGTCAACATCGGCTCCAGCGTCAAGGAAGGCGAGACGCTGTGCCTGATCGAAGCCATGAAACTCTTGAATGAAATCGAAGCTGAAATTTCCGGCGTCATCACACAGATTCTGGTCGAAAACGGCCAGCCGATCGAATACGGCCAGCCGTTGTTCGTGATTGGCTAGGAACGTACGCAGCTTGCGGCACCTGCTCTTTGCATGTGCCGCAAGTTTGTTCTTCTTTTCTGGCGTTTAACCTTCAAGGCCTCTCGAGTTCACATCCCTATGTTCGAAAAAATCCTCATCGCCAATCGTGGTGAAATTGCGCTTCGCATCCAGCGCGCCTGCCGCGAAATGGGCATCAAGACGGTCGTCGTGCATTCCGAAGCCGACCGTGAAGCAAAATACGTCAAACTGGCCGATGAATCGGTCTGTATCGGCCCAGCGCAATCCGCTTTAAGCTACCTGAGCATGCCAGCTATTATCAGCGCGGCCGAAGTCACCGATGCCCAGGCGATTCATCCGGGCTATGGTTTCCTGTCGGAAAATGCCGACTTTGCCGAACGTGTAGAACAATCCGGCTTCGTCTTTATCGGCCCGCGCCCAGAATCAATACGCCTGATGGGCGACAAGGTATCGGCCAAGCAAACCATGATCAAGGCCGGTGTGCCCTGCGTGCCCGGCTCGGAAGGTGCATTGCCGGACGACCCAAAAATCATCATCCACACCGCGCGCCAAGTCGGCTATCCAGTCATCATCAAGGCTGCCGGTGGCGGTGGCGGGCGCGGCATGCGCGTGGTGCATACCGAAGCTGCGCTGCTCAACGCGGTCGCCATGACCAAGACCGAAGCCGGCGCCGCCTTCGGCAATCCAGAAGTGTATATGGAGAAGTTTCTGGAAAATCCGCGCCATGTGGAAATCCAGATTCTGGCAGACGAATTCAAAAACGCAATTTGGCTCGGCGAGCGCGATTGCTCGATGCAACGCAGGCACCAAAAAGTGATCGAAGAAGCACCGGCAATCGGCATTCCGCGCAAAATCATCGAAAAAGTCGGCGAACGCTGCGCCGAAGCCTGCCGCAAAATCGGCTATCGCGGCGCCGGTACTTTTGAATTCTTATATGAAGAAGGCGAATTTTATTTTATTGAGATGAATACCCGGGTCCAGGTAGAGCATCCGGTGACAGAAATGATCACCGGCATCGACATCGTGCAAGAGCAGATTCACATTGCGGCGGGCGAAAAACTGCGCTTTCGGCAACGCGAAGTGAAGCTCACCGGCCATGCAATTGAATGCAGGATTAATGCCGAAGACGCCTTCAAATTCACGCCCTCCCCTGGCAGAATTACGTCCTGGCACGTTCCGGGCGGGCCCGGCATTCGGGTCGATTCGCACGCTTATGACGGCTATTACGTGCCGCCGCATTATGATTCTATGATCGGTAAAGTGATCGCTTACGGCGCCACCCGCGAACAGGCGATCCGGCGCATGCAAATCGCACTATCCGAAATGGTGGTAGAAGGCATCTTGACCAATATTCCGCTCCATCGCGATTTGATGGTCGATGCGCGCTTTATAGAAGGTGGCACCAGCATCCACTACCTGGAACAAAAACTGGCGGAAAAACCGGATTTACCGAAGGTGCCGCAAAAACCCTCCAATAAATAAGGCTGGACATGAGCTGGACTGAAATCGTCATCGAAATAGCACGCACGCACGCAGAAGCCCTGTCGGATGCGTTGATGGAAGTCGGCGCACTGTCGGTTGCCGTAGAAGATGCCGACTTGGGCACAGCGGCCGAAGTACCGCTGTTCGGCGAGCCCGGCATGGAGCCGGATCAATCGGCGTGGGAGCGCAGCCGCGTGATTGCCCTGATTGAGGCCAACGCCGATTCTGCAGCCATCATGGCGCAGGCCAGCGCCGCCACCAAGCTTGCCACTCTTCCGGCTTACAGCTTGCGGACAGTGGAAGATCAGGATTGGGTGCGATTAACGCAATCCCAGTTTGAACCGATCCATATCGGCAAAAATATCTGGGTAGTGCCGAGCTGGCATACCGCGCCGGACCCGAACGGCTTGATACTGGAACTCGATCCCGGCTTGGCTTTCGGCACCGGGAGCCATCCCACCACGCGTCTTTGCATGGAATGGCTGGAAGTGCATGCGCAACAATTGTCCCAAGGTTTATCGGTGCTCGACTATGGTTGCGGCTCCGGCATTCTTGCCATGGTGGCCCATAAACTCGGTGCAGCCAGCGTCATCGGGGTCGATATCGACCCGCAGGCGATCGAGTCTGCCACGGCAAATAGCGCCCGCAATAATTGCGCGATTGATTATTACTTGCCAGACGCTTTCGGCAAGAGTGCGGAGGGTCAAATGTTTGACATCGTGGTTGCCAACATCTTGTCCGGCCCGCTGGTGCTGATGGCGCCAATGCTGGCAGCACGGGTTGCTGCCGGCGGGGCGCTGGTGCTGTCCGGCATATTGGCAGCACAGGCGCAAGAAGTCGCCGCTGCCTACGCTCCTTTCATCAGTCTGACGGTATGGGCTGAGCAGGATGGCTGGGTGGCGCTTTTCGGACAACATGCTGCATCAGCGGCATCACACGCATCAGCCACTCAATAGTAATGGCGCTTGCCACCCAATGCCCGCATTGCGGCACGACGTTTCGGGTCGCACATGACCAATTGAAATTACGTGCCGGCATGGTGCGTTGCGGACAATGCCGCCAAGTCTTCAATGGCATAGCGCACTTATTGCCACCCACATTTCCGGCAGCATTGCCGCCAGACGGACAGCAAAAAATCGAGCCTGCTGCAATCGGCACTGAACAGCGCAAGGAACCGATCCTGCCGGCAGCGGCAAGCCAACCAACCATTACGCCGGCGCAGGTTGCGGACGATGCTAAAACCGGTGCAGGCACAAACCTGGCTCCCGTTTTTGCCGCCATTCCAGCAACTATGCCTGCTGCAATTATAGTTACTGCGGTGACTGCGGTTACTGCACAGCCTCCTGATACCGCGCCAGTCACGCCACTCAAATACGATCCGGATGATGACGATCTGGAGGAGCTTGATTACGAGGCGCTGGGGCGAATGACTTTGCTCCATATTGCGCAGGCAGAGCCGCCAGTGGAGCAGTATTATCCGACCTCTACTGCGGCTCCCGACACCGCTCCGCCGGAACAATTGGCGCCCGAAACCAGACTACTGACCGCCGCGAATACCGACTCTGCACCAACATCGCCCGACCCCGACCGTATTGCGTATCCGTTGCCAGCCCAAGCCTCGCCGGTTGCAGCACCTGCTGTTGAAAATGCTGTGCAAGAAGAACCCAGCTTCGTTACCGCCACGCGCCGCCAGCAGCACAGGAAGCACCGCACGCGGATACTGATTGGCGTCAGCTCCGCTATTCTGGCGCTGGTTTTTCTAGTGCAAGCCAGCTATGCACTGCGCAATCAGATCGCCGCACACTTGCCGCAAGCAAAACCTGCATTGCTTGCCATCTGCCAAGTACTTGGCTGCAGCATTTCACTTCCCGCACAAATTGATGCGATAACCATCGAATCGTCCGAACTGCAGGCCCAGACCAGCCCTGCCGGCACCCTGGTTCTGACGCTGCTGTTGCGCAATCGCAGCAGCACCGTACAGACATGGCCAAATATTGAATTAACCCTGAATGATGGCAATCAACGCGCCATCTTGCGGCGCGTCTTCACACCAAAAGAATTTCCAGTCCCCTCTGCCGGTATCGCCGAAGGCATTGCCGCCAACAGCGAACAATCGGTCCGGCTCACCTTTACGCTAACCCAATTGCAGGCTGCCGGATATCGCGTCGTGCTGTTTTATCCATAATGCAAAAAAAATTACCAGTATTTTTTAATCCGCTTTCTTCATATGCGTAAAATGGCATGTTTTAAGCTATACACAACACTAATATTGCACATTGCGCCACTGGAATGCAGTTTTTGTGCTCCACCACGATTCACCCGATCAATTTTTTTGACTTTTCATCATGACATCTTTAATTTGCGGCTCGATAGCTTTTGACACCATCATGTCGTTTGGCGACCGTTTCTCCAACGCCATCCTGGCCGACCAGTTACACAAAATTAACGTCGCCTTTCTGGTGCCAGAGTTGCGCAAGGAGTTCGGTGGCTGCGCCGGGAATATCGCCTACAACCTGAACCTGCTGGGCGGCGTCCCACGCATCATGGCAACCGTGGGCCAGGACAGCCAGCCTTACCTCGACCGCCTGGACCAATTGGGCATTTCGCGGCGCAATATCCGTACTTTCCCAGAGGCCTATACCGCACAAGCGTTCATCACCACCGACGCCGACAACAACCAGATCACTGCGTTTCATCCGGGCGCGATGATGTTCTCGCACGAAAACCGGGTGGCTGATGCCGGCCCGGTCAAGCTAGCCATCGTCGCACCGGACGGCCGCGACGGCATGCTGCAGCATGCCAGCGATTGCGCGGAACTGGAAATCCCCTTCATCTTTGATCCAGGCCAAGGTTTGCCAATGTTCAGCGGTGCAGAACTGATCCATTTCATCGAACTGGCGACCTATGTCGCGGTCAATGATTATGAAGCGGAGCTATTGACCCAGCGTACCGGTTTAACGCTGGATCAGATTGCGCAGCGCGTCTCCGCATTGGTCGTCACGCGCGGTGAGTTGGGCGCGCATATCTTCACGGCAGCCGAGCGAATCGAGATCGAATGCGTTGCAGCAGATCGCATAGTCGATCCGACTGGCTGTGGCGATGCTTTCCGCGCCGGCATGCTGTTCGGCTTGAGCAATGAGATGGATTGGGCTACTACCGGCCGCTTGGCCAGCCTGATGGGATCCATCAAAATTGCATACCAGGGCGGACAAAATCACGCGCCGGGCAAGGCTGAAATTGAAGAACGGTTTTTTGCGGCATTCGACTATCGTCTGTAAAAACGCGTTTAAACATTTATTTTAAACATCTATGCGCACCAATTTTCGTCTGTTAATCCTGCTGCTGCCGGCACTAACCATCGGGTGCGCAATGTCTGTGCAATCCAACTCCTCACCAATGACATCATCCACCCAGGGCAGCACCTTGGTGCGGATGGCCACCATCGTTGCGGTACGCAGTGCAGTAGTAATTGATAATGTCGCTGGTGAAACGGCAATCGCAGGAGATGTAATTGCGGACGATGCGGACACGCCGCCGAGCGGGCAATCCGCGCGCACCAGAACCGTGACGGAATTGCTGCTGCGGCTGGATGGCGATACTGCACCAGTCGCTTACCGCATCGAACCCGGCGCGGTTTTTCAGCCCGGCGAACGGGTCAAAGTGATGACGCGCAGCGGCCACACCCGCATCACCCACTAAAATCCAGTAGCGCAGGCACGGAGGCCTGCGCTACAAACACCCATCGCGGTTCATGCCAGTGACAGGATCAGTCTGCTGAGAATTTGCAACACCACCTGTAAAATCAGCAGCGCCGCCAGCGGCGACAAATCGATATTTGCGACCAAAGGAATGACGCGCCGCAATGGGCGCAGCAAAGGTTCATTCAGCGCCCGCACAAACGGCGCCAACGGTGCTTGCGGATTGACCCAGCTAAACACTGCTTCGATGATCAGCAACCCCATCCAGCCATAAAACGCCCACTGCAACAGCCGCACCAGTGCCAGCAACAGCAGCGCCTGGAACGAGAACGGTGAAATAATCAGCATCTCGATTGCGGTCGCAACCACTGCAATCAGATAAGCGCCGAACAGACAGGCCCAGTCGTAACCGCCGGCGCCAGGCAACACGCGGCGTAACGGCAGCACCAGCCAATCCGACAGGCGAAAAACAAATTGCGCAATAGTCGTCGGTGGCCGCACCCGCACCGCCTGCATCCAGAATCGCAACAACAACACACCGGCCACGATGACCGCAACTGTACCCACTACCAACGTCAAAATGCCATGCAGCATGGAAGCTCCTTAAATAAAAAACCCGCCGTATGACGACAAGCCACACAGCGGGTATTGTGCCAGAAGCCATTGCGGCCCCTGAGAAAAATCATCAGATTATGGGCGGGAACCGGTAGGAAACGGCCATGCTGCGGCTGGGTTAAGCACGGTTTTCGCATCCGAACTTGCCGCGGCTTTTTTAGGCGCGGCGGTTTTTGCTGCCGGTTTCTTGGCCGCAGCGACTTTCGACGCGGCAGCTTTCTTCGCCGCTGCACCCGCCTTTTTAGTTACTGGCTTGGGCTTGGCTGCGACGACTTCGACAGCGTCAGCTTTCGGTGCTGCTGCCGCTTTTTTCTTTGCCGGTTTGGCTGCGACTGCTTTGGCTACCGGTTTTGTAGCTGGTTTTTCTGCCGGCTTGGCCGCTACCGCTTTTACTGCAGTCTTGGCTGCCGGTTTCTTGGCTGCGACTGTTTTGGCTGCAACTGCTTTCGGTGCTGCTGCCGCTTTTTTCGCTGCCGGTTTGGCGACTGCCTTGGCTGCCGGTTTGACGGCCACTGCTTTGGCTGCCGGCGTTGCAGCTGGTTTTTCTGCTGGCTTGGCCGCTACCGCTTTTACTGCAGTCTTGGCTGTCGGTTTCTTGGCTGCGACTGTTTTAGCTGCGATAGCTTGGACAGCTGCTGCTTTAGGTGCTGCTTTAGGTGCTGCTTTAGGTGCCACTTTAGGTGCTGCACCCGCCTTTTTCGCTGCCGGTTTGGCTGCGGCTGCTTTGGCTGCCGGCTTTGCGGCCGATTTTTCTGCTGGCTTGGCCGCTGCCGCTTTTACTGCAGTCTTGCCTGCCGGTTTAGCTGCGACTTCTTTGGCTGCGGCTGCTATCGGTACCGTTTTTGCTACAGCTTTTGCGACAATCTTCGTGGCAACTTTAGGTACAACTTTTGGTGCCGCATTTTTATCCGCCACAACTTTAGCGACTACTGGTGTTTTCTTATCAGCGGCACCTGCCACTGGCTTCTTTGCAGGCGCGGCGGACTTGGTGTCCGGTTTCTTCGCTGCTGGTTTTTTGACTGCTGTTGCCATTTTTTTCTCCTTCACGAGAGATGGGAAAATCAATTTTTAAAATTTTAATCCGACTAACCATCGCGATCGGCCAAGCGGATTATTCATAGGCACAAACCAAATCTGCATGCGCCAATGAATTCGGCACTAGCCGATGTGTCGCATCCAATTTCCGATGCAACATACGGCCACAATGGCACCCCTCCGCAATACGCATAAATACGCAAATTACATTAGGGTTAGCCTGCAAAACAGATTGCGCAACAATACTCCAGTTGGCTCTGCAAAAAATGCCCACTGCAATATTTGCGCTGTAATTACTTGCACTGGAATCCTGCCGTTGAAAAACTTCCAGTTTTTTCAACGAAAAAGCCGCCTCGCCTGACTTGGTCAGGTCTGGCGGCAGAAACTGATAAGAACAATTCGGTTTTTCACTGTGCATTAAATCGGGTGATAACCTTCCATGTAGGCGTTGCTTGTGGCACCGATTGCGCGCTTTACTGGATGGCACCAGATACTCACCCCAATTGCGTGCGCCGCCGGTTTGATACTCGATGACCCGGGTTTCGAAAAAATTACGTTCTTTCTTCAGGTCGACCATTTCACTCATCCATGGGAATGGATTCTCTGCCTGTGCAAACATCGGGTCAAGCCCAATTTGCTGTGCGCGACGATTTGCGATAAATCGCAAATAGCCTTTGAACATCGGCGCATTCAAGCCATAACACGCCTCGCGGCATTGTATCTTCTGCATAGCGATATTCCAACTCTACCGCGTGTAAAAACAAGGCGTTGATCTCTTCACGGAATTCTGCCGTCCACAACTGCGGATTTTCCATCTTGATAGTGTTGATCAGGTCGATGCCGAAGTTGGCGTGCATCGACTCATCGCGCACTTCATCCAAACCCAGCAACTCGACGAGATATTGATAAGCGTGGGTATGGATCGCTTCCTCGAACGCCTGGCGCAACAAATAGTGGTGGCATTCCGGCGCGGTGTTATGGTTGACCTTTCAAGTCACGCAGGGAAGCGCAACGCACCATGAGTGTGTGCTAACCGGGTTTGTGCGTCGAGTGACTGACGGTAATGTTGCCAGTCAAAAGACGGTCCGGGATCGGTCTTCCGACCCGGCGCAATGTGCTCATGTCCAGCCACATCGCTAAACCGGTAACGAGCTTGCAGGGTACTGGTGAGTGCAGCAAGCGCCACATATTGCGATTCCAGATAGGGTTCGAAATCGGTTCCTTCCAGCTCGATGCCGATGGAAAAATCATTGCAGCCCTGTCGCCCGCCGAACGACGACAGGCCCGCGTGCCAGGCGCGATCATTGGCGGAGACGAACTGCACCACAACGCCATCCCTGCGGATCAGGAAATGGGCCGAAACCCGCAACGTGCGCAACTGCTCGAAGTATGGATGCGCATCACAATCGAGCCGATTGGTAAACAGTTCGCAAATCCGTTCGCCACCGAATTGCCCCGGCGGCAGACTGATATTGTGAATTACCAGCAAGTCGATACCAGTGCCCACTGGCCGTGCATCACAGTTGGGCGATGCAATGCGCAGCGCTTCGCGACACCAGCCATCGGCCGCCACCTCGAAGCTGGTTTGCATATATTTATCCTGCTTCATTTTGGATCACTGATATCAAGCTTCTGCATCTGATAGCGCAATTGACGAAAGCTGATGCCGAGCAACTCCGCAGCCTGGGTCCGATTGAATCTGGTCTGGATTAATGCACGCCGGATAATGTCGCGCTCTATATCGTTCAGGTAATCCGGCAAACAGTTTGGAAGATTATTATCACAATTATCTTCACTAGAATTGTGCAGAGTTATCGCGCTGTTGTCAGCAGCAGCGGGCGCGATATTGGGCGTCGACAAGGCCGGCGGCTGTACTATTTTTAGCGCCAGATCGGCGATTTCAATCACCCCATTCTCGGCAAACGCCAGTGCACGCTCAAGAATATTTTCCAGCTCGCGCACATTGCCCGGAAATGCATGGCGGCACAATGCGTCCAGCACGCCCGGCCCAAGAACAGCTGTGTTATCGGCGCTGTTATCAGTGCTGGCCAAGCGCTGCAGAATGGCATCCGCTAGCGGACCGATATCGTCCAGTCGCTCGCGCAACGCCGGTAACACCAGCTCGATCACATTTAGGCGGTAATACAAATCCTGCCGAAAGCTTCCCTCTTCCACGCATTGGGCGAGATTCTTGTGGGTGGCACTGATGATGCGCACGTCCACCGCCTCCTCGGCGGTGGCGCCGATCTTGCGCACGCGGCGCTCCTGAATCGCGCGCAGCAGCTTGACTTGCATCGCCAGCGGCAAATCGGCCACTTCATCCAGCATCAACGTGCCGCCGTGCGCCGCCTGAAAAAATCCATCGCGGTCCTCCATGGCGCCGGTAAACGCGCCCTTGCGATATCCAAAAAATTCCGACTCCATTAAATTATCTGGAATCGCACCGCAATTTACCGCAATGAAAGGCTGGTCTGCACGAGCACTGGAGGCATGAATTTCACGCGCTGCGAGTTCCTTGCCGCTGCCAGATTCGCCGCTAATGGCCACCGGCGCCATGCTGCGCGCCAGACGTGCGATCTGAGCGCGCAAGGATTGCATTGCGTGTGATTCTCCGGTGAGACGCGCTGCAGGGAGGTTCGTTGCGACAGGCTTGGCGGACATATTCTCAGCGCCGTCCACGCGCAACGCCGAGTGCACCAGCAAGCGCAATTGTTCCAATGCCAGCGGCTTCGAAACGTAATCAAACGCGCCTGCCTTGAGCGCCGCCACCGCATTCTCAGCGCTGCCGAAAGCGGTAATGACTGCGATTGGTGTGTTTTTACAACTGCCGGCAACTTCGCTGACAAGCTCGATTCCCAAGCCATCCGGCAGCCGCATGTCGGTCAATACCAGTGCATATTGCTGTTGCGCCAGAAGCGCCCGCGCAGCGCTTAGGCTATCGGCGCTATCGACATCAAGTCCCATGCGAATTAACGTGATTTCAAGCAACTCACGCAAATCCGCTTCATCATCGACAACCAGAATACGGGGAGAAACCATGGCTACAGTCTGTTAGTTATATTGGATTAATAATCAAGGCACTGCCGTAGCGCAAAGGTAATCACAAACCTGCCGCTGGCTGCGCCGCCGCGCTGATCAACATAATTGACAGCATCGGTGCGATATTCATAGTCGAGCATCGCGCCATTATTCAAGCAGAGTTCCCGCGCCAGATAGAGTCCCAGACCGGTGCCCTTGCTGGAAGTAGTATGGAATGGCTCGAACAAATGCATACGCACCACCGCAGCAATCCCGGGCCCATCATCCTGCACATGCAGCTCAAGCCTGCCGGCATCGTCGCAGGCCACGTGCAGCCGGATGCTGGCTGGCTGGCGACTGGTATAGCGGATCGCATTAGACAGCAAATTCACCACCACTTCACGCAGATGCATCGGATCAAAACGTATTCGCGGGGTATCGGAACCGCTCAGTGCAATCATGGCTGCCGGCAACGCGTGCGCATCCTCGAATTCCTTGACGATGTCGGCCAAAGCCGGGAACAGCAGGAAAGGCTCCCCATGCAGTTGGGCCTTGCGTGAGAGATTCAAAATATCCTCAATCATGCGATTCACCCGTGCCGCATTATCGGCGACGATTGCCAACAGTCGCGTAGAAACTGGATCAGTAGCATCTTCCTGCAGCAATGCGTTCGCATGTGCAATCGCCGCCAGCGGATTTCTGACTTCGTGCGCGATGCTGGCGGTCAGGCGTCCCATCGAGGCCAGCTTCAATTGTTGCGCCTGATTTTCGATCTCACTGACATCACGCAAGAAAATAATGGTCCTGGCAATTTTTGGATCGGCCGTATCGACTGCCACGAAATGCAGCTTGAGATGAAAAAAAAGCTCGCGGCGCGCACCCCAAACAGTCGCTTTACCGTCCAGCGTCGCAGGCACAGCGGGTTTGACGAAAACGAAAATTGGCGTCTTCGCTTGCTCGAGCATCGGCTCCGTCTTGCCAGACAATGCGAGCCAAGCAAAAAAAGCTTCGGCAATCGGCGCCAATGCAGGGATATCGTTCAAGCGCCAGGCCGGTTTGTGGCGCAAGTCAGCCAAGCCCAGCATGTGCTGCGCGGCGGGATTTTCCATCAAAACTGCGCCGTCGCGATCTACCACCAAAATGCCGTCTCCCATGTCAGCGATCACTAGCCGGTTGATGGCTTGTTGGATGTGCAAATCCATGCCGCGCTTAGTCGCCAGATATTCTTGTTTAAGGAGCCTGGCGGCAAGGCGGTTGACGACAAAAATTACGGCAAAAAATGCTGCGCCATAAAGCCCTGCCTGCATGAACGCGGCATCGCCCTCCAGCGTCAATACCCGATAGCCGGCTTCCGCCAATAAAAACAAGGTCACGACTGAGACGAAAAACAGTGCGATTACCAAAGGCGCAAGAATTGCGGCGCCGGCCAGCGGGAACAGGTACAAAATCGCCAAACCGCTTTTGGTGCCGCCAGCGACTACGTACAGCGCTGATATGACGAGGCTGTCTATGGCAATTTGAGCCGACAATTGCGATAGGACATTTCGCCGAAAAAAAGCGGACAATGCGGTAAATGCCATTGCCAGCAACAAATATCCGATGCAAATCTTCGGATAAAAATTCTGGACGCCCAACAACCCAACTTTGCTTACGTTAGTTGCGATAGTTGCATTAAGACTGAAATACGCCAGCAGCAAACCGGCAATGATGATCCGGGTCAGGTTCATCGCCTGTAGCGAACGCCAAAGCGACGCGTCAGGCGCAACAGGCCCGGTCAAATCACTGCGCCTCATGCACTAGGATTGCAAATGCAGCTGGCGATGTTCTTCACTGCAAAACGACAAATCAGACTGGCTAATCGCCTCGGAGGCGGGAAAATGCACGCCGCAATGGGCGCATTGCACCATCAGTTCGGGTTCATCAAGTTGCGGCATTGCAGCTTTATGCGAGCGCATCGAATTTTTCTTGGCGCTGGAACGAATTGCCCACACCACAAGAAAGATCAACAACAACCAAGCCCAAAATTTCATACTCCACCCCGCTGTAACACCACTTCAAGCACGAAACGACTGCCGACATACGCCAACAGCAAGGTAGCAAAACCCGACAAGGTAAAACTCAGCGCAGTTTTACCGCGCCAGCCCTGCCATCTTCGTCCCGCCAGCAATGCACCAAATAACACCCATGACAGCATGGAAAACACCGTCTTGTGATTCCATTGGAATGCCTGACCGAACAACTGTTCTGAAAATACGATGCCCGACAACACCGTCAGCGTTAACAATACAAAGCCAAACCCAATCAGGCAAAACAATAATTTTTCCATCGTCAGCAAAGCCGGCAGACGGTCAATGGCCGAAGCAACCCACCCCTGCGAACGCAAGCCTGTGCTCAAGTGCAGCCGGGATTCCTGAATTGTCATTAATACTGCATGAAAAGCAGCTACAGTCAGCGCGCCATATGCCAGCATCGACACCGCGATATGCCATGCAAACATAGGCGATTTTCCCTGTAACGGCACAACGCTTCCGGGGAACACAATCGGCAAGATAACCACCAGTACTGCTACGGGCAACACCATTACCCGTAAACCATCCAGGGCAAAATTGCGGTTTTCGAGCCAGTAAGCGGCAACCGAAACCCAAAATGCAGCCGACAACATGATCGCGAATCCTAGCCGCAATGTTTCAGGCGCAATAATCACGTCCGACCATAATGCCGCTCCATGCAGTAACCAAGCGAGCGCAGTCCCGCTGGAAATAACGATATGGTGGCGCACCGGCAGAAATGCGCAGATTGCATAAAGTACTGCTGCCGCAATAAAAAAAGATGTTTGCATGTCGTCAGTTTACACTATCTATCTACTCCGCAATTGCTGACAATTGCTTGCTGATTTGTTAGCAATTCGAACATCACTGGAAATTCATCGGCTTGCATCATATAAAATACAATAAGTAGTATTATAATTAACTGCAATATACATATGCGGCTATTGCCTATATTTTTATATACCCCCAATAATAGGGTGGCATTAAAAGCTATATTTGCACGCAGACGGAGACCCAACAACGCTTCATTGCCGTTAAATAGGGTCGCATCAAATACCATAGCGGATTAATGCGCGCTGTCGCCGTCAGCGCGTACCGCATCGGTTAAAATGGCACTTTAATCCCGGTGCGCGCAATTTCAGTCTAGTCGCGCCGCACACCGCGCACATTACGCACATTAACTTGTCGCCCCATTTCTGAAACGCCACTGCCATGCTAGATAATCTTACCCAGCGCCTCGCCAAAGTCGTCAAAACCATGCGCGGCGAAGCGCGTCTTACCGAAACGAATACCGCCGAAATGCTGCGCGAAGTGCGCATGGCGCTGTTGGAGGCCGACGTGGCACTGCCGGCGGTGCGCGAATTCATAGCGAACGTCAAGCAAAAAGCACTCGGCGAAGACGTCATTTCTTCGCTCACACCGGGACAAGCCTTAGTCGGCGTGGTGCAACGCGAACTGGCTTCCCTGATGGGCGCCGACCTCGGCCCAGAAGCAACGCAACTGAATTTTGCCACCCAACCGCCGGCAATTATCCTGATGGCCGGTCTGCAAGGGGTCGGTAAAACCACCACAGTCGGCAAGCTCGCCAAATACCTGATCGGCGAAAAGAAGAAAAAGGTATTGACCGTCTCGGCCGACGTTTACCGTCCAGCTGCAATTGCCCAGTTGCAAGCCGTGACCGGCCAGGTGGGAGCGGATTTCTTTCCCTCGCAAAGCACCGACAAACCGGTTGATATCGCATTGGCAGCTCTGGATTATGCAAAGAGGCATTATCACGACGTGCTGATCATTGATACCGCAGGTCGTCTGGGCATCGACGAGCAGATGATGCGCGAAATTTCTGCGATTCATGCCGCAGTCAAGCCAATCGAAACCCTGTTCGTGGTCGATGCCATGTTGGGCCAGGACGCGATCAATACTGCCAAGGCTTTTAACGATGCGCTACCTTTGACCGGTATCGTGCTGACCAAACTGGATGGCGACTCACGCGGTGGCGCGGCCTTGTCGGTGCGTCACATCACTGGCAAACCGATCAAATTTGCTGGCATCTCCGAAAAACTAGATGGATTGGAAGCATTCGATCCGACCAGGATGGCTAACCGTATCCTCGGCATGGGCGATATCCTGGCGCTGGTGGAAGAAGCCCAAAAGGGGATGGATGTCAAAGCGGCCCAAGATCTGGCCCAGAAACTCAAGGTTGGCGGCAAATTCGACCTGAACGACTTCAAGTCGCAACTGGCGCAAATGAAGAAAATGGGCGGGCTCGCCAACCTGATGGACAAACTGCCGGCGCAACTTCAGCAAGCTGCCAATGGCGCCAACATGGGACAGGCAGACAAACAGGTCAAGCGCATGGAAGGCATCATCAATTCGATGACGCCCTTGGAACGCGCCAAGCCGGATCTGATCAAGGCCACGCGCAAACGCCGCATTGCCGCAGGTGCCGGCGTGCAAGTCCAAGAGGTAAACCGGATGCTGGCGCAATTTGAACAAATGCAATCGATGATGAAAAAGCTCAAGGGCGGTGGCATGATGAAAATGATGCGCGGCATGAAAGGCATGATGCCAGGCATGCGTTGAGATGAGAATCGGCAGCAATCGCCTCAATTCACGGCAAACCCGTAAAAAACACTTGCGTCCCCCTGCAAACCCCACCAATATTAGCGGACGCGCAAAAATGCGTTATTTCTTAACAGTTCACGAGGAGTTCACCCTATGGCAACAGCGAAAAAACCCGAAGCCAAGAAACCTGCAGCGACCAAAGTAGCACCGGCTAAAAAAGCTGCTCCTGAAAAAACGGCAGCAACTCCAGCCCGCAAACCAAATGCAGCTTTCATGAAGCCGATGACACCCTCCGCAGAATTGGCAACTGTAGTCGGCGCAACGCCGTTACCGCGTACTGAAGTTACCAAAAAAGTGTGGGAATATATCAAGAAATTGGACCTGCAAGATCCGCAGAACAGACGCATGATCAATGCCGATGCCAATCTGAAAGCCATCTTCGACGGTAAAGAACAAGTATCGATGTTTGAAATGACCAAATTGATTTCGAATCATCTAAAATAATTTCTGCCAAGCCATTGCTACTGCAATTGCAGTTGCAACAGACCTCCAGATAAAAAAGCCCGAGCGGTACACCGCTAGGCGTTAGGTTATCGTGTTGACGATTTACTCGCAGTCCGCCCCCCGTAAGGGTTCGCGGGCTGTTTTTTCTTTAAAAATATTTTCCGCATACGAAAAACCCGCGAGAGCTAAGCACCACGCGGGTTCCGAACGAGTTACTGCTCGATTATCAACACGATAACCTAACGCCTAGGGTACACCGTTCGGGCTTTTTTATTGGCAACTAATCTTTATCTCAATTTATCTCGATTTAACTCAGTTGCGCCAACATTTTTTCAGCGCTGGAAACCTCGAACTTGCCGCCCTCTTCCACATTCAACTGCTTGACAACACCATCCTCAACCAGCATCGAATAACGCTGCGAACGCGTGCCCATATTAAATTTTGTGAAGTCAGCATCCAGTCCAAGTGCCTTGCTAAATGCCGCATTACCGTCTGCCATCATGCGAACTGTGCCATTGACTTTTTGATCCCGACCCCAAGCGCCCATTACGAACGCATCATTGACTGCAATACACCAGATTTCATCGACACCCTTAGCTTTAAGCTCTGCCGCATGCGCGACATAACCTGGCACGTGCTGGGCCGAACAGGTCGGCGTGAAAGCACCCGGCAAACCGAAAATAACGATCTTGTTGCCTTTGACAAGATCACTGACATTAAAGGAATTCGGTCCCAGCGAACATCCTGCGGATTCGACTTCGATGAATTCTGCAAGCGTACCTTCGGGTAGTTTTTCGCCGATTTTAATAGTCATATCGATTTCCTTCCATATTTGAAATATTGTGGACAAAAAAACGCCGCGCCAGCTTCGGCGCGGCGTACAAATCACAGTATGCCCTAGTCTATTTTTTCCTGCCGGAGCGGGTTTTATCCACTGCGACAGGAAAATCAGAAATTATCAATCGGCCTGCTTGCGCAGGAAAGCCGGGATGTCATAGGTTTCCATGCCATTTTTTTCCAGTGCGCGTACAGTTTCCGATGCAGATTCGCGACGCCATACCGCCGGCGCCTTGAGCCCCTCGAACGCATGCGACGTTGTCGTCATTCCCTGATGCAAGGCGCCTGCAATCGACGATGCCATCATGGGCTCGTTATTGGTGCCGGTACGCTGCATGGTGTTTTGCACCAGTTGCATCGCTTTCTTGGCACGTCCAAGACCAGTCGCCACGACTGTCACGCGAATGTCGTCGCCCATGCTGTCATCGTAGGCGATACCTTGGGCAATCGAAGCGTCGGGCGCCGCAAACGCACGTACCGCCGCCATGACTTCCTTGATTTCCTTACCCTTCAGGCTACGGCTTGCCGTCACATTGACCAGTACGCCGCGGGCGCCGGACAGGTCGATGCCATCCAGCAAAGGTGAAGCAACTGCCTGTTCGGCAGCGATGCGCGCGCGATCCACGCCGGAGGCAGTGGCAGTACCCATCATGGCTTTGCCTTGTTCGCCCATGATAGTTTTAACGTCATTGAAATCGACGTTGATATGGCCTGGCACATTGATGATCTCGGCGATCCCGGCTACCGCATTGTTGAGCACGTCATCGGCATGCTGCAACCATTCGACCATGGTGTCGTCTTCGTAGATTTCTTCCAGTTTTTCATTCAGGATGATGATCAAAGAATCGACGTGCAGTGATAGCGCTTCCAGCCCTTCGTCGGCAATGTCCATGCACTTCTGGCCTTCATACGAAAATGGCTTGGACACCACTGCGACTGTCAATGCGCCCAATTCTTTTGCTACCTGCGCCACGATAGGTGCTGCGCCAGTGCCGGTGCCGCCACCCATGCCGGCAGCAATGAAGACCATGTGCGCGCCGCGCAAGGCGTCTTCGATGCGGGCACGCGATTCCTCGGCCAGTTGACGGCCAATTTCGGGCTTCATACCTGCACCCAAACCGGTGTCGCCGATCTGGATCACGTTATGCGCCTTCGAGTTCAGTAACGCTTGGGCATCGGTATTTGCGGCGATGAATTCAACCCCGGTAACACCTTTGTTGATCATATGCTGCACAGCATTGCCGCCAGCACCGCCGACTCCGACCACCTTGATCACGGTGCCTTGTGTAGCATGATCGACCATATCAAATTCCATGATGCCCTCCTGTAGGTTTGTGATTTTCAGTCGGAAACAATCATTATGGATGATCGCTGGCGACTGAAAACAACTATTAAATTAAACAATAAAATTCAAGCACTCAAAAATTACCCCGCCAAACCTGTTCACATCAAAAATTCCCGATAAACCACTCTTTCATGCGCTGCCATACCTCCTTGAAAGAGCCTTCCTGCTGCGTCACTACATGGCCACGGTAATACTGTTTCTTGGCTTCCAGCAACAGGCCGAGTACCGTCGAATAGCGCGGACTGCGCACCACATCGGCAAGCTGGCCGTTGTAGCCCGGCACGCCCATGCGCGCAGGTTTCAGAAAAATATCCTCGGCCAACTCGATCATTCCAGGCATCAGTGCGGAGCCGCCGGTAATCACAATGCCACTCGACAGCACTTCTTCAAAACCGGATTCGCGCACCACCTGATGCACCAAGGCGAACAATTCTTCGACGCGCGGCTCTATCACCGCTGCCAACGCCTGGCGCGACAGGGTGCGCGGATTACGGTCCCCCAAACCCGGAACTTCAAGCGTCTCTCCGGGATCAGCCAATACCTGTTTGGCGACGCCATAACGCAGCTTGATTTCTTCTGCATCCTGGGTTGGCGTGCGCAGGGCCATCGCAATATCGCTGGTGATCTGGTCGCCGGCAATCGGTATCACCGAGGTATGGCGGATCGCCCCTTCGGAAAATATCGCGACATCCGTGGTGCCGGCACCGATATCGATCAGCACCACACCCAATTCTTTCTCATCCGGCGTTAGCACGGCATCGGCAGAAGCCATCGGCTGCAATATCAGGTCGGATACTTCGAGGCCGCAACGTCGCACGCACTTGACGATATTCTGCACTGCCGATACCGCACCAGTGACGATGTGCACACGCACTTCAAGGCGTATACCGCTCATGCCGATCGGCTCGCGCACATCCTCCTGATTATCCACAATGAATTCTTGCGGAACGGTATGCAGCAGTTGCTGGTCGGTCGGAATATTGACCGCTTTTGCGGTCTCAATCACGCGCGAAACGTCGGCTGCGGTAACTTCCTTATCCTTGATTGCCACCATGCCGCTGGAATTAAAACTGCGGATATGGCTGCCCGCAATCCCCGCATATACATGCTTGATTTTGCAGTCGGCCATCAATTCGGCCTCCTCCAGAGCGCGCTGGATCGACTCGACCGTCGCCTCGATATTGACGACCACGCCTTTCTTCAGCCCTTTCGACTCATGCTGGCCGAGACCGATGACCTCATGGCGCCCATCAGCCATCACCTCAGCCACCACAGCCACTACTTTTGAGGTGCCGATATCCAGGCCAACAATCAAATTTTTTGCGTCTTTTGTCATCGTGTTCTGCTTACTTTCGTTTGCTTTCCAATCCAGGTGCCATCCCACTCACTTTGAGTGCCAGCCCATTCGGATAACGCATATCTACTCTTTCAATCCTGTTTTGCAGCAGCGCTACCAATTGCGGATAAATACCTACAAATCGATCGACACGTTCGCGCATCATTGCCTTGTTTTGCTCCCGACCCAACTCCACTGCGATACCGTTATTGAGCGTTACAGTCCAGGCATAACGATCGGAGAGCCGGACCGATTCCGGCGCAAGCTGTATTGGTGCCAACCACTGCTTTAATTCATTAAAACGCGCAATCACTTCTTTTTCAGCGCCATCAGGCCCATTAAATTCAGGCAAGTCACCATTTTCTTCAGCCTCAGCGAGGTTAGCTGTAAATAGGTCGCCTTTGACCGAAAGCAGGCGGCCATTTTCACCCCAGGTTCCCAATGGCTCGTGCTCATCCACTGTCACGACTAGTTTGTTCGGCCACTCCCGGCGCACTGTCGCTTTGCGTACCCAAGGCACACCCTCAAAAGCCATACGCACAGCGTCCAGGTCGGAGGTAAAAAAATTTCCTTTAATACGCGGGATCGCTGCCACTTTTACCGTCATCCGATTCACGTGGTGTAATGGCATGTCGTCAGCACTTACTACCGTGATCACTTTTAACATAAACATCGGCCGTTGCATGAGCCAGAAAATGCCACCCGACAACAATAGCAATGCGAACACTGCAAACAGTGCATTGGTTATCGTGTTGATTGTTTTAATCTCTTGCCACATGGTCTTCGTAGTTTCTCTGTTGACGCAGCTAAAGAACTAACGCGCAATCCAGTCGTTGGATGGGCTCAGGTCGAGCGTAGCCGAACGTAATATCTCAACGCATAAATCTTCATATCCAAGTCCAGTCACTTTTGCCGACATCGGCACCAGAGAGTGTCCTGTCATGCCGGGAGATGTATTCATTTCTAGCAAAAACGGCTTATTGTCCGAGGCCCGCACCATCACATCGGCCCTACTCCAGCCACGGCAGCCAAGCGTGCGGTAACTTTCCAGCGCCAACTCCTGAATGGCCCATTCCTGTTCTGCCGGCAGACCGCAAGGGCATAGATATTGGGTATCGTTTGAAAAGTACTTATTCTGATAGTCGTAATTCGCATCGGGTGCAATGATGCGGATAACCGGCAAGGCTTTCGCCTCATTGCCATATCCCAGAATCGGACAGGTCAGCTCCATACCGGAAATAAATTCTTCCGCCATGACGGCTCTATCGTATTTGACAGCCAATGCAAAAGCCGCAGGCAATTGGTCAAGCTGGGTTACTTTGGTCAGGCCCAAGGTGGAGCCTTCATGTGCAGGCTTGACGATCAACGGCAAACCGAGCGCAGCAACTACTGCATCCCAATTGCTTTGCGTTGTCAGCATTGCGAATTTCGGCGTTGCCAGCGCGCTGGCCAGCCAGATCCGCTTGGTCATGGCTTTATCCATTGCAATAGCTGACGCCAACACGCCTGGCCCTGTGTAAGGTATGCCTAGCAATTCCAAAGCACCTTGCAAGGTGCCATCTTCGCCATAACGGCCATGCAAGGCAATGAATACACGATCGAATTTTTCGGTGGCCATTTCTGCCAGACTGCGCTGTGCCGGATCGAATGCATGGGCATCGATTCCTTTGCTCACCAATGCCTGCAGCACACCGGCACCTGACATCAACGATACTTCGCGCTCAGCCGAACGGCCGCCAAACAAGACGCCAACCCTGCCAAATTCCTTGATCGTGTCACGCTCACTCATGATGATTTCCTTGTACCAATTTTCCAGGAACGCCGCCAATCGAGCCTGCGCCCATCATGATCACGACATCACCATCCAGTGCAAAATTCATGATGGCTTCCGGCATTGCATTGATATCTTCGACAAATACCGGCTCCACCCTGCCTGCAACGCGCATGGCACGCGCCAACGCACGGCCATCGGCTGCGATAATCGGTTGTTCTCCTGCTGCGTATACCTCGGCCAGCACCAGAGCATCCGCACTAGACATGACACGCACGAAATCTTCGAACAAGTCCCGGGTGCGCGTGAATCTATGCGGCTGAAAAGCCAATACCAGACGGCGCTCCGGATAAGCACCGCGTGCAGCTGCGAGCGTTGCCGCCATTTCAGTCGGATGGTGTCCATAGTCGTCCACCAAAGTAAAACTACCGCGGGGCTTACCATCGACGTCAGTTAAGGCAATTTCGCCATAACGCGTGAAGCGACGGCCTACACCATTAAATTCCATCAATGCTTTTTGGGTCGCACAATCGGCCACACTCAGCTCGCGAGCAACGGCGACAGCAGCGCAGGCATTTTGAATATTGTGCATACCAGGCTGGTTCAGCGTCACCTTCATTGATGCATAGCCGTCCTGAAGCACGGTGAACTGCATCTGCTCGCCAATTGCCCTGGCGTCGACCGCGCGCACTTGCGCATCTTCGTGAAAGCCGTAGGTAACGATTGGTTTCGAAACGAAAGGCATGATTTCACGCACATTCGAATCGTCAAGGCACAACACAGCAACGCCATAAAAAGGCAGGTGTTCAGTGAACTGAATAAAAGCCTGTTTAAGTTTGGCAAAATCGTGACCGTATGTCTCCATATGGTCAGCGTCAATATTGGTAATGACTTCAATCACTGGCAATAAATTGAGGAATGAGGCATCCGACTCGTCTGCCTCGACCACAATGAAATCACCGGAACCCAGTTTGGCATTGGCGCCAGCGCTGTTCAAACGACCACCGATGACGAAAGTCGGGTCCAGGCCGCCTTCCGCAAGCACGCTGGCGACCAGACTGGTAGTCGTTGTCTTGCCATGCGTACCGGCGATTGCGATACCACGTTTGAGACGCATTAATTCGGCCAGCATCATGGCGCGTGGCACGATCGGAATATTTTTTCGCCGTGCTGCCAGCACTTCGGGATTATCTGGTTTTACCGCGGTGGAAGTGACGATCACATCGGCGTTATGAGTATTTTCAGCAGCATGTCCCAAGCTTACGTGCGCGCCCAGCCTATTTAAGCGCTGGGTCGCTGCATTACTGCCAAGATCCGAGCCGGAAATGGTGTATCCGAGATTGAGCAACACCTCGGCAATGCCACTCATACCAGAGCCGCCAATTCCTACAAAATGAATATGTTTTACTTTATGTTTCATGCCTTGCTCGCCAATTCCTCTAGTACATCTGCAATCATTTCATTTGCATCCCGCCGGCCGATTGCATAAGCAGCCAGCGCTATCGTCAGACACTCTTGACGTGACAAGGTTTGCAATAATAGGGATAAATTTTTTGCTGTCATTTCGCTCTGCGGCTGATGGATTGCCGCATGTTGTTGCACCATCCACTGCGCATTGTCGCGCTGATGCGATGTCGTCGATACGATCAATGGCACCAGTACGCTTGCCACCCCCGCTGCCGTCAGCTCAGACAAGGTAATTGCACCGGCACGGCAAATCACCAGATCTGCATCCGCATAGCGACGCGGCATATCATCAATAAAATCTACAACCTCCGCCTGCACTTGCGCCGCAGCATACGCTTCGCGCAATACGTCAACGTGTTTTTTGCCGGACTGATGCGTGACTATAGGTCGTGCTTCAAGTGGAATCAAAGCCAGGGCCGCGGGCAAGCAATCGTTCAAGGCTTTTGCGCCCAGACTGCCGCCAATCACCAGAATCCTGAGCGGCCCGCTGCGTGCTGCATAACGCTGCTCGGGCACAGGCAAAGCTGTGATTTCCTTGCGCACTGGATTACCTGTTACTAAAGCCTTACCGGCTGCATTGCCAAAATCCGCAGGAAAACCGAACAGCACCCGTTTAGCCATTGGCACCAGCGCTTTGTTCGACAACAATAGGGCCGCATCCGCGTTCACCAGCGCCAGCGGGATATGACGCGCGGCAGACATTACACCGCCCGGCACCGTCACATATCCGCCCATTCCAAGAACCACGTCCGGTTTGCGACGACCGAGGATGCGGTAGCAGGACACGAAGCTTGCAAGCAACCGAAATACGCCGCGTACGCTATGCATCAAACCTTTACCGCGTAGCCCAGTGAAGTTGATAGCGTCCATTTCGATACCATGCCTGGGCACGATATCGTGCTCCATGCCATGTGTGGTGCCAAGCCAGGAAACCTGCCAGCCACGCGCACGCATAGTTGTTGCAATTGCCAGTCCGGGAAAGATGTGACCACCGGTTCCCGCCGCCATGATGAGCAGTCGTTTCAGATGCGTCATAGTCGGCCTCCGCGCATCAAAATCCTGTTTTCATAATCAATGCGCAGCAGGATTGCCAGGCCAATACAATTAATCAGCACACCCGAGCCGCCATAGCTCATCAGCGGCAAGGTCAATCCTTTGGTAGGCAACAAGCCGAGATTTACACCCATATTGATGAAGGTCTGGACTCCAATCCAGATCCCGATCCCTTTTGCCACCAATCCGGCGAAGGTCAAATCCAGGGCGATGGCCTGGCGACCGATTTCAAAAGAGCGTTTGATGATCCAGTAGAACATCACCACCACTACCAGTACGCCGGCAAAGCCTAGCTCTTCACCAATCACGGCCAATAAAAAATCGGTATGCGCTTCAGGTAAATAATGCAATTTCTCGACACTGCCGCCAAGCCCGACGCCGAACAATTCGCCGCGCCCGAAGGCAATCAGTGAATGCGACAATTGATACGCCTTACCTAATACATTTTCTTCATCCCATGGATTCAAATAGGCAAAAATCCGTTCGCGCCGCCATGGCGACAACATAATTACCAGACTAAAAATTCCTACTAAAGTGGCGCCGATGCCAGTGAACCAGACACCGTTAATGCCGCCCAAAAACAAAATACCCATCGCGATGCAAACAATTACACCAAACGCGCCCAGATCCGGCTCCAGCAGCAATAACAACCCAACAATCGCCACTGCTGCGGCCATTGGCAGAAAACCTTTGGTCAGCTTATGCATGAATTGCTGCTTGCGTACTGTGTAATCCGCCGCATACAAAACAACAAACAACTTCATCAATTCGGAAGGTTGTAAATTAAAAATCTGGAACGACAGCCAGCGCTTTGCACCATTTACGCCTTTGCCCACACCAGGTACCAAAACTAACAGCAACAGGATCAGGGTAGCCACGAACAAATACGGCGCCCAGCGTTGCCAAGTGGCGATCGGCACCCGAAAAATGATAAAGCTGCTGCATATGGCAGCGGTCACGAAGATCGCTTGACGAATCAGAAAATGACTATTGCTATAACTCGCATATTTACGCGAGTCGGGCAAAGAAATGGACGCGGAATATACCATTACCATCCCGAACAGCATCAGCAATACCACGACCCAGACCAAAGCCTGATCGTATTCCATCATTTTGGAGCGCTGCGGCAAACCTCGACTTGGTTCTTTGGCAGACGAGAATCCAAGCCATGTCGTGATGGTGGGCCAGACGAATCTCATGCAATCACCTCGCCGCGAGACAAGCCAACTTCTCTGACTGCATCGACAAACACTTGGCCACGATGCGCATAATTGGCAAACATATCCAGGCTGGCGCACGCTGGAGACAGCAGCACTGCATCACTCTGCTGCGCGCTTTCGGCAGCACATTGAACTGCTTCTTCCAGACTGGCGCAATCGTAAAGAGCAACCGCAGTTTCGCTCAAGGCAGCGCGCAAAGCAGGTGCATCCTTGCCAATCAGAAACACGGCGCGCACATACTGTGCGACCGGCTCTGCCAAGCTTGAAAAATCCTGTCCTTTGCCATCACCGCCCGCAATCAACAACAGCTGGTTGCTTCCCTGTTGCATCCCTAACCCATTCAGGGCCGCTACAGTCGCTCCGACATTGGTGCCTTTGCTGTCGTCGTAGTAACTGACTGCACCGATCGTGGCAATCAATTCAACCCGATGCGGCTCGCCCCGATATTCACGTACGCCATGCAATAGCGCAGCAAGCGGCAAGTCAATTGCACGGCACAAAGCTAGTGCAGCAAGTGCATTAAGCGCATTGTGCTGACCGCGAATATTGAGGGCGTCTGTCGGCATCAAGCGGCTAACGACCGCAGGTAATGCAATGCTGTCTTTTTGCTGCTTTTTCTTGCTGTGTTTGTCATCTTCTTCGGCAGCAACCGCTACCGATAACCATTGGACGCCGCGTTCATCAAACAATCCAAAATCGCCCGCGCGCATTGGTGCGCCGATACCAAAAGTCACTAGTGGCGCTTTGGCATGAGTGTCATCCAAACCCATGACCGCAGCATCGTCACGATTCAATACGCGCACAGTATCAGTGCCAAATATCCGAGCTTTATCAGCAACATAAGCAGCCATGCTGCCATGCCAGTCCAGATGATCCTGTGTGATATTGAGTACAGTTGCAGCATCAGCCTGCAGGCTGTACATCGTGTGTAACTGAAAGCTCGATAATTCCAGCACCCAGACCTGCGGCAACGCGTCTTTGTCGATGGCGTCACGCAAGACATCCAGTGCAGACGGACTAATATTGCCCGCCACGCATGCCGTCAAACCGGCATGCTTGCACAACAGGCCGACCAAGCTGGTTACCGTGGTTTTACCATTGGTGCCCGTGATCGCGATCAGTTTTGGCGCGTAGTTTTTATCTTGACGCAGTTGTGCCAATCCTTGGGCGAAAAATTCAATCTCGCCCCACACCGGGATTTCCCGGGCTTGTGCTGCGGCCATGATTTCCGACAGATCACCCTGCGGTGACAAACCCGGGCTGACCGCGACAATATCAATATCAGCCAACAGGTCAGCATTAAAAGGGACACCGCCGATGAATTCCACTTCCGGCAGAGCATCTCGCAAACTGTCCAAGCGCTGCGGTGCTGCACGCGTATCAGCAACGCGCAACGATGCGCCGCAACGGTGCAACCAATGCGCCATCGCAAGGCCGGATTCTCCCAGCCCAAGGACAAGAATATGTTTGCCGTTGTAAGTCATCAGCGCAACTTCAAAGTGGACAAACCAAACAACACCAGCATCATCGAAATGATCCAGAACCGCACTACGACCTGGGTTTCTTTCCAACCTTTTTGCTCAAAATGATGATGCAACGGCGCCATCAACAGAATGCGGCGACCGGTACCGTAGCGCCGCTTGGTAAACTTGAAGTAAGCCACCTGCAGCATCACTGACAAAGTTTCCACGACGAAGATTCCACCCATGATGAAGAGTACGATTTCCTGCCGCACAATGACAGCAATCGTACCCAACGCCCCGCCCAAAGCGAGAGCGCCAACATCACCCATGAACACTTGCGCAGGATGTGCGTTGTACCAGAGGAAAGCCAAACCGGCGCCTGCCATTGCGCCACAGAAGATGAGTAATTCACCCGCGCCAGGAATATGCGGAATGAACAGATACTTCGAATAACTGGCGCTCCCGGTCAGATAGGCAAATATCCCCAGCGCAGTGCCCACCATGACAGTGGGCATGATAGCCAGCCCATCGAGACCATCGGTTAGATTTACTGCATTACTGGTGCCGACAATAACAAAATATGTCAGGGCAATAAAACCCCATACACCAAGCGGATAGCTGATGGTCTTGAAAAACGGCACAATCAAATCTGCTCTGGGAGGCAAATCAAGATTAAACCCGGACTGCACCCACGCCACGAACAAATCCCAAACTTGGCTATTGGTAGTTGCCGATACCGAAAATGCCAGATACAGCGCAGAGAGGATGCCAATCAGAGATTGCCAAAAATATTTTTCTTTCGAAGACATTCCTTTGGGATCCTTGTAGACCACCTTGCGGTAATCATCGACCCAGCCGACTGCACCAAAGCCAAGCGTCACTATCAGCACAATCCAAATGAAACGATTACTTAAATCGGCCCACAACAATGTAGACACCCCAATCGCAATCAGGATCAGTACGCCACCCATAGTCGGCGTGCCATTCTTAATCAAGTGCGTTTGCGGACCGTCCGTTCGTACTGCCTGACCGACCTTCAATCGCGCCAACATGCGTATCACCGGAGGTCCGGCAATCAAACCAATCGCCAACGAGGTCATGGTCGCGAACACAGCACGAAATGTAATGAAATTGAATACGCGCAGAAAACCTATATCCTGCTTAAATAATTCTGCTAGCCAAAGCAACATGTCAATAATTCTCTTTTAGTGGTTCTTGTACAAAGTGTCGAACTGTTCGTTCCATTTTCATGAAACGCGAACCTTTCACCAACACTGTTGCTGCCGGCACCAGAATGTCTTTCAGTGCATCGTTCAAAGCTTCAAAGCTGTCAAAATGTTGTGCTCCAGTGCCGAATGCGCGTGCCGTATGACGAGCAAGCGCACCGAAAGTCAGGACTTGCTCGATGCCGCTTTCCCGCAAATATGCCCCAATCTCTTCGTGGAACTGCCGGCCATCGTTGCCAACCTCCCCCATATCGCCCAACACCAGCACTCTTGGTGCGCTCGCTTGGGCAAGCACATCAATGGCGGCTCGCACCGAATCGGGATTCGCATTATAGGTGTCGTCAATGACGATGGCCCCATTGCGTGCAATTTTGCGCTGCAGGCGGCCATTCACCGGCGCGAATGCAGTTAAACCGCGCATAATTGCTTCCGTACTAATGCCGATTGCCAAAGTACATGCGATCGCCGCCAGCGCATTGCGCACATTGTGCGTACCTGCCGCAGCAAGCAAAATACTAAAACGTTGTTGGCCTGCCGTGACGGATAAATTGTTAGCAAATGTGTTCGTGTGGTAAGTGCAAGTCACATCGGCGTCAGCGGAAAATCCAAAGCTCATGATTTTTCTGCGCCCAGTAGCCGTTGCATACGCACGCCAAAGCGGTGTGTAAGGATCGTCTGCAGGAAATACGGCGATGCCATTCGATGGCAAAGCAGAAATTACCGCGCCATTTTCCTTTGCGACAGCCTCCACACTTTCCATAAATTCCTGATGTTCACGCTGCGCATTGTTTACCAGCGCGAGCGTCGGTTGCGCAATAGATGCCAAAAGAGCGATTTCACCTGGATGATTCATTCCCAGCTCAATCACGGCAGCGCGGTGCTCTGCTGTCATGCGCAACAGCGTCAGCGGCACGCCGATATCATTATTAAAATTACCGCGCGTGGCCAGGCAATGCTCGGGACCAAACTGCGCGGCCATGATCGAAGCGATCATTTCCTTGACTGTAGTTTTGCCATTGCTGCCGGTAACACCGATTACCGGCACATCGAATTGCTGCCGCCAGTAGCGTGCGATCTCACCCAGGGCGATACGTGTATCCGGCACGATCAGTGCAGGAATTTGAAGACCTGCCGGCAAGCGTTCCACCACGACTGCAGACACGCCTTGCGCAACAACCTCCGCAATGAAATCATGCGCATCGAAATGTTCACCCCGTAAAGCCACGAATAAATTACCGGCACTGGCATTTCGGCTATCCGTCGTCACTCCATCAAAAACTGCATCGCTCTGGATGTGCGCACCCGAAAGCCAAGGTTGAAGCGCTAGCAACGAAGATTTCATCAGGTAACTCCTTTCATCGTGGCGCGTGTAGCCAAAGCAAGGGCGGCATGATCCGCATCGGAAAATGCCATTTTCCTTCCCATCACTTCCTGGTATGCCTCATGCCCCTTACCGGCCAACAGAACCACATCGTGCTTTGCCGCTCGCTTTACTGCCCATAAAATGGCGGCAGCACGATCCTCGGTCACTTGGTACTGGTTGTTTCCGGCAGTCATACCTGCAATGATTTGTTCAATGATTGCCGCCGGATTTTCGCTGCGCGGATTATCGCTTGTCACGATCACCTGATCCGCCAGCGCAGAAACGGCGCCCATTTGGGCGCGCTTGCCTGGATCGCGGTCACCGCCGCAACCGAACAGGCACCACAGTTGGCCGTGACGCTGCTGCGCCACCTGACGCAAAGTCAATAGCGTTTTTTCTAGCGCATCTGGAGTGTGGGCATAGTCAACAACTATCAGCGGCGAATCATTACCGCCCAACTGCTGCATGCGTCCCGGAACTGCACTTAGCATTTCAATTGCCTGCACCGCAGCACGCCAGGTGACGCCTTTGGCAAGCAATACACCAAGAACGCCCAGAATGTTGCTGACATTGAACAAGCCCACCATTTGTGTTTTGATCGGCCCGCTGCCAAAGGGCGATTCGACCTGAAACACAGTACCGACATGGCTGGTGCGTATATTAAATGCGCCCAAAATTGAAATACCTTGCAGGGGCAGGCTCCAAGCCTCCTGCCCCTGCTCTTGAGCGGCAAAAGGGCGAGTGGTTGACACGGTGTATCCGATTAATGACGTCAGCGCACTGCTTTGCAGACGCTGTGCCAAGCGCAATCCCATCGGATCATCCAGATTTAGGATTGCATGGCGTAATCCCGCCCATTCAAATAAAGCAGTTTTAGCGGACTCATAAGCCGCCATGTCGCCATGATAATCAAGATGATCGCGCGTCAGGTTGGTGAACAAGGCCGCATCGAAATGCATGCCATTCAAACGTCCTTGTTCAATCCCAATCGACGATGCCTCAATCGCGATTGCCCGGGCACCGGCATCGCGCAATTGTGACAACTTACGCTGCAACATAACTGCATCCGGCGTGGTGTAACCGGTCACGTCAGTAGTGCCGCATTTGCCACGCTGGTAAATACCGATGCCCAGGGTGCCAATCACCGCAGCAGGTTCGCCCAGACGGGATAAGGCGTTTGCCAGCCATTGGGCGCATGAAGTCTTGCCATTGGTTCCGGTTACGGCCACTGTGAACATGGCGGCATCGGGCTTGTTGTAATATGCGCTGGCAATTTCTCCTACTGTTATTTTCAAACCCGCTACCGCCAGATGCGGCACCGACCATGCAGCATTCCAGTTCCATGCTGCCGATTCGTAAACCACGGCAGCCGCGCCCATTTCAATGGCCTGTGCAATGAATTGCCGGCCATCGGCAACCTCGCCCGGATAGGCAAAAAACACATCGCCTTTGGCGATGAAGCGTGAGTCGGAATGCAGTTGCGCTGCTGGCGTGACCTGCTGAAGCAGCCAGGCAAGTATTTCGGAAGTCGCTGATTTTGTATTCGGCATCACATGCTCTCGGTAATGCCGTCGGCAGGAATAATGATATTCGTCACACTCGAATCAGGCCTGACGTTCATCGCCCGTAGAGCGTTGGCTGCGACAGATGAAAATACCGGCGCTGCTACACCACCGCCGTAATGATTGCCGTTGGATGGCTCATCCACCATGACTGCAATAATGATGCGTGGCTCGGACACCGGAGCAAAACCGACAAATGACGATACGTATTTCCTGACATATTTTCCGTCGACAATTTTATAGGCGGTTCCAGTTTTTCCTGCCACTCGGTAACCTGGCACTTGCGCTTTCGGTGCCGTGCCATCCGGTCCTGCGGCTGCCTCCAGCATTGCACGCATCTGAAGTGCTGTTTTTTCAGAGATAACTCTTTGCCCTGGCACCTGGCCGCCCGGTTGAGCAGCAACCCTCTCCAGAGATAACGGCGCTATCTCACCGTTGCGTGCAAAAATCATGTAAGCATGTGCTAACTGCATCAGCGAAACTGAAATGCCGTGACCGTAACTCATGGTTGCCTGCTCAATTGGGCGCCACGACTTAAATGGCCGTACCCGGCCTGCAGCCCTTCCGGGAAAACTGAATTTCGGCTGCTGACCTAAACCAACGCTGGTAAACATTTCCCACATTTCCTGCGCCGGCATTTGCAATGCAATCTTTGCGGTTCCGATATTGGAAGATTTTTCAATGATTTGCGCTACGCTCAACTCGCCTAGTGAGTGCGCATCGCCGATCGTTGCTGTACCGATGGTCAGCTTTCCAGGCCCGGTCTGGATCATTGTCTCAGGGGTAACGCGTTTGCTTTCCAGTGCCAAGGCTACTGTAAATGGCTTCATGGTTGAGCCGGGCTCGAAAGTGTCCGTCAAGACCCGGTTGCGCAGTTGTGCGCCGGTTAATACGCTGCGGTCATTCGGGTTATAACTCGGTAAATTGGCCAGCGCCAGAATTTCACCGGTTCGGACATCCAGCACCACTATACCGCCAGCCTTGGCCTTGTTCAGCTCGACTGCCGCCTTCAATTGCGAATAGGCAATGTACTGGATCTTGCTATCGATGGAAAGCGTCAGGTCCTTGCCGTCGTGCGGCTCACGAATCGATCCGATATTTTCGACAATGCGTCCCAGACGGTCCCTGATTACGCTGCGGCTTCCTGTCCTACCGACCAGCGACTTCTGCGCTGCGAGTTCCATTCCATCCTGCCCGACATCCTCGATACTGGTAAAGCCGACAACATGCGCCATCACCTCGCCCTCTGGATAAAAACGCTTGTATTCCTTAAGGGTATGAATCCCATTAATTTTCAAGGCAGAAATCTTGTCAGTGACATCCGACTCGACCTGACGCTGCAAATAAACAAAACTACTATCCGAGTCTAATTTTTTGCGTAAATCACGCTCATTCAAATCAAGCAACCTGGCCAAACTACGCAGCTTTTCCGCCGGGGCCTGCAACACATCATCCGGAATCGCCCAGACCGCCTTGACCGGGATGCTGGAAGCCAGCACATGTCCATCACGATCCGTGATTTTGCCGCGCGTCGCAGGCAACTCCAAGGTGCGTTCATAACGCGATGCACCTTGCTTTTGCAAGAATTCGGTAGACACGCCCTGCAACCACAGCGCGCGGCCGGCCAGTGTCAGAAAAGCAGCAAACAAAACAAACAACACCAGCTTCGAACGCCATGCAGGCAATGACATCTTCAGCAAAGGGCTGGTTGAAAACGGCACACCCTTAGCGGCGGCGATGCGACTGGCAGGACGGCTCATTTACCCTCCATCGTCAAATATTGCGTGCTGGCAGGTGTCAATGCAAGCATCTTCAGGTCGCGTTTTGCGACCAGTTCAATACGTGCATGCTTGCCCAAGGTGGATTGATCAAGTTGCAACTGTGCCCATTGCACGTCCAGCAATTTTGCCTGGGATTGCGCCCGACCCAGCTCAACATACAAGCGGCGCGCATTGTATTGCGCATTCACCAGCGACAGGGCACATACAACCAGCAAGGCTGCGATGATGCCATTAGTACGCGCGCTCATTATTGAGCATCCTCGACGACGGAAGCATCGGGCAAGCGCATGCAGACACGCATAATTGCCGAGCGGGCACGCGGGTTGCAGGAGATTTCGTCGTCAGTTGGCTTCATTTTGGATATCAAGCGCATTTGCGGTTGCGGCAAGTCGACGGCACGTATCGGCAAGCGACGATCCGGCTGTTTAACATGCGCTTTTGCTGCCATGAACTGTTTGACGATCCGGTCTTCCAAGGAATGGAAGCTGATTACCACCATCCTTGCGTTCGGCGCCAGATATTGAAAGGCCTGATTTAATCCAGCTTCAAGTTCTTCAAGTTCTTGATTGATGTAAATCCGTATAGCCTGAAAGGTGCGGGTTGCGGGGTCCTTGCCCTTCTCGCGAGTTTTGACCGCCCTTGCCACGATCGCGGCAAGCTGTCGTGTGGTTGAAATTGGCTCGACTTCCCGGCCAACAACAATCGCCTTTGCAATCTGAAAAGCAAACCGTTCTTCCCCATATTCGCGTATCACCTTTTCAATTATTTGTTCTGATTCCGTTGCCAGCCATTCTGCGGCCGACATGCCGCGCGTGCTATCCATGCGCATATCGAGCGGACCGTCCTGGCGGAAACTGAAGCCACGTGTAGCATCGTCGACTTGGGGGGACGAAATACCCAAATCCAGCAACACACCGTCCACTTGGGCAATTCCGCGCTGGGCAAAGGCCGCATCCATCGTAGCAAAACTGTCGTGAATAATGCCAAAACGCGGATCCGAAATCCCCTGGGCGGTAGCAATCGCTTGCGGGTCCTTGTCAAAAGCAATCAAGCGCCCCTGCGTGCCCAGTCGCTGCAAAATATTGCGGCTGTGGCCGCCACGCCCAAAAGTGCCATCGACATAAACCCCATCCGCGCGCACGCCATCCAGAGCCAGCGCATCGACTGCCTCATCCAGCAGCACCGTCCGGTGCTGATACTCTGGCACCGTTTGTATCTTCATCACAGGTCCCTAAAACGAAAAATTACTTAATACATCAGGCATGCCTGCTGTGATCGCCTGCGCTTCGCTTTCAGCAAGCTTGACCGCATCCCACAACTCAAAATGGCTGCCCATGCCTAACAACATGACATTGCGGGTCAAGCCAACTGCACTACGCAATTCCGGCGCTATCAGAATCCGGCCAGCGGAATCCATTTCCACATCGGATGCATTGCCCAAAAAAATCCGTTGCCAGGCGCGCGCCGACATCGGCCAAGCGGCAATCTGCTCGCGATGGCTTTCCCAGACCGGACGCGGAAACAACAACAGGCAACCGTGCGGATGCCGTGTCAACGTGACTCTGCTTTCGCACTGTATCGACAGCGCATCACGATGCTTGACAGGGATAGACATCCTGCCTTTCGCATCAAGATTTAATGCTGACGCACCTTGGAGCACGATTTTCAAGTCCTCTTGACTGTTGAGACTTATTGACTTATAGAAGCCGCTTAATACTTATAAATTCGGTTGTGGATTTCTTTCTGGAATCATTAAAACTCCCACAAAAAAACACTTTTCCACACTGCTCCCCACTTTAGTGGAAGCACTATAG
The DNA here is from genome assembly GCA_041736255.1 of Burkholderiaceae bacterium. Lineage (GTDB taxonomy): Bacteria > Pseudomonadota > Gammaproteobacteria > Burkholderiales > Burkholderiaceae_D > AVCC01. The sequence goes on from JBGSTZ010000156.1 coordinate 120,134, forward strand.
CCGGTCAAGTTGTTTCAGGAATGGAACTGAATTTTTATGATGCAAGTCAATGACTTAGCCATCCAATACTGGTTGCACTAAAAGGAATTCCTTATGGAATTAAGTACTTACCGCGCATAGTGAATGCACCACATAATGTAAGCACATGTGTTTTTGCATATTCACATAGAGAAAATTGAATGGAAGTCACGGTGACTGTGGCCAACCGTACTTGAAACAGAAAAATGCCGCGCACTGAGGGCGCAGCCGAAAAAAGTGAAGCAAGCCGATAGGCCGGATTTTGTTACGGCGCGAGGTCTTGCAACCGTGCGCTATGACAGCCATTCCTCTAGGCGCTGAATTACTCCAGCGCTCAAGCTTCCTACCCGCACGCTCCGCGAGCAGCATCAACGCGTGCCTATTTGGAATTGCTCCGGGTGGAGGTTACCGCGTTTCACCGTAACTTAATACGCTCGTCTCTGTGGCCCTGTTCCTCGCCTTATACCGAAACTAACTGCGCTTACGGCTTTCAGCGGACGGCCGTTAACCGTCACCCTGCTGTATGGAGTCCGGACCTTCCTCCCGCTGCAACCTTGCAGTCGCAGCCAGCGACTGTCTGGCTTGCTTCACGGCGGCATTGTAGCGCACTCGCTGTCGACATTGCATTCCGGTTTTTTTGCGAGAAATATACTACATTATGTATTTTATAAAGCCACATTAAAACATGAGAAAATTTCATAAATTTTAGTTATACTCCCAATTAATTTGATAAATAAGGTAAGCCTTAGTGTCTTGCGAAGTCATATAAACTTAGTGGGGTATCCAGCTAAATACGGTACTAGGATCGCCATTCTTACGTCTTGAGCGGCAGATGACGCCATAGAAGGAATTCCTTGAGCCGTTTCTTATACTTCAAACAATCGTTTCATTAGGTGCGTTCTGAAGTCTTGTTTTGTTTGAATGAACATGTGAACTAAAACTTCTTTGTCATCAGACTCATACACAATCTTTGTCTGTCTTACGAGTCTGAATCTGAAGTTCGTTTGTCCTAGCTCCACCAGTTCGTCAATCTGTCTTCCAGCTTCGGGATTCGATCCAATATTCTTTATCATCGCCTCGAATTCCAGATTCACCTCTTCCCAAATTGTTTCTCCAAACTGACCCTTCACATAAGTTCTTACTTGTCGGAAGTCTGGTTTGGCAACATCAAGAATGCATACTTTGTGGCTCATTCTTCTTTGTCCATTTCTGCGAAGAAGGCATCAGCTTCAGTGAAGTTTCCAGCTTTGTATTCCTTACGGCCAAGAGCAATCAAGCGAAGAAGTGCAAGCTGTTCTTGCGTTTTCTCATACTGGTGGATTTCAACCACTGCCATTTTTGCTTCACCGTTCTGTGTAATGATGAGCGGTTGAGGGTTGACAAGGAAGCCTTTCACAATGTCTGCGGCATTGCTCTTCAGGTAGGAAATCGGCTTGATTTGGGTGGCTAGTGTCATGGTCGGCTCCGTGGTAGGTGTGCGGTACATGGCTAAATATAGTCCAAATTTGGTCGAGCATCAACGGTTATCGTGCAGGAAGTAACAAAAAGGAAGAGGACTATTGATTGCGAGTCCGCAAATCCCAGGCTGACGAAGCAAGGGGTAATACTCGTTATGATCAAGCACCGCGTTATACTCATGGCACTCATTGGCAAATGGAAGTACCGTTAGCTCAGATACCCATTCCCCATTTTTCAGACAGGCCAAATCACCCTTGGCAATCCTGTTACCGTATTTAGCTGGATACTCCACTAAACTTATGCAAATCATCTTGCAGCTCGCTGTGCATAAGTGCCATCAAAGTCGTGTTACTGTGTGAAAATAAACGTGTTACCTAAAAATCAAAAATTTTACGACACCTGACCCACCATGAGAATCGCAGTTCTGGACGACGACCCAAAGCAGACCGCGCTAACATGCAAAGTATTGAGCGCAGCAGGACATAACTGTCATCCATTTTCAAATGGCAAAAAACTTCAGCAGTCACGCCGGGAAAATTACGACATGCTGATTCTCGACTGGCAAGTACATGACGCAAGCGGGTCTGAAGTGTTGCGTTGGGCATGCGAAAATCGTTCGCCCAAGCTGCCGGTGCTGTTCATCACCAGTCATTCCAGCGAAAACGACATCATCGAAGGCTTGGCAGCCGGTGCCGATGATTACATGATCAAACCGATTCGCCGTAATGAACTGGTGACACGGGTGCAAGCACTTTTACGGCGTGCTTATCCGGGCCAGAATGCAGCCGAACAAATCCAGTTCGGGCGCTATGGTTTCAAAACCCGCAGCAGCCAGCTGACATTGGATGGTGCACCGATTGCACTCACGAAAAAGGAATTCGACTTGGCGCTGCTGTTTTTCCGCAACATGAACCGACCGCTATCGCGCGCCACCATTCTGGAATCGGTATGGTCAAGCAATATTGAAATCCCATCCCGCACCATGGATACCCATGTGTCCCGGGTGCGCAGCAAGCTGCAGTTATGCCCGGAAAACGGATTCCGGCTGGCTCCGGTTTACAGTTACGGTTACAGACTGGAGCAGGTTTCGGTGCAATAGAGAGAATTCCACCGATCTGAGCCCGGGCGCAGGCACTGGGCGGCTGGCCATCCACAGCGGGAGTTATAATGTGCGCTTGCCAAAAATAAGTTCCGCGCTGCGGACTCACCAGAACCCACATGCAACTGCTTGCCGTAGGCCTCAATCACACCACCGCACCGCTTGCCTTGCGCGAACAGGTGGCTTTCCCTGCGGATCAGATCGGTGCGGCTGTGGGGTCAGCGCGGGCATGGTTCGGCAATCAGGCAGATTCCGGCTACACCGACGAAGCCGCCATCCTGTCGACGTGCAACCGCACAGAATTGTATGCGGCCAGCCACATTCCAGCCGGGGTCGAGGCAGCGATCGACAGCAGCGCACACTTTCTGGCCGACTATCACAAACTCCCCTATTCAGAACTGCGCCCGCATTTATATACGCTGCCGCAGGATGACGCTGTGCGGCATGCTTTTCGGGTTGCCTCCGGGCTCGATTCGATGGTGTTGGGCGAGCCGCAAATCCTGGGCCAGATGAAAGATGCGGTGCGCCAGGCGGATGCTGCCGGCGGCTTGGGCACGTATTTACACCAATTATTCCAGCGCACTTTCGCCGTTGCCAAGGAAGTGCGCAGCACTACCGAAATCGGCGCCCATAGCGTCTCGATGGCGGCCGCTGCGGTGCGTCTGTCGCAACGTATTTTCGACACCATCGCCGGGCAGCACATCTTGTTTATCGGCGCCGGCGAAATGATCGAGTTGTGCGCGACGCATTTCGCAGCGCAACATCCAAAAACAATCACCATCGCCAACCGCACGATGGAGCGCGGAGAAACGCTGGCGAACCGCTTCAATGGCCGCGCCATCCGCCTGGCTGAATTGCCGGATCAATTGGCGCAGTTCGACATCGTGATTTCATGCACCGCATCATCGCTGCCGATCATCGGCCTCGGCATGGTCGAGCGCGCCATCAAGGCGCGCCGTCACAAGCCGATATTTATGGTCGATCTGGCGGTGCCACGCGACATCGAAACCGAAGTCGGGCGGCTCGACGACGCTTTTTTGTACACCGTCGACGATCTGGGTACCGTGGTCCAAACCGGCATGGAAAACCGGCAAGCGGCAGTAGCGCAAGCCGAAGCCATCATTGAAACCCGGGTTCAATCTTTCATGCATTGGATCGATGGCAGGTTGGTAGTGCCGGTGATCCAGGATTTGCATGAGAACGGTGAAATACTGCGCATGATCGAACTTGAGCGTGCACGCAAGATGATTGCGCGTGGCGACGATATCGATGCCGTGCTGGAAGCCCTTTCCAAAGGCATCACTGCCAAATTTCTGCACGGCCCGCAACAGGCCTTGCACCAAGCGCAAGGCGACGAGCGCAAACATCTGGCTGCACTGATGCCGCAACTGTTTCGCACCCGGCGTTAGCGTAGTTCTTCACTTTCGCAACCGCAATTTCCCCCACTGCACTGCACCGCCGACCGCCATCAAAACGCTGCCGGCGCTCCCGGATTGACCGCATTCTCAGGCCAGAATACTTATGAAACCATCCATGCTCGCCAAGCTCAACCAACTTTCTAATCGACTGGAAGAAGTCGGCGAACTATTGATGCACGAAGATGCGACCGCATCAATGGACAATTACCGCAAACTAACGCGCGAACATGCCGAAATCGGCCCGCTGGTGGCGCTCTACCAGTCTTACACTACCGCTGAAAACGATGCCGCCGCCGCACAGGAAATGCTATCGGACCCGGAAATGAAGGAGTTCGCGCAGGAAGAAATCGACGACGCCCGAGAAAAAATGGAGCAACTCGAAAGCGATCTGCAAAAGATGCTGCTGCCTAAAGATGCAAACGACGAGCGCAACATCCTGCTGGAAATCCGCGCTGGCACCGGTGGCGACGAAGCCGCACTGTTTGCCGGCGATCTGTTGCGGATGTACACCCGCTATGCCGAGCGGCAGCGCTGGCAGATTGAAATCATGTCCGAATCGGCGTCCGAACTGGGCGGTTACAAGGAAGTCATCGTGCGCCTGGTTGGCGCCGGCGCGTATGCCAAGCTGAAGTTCGAATCCGGCGGCCATCGGGTCCAGCGCGTGCCGACGACCGAAACCCAGGGCCGCATTCATACTTCAGCATGTACGGTGGCGGTGATGCCGGAAGCCGATGAAGTCAGCGACGTAGTGATCAATCCGGCCGACCTGCGCATCGACACTTATCGCGCTTCTGGAGCCGGCGGTCAGCATATCAACAAGACCGATTCGGCGGTACGCATCACGCATAACCCGACCGGCATCGTGGTCGAATGTCAGGACGGCCGCAGCCAGCATCAGAACAAGGCGCAAGCCTTACGGGTGCTCGCTACCCGTATCATGGACGTGCAAACCCGCGCCCAACAAGCCAAGGAAGCGGCGACCCGCAAGAATCTGATCGGCTCTGGCGACCGCAGCGAACGCATCCGCACCTACAACTTCCCGCAGGGCCGGATGACCGATCACCGCATCAACTTGACGTTGTACAAGCTCGATTTCATCATGGATGGCGACCTCGACGATTTGATCAATGCGCTGGTGGCCGAGCATCAGGCCGAACTGCTGGCCGCACTGGGCGATGCTAGCTGATTTATTATTGAAAACACTCCAGCCAACCTCAAAAATCTTATGATTACCTCCAAAAATGTTTTACTGACAATCGCCTTTGCCTGCCTGGCATTGCTCGGCTTTGCTCTGTATCTGCAGCATGGGATGGACCAGCAGCCTTGTCCGCTGTGTGTGATGCAACGTTATGCATTTGCTGCCATCGCCCTGATTTGCTTTACCAGTGCCGCATTGCCGCGCCCGGCGCTGCGGGCCGGGGCCGGCATCGGACTGCTGGCAGCACTGACCGGTGCGGGCATTGCCGGCTGGCATCTGTGGGTCAAGGCGCATCCTGCAATTTCATGCGGCGTCGATCCGCTGGAAACTGCACTGAACAAAATTCCGAGCGCCGAACTGCTGCCTTTCCTGTTCAAGGCGAACGGTTTTTGCAGCACCGATTACGCACCAATTCTGGGCCTGTCGACCCCGATGTGGGCGCTGGTCTGGTTTGCGATCTTCAGCATCGCGCTGGGCTGGGCTGCTTTCAAATCAGCGAAATGACCTTGACCCGTATCGCCATAGAAGGCGGTTGCACTATCGCCACAGCGCAACGCAGTTCGCCACTAGATGGACTGGAAACCCGCATGTTGCTGATGCATGCGCTGGGATTGTCGCGGGTCCAGCTGATCACCCAATCCGAACACAAGTTGAGCGCCGAGGAAGCGCTGCGCTTCATCGCACTGCTGCAGCGCCGCGAAACAGGTGAACCGATTGCATACATCGTCGGTCAGCGTGAATTTTTCGGCTTACCGTTTTTAGTCACAACAGAGGTACTGATTCCGCGTCCGGAAACCGAGTTACTGGTGGAACTGGCTCTCAAACGTGCGCCGCTTGACAGCCGTGTGCTGGACCTGGGCACCGGTTCCGGTGCGATTGCGGTTGCGATTGCGCACAGTCGTGCCGATCTACACGTCAGCGCACTCGATGTCAGTCCGACGGCTCTCGACGTGGCGCGCCAGAATGCCGCGCATATCCTGGCGACCAGCGGTTGCGCTCTGCACTTGCTGCAAAGCGACTGGTATGACGCGCTGGAATCGAACGAACAATTCGCACTGATCGCGGCCAACCCGCCCTACATTGAATCAGGCGACACCCATCTGAGCCAGGGCGATTTGCGTTTTGAGCCAATCAGCGCCCTCACCGATCATGCCGACGGCCTGTCTGCGCTGCGCACCATTATTGACGGTGCGCCATCCCATCTGGCGCCGGGCGGATGGTTGTTGATGGAACACGGTTTCGACCAGGCGGCGGCTGTGCGCGCACTGTTGATTGCGCGAGGATTCAAGGATGTCGAAAGCTGGCAGGATCTGGCAGGCATCGAACGCGTGACCGGGGGGGTCGCAACTTTTACAGCTGCCCTGCAATAAAAGCGGATCTCTTAAAACCGGTAGCGTTGGAGGACGGTTTATCGACTTGGTCGGAACCCCAATTCGGTCGACATCATTCGCTTGAGGGCTAGTACTACCGCTTCTTGGCGCAGCTTCATCATGCGTGGTGGCTTACCTCGCAAGCCAATTCCTCGGCAACTACCAGCACAAAATCTTGCAACTTGTCGTCATAATCCCAGCGTTCGATGATGCAGTGCTGCGGTGGCGCAAGGCTACCGCAGCGGATCAGGTTGATGGAGTTGCCCGCGTCATAGCGAATCCGATCGGATAGTGCGGTGCCGGCCTGTACCGCCCATACCCGACGTGGGAAATCAGCAAGCCGCTCATGCAGTGCGCAGACGTACGGCCGATGGATGTGCCCGCCCAAAATCAGATCGGCCCCTGCGTCTGCCCAGCGCCTCATGGCGTTCTCACGACCATTCAACAAATTCTTCTCGTCTTCCGCATGCGTCACATACACCGGCTGGTGGGTCACGACAATACGTAACTGGGAATCGTTAGCCTGCTGCAGTCGGCGAACAACTCGGTTGATCTGCGCCCTCGAAACCTCGCCCTCGATATGGCGGTAGCGACGCGTGGTATTGACACCGATCACAAGCAGCGCGGCGGTTTCGAATACCGGTTCAAGGTTCGCGCCGAACGCGCGACGGTAGCGCGCATACGGCGTAAATATCCGGGCTGCCAGTTGAAATAACGGGATATCGTGGTTGCCCGGGATCACCAACCGTGCGGGAACATGGAGCCGATCAATGAATTTTCGCGCGGTTTCAAACTCACTGCGTTTTGCGCGCTGGGTAATGTCGCCCGATAGGATAACCAGATCGGGCGATTGTGCTTGTGCCAGTCGCGCTAGCGCCTCGACCACTGGCAGTTGCTCGGTGCCGAAATGGGGATCTGAAATGTGCAGCACGACCGTCATAGGCCACCGCTGCCTGCCGGGGCGTCTAATTCTGATTGTGAATCAAGTTTCAACAAATATAGCGGCTCCGGCGACACCCGGAATTCCAGCGGTGCATTCAACCAGATAATCTCGCCATCAGTCGCCACCTTGACACGGCGCTGGCGATGCTGTGAAGACGGTTTTACTATCAGTCGACGGAAGCCAAAGCTGATGACATTCTCCGCTTCGCCTAGCCTGCCCAACGCGCCGTGCACCAGCAACCCCAGCATGGCAAACGTGCCAACCGGCCGCACGGCGATGGCGGCGAGCTGCCCTTCTTCCAACGCTTCGGCCAGCGGAATGCCAATCTGTTCCATCTGCAAGCGATTGTTGCCAATGAACAGCGTAGGCGTGCGCATGTCGCTAGTCTGCCCTTGCCGCTCCAGAATAATGTGCAACTGCCGATGCTGTCGTAAAATAGTTATCAAACCGGCCCAGAATGCAACCAGGCGGCTGCGGCCGTATTGCTGCTTGTAGGCCTCGCGGTCTTCCAGCAGTTGCGGGTACAAACCGAGGCTGGCATTTACTAGAAACAGCCGATTGTTCACCAAGCCCACCTGCACTGGATGCACGCGCGCCCTGAGCAGCGCCTGGGTCGCTTCTATAATATCTTCAGGAATACCGTGGGTGCGGCCAAAATAATTGAATGTGCCTTGTGGAAGCGCGCCAAACGGACAACCACTGCCGAGCACTGCATTGGCTACGGTGTTGATAGTGCCATCGCCGCCGACCGCGACAACAATGCCGCCGCATGCCTTCGCTTCCTTGACCGCTTGGCGGGCCACCTCTTCCATCCGTTTTGGGTCTTCCACCACGAACATCCGGTAAGTGCGTCCGGCCTGTTTAAGCACTTGTTCGATTGCTTTTTGCGTGGCAGTTGTGTCGTTGTGACCAGAACCGGCGTTCATTACAATCATTAATGGAGAATTGGATAGGTCAACAGTGGATAACATCGATACCTCGGCATTATTTTCTGCAAGAAAGCGATAGCGATGCACCCTCCAAAGGTGCCTACAATCTCGTGTGATTATCATCAAGTATAGCCTGGCGATTTTGGATAAACTTGACAAAAAATTATGAATCCTTTGATTGGCGTTATCTGCAGTACCAGAATTAGTTATTGCTACATTGCCAGCAATCCGGGCTCTGCTGAGCGGGATTTGAACATTGATGTCGCCTATCACTCGCCGATATCTTCATTCCACAATTGCGGCGATGACTGGATAAAGTCTGTCATCAGCGCGATGCAGGCCGGATCTTGCAGAACGTCCACCTGCACACCTCGGGCGCGCAGCACATCTTCCTCGCCCATGAAAGTCCGGTTTTCGCCGACAACGACCTTCGGAATGCCATATAGCAGGATCGCGCCGGAACACATCGGGCAAGGCGACAGCGTGGTATACAGCGTGCATTCTCGATACACCGCCGCCGATTGGCGCCCGGCATTTTCCAGCGCATCCATTTCACCGTGCAACACCACGCTGCCTTTTTGCACCCTGCGGTTATGGCCGCGACCGATAATACGGTCGCGGTACACCAGCACCGATCCGATCGGAATCCCGCCCTCGCTCAAGCCTTGTTCAGCCTCCTTGATTGCCGCGTGTAAATATTGATTCAATTGATCCATGCCGATTCTCCGTAAAAATATTAGTCTTAATTTTAGTCTTCCAACGGTGCAAAGATCGCCTGCAAATCCTCTTGGGTAATTTTTGTGCTTTGCGTCTCGCCGTCGTGGACCAGCATCGCGCGCGCCAGATCGGCTTTTTTCTGTTGCAGCGCCTGAATTTTCTCTTCCAGCGTGCCTTTGGCGATCAGTTTGTAGACGAATACCGGCTTGTCCTGGCCGATGCGCCAGGCGCGGTCGGTGGCCTGGTTTTCAGCGGCAGGGTTCCACCACGGGTCGTAATGGATCACAGTGTCGGCGGCAGTCAGATTCAGGCCGACGCCGCCAGCTTTCAGGCTGATCAGGAAGATCGGCACCAATCCTTGCTGGAAGGTGCGCACCACGTCGGCGCGGTTTTGGGTAGTGCCGGTGAGAATGGCATATGGTACCTGGCGCGCTTGTAACTCGGCCTCGATCAGCGCCAGCATGCTGGTGAATGAGGAAAAGACCAGAATCTTGCGCTCTTCATCCAGCAAGTCCTCGATCATGCTCATTAATTCATTCAGCTTGGCGCTTGGCGCTGCGGCTTTTTTGATGCTTACCGATTTGACCAAGCGCGGATCGCAGCAGACCTGGCGCAGCTTCAGCAGCGCTTCGAGGATCACGATCTGGCTGCGGGCCACGCCTTTTTTGGCGATTTCGGTGCGCACTTTCTTATCCATCGCCAGCCGCACGGTTTCGTACAGGTCGCGCTGCGCGCCGCTGAGTTCGACCGAGCGCACCATTTCGGTTTTCAGCGGCAACTCTCTGGCGACCTTGTCCTTGGTGCGGCGCAGCAAAAACGGCTTGATGCGGCGCGTCAAAAAAACGCGGCGGCTGATATTGCCCTGCTTTTCGATCGGATGACGGAACGTAGTGTTGAAGGCTTTCTCCTCGCCCAGTAAACCCGGCAGTAAGAAATGAAATTGCGACCAGAGTTCGCCTAGATGATTTTCCAGCGGTGTGCCGGTCAGGCACAGCCGATGACGGGCCCGCAGCAGGCCGGCGGTTTGCGCCGCTTTGGAGCGCGGATTCTTGATGTAATGCGATTCATCCAGAATCACCAGATGGTAATTATGCTGGCGCAGCTTTGCTTCGTCGCGCGGCAGCAGCGCGTAAGTCGTCAGCACCAGGTCGAATTGCTCGATAGTGTCGAAATGCGCGAGACGCTCTTTGCCATGCAGCACCAGCACCCGCAAATCAGGCGCAAAACGGGCCGCCTCGTCCTGCCAGTTGCCCATCAGACTGGTGGGTGCGACCACCAGTGCCGGCTGCGTCAGGCGACCGGCTTCCTTTTCGATCAGGATGTGGGCCAAAGTCTGGACGGTTTTGCCCAGCCCCATATCGTCGGCCAGAATCCCGGACAGGTCATATTCGCGCAGGAACTGCATCCAGGCCAGACCTTCGCTCTGGTATTCACGCAGCGTTGCTTGCAAGCCCTTTGGGGGCGCGATGGCTTGCACGCCGCCGAAGGTAGCCAGCTTCTGTCCCATGTCGCGCAGCCGCTGGCCGCCGATCCAGCGCAGCTGCGTGGCACCGGCCAACTCAGCCAGACGCGCCGCATCCAGCGTGGAAAGACGGATATTGCTGCCGCTTTTATCGGTAAAGTACAGCTCGCCCAGCGTATTAAGAATCGGCTTGATGCGGCCCCATGGCAACGCCACCCGCACGCCGTCCGGCAGCGTGGCCAGCAAGGGTTCGTCGTCGGAATGCGCGGCCAGCGCTTGCGGATTGAAATCCTGCGGCGCATTGCGGATCAGGTCGACTAGCACTGGCAACAGCGAAATGCGCACCTGATTGACGACGATGCCCAGTTCCAGATCGAACCACGGGTTGCCTGCGGGACTGCCAGACTCGTTTTCTTCTTCACCAATGTTGGCATACCAGTCTTCGACTTCGACCACGTCATAACGATAATCCGGCATTCTCTCGATCTGCCAGCCTTGCGCCTCCAACGCGGGAATGTTTTCACGGGTAAAACGCAGCCAGTCCAACTGGCTGGGCATGACCAGCGCACCGATCAAGTTCGACAGTGGTGGAACGGCATCCTGGGGCGGCACCAGCCCGGCTGCATGCAAGACGGCAATTGCTGCATCCTCTGCGGCACGATTGCGGATGATTTTTTCGAGGCCATGACCGCTGCGCCGGGTCAGCAATTCGGCGTGATCGTCTGCCACCCGCACGCCATCGTAATGGAATGCGGGCGACACGAAATCCTGCCACTGCGTCTGTCCCTCGAGCAGGCCACTGCGCTCTTGCGGCAAAGCGCCCAGCAGCAATATCGGTTGCGGCAGCACATCATCGCGCACTTTCTCTTGCAACGGTTGCGGCATCGGCACGATGTCTTGCAAGCCTTGCGCCAGCAACACATGCGATACCGCCAGCCGGTCTTTGGCAGTCAGGGTTGGCGCTTGCGCCACCATCGCTTGCAATTCCTTGGCCGGAATGCTGGCACCGCCCTGCAACAGAGTCAGCTTGCCGCAGACCAGATTATTCACATACAGCACCGGTTCAGTCGGCAGGATGTAATCGATACTGCCGCTTTCCTGGCCTTCTTCGCCGGACAAATCGGACTGGGACTGGAATTGCCATCCCAAACGCCAGCGCTGATCTTCCTCAAACCAGGCCAAGCCAGCATTGCGCGCCGGACCGGACGTGATCGGATAGACCTGTCCTTTATGAATATCCTGGAAAGAATTGGCCCAATACAGTTGTTGCACCCGTTGCTGAACCTGCTGCGGTGATTCCAGCAGAGGGTTTAGCAACATCTGTAACAATTGCGCGCCGACTCGGCCCTTGGGTTCGATATCGGTGCTGCCATACAGTCCATTGCGCAACGCCGTGAACAGGCGCACCGCATCCTCGTCACCGGGCTGCATGTAACTGGGCGGACTCGCAAACATGCTGTACAGCTCCCCCACCAGACTGGCCGCAGCGATGTCGCCATTAGCGCGCAAACGTGCCTTGCACAAGTTCAGGCTGACGTGTTTGCCGCTGCGATCAGGCGACAGCACGAATAGCAGGCGGTGCGTAGCTTTAGTGACTTTGACTTTGGAAATAATCCCAGATTTGTGCGCAAGAGACGCCGGTGCCGTCACCCCATGCGCGGCATGTTCCACACGCTGCAACCAGGCCGCGACTGCGTTCGGCAGCATTATGGCCCCGGCCCCGCTTGTTTCAGCCAGTGGCGCAACTTCTTCCTGCTGCAGGCAAGTCAGCAGTACGGCGGCCATGTGCTTGCACATATAGCCAACCGGACAGGTGCAATCGCCGTCGAATTCCACTCCTTGCTTGCCGGCATACAGATCGATATCCTGGGTATAACTCCAGTTACCGCTGCCCTGCACCCTGCCGACGATTTCATCACCGATGATGTCGGTCGCCTCCACCAGCCCCCGGCGCACGATATCCTGCGCCCGCCCCAGCGTTTTTGCTTCGAAAGCGCTTATAACGTCTGTTAATGTGTAATGCATGGTTTTTGTTTCTTTAAAAATGCGCCGTCAGATTGGCGCCGTACTGCCATTATCCGCGATGGACGCCGCCGGGTTAAATGGCAATCTGGAAAAACGCACTCACCAATAATATACATGCTAATGTATATTTACATAGCGCAATAAAAATATGCGTAAATAGTGCGCTTTTTACACATACTCCAACTTAAATTTAAACAAACCAGGCCGGATGCACGATCTGGACTGACGTATGCGGCCGGATTGCGTATCATCACAAACTTGATTTCCCACCCCGATACTATTGCCCATGCTGCCATCCATCGAACAACGCCTCGCCCTTGAACTCGCCGCCAAGCCGGCCCAAGTTGCTGCCGCCATCGCGCTGCTGGACGAGGGCGCGACCGTGCCTTTCATTGCCCGTTACCGGAAGGAAGCCACCGGCGGTCTGGACGATATCCAGCTGCGCTTGCTGGAAGAGCGCCTGCGCTACCTGCGCGAATTGGAAGCGCGGCGCGCAGCGATCATCGCCTCAATCGAAGAGCAAAACAAGATGACGCCGGCTCTGCTGGACGCCATCAATCACGCCGAAGACAAAACCCGGCTGGAAGACTTGTACCTGCCGTACAAGCAAAAACGCCGCACCAAGGCCCAGATCGCGCTGGAAGCCGGCTTGCTGCCTTTGGCCGAAGCGCTGCTGGCCGATCCCAGCCTGAATCCGGAAGATGAAGCGGCCAACTATCTGAAGCCGGCTTTCTCCACCACCAACGGCGACAATCCCGGCGTTGCTGACACCAAAGCAGCCTTGGACGGCGCGCGCCAAATCCTGATGGAACGCTTCGCCGAAGATGCAACGCTGCTGCAAGGCTTGCGCGAATATCTACTGGAACACGGCGTAGTCGAATCGAAAGTAGTCGAAGGCAAGCAAGACGCCGGTGAAAAATTCGCCGATTATTTCGACTATTCCGAAACCATCGGCACCATTCCCTCGCACCGCGCACTGGCGATCTTTCGCGGCCGGCGCGAAGAAATGCTCAACGTCACGCTGCGTCTGGACACCGAAGCAGAAAAACCGAAGTGGGACGCGCCACTGAACCCGTGCGAAGGACGCATCGCCGCCCGTTTCGCGATCAAAAATCAAAGCCGTCCAGCCGACAAATGGCTGGCCGACACGGTGCGCTGGACCTGGCGCGTGAAAAGCTTCATGCATCTGGAAACCGAATTGATGAGCGCGCTGCGTGAACGGGCCGAAGTCGAAGCAATTAATGTGTTTGCGCGCAATCTGAAAGCCTTGCTACTGGCCGCGCCGGCCGGTCCGCGTGCCACGATGGGACTCGATCCCGGGCTGCGCACCGGGGTCAAGGTGGCGGTGGTTGACGCCACCGGCAAAGTGATGGACACCGCGGTGATTTATCCGCATCAGCCGAAGAACGACTGGGACGGCTCGCTGCTTGCATTATCCAAATTGGCAGAAAAATACCAGGTATCGCTGATCTCAATCGGCAACGGCACCGCCTCGCGTGAAACCGACAAGCTGGCGCAAGACTTGATCAAACTGCGCCCGGAACTCAAATTGACCAAGATCGTGGTGTCCGAAGCCGGCGCATCGGTGTATTCGGCGTCCGAATTCGCATCCAAAGAATTGCCGGACATGGATGTCACGCTGCGCGGCGCAGTCTCGATTGCGCGCCGGTTGCAAGACCCGCTGGCCGAATTGGTGAAAATCGATCCGAAATCCATCGGTGTCGGCCAATATCAGCACGATGTCGGCCAAACCCAGTTGGCGCGTTCGCTCGACGCGGTGGTCGAGGATTGCGTGAATGCGGTCGGCGTCGATGTGAATACTGCTTCCGCGCCGCTGCTGGCGCGGGTCTCCGGCTTGTCCGCCAGCGTGGCGCAAAGCATCGTCACCTATCGCGACCTGAAAGGCGCATTCGGCTCACGCGCTGCGCTGCACGCAGTGCCGCGGCTGGGCGACAAGACCTTCGAGCAGGCGGCAGGATTCTTGCGCGTGATGGGCAGCGACAATCTGCTCGACGCCTCGGCGGTCCATCCGGAATCGTATCCGCTGGTCGAAAGAATTCTTTCCGACATTCAAAAAGACGTTAAAGCATTGATTGGCGATGAACGGCTGCTGAAGTCGCTGAATCCGGCCAAATACGCCGACGACAAGTTCGGCGTACCGACCATCACCGACATCTTGCGCGAACTGGAAAAACCCGGCCGCGATCCGCGCCCGGAATTCACCACCGCCACCTTCAAGGAAGGCGTCGAGGAAATCAAGGACTTGCGCCCCGACATGATCCTCGAAGGCGTGGTCACCAACGTCGCCGCATTCGGCGCGTTTGTCGATATCGGCGTGCATCAGGATGGCTTGGTGCACATCTCCGCACTATCGAACAGCTTTGTCAAAGATCCGCACACCGTCGTCAAAGCCGGCCAGGTAGTGAGAGTGAAAGTGCTGGAAATCGATGCCAAGCGCAAACGCATCGCACTCACCATGCGCCTGACCGACAGTGCGCCGCAACCCGGCGCAATGCCAGAACAGCGCGCCAACCGGGTTGATGCCAAACGCTTGGCGCAACAGCAACAACCGCGTCAGGCCACACCTGCCGGCAACGCGATGGCGGCGGCTTTCGCCAAGCTGAAGTAACAAACTCCATTGGCGTTAAAAGTAAACCGCCCTCCTCCATGGTTGACATTGCTCTGCGCAAGCCCATCAAAGCAAATGACTTTAGATGCGCTTCGCCAGAGCCAAAAGCCGGTTTGTGCTCAATAAGGTCGCTTATGCTGCTAAGATTGCCACGGAGAATTTTTGTTCATAAAAATTAACAAACGCAGATGGGACGCACGATGGTAACAAGCAATAAAAAGAGGGTGAGCGTAACCGGCAAAGCACTTGCCGTGGATACTTTTATCGAGACATTGGAAACGCGGGAGATTCCCGCACTCGGAACGCTGCCAGTGCAACCAACCGACCCGGAGCAGGCTCGGCAAGCTGACCTGGAGTCGATCCGACTGCTGAAGCAAGCGGCCCGCGCTGAAATCAGCCGTCCGCAAAAAAAGCGCGGCGTCGCCACCGACAGCGTGCTCAACGAAGGCTGGGAAAACGGGGTGTATCCGTATAAATATCGACTTTCGGCGAAGTCTTATGAAGCGCAAAAGCGCGGACTTCAGGTCGAATTACTAAAATTGCAAGCGTGGGTCAAGGAAACCGGGCAGCGCGTCGTGATCCTATTCGAAGGACGCGATGCGGCCGGCAAAGGCGGCGCCATCAAGCGCTTCATGGAACATTTGAATCCGCGCAGCGCACGCGTGGTGGCGCTGGAAAAACCGACCGATTTCGAGCGCGGGCAATGGTATTACCAACGCTATAACCAGCACCTGCCGACCGCTGGCGAAATCGTGCTGTTCGACCGTTCCTGGTATAACCGCGCCGGGGTCGAACGGGTGATGGGATTTTGCAACGATAACGAATACCTGGAATTCATGCGGCAAACGCCCGAATTCGAGCGCATGCTAGTGCGTTCCGGAATCCACCTGTTCAAGTTCTGGTTCTCGGTCACCCGCAAGGAGCAGAAATTGCGCTTCGAGCAGCGCAAGACCGATCCGCTCAAGCAATGGAAACTGAGCCCGATCGACCTGGCTTCGCTCAACAAGTGGGACGACTACACTAAAGCCAAGGAAGCGATGTTTTTCTATACCGACACCGCCGACGCGCCCTGGACCGTGATCAAATCGAACTGCAAAAAACGGGCGCGCCTGAATGCGATGTGCTATGTGCTGCAAAACCTGCCCTATACCGATAAAAACAAGGTTGTGGTCGGCAAGCACGATCCGCTTTTGGTTGGCTCGGCGCAGGCCAATTTTGAAAGTAGCGAACAGAAATAAGTGTAGGCGCACTGGCATTTTGACTCAGGGCCCCACGCTAACGATGCGTTGTTATACTTGATGCTTTTCCAGTCACGTATAAGGTGTCGTCATGAAACTCAAGATAGCTAAATCCCTGCTGACGAGCGCATTGCTCGCTGTTACTGTTGTCGCCGCCAGTGCTTCACTGGCAGTGGCAGGTACGTTGCCAACAACCGTCGATGTCAAACAGGGCGCTGCGCTGCAAAGCAGCGGCGCGCTGTTGATCGACGTGCGCGAAGCAGCTGAATACGCCGCAGGGCATGCACCCGGCAGCACCCTGATTCCGCTGGGCCAGTTGCAACAGCGGTTACCCGAAATCGCCGGCCACAAGAATCAGCCGGTTGCGGTGATTTGCCGCTCTGGCAGCCGTTCGGCAAAGGCGGTCAAGATACTCGAACAGGCCGGTTTCAGCGCTGTAGTCAATGTCGAGGGTGGCATGAACGCCTGGCAAAAGGCAGGCTTGCCTGTTGTCACGGGCGCTGCTTCACGCTAAATTCGGCTTGGCATAATAATCAAATAATTGGGAGTATATGGTTTATTAAGGCGTTTTCCGCAATCTTTTCTTGGCTATCAATAAAATACAGCACAATGTATTTTAATTAAATTGAAAACTCCACATCACAATCCCGCTGATGCGCGCCGCCGGCAGGAAAGCGGATAGCCCGAAATTTGAATAAGCTCAGCACCGAACGGCCGTTTTTCTTATAATGGGCCTTTGAAAAATTTACGAAAGCAAGCTATGAACGACGTGCAAGTTTGGATCAAAGAAACAGTTACTACAAATCCGGTCGTATTATTTATGAAAGGTACCGCCCAATTCCCGCAGTGCGGATTTTCCGGCAAAGCCATCCAGATTCTGAAAGCCAATGGCGTTGAAAACATCGTCACCGTCAATGTGCTTGACGATGCAGACGTACGCCAGGGCATCAAGGAATTCTCCAACTGGCCGACCATCCCGCAACTGTATGTCAAGGGCGAATTCATCGGCGGCTCCGACATCATGAATGAAATGCACGATTCGGGCGAACTGAAAACCCTGCTGAGCGCGTAAGTTCAGTCACCGATCACTTTCCAGTGACGTCCCAAAAGCGCCTGATCATTGCCATCACCGGCGCCACCGGCGCCGTGTATGGTGTGCGCCTGCTGGAAGTGCTGCGCGCAGTACCCGAAATACAAACGCACCTAATGCTGTCGGAAGCCGGCGTCCTGAATCTACACCAGGAACTCGACATGAGCCGCAAACAGGTCGGTTTGCTGGCCGATGTGGTGCACAACGTGCGCGATATCGGCGCTTCGATTGCCAGTGGCTCGTTCCAGTCGGAAGGCATGATCGTTGCGCCCTGCTCAATGAAAACATTGGCTTCCGTAGCGCACGGCCTGTCCGACAACCTGATCACCCGCGCTGCCGATGTGGTTCTGAAAGAACGCCGCCGGCTGGTGCTGATGGTGCGTGAAACACCGTTCAATTTGGCCCATTTGCGCAACATGACCGCCGTCACCGAGATGGGCGGCATCATCTTCCCGCCGCTGCCGGGCTTTTACCAGCATCCAAAATCGATTGCCGAAATGGTCGACCATACGGTCGGGCGCGTGCTTGACCTGTTCGCGATCCCGCATGCGCTGACGCCGCGCTGGAACGGGCTCAAGGCCAGCAACGAATCTGCTAATTCATATTGAAATTGTAGGTTGGTGCGGAGCTTGCAAAGCCTAGCATTGTGCGCAGAATGTTGGGCTTCGCTACGCTCTGCACCAATCAACGATATTTCGGCGCAGACAACTTATTCGCAAATCAGCCCACCCATTGGCTGAAAACGTGGATCAGCAGTCCGACAATGCCGCCTACCAGAGTGCCGTTCAGTCGGATGAATTGCAGGTCGCGGCCGATATTCAGTTCCAGCTTATCGACGATTTCATCGTCTTTCCATTCGCGCATTTTGGCTGTGATGAAAGCGCCGATACGCGGCCGGTATTGCTCAATCAGTGGCGGTGCCGCCTTGATGATCTGTACATTGATCCATTGTTGCATCGCGCGGTCATCACGCAATGCCTGTGCCAGCCGTTGTGTAACGGTCGCCACTTTGGTGCGCACGCTGGAATCAGGACTGTGCAAATCGTGCTGCAGCCATTGCCGGAAATCTTGCCATAGTCCATGTAAATAGTCCGACAGCCGTGCATCTGCCGCCAACTGTTGCTGGAATTGCTCAATACGGAAACGATAGTCCGGATCACTTTTTAATTTGACAATCAGATTGGCCACCATGCGGCTGAAATCCATCCTGAGCGGATGCTGCGGGTCGGCGTTGATTTCGTGCAGCAGTTGCAAAATTCCGGCCACGATTTTTTCGGCGGCGAGCCTGCCCCCGGCTATTTTCAGGCGTGCGAAATACAGCGGCAGCTCTTTCGCCAGCATCTGCTCGATGCGTTCCATCACATCCGGTTTGGCAAGTGTCGCTTCGACGCCTTCCAACAACTGATCGAGCAGTGCCTGATGTCGGTCATCCAGGGTCAGCATATCGAGCACGCTGCCGGCCAGTTGCGCCAGATCGAAG
The DNA here is from genome assembly GCA_041736255.1 of Burkholderiaceae bacterium. Classification (GTDB taxonomy): domain Bacteria; phylum Pseudomonadota; class Gammaproteobacteria; order Burkholderiales; family Burkholderiaceae_D; genus AVCC01. The sequence continues at coordinate 139,208 of JBGSTZ010000156.1, forward strand.
CGTGCGATGTGCGCGGTCACGGTGCGGTGCAGATAATTCCTGACTTCATCCTCATCCAGCGCGTTGAGCGCATACGAAAAGCCGCGAACTGCCAGCTCGCCGAAACGTCCGGCATTCGCTTCTTGCGCAAACCAGGCGGCAATTCTGGCCGCCGGATCGAACTCGCGAATCACATGCAGCACGCGTTCAGTGGCGAAGAATTCGCCCTGCACGAACGCGCCCAGATTGGCGGCAATGCGTTCCTTGTTGGCTGGGATGATCGCGGTATGCGGAATGAAGCGCAGCCCGAGCGGATGGCGAAACAATGCCACCACCGCGAACCAGTCGGCTAGCGCGCCAACCATCGCCGCTTCGGCAAACGCCGCGATGTACGGCAACCATGCCAGCGACGGATAGTGCGCCTTGAAATAGGTGGACAGACCAAACACCAGCGCTGCCGCCAGCAGCAAGGCGTTGGCCAGCCACTGCATACGCCGTAGCCGGCGGCGCTTGTCGACGTCGTTCTCCACCGTGGCGGCTTGCTGCGCTTGTTCGCCAGATGCCATCATCCCTCCTCAGATTTTCCTTGTTATAAATTATACTGGGGTATAGTAAAAAATCATGCAATTACCCATGTATTTATTGCTTTATTATAAATACATTGCTTAGTATAATAAAAAAGATGTTTGCCGGATGTCATTCAACTGCAGGATAAATTCTGCGAAGGAGTTTCTTCATCGCAACCATCCACGATGATTATTTCGTTGGGAACGAAAAGCGAATGTTGCCATCTAATTCACTTATATGCGCAATTATCAGGTATGTTACAAGGTGATTTATTGACAACCAAGATTACATAATACGTATCAAATATTAAGTATTAACCCAGTATTAACACGGGATTCCCATGCAAATAAAAAAAATGAACTGCGTGGCGACGCAGCCTGCCCCGGCGGCGCTGTGGCGCGTTATAGCTGCAATCTTGGCTTTGTGTTTAGCGCAAGCAGGTGCAAATGCTTTTGCGTTCGGCTTTACCGATGTCGCGCAACAGGCCAAGAAATTGGCCCAAGACACTTATAAAAAACCCAGCAACAATTTACCTAAGGCAATCGAAAACCTCAGTTACGATCAATATCGGGACATCCGATTCGATACCGACAAATCGCTGTGGCACAGCGCCAAACTACCGTTCGAGGTCGCGTTTTTTCATCAAGGACTGTTTTACGATCATCCGGTAAAAATCCATGAAGTCGCGGGGGAAAAAGTACGCACAATCAAGTTCGATCCTAATGCATTCAACTACGGCAAAAACAAGATTGATCCGAAACAGTTGGGGCAACTCGGCTTCGCCGGTTTTCGTGTGCATTACCCTATAAACACAAAGAAATACAAGGACGAGGTGATGGTATTTCTTGGCGCCAGTTATTTTCGTGCGCTCGGAAAAGGACAGATGTACGGCATTTCGGCGCGTGGATTAGCACTCGATACTGCGCTTAATTCTGGCGAGGAGTTTCCACAGTTCACCGAATTTTGGCTGGAACGGCCCAAGGCAAACGACAAGAATTTAACGATTTACGCATTGCTTAATTCGCGCCGCGCCACCGGCGCTTACCGTTTCGTGCTCAAACCGGGCGCGGAAACCGCGGTCGAGGTCAAGGCGCAATTGTATCTGCGTGAAAACGTTACAACCCTCGGCATCGCACCGCTAACCAGCATGTATTTTTTCGGTGAAAATCAACGTTCGGAAATCGAGGACCACCGGCCCGAAGTGCATGATTCCGACGGCCTGTCGGTGCAATCCGGCACCGGCGAATGGATCTGGCGTCCGCTCATCAATCCGAAGCGGCTACTGGTCACCTCGTTTGCGCTGGACAACCCGCAGGGCTTTGGCATGATGCAACGCGACCGCGCATTTTCCTCCTACCAGGATCTGGAAGCGCGCTACGAAAAGCGGCCGAGCGTGTGGATCGAGCCGAAGGGAAAATGGGGCAGAGGCCGAATAGAACTGGTGCAGATTCCAACGCCGGATGAAACCAACGACAACGCGGTCGCATTCTGGGTACCGGGCCTGATGCCGAAACCCGGCCAGCCATTTGACATCGAATACCGGATGCTGTGGCAAAAAGAATCCGAAACACAGCCGCCGCTATCGTGGGTGACGCAAACCCGGCGTGGCCACGGCTATACGCGCAAGGTGGATGACAGCATCGCGCTGATCGTGGATTTCGAAGGCCCCGCATTAAAAAGGCTTCCTGCCGATGCGAAGCTAGAAGGTATCGTCACCGTGGATGCCAATGGCAAGCTGATGGAAACCAATACTTACCACAACGGCGTCACCGGCGGCTGGCGCATGGCGGTGCGGCTGCGCCGCGACGACGAGACCAAGCCGGTCGAACTGCGCGGTCATTTGCGCAGCAGCGACGAAACCCTGTCCGAAACCTGGAGCTACATATTACCGCCCAACTAAACCAAGATGCCACCGAGGCCGATTACCTGGCGCCATTGCAGAGCAGCACGCCGGATGCAGGCAGCGTAAGCCGCTACCTCGACCACCTGCCGCTAAGTGCGCTGCAGCGGCAAGCCTTGCAAGCCGCCGTCGCGCACTATGAAAACCAGCCGCAGCAGGCAATGCGAGGGCTGCATCAGGCGTTGGCCGGGAGCGACAACAGTGAAAATGACAACCCGGCTTATGCGTCGGTTGCGGCGCGTTTGCAGCTGGTTTATCAACCCCCGGCAGCTGACGAAATATTGCCCGAATCAGTTCCGGCTCCGGTGCCAGCCATTGAGATTGACCGCTGCGGCCAGTATCGGCTGAACACCACGCCGCCGTTGAACCGCATTTCGATGGTGCCGCAGCCATGGGGCACCTTGAATCCCTTGATTCGCTGGTTCCGCACCATGACTGGCAACCATGATCACGCTGCGCAAACCACCCGAACCGGGCCACCCTCGGCAGACTCGCCCGACCCGAAAGGCAACTGGCAGCACGGCGGCGGCTGGCGACGTCTCATTCTGCTGATTCTGATGTTCGGGCAAACCGCACTAGCCACCTATTTCATGAGCACCGTGCTGCCGTATCACGGCACCAGGCCTATGGAAATAGTGACACTGACGCTGTTCGCCATTCTGTTCTGCTGGATCTCGGCCGGTTTCTGGACTGCGATAGCGGGTTTTCTGGTGCTGTTGCGCGGCGGCGATCGTTACATGATCTCGGCCGGCATTACTGATGAACCTGCTGGCAATCTCGCACACGCGCCGATCGACGCCGCCGCCCGCACCGCAGTCGTGATGCCGATTTGCAATGAAGACGTCAGCCGCGTCTTCGCCGGCCTGCGCGCCACTTACGAGTCAGCACGGCGCAGCGGTACGCTGCAACATTTCGATTTCTTCGTCCTGAGCGACAGCAGCGATCCCGACCTTTGTGTGGCTGAGCTAGCCGCCTGGAATCGTTTATGCCAGGCGATCGATGGCTTCGGTCGCATTTTCTACCGGCACCGACTGCGACGGGTCAAGCGCAAGAGCGGCAACATCGACAATTTTTGCCAGCGCTGGGGCAGCAACTACCGCTATATGATCGGACTGGATGCCGATAGCGTGATGAGCGGCGACTGCATGTCCAAGCTGGTGCGTCTGATGGAGGCCAACCCTGGTGCCGGCATCATTCAAACCGCGCCACGCGCATCCGGGCGCGACACGCTGTATGCGCGCATCCAGCAATTTTCGACGCGCGTTTATGGCCCGCTGTTTACCGCCGGCCTGCACTACTGGCAACTAGGCGAATCACATTACTGGGGCCACAACGCGATCATCCGGATGGCACCATTCATCCGCCACTGCGCGCTGGCACCGCTGCCCGGGAGTGGCTCGCTGGCCGGCGAAATTCTTTCGCACGATTTCGTCGAAGCAGCGCTGATGCGGCGCGCTGGCTGGGCGGTCTGGATCGCCTACGACCTGGCCGGCAGCTACGAAGAAATGCCGCCGAACCTGCTGGACGAACTGAAGCGCGACCGCCGCTGGTGTCACGGTAACCTGATGAATTTCAGATTATTTTTGGCCCATGGCATGCACCCGGTACACCGCGCGGTGTTCGCCACCGGCGTCATGGCGTATTTATCGGCACCGTTATGGTTTTTATTCCTGGCCTTATCAACAGGCATGTTGGCCTTATACACGCTGACGGTACCGGAATACTTCACCGAACCGCGCCAACTGTTTCCAATCTGGCCGGAATGGCACCCGCAGAAAGCGCTGGCCTTGTTTTCCGCCACCGCCACGCTACTATTTCTGCCGAAATTTCTGAGCGTGTTGCTGATCTGCGTGCGGGGTGCGAAACGCTACGGCGGCCGCCTGCGCGTAACGCTCAGCGTGTTAATGGAACTGGTGTTTTCGGCGCTGCTAGCGCCAGTACGAATGCTGTTTCACTCGCGCTTCGTGGCTGCGGCATTTCTCGGCTGGAAAATGCACTGGAAGTCGCCACCGCGTGGCAATGCCGAAACCAGCTGGGGCGAAGCTTTCCGCAAACATGGCTGGCATACGCTGCTGGGGCTGGTTTGGGGCGGCGGCGTGTTCTGGCTGAATCCATCGTTTCTGTGGTGGCTTCTCCCGATCGTCGGTTCGCTGATGCTGTCGATTCCGCTTTCCGTATTTTCAAGCCGTGTGTCGCTCGGACGTCGCATGCGCGGTCTGCGCTTGTTCCTGATTCCTGAAGAGATGAAGCCGCCACCGGAATTACGCGCCACCAATGCGCATCTGGCAGCGATGCCACCCATGCCGACTTTTGCCGATGCAGTGGTCGATCCGTTACTCAATGCGCTGGTATGCGCTGTGGCAACCGCCCGTCCCGGCCTGCCCGTGACTACACATGAGCAGCACATGGAATTGGCAAATATCGCATTGGAACTGTGCGCCGATGCACTGACACCGGCGCAGGCCAACCTGCTGCTAGAAGATCCGTTGGCACTCTCGCGCCTACACTTTGATGTCTGGTGTGCACCGCAGGCACATCCTAAATGGCGTCAGCTAACGACATTGGCGCCGGTGGCAAAACTACAGCATGACCAAGATGGCCCACTTTTGACCAAACCGGGAAGTGCGTCACGCAGCGACTATACGGCACTTTAAATGAAAGCAAAAAAAAGGGTTACAAATAAAATCCTGTAACCCTTTTTAGTGCTTTATTCCGCAGCAGGCTGCCAATATTTTTTAAATCTCATTGGTCACGCCGTACTGCTCACCGTACTTTGCGATGACAAAATCGATGTCTTTGTCACCTCGTCCAGAAAGGTTGATCAGAATAGTCTGGTCGGGAGCTAATTTCTTAGCCAATTTCATGGCAAAAGCAACGGCATGGGCACTCTCGATGGCAGGAATAATTCCTTCCACACGGGATAGTTCAAAAAAAGCGTCGATGGCTTCGCTATCGCTGGCGGTAACGTACTGAACGCGGTTGATATCCTTTAGCAGGCTGTGCTGAGGTCCTACGCTGGGGTAGTCCAAGCCGCTGGCTACGGAATAGACCGGAAGCGGTTCGCCATGGTCATCCTGCAGCAGGTAGGATTTGAAACCGTGGAGAATTCCAGGCTTTCCCAAGGAAAGCGTTGCTGCATGCTTCCCATCATCAAAGCTGATCCCTGCGGGTTCCACACCATAAATACTGACCCATTCATCCTCTAGAAATGCGGTGAAAAGGCCGATGGAGTTAGATCCGCCACCCACGCAAGCGATGATGTTATCAGGAAGTTTTCCGGTTTTTTCGAGAAACTGCTGCCTGGCTTCAATTCCGACTACTTTTTGGAAATCCCTGACCATCATCGGAAAAGGATGCGGCCCCACTACCGAGCCAATTGCATAAAACTGGCTGACCGGGTCTGCAAGATAAGCTTCAAAAGCCGCGTCGACCGCATCCTTCAGGGTCTGCGTTCCGCGCGTTACAGGGATAACGTTCGCCCCCAGAATCTTCATTCGGGTCACATTGGGTTTCTCTTTTTCAATATCAACGACACCCATGTAAATGTCGCATTCAAGCCCCACAAGAACAGCTGCTGTGGCAAGTGCAACGCCGTGTTGACCCGCGCCTGTTTCGGCAATGAGCTTTTTTTTGCCCATTTTCTTGGCCAGAAGTGCTTCTCCAAGGCAGTGATTGATTTTATGGGCACCTGTATGATTTAAGTCTTCCCGCTTCAAGTAAATCTGAGCTCCGCCCATCTTTTTTGACAGATTTTTTGCATGAAATATCGGGCTGGGCCTCCCCACGAAATCCTTGAGAAGAAGACAGAGTTCCTCCTGGAATTCAGAGTCATCCTTGATTTTGTGATACTCCGCCGTGATCTCATCCATGATTTTCTGCAATTCTGGAGGTATGAAACTTCCCCCGTACTCGCCGAAATAACCATTTTCATCGGGCAACGCAATTGATTTAATGTCAGATTTCATAAGTTTTAAGATGCGCTTTCCCAGCACTCTCATGCCGTTGTTTGATTTTATAAAATGCAAATCAATATTATCGAACGGATATGTCAAAAAGAAACGGTGCGACTGCTACATAATTCGAAAAGATGCGGTTGCGTATTCCGATGAACCCTCTGCTTGTGATTCGCGATGACGATGCAACAGATTGCCTACACGTTCCGAAAAATCCTACACACCACATGACGCCGATACGAAGACGAAAAAAAGGATTACAAGCCGAAGCGCGTAACCCTTTGATTTTGCTGCTTTATTCTGGTGCCGGCTGCCGGAATCGAACTGGCCACCTGATGATTACAAGTCAACTGCTCTACCAAATGAGCTAAGCCGGCGAAAACGATATTATAGACTACTTAATTCTGGTTAGTACAGGCTTTCCCGGTTTTTTTGACGGATCTGGCATTTTCGGATCATCTTTGGCAGTCACATTCGGTGCCTTTTCGACGATTGTCGGCACAGCTGCCAATGCAGGAATATTTTTCACAACATCGCCTGCAGTATTTCCTGCATTGCTATCCTGATGCGGTGTAATTGCAGCTTGATCTGTTTGCGAAGCTTGGGGCTCAAACGCCATACCCTGACCGTTTTCATGCGCATAGATTGCCATGACGCTCTCGACTGCAACTGAAATCTGGCGGGATACGCCACCAAACCGGGCGCTGAAACTGACAAAGTCACTTTCCATCTTGAGATTGCTAGTGGCGCCAAAGCTAATGTTCAATACGATTTCACCACTGCGAACGAACTCCATCGGAACACGACTGCGCGTATCAACCTTGACGGCAAGATACGGCGTGTAGCCGCTGTCGGTACACCATTCATAAATGGCGCGCAAAAAATAGGGCTTGGTGGAAAGTTCAGACATATTACAAAACAGTAAAAAAGGTTCTAACTAGAAAATGTTCAGGCTGCGACCGACTACAGCAGCGGTAGTCGGCAGCCAAAACCTGAACGAGTGCCGCTGGATGCACCCGCTTCAACGGCGCATGACTTTTTCAGAGGGAGTCAATGCCTCGATATACGCCGGGCGCGAAAAAATGCGCTCAGCGTATTTCATGATCGGTACCGCTGTTTTTGACAATTCAATACCGTAGTGATCAAGGCGCCATAACAGTGGTGCGATTGCCACATCAAGCATGGAGAAATCATCACCCAGCATATATTTATTTTTCAGGAACAACGGCGCAAGAGTAGTCAGCCGATCGCGGATTTCGATGCGAGCTTTCTCTTGCATCTTTTCAGAACCTTTGGTTTTCTCATTTTCTAAGGTATGAACGTGAACAAACAACTCTTTTTCAAAATTAAACAGCATTAATCTGGCACGCGCCCGCATTAATGGATCTGCTGGCATTAGTTGCGGATGCGGGAAACGCTCGTCAATGTATTCATTAATGATGTTGGATTCATACAAAATCAAATCGCGTTCAACCAGAATCGGCACTTGGCCGTATGGATTCATCGTAGAGATATCTTCTGGCTTATTGAATAAATCGACATCGCGGATTTCAAAATCCATGCCTTTTTCAAACAAGACCAAACGGCAACGCTGCGAAAATGGGCAGGTTGTACCTGAATAGAGAACCATCATTTTATAGTTCCTTTAAAAAACAAAGGGGCGAGACGTAAAAACGGCTCACCCGAAAATATCCGCCCGCAAGATGCGGGCGTGTGAGATTACTTAATATCTTTCCAGAAGGCAGCATTTAAACGCCACGCGACAACAAAGAATATTCCGAGGAAAAGCAGCACCCAAACACCCAGACGCTTGCGTGTGTTTTGTATCGGCTCAGCCATCCATTGCATAAAGCCGACCAGGTCACCAACCGCTGCATCATAGTCGTTACTGGATAATTTTCCCGCTGTGACCTGCTCGAATCCACCAAATTTATGTATTACGCCAGCTCCGTGCGGATCTTTTTCCTCCACAAACTTGGCTGTGCGTATACCTTGCAATTCCCACAGAGCATGCGGCATCCCAACATTCGGGAATACCATATTATTCCAGCCAGTTGGGCGCGTGTTGTCTTTGTAGTAAGTGCGCAAATAGGTGTACAGATAATCGGAGCCTGTGCCGGCACCAGAGGAACGCGCCCGAGCAATTACGGACAAATCCGGTGGCACCACGCCAAACCACTCTTTGGCATCTTTAGCTGTCATCGTCGTTTGCATCAGATCACCGATCTTTTCACCGGTAAATTGCAAATTGGTCCTGATCTGTTCATCAGTTAAACCGAGATCACCGAGACGGTTATAACGCAATGATGCAGCAGCGTGGCAGTTCAGACAGTAGTTAACAAAGAGCTTGGCACCATGCTGTAACGCAGCCATATCAGTACTACGATCTGGTGCACGATCCAGCGGAAAGCCACCCTCTGCTGCAAAAGTCAGAGCAGGTATCAATGCAATGACAGCAATCAATTTTTTAAAAAATTTCATTTAATAGTATCCCTTTTGCGCTTAGTGCGGATGGAAAGTGACACGGTCCGGCACGGTCTTGAATGTACCCATTGCGCTCCACCACGGCATTAGCAGGAAAAAGCTAAAGTAGAACAGCGTACATACTTGTGCAACTAGGGTGCGGGCAGCAGTTGGTGGCTGGATACCTAGGTAACCAAGCGTCAGGAACGCGAGACCGAACAATATATATATGTACTTATGCCACTGCGGACGGTAACGAATCGACTTAGCTTTCGAGTAATCCAACCAGGGGAGGAATGCCAAGATCACGACCGACAAACCGAACAAGACCACGCCCCAGAATTTTGCATCCAGAATACTTGGCAACATTCCGATGATGGCGATCAGAGCAATCACGGCAATGGCCGCCTTGATCTTGGTCGACAGACGAGACTTAAGCCAAATGAAAACGACGTAGGCGGCAATCGCAGCCATCAGTACATACATGAAATCCGCTGTGGTCGCACGTAGCACCGAATAGAACGGCGTGAAGTACCAAGTTGGTGCAATGTGCAATGGTGTTGTAAGCGGATCTGCTGGTACGAAGTTATTGTATTCAAGGAAGTACCCGCCCATTTCCGGAGCAAAGAATACTACTGCTGAGAATAAGATCAAGAATGCAGTCACGCCCACCATGTCATGAACAGAGTAATACGGATGGAAAGGAATGCCGTCGAGCGGAACGCCGTTAGCATCTGTCGTATCTTTGATTTCGATTCCATCAGGATTGTTTGAACCCACTTCGTGCAGCGCAATAATGTGAGCAACAACCAAGCCCAACAAAACCAATGGAACTGCTATGACGTGGAATGCGAAAAACCGATTCAGAGTCGCATCACCTACTACGTAATCACCACGAATCCACAATGACAGATCCGGACCAATGAATGGAATGGCACCAAATAAATTGACAATTACCTGTGCGCCCCAGTAAGACATTTGACCCCATGGCAATAGATATCCCATGAAAGCTTCAGCCATCAAGCACAAGAAAATCCCAACACCGAACAACCAAACCAACTCACGTGGCTTGCGGTAGGAACCATAGAGCAGGCCGCGGACCATGTGTAGATAAACCACAATGAAGAATGCGGAAGCGCCCGTGGAATGCATGTAGCGCACTAACCAGCCCCATGGCACATCGCGCATAATGTACTCAACAGAGGCAAAAGCCAGCGCTGCGTCGGGTTTGTAATGCATGGTCAGGAAAATTCCAGTAACAATCTGCATCACCAACACCAACATGGCGAGCGAACCGAAGAAATACCAGAAGTTAAAGTTTTTTGGTGCGTAATATTCAGACAAATGCGCTTTATACGACGACGTTAGCGGAAAGCGGGAATCAATCCAGTTCATCGCTTTGGCCGCTAACGGTGCATCGGCTGGAAGTTGCTTTTCATGAAAAGCCATGGTTAAGCCTCACCTTTCTCGTCTTTACCGATAATGATTTTGGTATCCGACAAATACATATGACGTGGAACGTCCAGATTTGTTGGCGAAGGCTTATTCTTGTATACGCGCCCAGCCAGATCGAATGTTGATCCATGGCACGGACAAAGAAAGCCGCCAGCCCAGTCATCTGGCAAAGAGGGCTGCGCGCCAGCTTGAAACTTGGAATTCGGAGAACAGCCCAGATGCGGGCAAATACCAACAGCAATTAAGATATCCTTGTGTTCAGGTCGTGACCTCGTATGCTTATCAACATAGGGCGGCAAATCCATCGTATAAGATTTTTCGGACAAAGGATCTGCCAGTTCATCCTCGATCTTGGGCAGTGCGGCCATCATTTCAGGGGTGCGCTTTAACAACCATACTGGCTTGCCGCGCCACGCTACGACTTTCATTTCCCCCGGATTCAGAGTTGAAATATCAACTTCCACCGGCGCACCCGCAGCCTTAGCACGCTCTGATGGCTGAAAGGTACTCACCAATGCTCCCGCCGTTGCTAAGCCAGCCACGCCGCCCATCGCAGCCGTGGCTACAATCAAACCGCGTCGGCCGGAATCGACCTGCTTTTCGTTACTCATACCAACCCCAATCAGTCAAAATACGAAACTTGTGCGAAGCGCCGTGGGAAATACATACGGAGCTTCTACCAACTCTAAATTATAGCGGAGCTAGCGTTTGTTATAAAGAAAAATTACCATTCTTCCAAGTTGCTCAAGTTTTCCTTTTCGCGTGACACACTGTGGTGATGTCTAGTTAGTCGATGAAAAAAAATTTCCCATAAATTCTCGACATTTAATTCGAGTGGTTTGCGGCGCCCTTGATTTAATACAAGGACAATGCATGACTCCACAATAAAATTAATTTTTAACTAACAAATAACGAGGAAATTCCATGAGCATGATGCAAGAATTCAGAGTATTTATCGCCAGAGGCAACGTTATGGATCTGGCCGTCGGTGTGATTATTGGCGCAGCATTCGGAAAAATTGTAGCGTCCCTAGTTGAAGACATCATCATGCCTATAGTCGGAACTTTGGTGGGCGGATTGGATTTTTCCAGTTACTACCTGGCACTGAGCGGGCAAAACACCGGACTGCCATTGGCAGAAGCAAAAAAACTCGGCGCTGTATTGGCTTACGGAAATTTCATCACGATTGCGTTGAATTTTGTTATTTTAGCTTTCATCATTTTCCAGATGATTCGCCTGTTTAATAAAATAAAACGGGCAGAACCGCCGCCTGCACCACCCGCCATCACAGAGGAAGTTCTCCTGCTGCGCGAAATACGCGATTCCATAAAAACCCGATAACGGCAATATTTCTAATCCTTATACCGGATTGTCGATATCAACAAAATGATGTGTAATCCCAAACTGCTGGGCCAAAAATTGACCCAATGCCTGCACTCCATAGCGCTCAGTTGCATGATGACCGCAAGCCAGGTAGGCAACACCAGATTCCCGCGCCAAGTGAACAGTAGGCTCAGAGATTTCACCGCTCAGGTAAATATCTGCACCGGCCCCGATGGCATCCACCATGAAATTTTGAGCAGCGCCGGTACACCATGCGATCCTACGCACATGCTGCTCCGGATCACCTATGAGCAACGGCGTTCGACCTAGTTTTTCTTCTACTGCCAGAGCCATATCTCCTGCGGTTCTGATAGATGGGTTCTTGGCAGTACCCATACGACCCAAACCATCCGGGCCGAAGCCCATATCGGCACACAAATAAAGCACTTTGGCCAATTGCGCATTGTTTCCCAAAGTTGGATGCGCATCCAGCGGCAAATGATAGGCGAACAAATTGATATCGTGCGCAAGCAACAACTTCAGCCTCTTTTGCTTGATACCCACTATGCACGCATCTTCCCCGCGCCAGAAATAACCGTGATGCACCAACAACGCATCTGCCCTCAAATCGATAGCAGCTTCAACCAATGCCAAGCTGGCAGTCACTCCCGTGACCAGCGTTTTTATCGATGCGGCTCCCGCAACTTGCAATCCGTTTGGACAATAATCGTGAAAACGTGTAATTTCCAGGGTGAGCGCTAGAAATTTTGCCAACTCATCCCTATTTACTGATTGTTGATTCATTTTCCCTACTTTCCTATGCGACGTTTTTGGTTATTATTTGCACAATCCGTGACTATTGGTCTGGCCGTATGGTTCATTGTAACGACCTTGAAACCGGATTGGATCGGCAAACTGGGCAGTTCGCAAAGTGTGCGCATTGCGTCTTCTTCAGTATCGATACAAGAGGCGATCCCATCGTTGACGCCATCTCAAAATTCTTACAGGGACGCTGCCAAGATCGCCATGCCATCCGTGGTGAATATCTTCACTACTAAGGAAGCAAGGCAACCTAGAACACCCTATCTGGAAGATCCTTTTTTCAAGAAATTCTTTGGCGACGGCTATGGAGCGCAAGAGGAAAAGCAAGCGAGTCTCGGCTCCGGTGTAGTAATCAGCCCGCAAGGCTACATTTTGACCAACAATCATGTAGTCGAAGCCGCAGACGAGATCGAAGTGGCTCTTGCCGATGGGCGCAAGGCGGTTGCTAAAGTGGTGGGTACCGACCCCGAAACAGACTTGGCCGTGATCAAAATCGATGTGCCTAATCTACCGGCCATTACGTTGGGACGCATCGAACAAGTTCGGGTGGGCGATCCGGTACTTGCGATTGGCAATCCATTCGGGGTCGGCCAGACGGTCACCATGGGCATAATCTCGGCGTTGGGACGCAATCATCTGGGCATCAATACTTTCGAGAATTTCATCCAGACTGACGCCGCCATCAATCCAGGCAATTCGGGCGGCGCACTGATCGATACCAATGGCAATCTGCTCGGCATCAACACCGCGATCTACTCCAGCAGCGGCGGTTCGCTTGGAATCGGTTTTGCCATTCCGGTCTCGACCGTCAAGACCGTCATGGAGTCGATCATCAATACCGGCCAGGTAGTGCGTGGCTGGATCGGAGTCGAACCGCAAGATATCACACCAGAATTGGCGGAAAGCTTTGGCCTGACCACGAAAGGTGGCGCCATTATCGCCGGCGTCCTGCGCGGCGGTCCGGCCGACAAGGCCGGAATCAAACCAGGCGACATACTCATCGCGATTGAAGACAAGCCCGTGACCGATACCACTGAAATGCTCAACCTGATCGCGCAATTAATTCCCGGTAATAAATCGAATTTCACCATCTCGCGCCGCAACCAGGAATCCGTAGTGCAAGTCACCATTGGCAAGCGCCCTAAAATTCAGCGTGAACAATGAAAATACGGATGAAGCCTCGATACCACTACACTAGGCCACACGATTGCTGCCATGCATATCCGTGACCTGATTCAATTTCTCACGGAATTAAGTGAAAACAACAACCGCGCCTGGTTCGCCATGAACCGGCCGCGTTACGATATTCTGCGGGAAGAATTTCTGGCGTTCGTCACCGACCTGATTGCTGAGATTGTTGTTTTCGACCCGCTCGTAGCCGCTTGCGATCCCAAAAAAGCCTTGTTCCGAATCAATCGCGACATGCGTTTCTCAAAAGATAAAAGACCTTACAAAACCACATTTTCCGCTTCGATTCTGCCGAGCGGGCGCAAAAAGCCGAGCGAGGGCGGTGGCCCCGTCTATTATTTTCTGATTAATGCAGCCGGACAACTGCAGTTTGGGGCTGGCGAATACGCGCCGCCGTCACACCGTTTGCGCGCCATTCGCACGCAGGTCACAGCGGATGCGCAAGGCTTTGGAAAACTACTGAAGGACAGGAAATTGCGGGCCGCATTCGGCGGTTTCTATGAAGAAGGTAAATTGACACGCCCACCCAAAGGATTCGCTGCGGATCTGCCGCATATCGAGCAGATCAAGCTAAAGAATTTTTTCGTCTGGAAAGAGTCCGAGTTGAACCGGAACGCGCCGGAAGAGGCCACCGCAACTCTGCTTGCTGGTTTTCGCAATGCTTATGCGCTGGTGGCGTGGTTGCGGGGCGTACCGCAACTAGAGTAATATTTTTTAATTATTACCAGAGTATTTACAAACCTCCTTTTGAATCATTGCGCAAAGAGCCATTGCTTGCATGAGTATATAAATGCCATCAGGCTTCAGGCACTTCTTTAGCCGGCGTTTGCGTCGCTTTGGCAAAAATCGGAGCCACTAGCAATCCAAGCTCATACAACAGGCACATCGGCACTGCCAGTGAAAACTGGCTCACTACGTCGGGCGGTGTCACGATGGCAGCGATCACGAAAGAACCGACAATGACGTAAGGCCGAATCGACTTCAGTTTTTCCAGTGTCACCACTCCCATTCGCACCAGTACGATTACCACAATCGGAACCTCGAATGTCAAGCCGAAAGCCAAGCACATCGACATCACAAAATCCAGGTAGTTCTCTATGTCAGGCGCCACCGTGATGGAGGCGGGTGCGAATTCGTTTATGAATTTAAATACCCGACCGAATACCAGAAAATAACAAAATGCAATCCCCGCCAGAAACAACAACGATGAGGACACCACCAACGGGATAACGAGTTTTTTCTCGTGTAAATATAAACCAGGAGCGATAAAGGCCCAGACCTGATACAAAACCCAGGGCAAAGCCAGAATGAATGCCAGCAGCAGCGTGACCTTCATAGGCACCATGAAAGGAGAAATCACGCCAGTGGCAATCATTTTGGCGCCAGACGGCAATGAAGCCATCATCGGGCGCGCCAGGAAGTCATAAATTTCTGCTGGCCCAGGCCATAGAAACAACAAGCCGCAGACGATCAGCACTCCAATGGACGCTCGCACCAAGCGATTACGTAACTCGACCAGATGTGAAATGAAGGTGTCTTCCGTACCTGTTTTTGGTTCTTCAGACATAGGGCTTGCTGACATATAAATTAAAAGAGTAAACAGGGGTTTAACCCTGAAAAAGCACTACAGAGTGAAGAACCAGCCGATATCCAGCCGATTTAAACCAAGGCGCGCTGCTGGACTAATTAAACGAATGGGAAGTTTTACTACCCGGGCGATACTTAGACACGCGCGCCGCACCTGACAGCAAATGCAACTTGCCACCATGACGCTGCTTGTACCAAGTGGGGATGCCTGACGTTCGCGCCAATTTTTTCTTGCGAAAGCTCTTCGCTTTCGCATCAATCTGCTCATGCGGGGCAGTAGCGAATGTATATGGCGTATCGCTATCAAAATCGCCCACAGCTGCCTTGAGTTCATGCTCGGTGTCAGACATTGTGCGAGTGAAGGAACTCTTCACATCCTTGGCTGTTTCCTGGACTTCCTCCTGCATTTTACGCAACTCATCGAGCTCCATCTCGCGGCTGACCTCGGATTTCACGTCATTGATATAACGCTGGGCACGCCCCAATAATGAGCCTGCCATGCGAGCCACTTTCGGCAATTTCTCAGGACCGATCACAATTAATGCAACCACCCCGATCAATGCCAGTTTGGAAAGACCTAAATCAATCATAAGACTCTAGCGACAACCAGCAAACAGCAGCAGGTACTGCAAGCATGGCGTTTGCCAAGCACAATACCGACAGACGCCGTTCAATCCTTCGTCTTCTCTTTCGTTTCAACATCAATTGTGCTTTTTTCAGCGGATTGCGGCAAATTCTGGGCTGTCGATTTTTCTTCCTCGCCCTTGACGCCATCCTTGAAACCCTTGACTGCCTTGCCCAAGTCAGAACCCATGCTACCTATTTTCTTGGTACCGAACACCAGCATCACAATGACCAAGACAATCAGCCAATGCCAAATACTTAACGAACCCATGATTATTCCTTTCAAGACGGATCAATACCGTCAGAGTGTGCCTTATACGCTTATATCGTGCTGCGAATAGGGAAAAAAATATGACCACCAACCAGCACAATTCTTAACGTCGACCGCGCCACGGTTGTGGCCCGCCGATCACGTGCAAATGCAAATGGTAAACTTCCTGGCCACCATCTGGCCCCGTGTTGATCATGGTCTTATAACCACCTATATGACCATTATTTTCATCTTTAGTTACTGCACAACCAAATTCTTTTGCCAGCTTAGGCGCCAACATCAGCATCTGTGCCAGCAGATCTTCCTGTTCGCTACCGCAATCCGATAAGGTATCGATATGCTGCTTTGGAATCACCAGTAAGTGTACCGGAGCGGCGGGGTTGTTGTCCTTGAATGCCAACAACGCATCATCTTCATAGACAATCTCAGCTGGGATAGTTTTTGCTGCAATTTTGCAAAAGATACAGTTATTCAACATGACTCCTTAATTAATCCAAAGTCGCGCAGCGACTCGCTTCGCTCCCCTCACCCGCTGAGAGGAGCGAAGCTCTTCAGTTTTTGTGCGACTCTTCGATGTCGCGTAAGACATCTTTGCGCGCCGCTTTTTCTTCAATGCCAGAAAGACCTTCGCGCCGCGCCAACTCATCTAACACTTGTTGCGGCGTTAAATCGAACTGCGCCAGCATGACCAGCGAATGGAACCACAAGTCAGCACATTCATACAGCACTTTCGAAGCATCGCCGTCGATGCGCGCATCTTTAGCTGCCATCACGGTTTCAGTTGCCTCTTCGCCGATCTTTTTCAGGATAGCATCGTCACCCTTGGCAAACAAACGGGATACATAGGACTTTTCCGGATTACCGCCATTGGCCAGCTTGCGCGACTCGATCACTGCTGCCAGGCGATTTAGTGTTTCACTCATTTGTAGATGCTTTCAGGACTCTTCAAGACTGGATCGACGGCTTGCCAGAGACCTTCGTCGGCATTGCCTTCAAATTTCTGAAAAAAACAGGAATGCCGCCCAGTATGACAGGCAATGCCATCGGTCTGCTCGACCTTCAGCAATACCACATCCTCGTCGCAATCGAGGCGGATTTCATGCACTTTCTGGGTATGCCCCGATTCTTCGCCCTTGTGCCAGAGTTTCTTGCGGGAGCGACTCCAGTATACAGCTTCCCCCAATTCGACCGTCCGGGCCAGCGCATCGCGATTCATCCAGGCGAACATCAATACGTCGTTGCTGCCCAATTCCTGCGCGATCACCGGCACCAGACCGTATTCATCCCAGCGTACCTTGTTCAACCACTTGAAATTTGCGTTCATGCTAGCCTCATTGGAATGCCCTGCTCCGCCATGAAGCGTTTTGCTTCCTGCACAGTGTGTTGCCCATAATGAAAAATACTCGCTGCCAGCACCGCATCGGCACGGCCCAGTTTAATGCCATCGGCCAAATCTTGCAGGCCGCCTACGCCACCGGAGGCAATCACTGGGATATTCACAGCGTCCGAGACGCCGCGCGTCAGGCCGAGATCGAAACCGACCTTGGTGCCGTCGCGATCCATGCTGGTGAGTAATATTTCGCCAGCGCCGAGGCTTTCCATTTTCTGCGCCCAGGCAATGGCATCCAAGCCGGTCGGAGTACGGCCGCCGTGCGTGAACACTTCCCATTTGCCGGGTACGGTCTGCTTGGCGTCGATCGCCACCACGATGCATTGTGAACCGTATTTTTGCGCGGCATCGAACACCAATTGCGGGTTAGTCACCGCCGAAGTATTGATACTGACCTTGTCGGCGCCGGCATTGAGCAGGCGGCGCACATCTTCCACCACGCGCACCCCGCCGCCCACCGTCAGCGGAATAAACACTTGCGAGGCTACAGCCTCGATGATGTGCAAAATCAGGTCGCGCCCATCGGATGAGGCGGTGATATCGAGAAAAGTAATCTCGTCGGCGCCCTGTTCATCGTAACGACGGGCAATCTCTACCGGATCGCCGGCATCGCGCAACTCCAGAAAATTGATACCCTTGACCACGCGACCGGCGGTAACATCCAGGCAGGGAATGATGCGTTTGGCAAGTGTCATGGTTATTCTTCCGACGGCTCGCAGAGCGCATCGGCGCGCTCCTGAGCCGACAGCAAATCGAGCGAACCTTCATAAATCGAGCGACCGCAAATCACGCCTTCGATGCCCTCTTCCTGCACTGCACATAGCGCTTCCACGTCGTTAATGTCGTGTACGCCGCCGGATGCGATGACCGGAATCCTGACTGCCTGTGCCAACTTCACCGTTGCTTCCACGTTGACGCCGCCCATCATGCCGTCGCGGCCGATATCGGTATAGATGATGGCTTCTGCACCGTAGCCTTCGAACTTCTTGGCCAAATCGATTACTTCGTGACCGGACAATTTGCTCCAGCCATCAGTCGCGACTTTGCCGTCCTTAGCATCCAGGCCGACGATAATCTGGCCAGGGAAGGCGCTGCACGCGTCGCGCAAAAAGCCTGGATTCTTCACCGCTGCGGTGCCGATGATGACGTAGCTCAAACCACTGTCCAGATAGCGTTCTATCGTATCCAGGTCGCGGATGCCGCCGCCCAACTGTACCGGGATTTCTTCGATATCGTTTTCGAGCGCGAAATCGCGCACCATCCGCAGGATAGCTTTCACGGCGGATTCGTTTTTCGGCTTGCCCGCAAAGGCTCCATTCAGGTCCACCAGATGCAGACGGCGCGCGCCCTGCTGCAACCAGTGCAGCGCCATTGCAGCCGGGTCATTGGAAAATACAGTGGCCTGGTCCATGTCGCCTTGCTTGAGGCGTACGCATTGGCCGTCTTTAAGATCGATTGCAGGGATGAGTAGCATGGCGGGCAGTGGGAAAGTTAGGGGTTGAGGATAATGCACATGGATGACAGTGGCATATGACTGGAATCAAGGTTTCCAGTCGACGAAATTTTTATATAGGCGCAATCCGGCTGCGGCGCTTTTTTCCGGATGAAACTGGGTCGCGAAGATATTCTCATGCGCGACTGCGCAGGCAAATGCAGTGCCGTAATCAGTCTGCCCGACGATATCAGCTGCAGCGGCCGGTTGCGCATAATAACTGTGTACGAAATAAAAATAACTATCGTCGGCAATGCCGTCCCACAACACATGTGGCTGCGTCTGTTGTACTTGGTTCCAGCCCATCTGCGGCACCTTGAAACGCGATCCGTCTTCTTGCAACTGGCCTTCCAATTGAAAGCGCACTACCTTACCCGGCAGCAATCCAAGTCCGGGCGTGTCGCCTTCCTCGCTCCAGTCAAACAGCATTTGCTCGCCGACGCAGACCCCAAACAGCGGCTTGCTGCGCGCTGCTTCCAGCAATGCTTCCTGCAAACCGGATTCGCGCAGGCAGCGCATGCAGTCCGGCATCGCGCCTTGCCCCGGCAGAACAATCCGGTCGGCCGTACGTAAATCGGCAACCAAGCCTGATATCTGCACATCCGCCTCCGGTGCAACATGGCGCAAGGATTGCGCCACCGAGCGCAAATTGCCCATGCCGTAATCTACTACAACGATTTTATTCATATCTACAATATAACTTGATAATTCAGATCAAGCGGGTCGATCCGATCCGCAGCAATGCTTACAGGCTGCCTTTGGTCGAAGGAATGGTTCCGACTGCGCGTGCGTCAAGTTCGGTTGCCATGCGCAATGCGCGCCCGAATGCCTTGAACACCGTCTCGCACTGATGATGCGCATTGTCACCGCGCAAGTTGTCGATATGCATCGACACCAGCGCATGATTGACGAAGCCCTGGAAAAATTCGTGCACCAGATCGACATCAAAAGCACCAATCATCGCGCGCGCAAATGGCACGTTAAATTCAAGCCCCGGGCGGCCCGAAAAATCGATCACCACTCGCGACAGCGCTTCGTCCAGCGGCACATAAGCATGGCCGTAACGGCGAATACCTTTTTTGTCGCCGATGGCTTTGGCGAATGCCTGGCCGAGCGTGATGCCGACGTCTTCCACCGTGTGGTGGGCGTCGATATGCAAATCTCCGTGGGCTTCGATATCGAGGTCGATCAAGCCGTGGCGGGCAATCTGATCCAGCATGTGGTCCAGAAAAGGCACGCCGGTCGCGAGCTTCTGCGCTCCGCTGCCGTCCAGATTAATAGTGACGCGGATCTGCGTTTCATTGGTATTGCGGGTGATTTCTGCAATGCGCGGGGTGGACATGTTCATTGGGCTGCCATGGTTACGTTGTGCTTTACTGCGCTAGCGATGCTTTCAGGGCATCGAGGAATTGCTGGTTTTCTTCCGGCGTGCCGACAGTCACCCGCAGACAGTTTTTCAGTAATGGGTGCATTTTACCGACATTTTTGATTAAAACCTTGTGCTCCAACAGCCGGGCGAACACATTCTCCGCATCAACGCGCTCGGACTGCACCCGAATCAGCAAAAAGTTTGCAGCCGAAGGGAAAACTACGATCTCCGACAAAGCGGCCAAGGCCTCGGCCAAGCGCGCCCTTTCGCGACGTACTTCCTGCGCCTGCGCCTCCAGAACATCGGCATGTTTCAGCATGAATAGCGCGGCGGCTTCGGTCAATACATTCACATTGTAAGGCGGACGCACTTTGTCGAATTCCTGCAACAAGGCCTTGCTGGCCGCCATGTAACCGAGCCGGATGCCGGCCAAGCCGAGCTTGGAGACGGTGCGCATCACCACCAGATTATCAAATTCTGCCAAGCGCGGCATCCAGCTCGATGGCGCAAACGGCTGATAGGCTTCATCCGAAACCACGATCCCGGTATCGCCCACCGTGCGGAGTATCTGCTCCATGTCATCCGCGTTGTATAAAGTGCCGGTCGGGTTATTCGGATACGCCAGATAGACAATCGCCGGTTTATGCTCGGCAATGGCCGCCAGCATCACATCCAGATTCAGTGTGAAATCGGGATTCAACGGCACGCCGACGAATTCCAAGCCGGCAAACTGAGCCGACATTGCATACATCACGAAACCGGGCATCGGTGCCAGCACCTTCGCGCCCGGTTTAGCGCAGGCCAGCGAAATGATCGCAATCAGTTCATCCGAGCCATTGCCCACCACCACGCCGAAACCGGCCGGCACGCCGAATTCGGCGCAGATTGCGGCTTTCAGTGCGGTGTAAGACGGCACTGGATAACGGTTCAACGCGACTTCGGCCAAGTGCCGGCCCAGCTCTTCGCGCAACACTGGCGGCAGAGTGTAGGGGTTTTCCATCGCATCGAGCTTCACAAACCCGCTGGAATCTGGCACGTGATAAGCCGATAACGCACAGATATCGGGACGGATGATGTTGTCGATCAAAGACATAAAAGTGGCCTGTGTGACTGCTAGTGGTTATCGAATGCAAGTTCGTCTTGCACAGCATAAAAGGGATCAAAGGGGAAATCTGATTGCTTGGCAACCGGGCCTTTTTTGCGGCCTCTTTTGCCTTTTTTAATATCGGTGAGTTTGGCGCGCACCGGTTCTGTTGGCTGGTTGCTCTGTGGCATGAATTGCGCCTCTGGGGCCGCTAAACGCTTGTCGATAATGTCGCAATACTCCGGACTCAACTCAAAACCGGCAAAATTCCGGCCGCAGCGTCGTGCCGCCACTGCGGTGGTGCCGCTGCCCATGAAAGGGTCGAGCACCACGCCGTCTAGCGGGCAAGACGCCCGGATGATGCGCTCGACGATTTCCAGCGGCTTTTGGGTCGGATGGTCGGCCCGTTCCGGATGCTCGCGATGCAGGCGCGATACGCTCCACAGGTCTTTCGGGTTATAGCCTAGCTCCAGCCATTTGGCACCGACGAAAATCGAGCGTGAACGGGCTTTCTTGGTTTCGGCATCATACGGAATCCGGATTGCGTCCAGGTCGAAGTAATAGCCCTTCTGCATCGCAAAAAAACCGATGGTGTCATGCACCGAAGTAAAGCTGCGGGTGCTGCCGCCCATCGACGGCACCCGGCGATCCCAGATAATTTCATTAATCATCGTCATGCGCTGTTTCAGCATCACGAAAATTTCCGGCGCATTGCGCCAGGTCAAAAACAAATACAGGCTGCCTTTGGCTTTCAGCTTGGGCAACACGGCGTCGATCCACTGCGTGCTCCAGGCCAGATAACCGGCGGCGTCGAGCTTGTCGGAATCGTTGCCGTAATCCTTGCCTAGCCCATACGGCGGATCGGCCACGATCAAGTCAATTGAACCGTCGGGAATGCGCGCCAATCCGGTCAGTGCGTCTTCACAATACACATTGTTAAGCCACGGATTCACTTGAACGATCCTCGCAATATCAACATGCCACAACATGTATTTTTAAATACACACTGAATATATACGGAAAAAGCATGTTTTATGCATATACCCGCGTTAAAATTTACCGGAAAGAAAATTGGCAACGACTTGCACATAAGTGATTCGGTGCTATTCATTTCAGCCGGTATTCCGCGCTACGCGCATGCGCTTGTAAACCTTCGCCATACGCCAGTTCCGCCGCAATCTTGCCCAGCGTTTGCGCACCGGCTTCGGATGCCTCGATCATGCTGGAGCGCTTCTGGAAGTCGTACACGCCCAGCGGCGACGAAAAGCGCGCGGTGCGCGAAGTCGGCAATACATGGTTCGGCCCGGCGCAATAGTCGCCCAGCGCTTCCGACGTGAATCGACCGAGAAACATGGCGCCGGCGTGGCGCACCTGATCGGCCCATTGCTGCGGATTTTCGGCGGAAATTTCCAGATGCTCAGGCGCGATCAGGTTGGCGATTTCACAAGCCTGATCCATGTCGCGCACCTTGACCAGCGCGCCGCGGTTGGTCAGCGAAGTGGCGATTACTTCCTTGCGCGGCATCTGATCCAGCAACGTGTTAATGCTGGCTTCGACCTGATCGAGATACGCCGAATCCGGACAAAGCAAAATGGATTGCGCCAACTCGTCATGCTCGGCTTGCGAAAATAAATCCATCGCGATCCAGTCGGGATCGGTGCTGCCGTCGCAGATGATCAGAATTTCGGACGGACCGGCGATCATGTCGATGCCGACGGTGCCGAACACACGGCGTTTAGCAGCCGCCACAAACGCGTTGCCGGGGCCGACGATTTTATCGACTTGCGCAATGGTTGCAGTGCCGTACGCCAGCGCAGCGACCGCTTGCGCGCCGCCGATGGTGAATACGCGGTCAACGCCGGCGATGGCCGCCGCCGCCAGCACCAGCGGATTTTTCACGCCGTCCGGCGTCGGCACCACCATGATGATTTCCTGCACGCCGGCAACCTTGGCCGGAATCGCATTCATCAATACCGATGATGGATAGGCCGCCTTGCCGCCCGGCACATAGATGCCGACCCGGTCCAGCGGCGTGACTTTTTGCCCGAGCACGGTGCCGTCGGGTTCGGTGTAACTGAAACCGTCGGAGCCGATTTCCTGTTTTTGCCGCACATGATAGGCGCGCACCCGGTCGGCTGCGGTCTGCAAAGCGGCACGACGTTCCGGCGTCAGGCCGTCCAGCGCTGCCTGCAACTCTGCCGGCGCGATTTCCAGCGCCGCCATGGTGTCCGCGCTGGCAACAGGCAGCCGGTCGAAGCGCTGCGTGTATTCCAGCACGGCGCAATCGCCGCGCAGTTTGACATCGGCCAGGATGTTGGCAACTGTGACTTCGATTGCAGTGTCGGCATTGGCGTCAAACGCCAGCACCGCACTTAATTGCGCGCGGAAGTCGGCGCTGGAACTGTCCAGCCGTCGGATTTGAATCGCCATAATGTGCCTTTCAGGTTCTCGATTTTCGCTGCAATAAAACAATTTATTCTGGCGTATGCGTAAAAATATGGCAATTCCCGCATATATCTATTGCTGTATAAAAATATACAATAAGCAGTATATCAATGCCAATCAAGCCATCTTAACGGAGGCCGCTTCAAAAGCCTGCAGAATCGGCTGCAGCGCTTCCCGCTTCATTTTCAGTGCTGCCTGGTTGACCACCAGCCGCGATGAAATGTCCATGATGTGCTCGACTTCAATCAGGTTATTGGCGCGCAGCGTGTTGCCGGTGCTGACCAGATCGACAATTGCGTCCGACAGTCCGATCAGCGGCGCCAGTTCCATCGAACCGTACAACTTGATCATGTCGACATGCACGCCTTTGGCAGCAAAATGTTCGCGCGCGATCTGCACGTATTTGCTCGCCACCCGCAGCCGCGCGCCGTGCCGCACCGCGTTTTCATAGTCGAAGCCGGCCTGCACTGCCACCGACATCCGGCAATGGGCGATGTTCAGGTCGATCGGCTGGTACAGCCCTTCGCCGCCATGCTCGATTAGCACGTCCTTGCCGGCCACGCCGAAATCGGCGGCGCCGTACTGGACGTAGGTCGCCACATCGGAAGCGCGCACGATAATCACGCGCAAATTGGGATTGGTGGTGGCCAGAATCAGCTTGCGTGAGGTTTCCGGATCTTCGGTCACGCGAATGCCGGCAGCTTCCAGTAGCGGCAATGTTTCGTCGAAAATGCGGCCCTTGGATAGCGCCAGCGTCAGTTGTTGCGTATTTTGCATTATTGTACCCGTTTGATATCGGCACCGACGGCGGCTAGTTTCATTTCCATCCGGTCGTAACCGCGGTCCAGATGATAAATGCGCTCAATCATGGTTTCACCCTGCGCTGCCAGACCGGCGATCACCAGCGAAGCCGAAGCGCGCAAGTCTGTCGCCATCACGGGCGCGCCGACCAGTTGCTCGACTCCGTGCACAATCGCCGTGTGGCCTTGAATATCTATCGCGGCACCGAGCCGGTTCATCTCTTGCACATGCATGAAGCGGTTTTCAAAAATCGTTTCAGTAACATGGCTGGCGCCGCTGGCGATGGTATTCAAGGCCATGAACTGGGCTTGCATGTCGGTCGGAAAGCCGGGATATTCGGTAGTGCGAAAACTCACCGCTTTCGGGCGTGACGCCATTTGCACCCGCACCCAATCGTCGCTTGAAGTCAGGATCACGCCGGCTTCACGCAATTTTTCGAGTACAGCATCAAGGATGTCGCTACGGGTATTTTTTAGCGTCACGTCGCCGCCAGTGGCCGCCACGGCGCACAGAAAAGTACCGGTTTCGATACGGTCGGCGATGATGCCATGCGCGGCGCCATGCAGCGCCAACACACCCTGAATCACCAACCGATCGGTGCCGATGCCTTCAATCTTGGCACCCATGGCGACCAACAGCTTGGCCAGGTCAGTAACTTCCGGCTCGCGTGCGGCATTTTCCAGCACTGTTTCGCCTTCAGCCAGAGTAGCTGCCATTAGCAGATTTTCGGTACCGGTAACGGTGATCATGTCGGTCACGATGCGCGCGCCCTTGAGCCGTTTGGCTTTGGCGAGAATGTAACCAGCCTCGATTGTGACCTCGGCGCCCATCGCCTGCAAACCCTTGATGTGCTGCTCGACCGGGCGAGAACCGATTGCGCAGCCGCCTGGCAGCGACACTTTAGCTTCTCCAAAACGCGCCAGCAACGGGCCCAGCACCAGAATCGAGGCGCGCATGGTCTTGACCAGCTCGTAAGGCGCTTCCAGCTTGTTGATTGCATTGCCTTGCAGCGTGCAATGTTCGCCGTCCTGAACAATCTGCAAACCGGTCTGGCGCAACAGGCGCAACATAGTCGTAACATCCTGCAAGCGCGGCAAATTGGACAATACGACTTGCT
Organism: Burkholderiaceae bacterium; assembly: GCA_041736255.1. Classification (GTDB taxonomy): domain Bacteria; phylum Pseudomonadota; class Gammaproteobacteria; order Burkholderiales; family Burkholderiaceae_D; genus AVCC01. The sequence goes on from JBGSTZ010000156.1 coordinate 165,038, forward strand.
CGGACGTCAGCAAACCGGCGCACAAAATCGGTAGCGCGGCGTTCTTGGCACCGGAAATGGTGATTTCGCCAGACAATCGACGCCCGCCAGTGATGAGCAGTTTATCCATGCTGGGCAAATTCTTCTGGAGTCAGGGTTTTCATCGACAGCGCATGGATTTCTTCGCGCATGCGCTCGCCCAGCGCTGCATAGACGATCTGGTGGCGCGCGATCGGGCGCTTGCCGGCAAATGCCTCCGAGACGATCAGCGCGCTGAAATGCTGGCCGTCGCCTTCGACTTCGAGATGAGTGCAGGCAAGGCCGGCGGCGATATAGGTTTTAATCAGTTCTGGTGTAGTCGACATGATTTAACTTTCCTGGTACGAGATTGATGGGTAGTGTTTATGTTTATGCTTCGTTGCGCAACTTAAGAGCGCAACTTGTAACCGCGCTTTAACATCTGGATCGCAAAAGCTGCCAGCATAATGGAAAATCCGGCAACAATCGCAAAACTACGCAGCGGACTCACGTCGGACTGACCGAAGAATCCGTAGCGGAAACCGTCGATCATATAAAAGAATGGATTGGCATGCGAGACCGCTTGCCAAAAAGGCGGCAGCGAATGGATCGAATAAAACACACCGGACAGGAAGGTGGCCGGCATGATCAGGAAGTTCTGAAATGCCGCCAGTTGATCGAATTTTTCCGCCCAGACGCCCGCGATCAAGCCCATCGTGCCCAGCATGAATGCACCCAGCACCGCAAAAATCACGATCCACCACGGTGCGACAAAACTGACTTCAGTAAATAATGCAGTAACGACAAAAACGCCGAATCCGACCACCAGGCCGCGTACCACTGAGGCCAGCACATAACCGGAAAACAGTTCCCAATGCGACAGCGGCGCCAGCAACACGAACACCAGATTGCCGGTGATCTTGGATTGAATCATCGAGGAAGATGCATTTGCAAACGCATTCTGCAACACGCTCATCATCACCAAACCTGGCACCAGGAAAGCGGTATAGCCCACGCCCGGATAAACTTGCACCCGGTTTTCCAGCACATGGCCGAAGATCAGCAGGTACAGCAAGGAGGTGATGACCGGCGCAGCCACGGTCTGGGAGGCGACTTTCCAGAAGCGCAGCACTTCCTTGTAGAACAAGGTTTGAAAGCCTTTCGGCGTGGAAAACACTCTCATCGCAATAGCTCTCCATCCATGATTTGTAAAAACACGTCTTCCAGATCGGCCTGTTGCAATTGCATCTCTTCGATCACCGCGCCGCTTTCGCGCAGCACTGCCAGAATCGGCTCGACCTCTGCGTAATCATTAATGCGCAACGGATAGACGTTATGCGCATGTAATTTTTTGGATTCCACCAGTAACGGGAGCAACGCCGGTGGCAGCACGCTATTACGCAAATGCAAGACAAGTAGCGAGCCCGAAATACGCTTGATCAGCGCGTCGGTGGTGTCGAGCGCCACCACCTTGCCGTTCTTGAGCATCGCAATCCGGTTGCACAGCGCCTGCGCTTCTTCCAGATAATGCGTAGTCAGCACCACGGTGGTGCCTTCACGGTTCAGGCGCTCAATGAATTTCCACAAAGTCTGGCGCAACTCGACATCGACACCGGCAGTCGGCTCGTCCAGCACAATCACCGGCGGCTTGTGCACCAGCGCCTGCGCCACCAAAACGCGCCGTTTCATGCCGCCCGACAGCGCGCGCATGTTGACATCGGCCTTGTCGGTGAGATCCAGGTTGCCCATTACCTCGTCGATCCATTTGTCGTTATTCGACAGTCCAAAGTATCCCGATTGCAACCGCAAGGTTTCGCGCACACTGAAAAACGGATCAAATACCAGTTCCTGCGGCACCACGCCAAGTTGTTTGCGCGCAGCGCGAAAATCGGTGGCAACGTCAAAACCGCGCACGGTAACGCGACCGGCGTCAGCCCGGGTTAAGCCGGCAATGATCGAAATCAGCGTGGTTTTGCCGGCGCCATTGGGACCGAGCAGGCCGAAAAATTCGCCTTCTTCAATTGACAGCGTAACGCCGCCCAGCGCCTGCAGCGATTTGTAACGTTTTTCGACTAGGGTTATCTGGATGGCAGCCATGGTGGCGCGATGTACTTTACACAAAAAATTGATTCGGACTGCTTATTGGGATTGTTGCCGATCCCAATAAGAAAAGCCCATGATTATAGGAGATTTGAGATTTTTCAGGAATGCAGGACTGGCAACAAAAATGGCGCCAGCCCGCAGATTAGTGCATTAGTGTGGTGTCGAATGCGCGCCGCTGGCGGTCGATAAAAAATTCTCGACGTCATATAGAGCGATCAGGCTGTGCAGATTGGCCGGCAGGTTTTCAAATGTGAGCGCCAGGTTGGACGCCTTGGCTGCGCGCTGCCAAGCCAGCAAAACGGCAACAGCCGACGAATCGACCGTCGTTACAGCAGACATGTCGATTGCCGATTGTTGCTGCGCTACCGCTTGCAAGCCCTGTTCCAGTACTGTGGTGGCATTGCTAAAGGTGAGCGACTGGCTGGGCTGAAACAGTGGCATGGCTGTTGGCATCAGGAAGATTTTGCTGTTTTTGCGGCATCATTTGCCAAGCGCTTGTTTTTGTCGGCCAACACCTTGATCAGACCATCAATACCGGACTTGCTGATTTCAGCCGAAAAACTGCCTTTGTAGGTTTGCACCAACCAAGCGCCCAGTACATTAATATCGTAAATTTTCCAGCCAGCAACCGTTTTTTGCAGACGGTAATTCAGCTGAATCGGTTCGCCACGCGACTGCACCACTTGCGAGCGCACTTGCACATCAGTATCGGTTGCCGCAGCGCGGAACGGCCTGAATTCAAGTTTTTGATCCTTAACCTGCGAAATGGCTCCGGAATAAGTGTACACCAGCAAGCTACGAAATTCAGCAGTCAGCTGCTTTCGCTGTTCTGGCGTAGCTTCGCGCCAATAACGCCCTGCTGCCAGCGCAGTCATGCGCTCAAAATCGACGTGAGGCAGGATTTTGGCTTCCACCAGCTCCAGCACTTTTTTCTGGTCACCGCCCTGGATTTGACGGTCGGATTTGGCGATATCCAAGACTTCCTGACTGATACGTTTGATCAGCACATCGGGCGCTTCTTCTGCTGCCTGGGCACTAACGGCAAATGCCACTACGGCCAAGGCAAAAACAGAGGCAATAAATTTACGCAGAATTTTCATATTCTTATTTATAAATGAGTTAAAAAAGAAGGTGTGTTGCAATTACAATATTTCGACACTGGAAATATTGCGAGGTTCCCCATGCATTAATAGCTGGTGTTACGAAAAAATTTCGTCCACGAAAGATGCTTTTATCAATAGCTGTAATCGTCATCTTCTTTGCTGCGGCCATCGCGTACCAGGCTTTCGCGCCGCTGCATATAGGCGTCGCGGGTAAAGGTATATTTATCCAGCGCAGCATCCTCGACCAGAGACGACGCGCCCAACAGCGCTGCACGTTGATCCACCAAGCGCATACCGGTACCGATGTTGCGCACATTGACTGGATCCTTGTAACTCCAGAGGTCAGCCGAAAGATCAACCGGAAACGCGGTCGTATCGCGCACAGTGGATGAACCGAATACGGGCAGCACTACGTAGGGGCCGGACTTCAGGCCCCAGACGCCCAGCGTCTGTCCAAAATCTTCTCTATGCTTGGGCAAACCCGCTTCAGAACCGATATCGAGTACGCCCAGAAAGCCCATCGTGCTGTTGATTGCAACCCGCATGATGTCGGTAATGCCATTTTCAAGCTTACCTTGCAGCAAGCTGTTGACCGCAGTCCATACGTCGCCGATATTGCCAAAGAAATTGCCAATCCCGGTCTGCACAAACGAGGGCAGCACATCCTGATACACGGTCGCCGCCGGCTTCAAAACCGCTTGGTCGAGCTTGTCGTTGAAGCTGAACATCGCTCTGTTGTAGTTTTCCAGCGGGTCTTTTGGATTACTGCTGGTGGCACAACCGGACAGTGCCAGCACTGCGCAAAGTGTTGTGATGCGATATGTTATTTTCATTTGTTTTCTTCTGCTCCATCTGCCACTTTGCTGAACAAAAATTGACTGATCAGGTTTTCCAACACTACTGCGGATTGCGTCATGATGATCCTGTCGCCGGCTGCCAGGTTATTCATATCACCACCTGCTTCCAGGCCAATATACTGCTCGCCCAGCAAGCCGGAGGTCAGGATTTTGGCCGATGAATCCTTTGGAAACTGGAAGCGTTTTTCCAGATCTAGTGTCACATGCGCCTGAAAAGTCTTGTCGTCAAAACGAATATCGCCTACCCGCCCGACAACTACGCCGGCGCTTTTGACAGGTGCGCGCGGCTTCAGACCACCAATGTTGTCGAAACGGGCCACGACCGGATAGGTTTTATCAAAGGACAATGCGCTGCTCATATTGCCCACTTTCAGGGCCAGGAACATCAATGCCGCGGCACCCAGCAATACGAACAAGCCAACCCAGATATCGAATGATTTTCGCTGCATGAAAGGTTGCCTTTCTCCACAATTTAACCCAAATTAATCGGGAGTATATTAAAAAATACTATAATTGCCGCATACAAATAAGGCGGCTATAAAAATACATCAATAGGTATATCTACAAAAACAGCTGTGTCGGAGCGTGCTGTGCTTACTTATTAAACTTATTTATTAAACTTATTTATTAAACATCAACGCCGTCATCATAAAGTCGAGCCACAACACCAGCAAGGAAGATACCACTACCGTGCGGGTGGTGGCGCGTGCCACGCCTTCCGGCGTCGGTTGCGCTTCATAGCCCTGATATAGCGCAACGAAAGTCGCTGCGATCCCGAACACCACGCTCTTCAGCACGCCGTTGCCGATATCGTCCCAGATATCCACTCCGGCCTGCATTTGCGACCAGAAGGCGCCTTCATCGACGCCGATCAGCGGCACGCCGACAAAATATCCACCCAAAATACCCAGTGCACTGAACACAGCGGCCAAAATCGGCATCGCGATGATGCCGGCCCAGAAGCGCGGTGCAATCACGCGCTGCAGCGGATCGACTGCCATCATTTCCATCGCCGACAATTGCTCGCCAGCCTTCATCAAGCCGATCTCTGCAGTCAGCGAAGTGCCGGCGCGCCCGGCGAACAACAGCGCGGTCACCACCGGCCCCAGTTCACGCGTCAGCGACAGGGCCACCAGCAAACCCAGCGATTGCTCTGAGCCATATTTATTTAGTGTGTAATAGCCTTGCAATCCCAGCACGAAACCGACGAACAGGCCCGATACCGAAATGATCACCAGCGAATAGTTGCCGATGAAGTGGATCTGATCAGTGATCAGGCGCGGCCGCCGCCACAGGCCGCCTGATGCGCGCAAGATCGCCAGGAATGCGGTAACGGTATAGCCCAGATCGGCCAGCAACGTACGCGTACTTGCGCCTAGTGCCGCCAATAATCGCATCATCATGAGCGCGCCTCCAGATCCAGATCCACCGCCAGCGTGCGACCGGGGTAATGGAACGGCACCGGACCGTCAGTCTCGGCGTTGATGAACTGCTTTACAAAAGGATCAGTGGACGCCTGCATCTCAGCCGGCGTACCTTCTGCGACGATTTTTCCTTCTGACAAGAAATAAATGTAATCGGCAATCGCAAACGATTCATGCACATCGTGCGAGACCAAAATTGAGGTGGAACCGAGCGCATCGTTCAGGCGCCGGATCAGGTTGGCGATCACGCCCATCGAAATCGGGTCGAGCCCGGCAAACGGTTCGTCATACATGATCAGTTGCGGGTCGAGCGCGATCGCACGCGCTACTGCGACCCGCCGCGCCATGCCGCCGGAAATTTCGGCCGGCTTCATTTGTGCCGCATTGCGTAATCCGACCGCGTGCAGCTTCATTAGCACCAGGTCGCGAATCATTGCTTCAGGCAGGTCGGTATGTTCGCGCAGCGGAAAGGCGACATTCTCGAATACGGTCAAATCGGTAAATAACGCGCCATGCTGAAACAGCATTCCCATCTTGCGCCGCAGCGCATACAGCGCCTTGGAATCGAGCGACTGCACCGACTGCCCTTCCACCTGTACCGAGCCGGATTGGGCCTGAATTTGGCCGCCGATTAGACGCAGCACCGTAGTCTTGCCGGAGCCTGAGCCGCCCATCACGGCCACCACCTTGCCGCGCGGAAAGCGCATGTTCAAGCCGTTCAGGATACGGCGTTCGCCATATGCAAAACTGAGGTTGTCGATTGCGACCAAGGGAGAGGCGTCTGATTGCACGTTTGCGTTTTTCTGCAAAGAGTTACGAAAAGCGCCATTATAGATGGAATGTTGCGCTGCAGCTTGATTTGCCGTCATGACTGGCTCATAGCTTGCGCAACCGCACGTCCGGGCATCGTGCGTATCGCGCGCATTTTGTAATATCAACAAAAACTATGGAGTATGAAAACAGTGTCGCGATTCAGATCAGCAGCGCGTATCTCTTATTGTTCCTTGGTTTCGGCTGGGTAGACGCGCACCAGCGCGATACGCGTGCCGCTCATTTTCTGGACCACGATCTCGAACTGCTCGAAGGCGATTTTTTGGCCTTCTTTCGGAATCTCACCCAACTTCACCATAATTAGGCCGCCCACCGAATCGGCGCCCTCCAGATCGAATTCTTCATTCTCGATGTCAATGCCCAATATGCGTTCCAGCGTAAAAATCGACAGGCTCCCCTTGCCCACCAGCGTGCCGTCTTCAAGCCGGGTCCAGTCGTTTTCGGTTTGCCTGAATTCGTCGCGGATATTGCCTACCAGTGCGCCCAGCAAATTGTCCAGAGTCAGAAAGCCGGCCGGCTTGCTGCCTGTTTCACCGACGATCACGAAGTGCGGAGCGCCGGTGCGAAAGCGGCGAAACAGTTCCAGCGCAGGCATGTGCGGCGGAACCTGTTGCACCGGACGCAGATAATTGCTCCAGTTGTCGATCGAATCGCCCTCCTGCTGCGCAAGAAACAAATCCTTCAGATGGACCATGCCCAGCACTTGTGCGCCGTCAAAATAAGGATAACGACTGAAACGGTTGTGCGTCACCGTAAACAAGTTCTCCTGCAATGTTTTCGACTTCTCTAACGCGGCAATTTCATGGATCGGGCGCATCAGGTCCGACACCTTGAGCTCGCTGAAATCGAGCGTTTGCGCCATCACATTCCATTCGTCATGACTGAATTTTCCGGCCGGATGGCTGCTGCGCAAGATCAGCTTGAGTTCATCTTTGGAATAGTGCGCATCGTGCACGTTGGCATTGCCCAGCCCACCCACTCGCAGCACCCAGTTGGCGCTGGCATTCAGGACCCAAATTGCCGGATACATCATCCAGTAAAAACTGTACAGCGGCAGTGCACTCCACAGTCCGATCTTGTCGGGACTACGAATCGCCATGGATTTCGGCACCAATTCGCCGATCACGATATGCAAAAACGAGATCGTGAAAAAGGCGAACGCGAACGATATGCTGTGAATCACTTCCGGTGAAGTAACGCCTGCCAAACCGAATAAAGGCTCCAGCAAGCTCGCGAACGCAGGTTCGCCGATCCAGCCCAGGCCGAGCGACGCCAGCGTAATGCCTAGCTGGCAGGCAGACAGATAAGCATCGAGCTGAGCATGCACTTTGGCGAGTATGCGTCCAGCCAATCCATTCTTTTGGGCGATGGCGCGAATGCGCGTCTGGCGCAGTTTGACCAAGCTGAATTCCGCAGCCACAAAAACACCATTGAGCGCGACCAGAAGCAATGCAACGACGATAAGTAGAATATTTTCCATGAGATGGATTGTTGTCACGAGGGTGACTACTATACATCTGCATGCGCGCCGGGCGTGCCTGTGCAACGGTTAGGGCTGCTGAGCATAAAGGCCGAACAATTTCAGCATAAAATTGGTGGTGGGCGTCAAAATCTGAACGAACGGCCCATCACCTGTGACAACCATTGCATGGGCGCCGCGACGCGAGATGCGATCGGTTCGTGATAATGCATAGCGATGCGCGTGGGTATCAGTTCACCCATGAATTTGTGGCGAGAGTCTGGCGACCAGTGACGCCGCACCGAATGCACTGTTGTAAATACCGATCAGCGTGATGCCGATTTGAATCGTAAAAAAAGCCACTGGCGCTGTCCGAGAGTTCGATTGCCGCTTGCGTACCGCGATTACCCAATACCTGCGCAGCGCACAATGTGCGAAAATGCCAAAAATATAACATCTCAATCCAAATTTTCGGCCTTTCGTGCAAAAGAATTGCTCTGTATGATGCGCCCCCTGCATCAATTGACGCATGGTAGGACAATAAATACTGATTAAGCGCTGATCCAAACAGAAGGAGAAAGACATGACGAATGAAGCCGTTACCGCGCAGCAAAATCCCGAGCCCGAGAAGGATCGCATTAACCCCGTCGTCTTCTATGGTTCAGCCCTCGGCATCGTGGCCTTCGCGGTCTGGACCATGTTTTTCACGGCCCAGGCCGGCACCGTAATTAATGCCATTCTGGCGTGGATCTCGGATACTTTCGGCTGGTTTTATTTCGTCGCCGTAGTGGCCTATCTGGTTTTCGTCATCTGCATCGCCCTGTCCCGTTATGGCAACTTGAAACTCGGTCCGGCCCACTCCACGCCCGATTTCAACGTCACGACCTGGGCCGCCATGCTGTTTTCTGCGGGCATCGGTATTGACCTTTTGTTTTTCTGTATCGCCGAGCCGATTACCCAGTTCCTGGCCCCGCCAGTGGGTGAAGCCGGCACCGTTGCGGCCGCCCGCAATGCGATGGAACTGACGTTCTTGCACTGGGGCCTGTCGGGCTGGGGTGTTTATACTTTGGTGGGCATGTCGCTGGCCTTTTTCAGCTATCGGCATGGCTTGCCTCTGACCATTCGATCCTCCCTCTATCCGCTGTTCGGCAAGCGCATCAATGGCCCGATTGGGCACACAGTCGATATCGCTGCGGTGTTGGGTACAGTCTTTGGCATCGCCACCAGTTTGGGCATCGGCATCATCCAGCTCAATTTCGGCCTCAACTACATGTTCGGCATACCGGAGAGTGTTACCACTCAGGCGTTGTTGGCCGTCATGATCGTGGTTTTTTCTGCCATATCCGCTGTGACCGGGGTAGAGAAAGGCATCCGCCGACTGTCCGAATTCAACATGCTGCTGGCGCTGTTGTTGCTGCTATTCGTGCTGTTCAGCGGCAAGACTGTTTTCCTGCTGAATGCCTTGGTGATGAACGTAGGCGATTACTTCAGTCACTTTATCGGCCTGTCGATGAATACCTATGCTTTCGCCCCGCCGACCGACTGGCTCAATGCCTGGACGGTATTTTTCTGGGCTTGGTGGATCGCATGGGGCCCATTTGTGGGCTTGTTCCTGGCGCGTATTTCACGCGGCCGCACCATCCGTCAGTTCGTCGCCGGCACCCTGATTTTGCCGCTAGTATTCATGATGGCGTGGATGTCGATCATGGGAAACAGCGCCATCGACCTGGTAATGAACAATACCGGCGTGGTCGATTTCGGTCAGCAAGCCATGACCAATCCGGGCTCGTCCATTTATTTGTTTTTACAAAGCTTGCCTTGGGTTGGCGTGACTACGGTGGTGACCACCATTCTCGCCATCGTCTTTTTCGTCACCTCCGGCGACTCCGGTTCGCTGGTGCTGTCGAATCTGACCTCCGTGCTGCGAGACCCCAGCCAAGACGCACCAGCCTGGATGCGCATTCTGTGGGCCGCCATCATCGGCGTATTGACCTTGGCTTTGCTAATGGCGGGAGGACTGAGTGCGCTACAAGGCACGGTGGTGATCATGGGGCTACCTTTTGCCTTTGTGCTCTTCCTGATGATGTTGGGACTGTTCAAGGCTTTAAAAGTGGAAGGCATGAAGGAAGACAGCTACCGCGGCAGCATGGCCGGCAGTCTGTCCGGCCGCATTACCCCAAGCGAGGGTGGCGCCCGTAACTGGCGTCAGCGCCTGGCCCGGGCAGCAAGCTTCCCCAGCCATGAACAAGTCCAGCGCTTCTTGCAAGAGGTGGGCAAGCCCGCCATGGAAGAAATCCGCGATGTGATGCTCGGAAAAGGCTTCAAGGTAGAGATTGTCGAAGGTACCGGCGCCGACGAGCATCTGTCTCTGAATGTGAGTCTGGGTGGCGAGCAGGATTTCACCTATCAGATCTGGCCGCGCAAATGCGCGATGCCTTCGTTTTCGATCAGGGTCACGCGCGCCGATTCCCATTACTACCGACTGGAAGTGCATATTGGCGAGGGCGGACAGGGTTACGACCTGGCCGGTTACAGCAAGGAGCAGGTGATCGCCGATATCCTCGACCAGTACGAACGGCACATGTTCTTCCTGCACACCCAGCGCGAGAAACCGGGCGGTGATATCAGTATGCCGGACGATCCTGCTACGGCCGGACGCGAATAACAAAGACTGAAGCCCTGCTTGTGCAGGGCTTCAGTTACGTCATCGCCTGCGTTGCTACTAACTTGACATTGCCACGTTTTGGATGTTGACATGCATAAGTGCGGCGAGGATACTTCGAACGATTCATGTGGAATTTTCATCTGTAAATAATTAAAATCAGTAAAAATGATGCCGGCGGCAATCACGCAGGCAGCAGGGCAACATCAGGTTGGCACCGGTTACCACCGGCACCGAACCAAACATAAGATAAAAGCGCGACACGATCGCGCAAGGAGACAAAAATGCAGCAGAACGAACCCCTTCGTCTGCATGTGCCGGAGCCCACCGGGCGCCCGGGTCATGCGACTGATTTTTCTTATTTGCGCCTGTCGCCTGCTGGCGAGGTGCGCAAACCTCCGGTTGACGCATCCCCAATTGACACTCTTGATCTTGTCCACTCGCTGGTGCGGGTGATCGACGACGAAGGTCGCGCCGTCGGGCCGTGGGTGCCGGAAATCGCACTGGAAACAGTGCGTGCCGGGCTGCGCGCCATGATGAAAACGCGCATCTTCGATGCCCGCATGCTGATTGCCCAGCGCCAGAAAAAAATGTCTTTTTACATTCAGAGCCTGGGCGAAGAAGCGATCGGGACCGCACAAGCGTTGGCGCTCAACCTCGACGACATGTGTTTTACTACCTATCGTCAGCAAAGCATCCTGATAGCGCGCGACGTATCTCTGGTGGACATGATGTGCCAGCTGATGTCAAACGAGCGCGATCCGCTCAAAGGCCGGCAGTTGCCGGTGCTGTATTCGGTGCGCGAGGCCGGCTTTTTTTCGATTTCCGGCAATCTGGCGACCCAGTACATTCAGGCAGTGGGCTGGGGCATGGCCTCGGCCATCAAAGGCGACACCAGGATTGCGTCGGCCTGGATTGGCGATGGCGCTACCGCCGAAGCCGATTTTGATACGGCGCTGACTTTTGCCCATGTGTATCGGGCTCCGGTCATTCTCAACGTGGTCAACAACCAGTGGGCGATCTCGACATTCCAGGCTATCGCAGGTGGCGAAAACACCACTTTCGCGGCGCGCGGCGTAGGTTGCGGCATCGCCTCGCTGCGCGTGGACGGCAACGACTTCCTCGCGGTTTACGCGGCGTCAAAGTGGGCTGCCGAACGGGCCAGAAGCAACCTGGGGCCGACGTTGATCGAATGGGTCACCTATCGCGCCGGCCCGCACTCAACCTCGGACGATCCGTCCAAATACCGTCCCGCAGACGACTGGGAACACTTTCCGCTCGGCGACCCGATTGCGCGACTCAAACAGTATTTAATCGGTATCGGCGCCTGGTCCGAACAGGAGCACGCAGAAACCCAGAAGGCGCTGGAATCGCAGGTGATTGCCGCGCAAAAAGAAGCCGAGCAATACGGCTCGATGGCGAGCGGCCATGTTTTCAGCCCGGCCGAGATGTTTGACGATATCTATAAAGAGATGCCGGAACATTTGCGGGTACAACGCCAACAGCTGGGAATTTGATCATGAGCGCAGATAAAAATACAGACCAAAAAACCACGCCGATGACCATGATCCAAGCCCTGCGCTCGGCCATGGATGTGATGCTCGAACGCGATAACAACGTGGTCGTGTTCGGCCAGGATGTGGGCTATTTCGGCGGCGTATTTCGCTGCACCGAGGGTTTGCAGAAAAAATACGGCACGTCGCGGGTATTCGATACCCCGATCTCCGAAGGCGGGATCGTCGGCGTGGCAGTCGGTATGGGTGCGTATGGCTTGCGGCCAGTAATCGAAATCCAGTTTGCCGATTACATCTATCCCGCCTACGACCAGATTGTTTCCGAAGCGGCAAGGCTGCGATTTCGCTCGGCCGGGGACTTCACCGCACCGATTACGATTCGAACTCCTTGCGGCGGCGGCATTTATGGCGGACAAACCCACAGCCAAAGCCCGGAAGCGATGTTTGCACATGTCTGCGGACTGCGCACCGTGATGCCATCCAATCCATTTGACGCCAAAGGCTTGCTGATCGCCTCGATCGAAAACGACGATCCGGTCATCTTTCTCGAACCCAAGCGCTTGTACAACGGACCGTTTAACGGCCATCACGATCAGCCGGTGGTGCCGTGGTCTAAGCATCCGCTGGGCGAAGTGCCCGAAGGCTATTACACAATACCGCTGGAATCGGCATCGGTATTTCGCACTGGCGCCGATCTGACTGTGATTACCTACGGCACTATGGTTTTTGTATCGGAAGCGGCGGCGCAGGAGAGCGGAGTCGATGCTGAAATTATCGATTTGCGCAGCCTCTGGCCACTGGATCTGCCGACCATTATTGCTTCGGTTAAGAAAACCGGCCGCTGCGTGATCGTGCATGAGGCGACACGCACCGGCGGATTTGGCGCCGAATTGACCGCACTGGTGCAGGAGCACTGTTTCTATCATCTTGAAGCGCCGATCGAGCGCGTGACCGGCTGGGATACGCCTTACCCGCATGCGCAGGAGTGGGCTTACTTTCCCGGACCGGCGCGGATAGCGGCAGCATTCAAACGCACGATGGAGGCATGACATGGGCATTCATGTAATCAAGATGCCGGATATCGGCGAAGGTATTGCAGAAGTCGAATTAGTAGTGTGGCGCGTGCAACCCGGCGACGTCGTAGCCGAGGATCAAGTGCTGGCCGATGTGATGACCGACAAAGCCACCATCGAGATTCCGTCACCCGTAAGCGGCACCGTCATAGCTCTGGGCGGAAAAGCCGGACAGGTGATAGCGGTTGGCGCTGAACTGATACGGATTGAAGTCGAGGGCAAAGGCAACGCGGCGGCTTCTACTACAGCGCTAGCGGAGCCGAAAGCATCCTCGCCGGAGGCGTCTGTGCCAATCGAACCGATTGTAGCCGCAGCGGTTACCACGACGCCCTCGCCCAATAAAAATCCTGTGCCAAGCAATATGAATACGAATACGGCGAATGCAGCTCCAGCATACGCTGCGGCCACAACGCGACAAGCTGGCGAAAAACCCATCGCATCGCCTGCCCTGCGCCGGCGCGCCTGGGATCTGGGGATTGAACTGCAGTACGTGCAAGGCAGCGGTGCGGCGGGCCGGATCATGCAGCAAGACCTGGATTCCTACATCAAAAATATCGCTCGCGGCACAAATCCACAAGTAGCACCCAACAACGAAATGCGCTACCAAGAACGCAATGATGAAGAAGCGCTGCCAGTCATCGGACTGCGCCGCAAAATAGCGCAAAAAATGCAGGATGCCAAACGGCGCATTCCGCACTTTACCTATGTCGAAGAAGTCGATGTAACCGAACTCGAAGCCTTGCGCACCAAGCTGAATCATCAATGGGGCGCTGAACGCGGCCGGCTTACTTTGCTGCCGCTGCTGATGCGCGCAGTGGTGCTCGGGGTACGCGAATTTCCGCAAATCAATGCGCGTTTCGACGACGATGCCGGCATCGTCACACGCTTTAGCGGGGTCCACATCGGCATTGCCGCCCAAACCGCCGCCGGTCTTGTGGTGCCGGTGTTGCGACATGCGGAGGCGCGTGACGTCTGGTCGTGCGCAACGGAAATGGCACGACTGGCCGAAGCGGCGCGCAGCGGCAAAGCAACGCGCGAGGAACTCTCCGGTTCCACCATCACCATTACCAGCCTGGGCGCCTTGGGCGGCATCGTCTCGACGCCGGTGATCAACCATCCCGAGGTGGCGATTGTCGGCGTCAACAAGATAGTCGAGCGGCCGATGATGCGCGGCGGCCTCGTGGTAGCGCGAAAAATGATGAATTTGTCGTCATCGTTCGATCACCGCGTCGTCGATGGCATGCACGCAGCCGAATTCATACAAGCGCTGCGCGGCTATCTGGAATGTCCGGCAACCCTGTTCCTGGAGTAAACGTTGAATACACAATCAACCACATTGCTGGTAATCGGCGGTGGCCCTGGCGGCTATGTCGCCGCAATTCGTGCTGCACAACTCGGCATTGCTACTACCCTCATCGAGAGCGAGCAGCTTGGCGGAACCTGCCTGAACATCGGCTGCATCCCGTCCAAGGCTTTGATTCACGCCGCCGACGAATTCGAAAAAGCGCGCCATTACGCGGCCGATTCTGCGCTTGGCATTCATGTACAGTCGCCGCGCATCGAACTGTCACAAACAGTGCGCTGGAAAGATGGCATCGTCACCAAGCTGACTTCAGGCGTAGCAGCGCTGCTCAAGAAAAACAACGTGCAGGTGATCAAAGGCTGGGCGCGCATCATCGACGGCAAGACGGTAGAAGTACAGCAGGATGGCGCTGATGCGCCGGAAAAAGCGCCGCTACGGCCGCTGCGTATAGGTTGCGAGCACCTGTTGCTGGCAACCGGCTCGCAATCGGTTGCACTGCCCGACATGCCGTTCGGCGGCATCGTCATCAGTTCTACCGAAGCTTTGTCGCCATCCTCGCTGCCGAGGCGTCTGGTGGTGGTTGGCGCCGGATATATCGGACTGGAACTGGGTATCGCCTACCGCAAGCTGGGCGCCGAGGTAAGCGTGGTCGAAGCGCTCGACCACATACTGCCTGCCTATGACGAAGACCTGACCAAACCGGTAGCTGCTTCGCTGCAACGGCTGGGAGTGCAATTGCATCTGGGCTGTACGGTGCAGGGCTTGAACGCGAACGGCGATGCGGTGCGGATACGCAATGCGCAGGGCGAAGAGTCCGAACTGCCGGCCGATCAAGTGCTGGTGGCGGTCGGCCGTCGCCCTCGCACACAAGGCTGGGGCCTGGAAAGCCTGATGCTCGACATGGCAGGCCACGCAGTGAAAATCGACGACCAATGCCGCACCTCGATGCGCGACGTCTGGGCGATTGGCGACTTGGCCGGCGAGCCGATGCTGGCCCACCGCGCCATGGCGCAGGGCGAAATGGTGGCCGAGATCATCGCTGGAAAACACCGTCATTTCTTGCCGGCAGCAATGCCGGCCGTGTGCTTCACCGATCCCGAAGTGGTGGTCGTCGGCCACACGCCACAAAGCGCCCTGCAAGCGGGTCTGGACTGCATCCATGCACAATTCCCGTTCGCCGCCAACGGCCGCGCCATGACCATCGAATCGACAGAAGGTTTTGTGCGCGTGGTGGCGCGCCGCGACAACCATCTGATCGTCGGCTGGCAGGCGGTGGGACGCAGCGTATCGGAACTGAGCGCGGCGTTTTGTCATTCGATTGAAATGGGTGTGCTGCTTGAAGACGTGGCTGGTATCATCCATGCCCATCCGACACTGGGTGAAGCGGTACAGGAAACGGCACTGCGCGCACTGGGACACGCACTGCACGTATAAAGAACAGGCATAAAGAACAGTTAGAACAGTTAAAATTTCAAGCCGCTGAATAATCTAATTCCACGGCAAAAAATAAATCGGCCGCACCTGAAACCTGCAGCCTTTTTTATAAATTCCTATAGAGATAATAGGAAATCCGGACGTTGTCATGCTGTATCGACACCTACCGCAACCATAACAAAATGCATCGGAGAGTTTTCATGAAATCGTTGAATCGCCTTACACAAATTGCCTTAGCCGTCAGTGCTGCCGTCTCGTTTGCAGGCGTCGCCCACGCGGAAACCGTAAAAATCGCTATCGCCGGCCCGATGACCGGCGCCGTGACGCAGTATGGCGAGATGGTTAAGGCCGGCGCACTAACTGCCATCGAGCAGATCAACGCTGCCGGCGGCAGCAATAAATTCGAAGCGGTGATCATGGATGACAGCTGCGAGCCGAAGCAGGCAGTCGCGGTCGCCAACAAAATCGTCAGCGACGGCATCAAATTCGTGATCGGCCACGTCTGCTCGGGCTCGACCATTCCAGCTTCCGATATTTACGAAAATGAAGGCATAGTCATGATCACGCCTTCGGCTACCGCGCCGCAACTGACTGACAACAAGCCGCATAAATACATTTTCCGCACCATCGGCCGCGATGACCAGCAAGGTCCTGCCGCCGCCAAATATGTAATTGAAAAGCTCAAGCCAAAAAAAGTAGCGATTCTGCATGACAAGCAATCTTATGGACAAGGCGTTGCCTCTTCAGTCAAAGAAAGCCTGGAAGCAGCAAAGATTCCAGTCGTGCTGTTTGAAGGCATCAACGCCGGTGAAAGCGATTATTCCGCAGTCATTACCAAGATGAAATCGCAACGCGTGGATTTCGTCTATTTCGGCGGTTATCACCCGGAAATGGGCATGTTGTTGCGCCAGGCGCGCGAGCAAGGCGTGAAAGCAGTATTCATGGGCCCTGAAGGTGTCGGCAATAAGGACATTACGGCAATCGCCGGCCCGGCCTCCGAAGGCATGCTGGTGACGTTGCCGGCCGACTTCGCTGCCGATCCTGCAAATGCTGCACTGGTCAAAGCGTTCAAGGACAAAAATCGTGACGCAACCGGGCCATTCCAGTTGTCTGCCTACGCCGCCGTGAAAGTTATTTCCGACGCCATGACCGGCGCCAAGAGCACCGACCCAACCAAGGTAGCCGCCTACATTCACAAAAATTCTTTCACAACACCGATCGGCACCGTGTCATATACCGCCAAAGGCGATTTGAAGTCTTTCAAGTTTGTGGTGTACACCTGGCACAAAGACGCTACCAAGACCGAAGCTAAATAATTAGAAGCGAATCGGTAGCGGCACGGTACCTGCATTTGCAGCAGCAGGTATCCGTGTAAATTTGATTTCAACCGCGCATCTGCCCGCCATCGCAATAAGGATGGGAGTAGGTGCCCTCTATAATTTTTTTCCCATGCGTACATATCCATGAATGAGCTGCTTCCGCAATTTACCCAGCAACTTATCAACGGCCTGAGTCTGGGCGCGATCTATGCGTTGATCGCCATCGGCTACACCATGGTCTACGGCATCATCGGCATGATCAATTTCGCGCATGGTGAAATTTACATGATCGGGGCGTATGTCGGCCTGGTCACACTGACTGCCATCGGCGTGCAAGCCGGCTATCCGTTGCCGCTGATACTGGTCGCGGCGCTACTGGTATCGATACTGGTGACGGGCTTATACGGCTGGACGGTGGAACGGGTCGCCTACCGTCCACTACGCGGCGGGCCGCGTTTGGTGCCGCTGATTTCTGCCATTGGTATGTCGATCTTCCTGCAAAACTATGTGCAACTGGGCCAAGGTTCGCGCGACATGTCGGTGCCGATGCTGATGTCCGGCGCCATCGAGTTTCAAATGGGCAGTTACTTCATCGTCACCATTCCCTATTCACGCATACTCATCGTTGGCGTCACGCTGCTGTTGATGGTGGCGCTGACGTTGTTTATCGGACGTTCGCGCATGGGGCGCGCCTGTCGTGCCTGCGCCGAAGACATGGGCATGGCCAACCTGCTCGGCATCGACACCAACCGCGTGATCTCGTTTACTTTCGTGCTAGGCGCCATGCTGGCGGCGGTGGGCGGTGTGCTGATCGCTTTATCGGTAGGCAAACTCAATCCCTACATCGGCTTCATTGTCGGCATCAAGGCGTTCACCGCGGCAGTGCTGGGCGGCATCGGGAGCATTCCAGGCGCGATGCTGGGCGGCGTACTGCTGGGCGTGGCGGAAACTTTCGCCGCAGGCTACCTGCCTTCCGAATACAAAGACGTGGTGTCGTTCGGCCTGCTGGTGCTGATTCTGCTATTCCGTCCGACGGGCCTGCTGGGCAAGCCGGATGTGGAAAAAGTGTGAAGCAATGCGCGCCAACAAGCGATCGCAAGCCAGCCAGCCTGGCCCGGGTCACAAACACAAGACATTAGAATAGAACGGACGCCCGATGGGACCTACATTCAAGAACGCCGTGGCGGCGGCAGTAGTAACCGCCATTCTGACAATCCCGATCCTGGGACTGCGATTGCAGTTTGAAGGCTATAAGGTCGTGTTGCATCCAAACTGGACTCCGGTGCTGATTGCGGTGGCGCTGGTATTTTTGTTTCAACTGGCCAAACCGTGGCTGGCGCGCGCCACCACCGACATGCGCGCCAACGTGCGCCTGCCCGCGTTGCCCAAAATACAGCCGGGGCAACAACGCGCCATCGTGCTGTTGATGTTGGCAATTGGATTGCTGTGGCCTTTCATAGGTTCGCGCAGTGCGGTTGACGTGGCCACGCTGGTACTGGTTTACATCATGCTCGGTCTGGGTTTGAATATCGTGGTCGGCTTTGCCGGCCTGCTCGATCTGGGTTATGTCGCGTTCTATGCGGTGGGCGCTTACGCCTATGCGTTGCTGAACCAGTATTTCGGCCTGACGTTCTGGCAATGCCTGCCGCTGTCAGCCGGACTGGCGGCATTGTTCGGCTTTCTGCTGGGGTTTCCGGTGTTGCGCTTGCGCGGCGACTATCTGGCGATCGTCACGCTCGGCTTCGGCGAAATCATTCGCTTACTGCTCAACAACCTGACCAGCCTGACTGGCGGCCCAGATGGCGTGTCCGGCATTCCCAAACCGACCGTGTTCGGGATCCAGATGGCGCGCAACCCCAGCGTCGAGGGCGGCACCACCTTCCACCAGATGCTCGGCATTCCCTATGAGAGCGGGCACATGGTGATCTTTTTGTATTTCATCGCGTTGATGTTGGTGCTATTTACCTACTTCGTGACCACGCGCCTGATCCGCATGCCGATGGGCCGCGCATGGGAAGCATTGCGGGAAGATGAAATCGCCTGCCGCTCGCTCGGCATCAATCCGACCCGCGTCAAGCTGTCGGCGTTCACGCTGGGTGCCGCTTTCGCCGGGTTGGCCGGCAGCTTTTTTGCTGCGCGGCAGGGCCTGGTCACGCCGGAATCGTTCACCTTCATCGAGTCGGCTTTGATCTTAGCCATCGTGGTGCTGGGCGGCATGGGTTCGCAACTGGGCGTGATCCTGGCTGCGATTTTGCTGACCGTATTGCCGGAACTGGCGCGTGGTTTTGCTGAATACCGGATGCTGCTTTTCGGCTTGGTAATGGTCTTGATGATGATCTGGAGGCCGCAAGGTTTGCTGCCCGCCACGCGGCCGCATGTGGAGTTGCCACTATGAGCACCAGCGCCACATTATTGAAAATTTCCGATTTGTCGATGCGTTTCGGCGGCTTGCTGGCAGTCGATGCCGTCAATTTTTCGGTGATGAAAAAAGAAATTTTTGCCATCATCGGCCCCAATGGCGCCGGCAAAACCACTGTATTCAATTGCATCAGCGGATTTTACCGGCCAACTACCGGCGCGATCGTGGTTGACAAAACCGCCATTGACGGCATGCCGAGCCACATGGTGGCGCGCCACGGATTGGTGCGCACGTTCCAGAACATCCGCTTGTTCAAATCCATGACCGTGCTGGAAAACTTGCTGGTGGCGCAGCATACCCAGCTCCGTACAGGACTCTTGCCTGGCCTGTTCAAACTACCCGGTTTTCGCCGCTCCGAGCGCGAAGCGCTGGAACGCGCCGCCTACTGGCTCGACCAACTGAACTTGCGGGGGCTGGCCAACCGCCCGGCGGGCACGCTGTCCTATGGACTGCAGCGTCGGGTCGAAATCGCCCGCTGCATGATTACCAAACCGCGATTATTGCTGCTGGACGAACCGGCAGCAGGCTTGAATCCGCAGGAAAAGCAGGAATTGCAGCAATTGATCGACCGCTTGCGGCGCGAACATGAGGTCGCCGTACTGCTGATCGAACACGACATGAGCCTGATCATGGGCATTTCCGACCGCATTTTGGTGATGGAGCAAGGCAAACCGATTGTGACCGGAACGCCGGTCGAAGTACGCAACGATGCGCGCGTGATCAAAGCTTATCTGGGAGAAGAATGATGTTGCAGTTTGAGCAGGTACACACGCATTACGGCGCTATCGAAGCCTTGCATGGCGTCTCGCTCGAGGTCAAACCAGGCGAAATCGTGACCTTAATTGGTTGCAACGGCGCCGGTAAAACCACGACGCTGATGACGCTATGCGGCAAGCCGCGTGCTTCCAGCGGCAAGATACTGTTTGAAGGACGCGACATCACGCAGTGTGCAACGCATGAAATCATGCGCATGGGCATCGCGATTTCGCCGGAAGGACGGCGCGCGTTCCCCAGCCTGACCGTGCTGGAAAATCTGCAGATGGGCGGTTTCTTCGCCAGCAAAGCGGAAATAGAAGCAGGCACCGAACACGTTTTCTCGCTGTTTCCACGCTTAAAAGAGCGCATTGATCAGCGCGCCGGAACCATGTCGGGCGGCGAGCAGCAAATGCTGTCGATTGGCCGCGCTCTGATGAGCAAACCGCGCCTGCTGTTGCTGGACGAGCCTACGCTCGGGCTGGCGCCACTCATCATCGCGCAGATTTTCGAGATCATCCGCACCATCCGCGAACAAGGCGTGACAGTATTTCTGGTCGAGCAAAACGCCAACAAGGCGCTGCATGTGGCCGATCGCGGTTACGTGCTGGAAAACGGTCGCGTGGTGCTGACTGACACCGGCGCCAATCTACTGACCAACGACGCAGTGCGCAAAGCGTATCTGGGCGAGAGTTAATGCGCGTCTGATTGCATGCATTTGAATTCTGAGAACCAATAATTTATAGTTATACCGAGGCGACAAAATCGCCGCTTGTATCGTTTGTCGGCACCAACCCGCCGCAAACGCCATGTTCCACCGACTGACCTTTAACCATAAACAATGTGGAAAAGCATCGCTCGCCCTTATCCGGTCGGGTGCATGTCATCTGCGCGGAGCCATCAGCATGACCACTTTCATCTTCAACGAACTCAATTTCGACGACCACGAACAAGTGGTATTCGCCTGCGAACCAAAATCCGGCCTCAAAGCCATCATCGCAATCCACAACACCAACCTCGGCCCGGCAATGGGCGGCTGCCGCATGTGGAATTACGCCAGCGAAGCGCTCGCAATCAACGACGTGCTGCGCCTGTCGCGCGGCATGACCTACAAGAACGCGGTGGCCGGACTGCCTCTGGGCGGCGGCAAAAGCGTCATCATCGGCAACCCTAAAACCGACAAGACGCCAGCCCTGTTCGAAGCCCTGGGTGAAGCGCTGGAGCGCCTCGGCGGCCGCTACATCACGGCCGAAGACGTTGGCACCAGCCCGGAAGACATGGCGCATGTCGCAACCAAAACCCGCTATGTCGCCGGCCTCGGAGCCAGCGGCGATCCGTCGCCATACACTGCGCTGGGCTGTTTTGTCGGCGCACAGGCGGCCGTCAAGCACCACCTCAAACGCGACACGATGGAAGGCTTGACCGTCGCGCTGCAAGGCCTCGGCCACGTCGGTTACGACTATGCGCGTCGACTGCATGCCGCCGGCGCCAAACTTGTGGTGACCGACATCGACCGCGCCGCGCTGGAACGCGCCCGTGCCGAATTCGGTGCCGAAATCGTGGCGGTCGACGCCATCTACGACGTGCCAGCCGACATCTACGCGCCGTGCGCGTTGGGTGCCACGCTCAACCTCGACACCCTGCCCCGCCTCAAAGCCACAATCGTGGCAGGCGCCGCCAACAACCAGCTTGCCACCGCCGATGTGGGCGAACTGCTGCGCCAAAAAGGCGTGCTGTACGTGCCGGATTTTATGCTCAACGCCGGCGGCATCATCAAGGTCTGTTACGAATATTTCCATAAGCCAGAAATCGAAGTCGAAGCCCAGGTACTTAAAATCAGCGATACCTTGGCCGAAGTCTTTGCCCGAGCCGACCGCGAAGGATTGCCCACCAGTATGGTGGCGGACCAAATGGCGGAAGCGCGTTTCAAGCGATAAATCAGGATTGGAAAATAATGAAGCCGCTCTGCAGAAATGCTGAGCGGCTTTTTAATGGGGGAAATATATTGTTGCGCTTTGTATTCCGGTTAAGTGGGTAAAGCTGAAATTACTTTAATTACATTAATCGCTTTCATCCGATGAAGATGCTTAATAAGAATACGATAAGTATCGCGATCGAAATCCGGCTTGCCGCTATCCAGCAATTCCCCTATACCTTCTTCCGTTTTGGCGCACCCCAAATAACACCAGGAATCAATCACATGATGCGCATTCCCTTCTTGCAGTAATGCGGGACCAGGAAATGGCCATGCTTTAAGTTTTATTACAGCCAACGCTTCCATAAGCCTTATGCTGTGCTGCAGATGGGACTCTTCGCCCACACATGCGCCTTTACAGTGTTTTAGCTGCCGGGCAAAGCACGGTTTGCCTACCGCGCCCTTTTCCAAGCCGAGCGTCACAGAACATAGTTGATAATCCTTGACTGCTTCCAGAAGTAATTCACGCGCACTGCTGGCGCTTTTAAACAAACCGTAAAGCTGTTCCTGTCTTCCCAAGTCCAAGTCTCGTGCATACACCAGTTGCGGTTGCAATAACCCAAAACCCTGATCAATGAGCTGCCACGAACAAAACGTCCTATTGCGCCGCAATTGGCGATTCAGTGTGGGTTGCAGTTCCTTGATGAGTTTGGCTTCTTTAATAAGGGCATCAATTTCGCCCTCACACTCCATCCATTCGATACGACGGACTTGCTGAGAAATGCGCATCTCTTTGGCCATCGCATGGTCGGACGAAAAATGCGAAAGCACGCGTTGTCGCACATTGTTGCTCTTGCCAATATAGATCGGGAGATTGTTTTCAGCGTAAAACAGATACACGCCGTGGCTCCTGGGTAATTGAGCGACAAGATCGGCATCAATATGCGGCGGCAGGCTGGACCGCGCAGTCAATTCCTGGACGGCTGCGCAAAGCACTTCTTCCGTAAAAGTTGTCACTGCCAATTGCCAAAACTGAAAAATGGCATCTGCATCGGCTAAGGCGCGGTGCCTCTCGGCAACGACAATGTCATGCCGGGCAATCAGGCTATCGAGGCCGTGCTTTGCATATTGCGGGAATAGGGTGCGAGAGAGTTTTACCGTACAAAGCACCGTTGCGCGAAACGGGATTCCAAGCCGTTTAAATTCGTTTTTCAGGAATCCGTAATCGAAGCGGGCATTGTGCGCTACAAAAATATGTCCGGCCAACCGAGCCAACACTTCCTCTGCAACATCCGCAAAGCGAGGCTGGTCGCAGACCATGGCATTACTAATGCCCGTGAGTTGTTCGATAAAAGCTGGGATGCGCGCCTCAGGATTTATTAACTGGCTCCATGCATGGCTTTTTCTCCCATCGAAGGAAACGATGGCTATTTCGGTAATCCGGTCACGGGTTGCGGTAGCACCCGTGGTTTCCAGATCGACAAATGCAAAAGGGCAATTATGGATGAACAAAGCGTTGATTCAAGAAGAAATAGCGCTTCATCCTAGCAGCGTTTGGGCAACCATGCTGGCGGTGTGTTCGTCACACGGCCGGTAGCAAGTTCAACCTGAATGAAAAGCAGACGCACGCAGATCCATCCATATGCTGCCGTTGAACTTGCCAGGCAACGACTGTTTGAATCTTCCCTCACACTGGTGTAAAAGAAGTCTTGAAAAAGGCAGTGGCACCTCATAGCGGGCAGAACAGTAATTAAATATACAAAAAACTGGAGTATGCAAAAAAACATGGAATTTTCCGCATACATAAGATGCGGGAAATAAAAATATGCACAGCAGTATAAAAAATCTGCCGAATCGCTTGATCCGGCAGATTTTTTTGCACAGTAGTAGGAGGGGTGAAACCCATCATGATCGACCGTCAAATGCGATGGGCTTCACCCATCCTACGTGCTGCCATATCGACGACCTGTTACCTCGGCAGTACCGAAACCCCCATCAGGAATTCATCCACAGCTTTCGCGCACTGGCGGCCTTCGCGGATCGCCCATACCACCAGCGATTGGCCGCGCCGTATGTCGCCGGCTGCGAATACCTTGGCGGCTGAGGTTTTATAGCAGCCGTCACCTTCAGTCGTGGCGCGGGCGTTGCCGCGCGCATCTTTCTTGACCCCGAAGGCGTCCAGCACCTGCTGCACCGGCGACACGAATCCCATTGCCAGCAGCACCAAATCGGCTTTCATCGAGAATTCGGAATCCGGCACTTCGACCATTTTGCCATCTTGCCATTCGACCCGGCAGGCGACCAGTTTTTCGACTTTGCCATTCTTGCCTTCGAAACGCTTGGTGGCGACGGCCCAATCACGCTCGCAACCTTCGTCGTGCGAAGAAGATGTGCGCAACTTGGTCGGCCAGTACGGCCATACCATCGGTTTGTTTTCCTGTTCTGGCGGCTGCGGCATCAGTTCGAACTGGGCCACATCAGCGGCGCCTTGGCGGTTCGAGGTGCCAACGCAATCGGAGCCGGTATCACCGCCGCCGATGACTACCACATGCTTGCCGGTGGCCTTGATCTGGTCTTTCAGCTTGTCGCCGGCATTCACCTTGTTTTGCAGCGGCAGGAAATCCATCGCAAATTGGACGCCTTTGAGCTCGCGCCCTGGCACCGGCAAATCACGCGGTTGCTCGGCACCGCCGGCGAGGATGACGGCGTCGAAATCTTTTTCGAGCTGTTCAGGCGTGATGGTCTCGGTGGCCCAGTTATTGACGTTTTTCGGAAATTCCTTGCCGACGAAAACGCCGGTGCGGAAGGTCACGCCTTCGGCTTCCATTTGCGCGACGCGACGGTCGATGTGCGACTTTTCCAACTTGAAGTCAGGAATGCCGTAGCGCATCAAGCCACCGACGCGGTCGCTCTTCTCGAATACCGTCACCGCATGGCCGACCCGCGCCAATTGTTGTGCCGCTGCCATGCCGGCCGGACCGGAGCCGACTACCGCGACAGTTTTTCCGGTCTTGAAAGCGGACGGCTGCGGCACTACCCAGCCGTTTTCCCAACCCTTGTCGATGATGAAATGCTCAATCGACTTGATGCCGACTGGCGCGTCGTTGATGTTCAGCGTACAAGCCGCTTCGCAGGGAGCCGGACAGATGCGTCCGGTGAATTCGGGGAAATTATTAGTCGACAGCAGATTTTCCAGCGCCGCCTGGTAATTGCCGCGATACACAAGGTCGTTCCAGTCCGGAATGACATTGTTGACCGGGCAGCCGTTGGAGCAAAACGGAATGCCGCAATCCATGCAGCGCGCACCCTGCGTCTTGGCGTCGGGGTCCGACAAATGCAGCACGAACTCTTTGTAATTTTTGAGCCGCTCTGGTGCTGGCAAATATGTTTCTTCCTGCCGTCTGAATTCCATGAAACCGGTGATCTTGCCCATTTCTACCCCTTTATCTGATTCTAGCCAGCGCTCTGCGAAGCACAAGGCTGGCGTGGCAAACCGGATTTTCCGGTCTGCGCTACTTATTATTTACGTTAGCCCTGCTTATGCAATAACAGTGGATGACGATTCCAGCTTGGCGGCCTCTGCTTCGGTTGCCTTAACTGCCTTTGCCGCATGCATTTCACCCAGAGCGCGTTTGTATTCGATCGGGAACACTTTAACGAACTTGCTGCGGGTAACGGCCCAGTTGTCGAGCAAGCTGCGGGCGCGGGTGCTGCCGGTGTATTTGAAATGGCGCTCGATCAAGCCTTTCAGAATCGCTTCGTCGGCCAACTTCTCGCCATCTCGTTCCAACGCATGCCAGAGGCTGCGGTCTAGAATCACTGTTTGCTCTGCCGCCGGCAAAATCTTTTCCAGCGTGACCATGGCTTGATTGCATTTGCAGGCGAAGTTGCCCTCTGGATCGAACACGTAGGCAATCCCGCCCGACATGCCGGCCGCGAAGTTGCGTCCGGTTTCGCCCAGCACCACCACGGTGCCGCCGGTCATGTATTCGCAACCGTGGTCGCCCGTACCTTCCACCACAGTAGTGGCACCGGAATTGCGTACCGCGAAACGCTCGCCGGCCACGCCGTTGAAGAAGGCTTCGCCCGCGATTGCGCCGTACAGCACGGTGTTGCCGATGATGATGTTGTCAACTGCGCGGCCGCGGAACTCGGTGTTCGGGCGCACGATGATGCGCCCGCCCGACAGACCTTTACCGACGTAATCGTTACCGCCTCCGACTAAATCCAGTGTAATTCCATGCGCCAGAAACGCGCCGGCAGATTGTCCGGCAGTGCCTTGCAACTGAATGTGGATGGTGTCGTCAGGCAAACCGGCATGGCCGTAACGCTGCGCCACTTCGCCCGATAGCATGGTGCCCACGGTGCGGTTGACGTTCTTGACAGGTGAAATGAAGGAAACCTTCTCACCGGTTTCCAGTGCCAGTCTGGCTTGTGCAATCAATTTGTGGTCGAGCGCTTTTTCCAGCCCGTGATCCTGCATTTCTGCATGCTTGATCGGCACATCGTCTTCGACTTCAGGCTGATAAAAGATCCGGGAGAAATCGAGGCCCTTGGCCTTCCAGTGTGAAATCGCCTTGGATTTATCCAGCAAATCGACGCGTCCGATCAGTTCGTCATAGGTCCGAATTCCGAGTTGCGCCATGATCTGGCGCGCTTCTTCAGCCACGAAGAAGAAATAATTGACCACGTATTCCGGCTTGCCGGAGAACTTGGCGCGCAGCAGAGGGTCTTGCGTGGCAACCCCGACCGGACAGGTATTCAGATGGCATTTGCGCATCATGATGCAGCCTTCGACCACCAGTGGTGCAGTTGCAAAACCGATTTCATCGGCGCCCAGCATGGCGGCGATGGCAACGTCGCGACCGGTCTTCATCTGGCCGTCGGCCTGGACCCGGATCCGGCCGCGCAAACCGTTCAACACCAACGTTTGCTGGGTTTCCGACAAGCCCAGTTCCCACGGCGCGCCGGTATGTTTGATCGAAGATAAAGGCGAAGCACCGGTGCCGCCATCGTGACCGGCGATCACCAAATGGTCGGCTTTTGCCTTGGAAACACCGGCTGCAATC
Organism: Burkholderiaceae bacterium; assembly: GCA_041736255.1. GTDB lineage: Bacteria > Pseudomonadota > Gammaproteobacteria > Burkholderiales > Burkholderiaceae_D > AVCC01. The sequence goes on from JBGSTZ010000156.1 coordinate 192,273, forward strand.
GTACCGACGCCGACTTCGGACACCAGTTTGACCGAGATCGAAGCACGCGGATTGGCGTTCTTCAGATCGTGAATCAGTTGCGCCAAATCTTCAATTGAGTAAATGTCATGGTGCGGCGGCGGTGAAATCAAGCCCACGCCGGGTACCGAAAAACGCAGTCGGGCAATGTACTCGGAAACCTTGCCGCCCGGCAGTTGACCGCCCTCGCCCGGCTTTGCGCCCTGCGCCATCTTGATCTGGATCTGGTCGGCGGAATTCAGATATTCCGCAGTCACGCCGAAACGGCCTGAAGCAACCTGCTTGATGCGCGAACGCATCGAATCGCCTGCCAGCAACGGAATGTCCGTCACAATCTGCTCCGCACCCAGAATCGAGGCCATCGTTTCGCCCTGTTTGATCGGGATGCCTTTCAGTTCCTGGCTGTAACGTTTCGGATCTTCGCCGCCTTCACCGGTGTTCGATTTGCCGCCGATGCGGTTCATCGCCACTGCCAGCGTTGCGTGTGCCTCAGTCGAGATCGAACCCAGCGACATCGCGCCGGTGGCAAAGCGCTTGACTATTTCCTTGGCCGGTTCGACCTGATCCAATGGGATCGCTTTGGCCGGATCAATCTTGAACTCGAACAAGCCGCGCAAAGTCATGTGACGTTTTGACTGATCGTTGACGATCTGCGCGTATTCCTTGTAGCTGTTGAAATTGTTGGATCGGGTCGAATGCTGCAATTTTGCAATCGCGTCCGGCGTCCACATGTGTTCTTCACCACGCACCCGGAACGCATATTCGCCGCCAGCGTCAAGCGCATTTGCCAACACCGGATCGGCACCGAAAGCCTGCTGATGCAAGCGCAATGCTTCTTCGGCCACTTCAAACACACCAATGCCCTCGACACTCGACGAGGTGCCCTTGAAGTATTTGTCTACCAGCGATTTGTTCAGGCCGATGATCTCGAAAATCTGCGCACCGCAATACGACATATAAGTAGAGATGCCCATCTTCGACATCACCTTCAGCAAGCCTTTGCCGACGCCCTTGGTGTAGTTATAGATTGCAGTATCCGCAGACAGCGCATTGGGCAAACCCTGCGGCAAGCTCTGCGCCATGCCGGCCAGCGTTTGCATCGCCAGATACGGATGCACCGCTTCTGCGCCGTAACCGGCCAGCAGCGCGAAATGATGCGTCTCGCGGGCCGAACCAGTTTCTACTACCAAACCAGTCGAAGCGCGCAAGCCCTTTTTCACCAGGTGCAAATGCACTGCTGAAGTCGCCAGCAGCGCCGGAATCGCGACTTGATTGGCATCCATCTTGCGGTCCGACACAATCAAAATATTGTGACCGGATTTGACCGCATCGACTGCCTCGGCGCACAGCGAAGCCAGGCGCGCCTCGATACCTTCACTGCCCCAGGCGACCGGATAGCAGATATCAATTTCATACGATTTGAACTTGCCGCCGGTATGCGCACTGATGTTACGCAGGTTGGTCATGTCGGTGAAATTGAGTATCGGCTGTGCCACTTCCAGGCGCATCGGTGGGTTGATGTTGTTGGTGTCGAGCAGGTTCGGTTTCGGGCCGATGAAAGATACCAGCGACATCACCATCGCTTCGCGGATCGGGTCGATCGGCGGATTGGTGACCTGCGCAAACAATTGCTTGAAATAGTTGTACAGCGGCTTGAGCTTGTTCGACATCACCGCCAGCGGCGAATCATTACCCATCGAACCGGTGGCTTCTTCACCATTGATCGCCATCGGCGACATCAGGAACTTGATATCTTCCTGGGTGTAGCCGAACGCCTGCTGACGGTCCAGCAGCGTGATTGATTCCAGCTCTGCCGCGACCGCAGTTTTTGCCTTCAGATCACCCAACTTGATGCGCACTGCACTCACCCATGCCTTGTACGGCTTGGCATTGGCGTAGGTATTCTTGAGCTCCTTGTCGTCGATGATGCGGCCTGCTTCGAGGTCGATCAGGAACATCTTGCCCGGTTGCAGGCGCCATTTCTGGATGATTTTCGATTCCGGAATCGGCAACACGCCGGATTCAGATGCCATCACCACGAAATCATCGTCGGTCACGATATAACGCGCCGGACGCAAGCCGTTGCGATCCAGCGTGCCGCCGATGTGGCGGCCGTCGGTGAAAGCCATCGCAGCCGGGCCGTCCCACGGCTCCATCATGGCGGCATGATATTCGTAAAAAGCGCGCCGGTTGTCATCCATCTCGGCATGGTTTTCCCACGCTTCAGGGATCATCATCATCATCGCCTGCGCGATCGGATAACCGGCCATCACCAGCAATTCCAGCGCATTATCGAAAGTCGCGGTATCGGACTGGCCTTCGAAAATCAACGGATACAGCTTTTGCAAATCGTCGCCCAGCACCGACGACTTCATCACCCCTTCACGCGCGCGCATCCAGTTAAAATTGCCTTTGACGGTATTGATTTCGCCGTTGTGGGCAATCAGACGATACGGATGAGCCAACGGCCATTCCGGAAAAGTATTGGTAGAGAAGCGTTGATGCACCAGCGCCAGCGCGGAAATACAACGCGGGTCCTGCAGGTCGCGGTAATACTGCCCGACCTGATCGGCCAGCAGCAAACCTTTGTAAACAATGGTGCGGGCCGACATCGACGCCATGAAATATTCTTGGCCATGCAGCAAATTGAGTGCTTGAATCGCATGCGCAGCCGATTTGCGGATCACATACAGTTTGCGTTCAAGCGCATCGGTGACCATGATGTCTGGGCCGCGCCCGATAAAAATCTGGCGGATAAAAGGTGCTTTTTTGCGCACCGTAGGCGACATCGGCATCTCGCCATCAACCGGCACATCACGCCAACCCAGCACGATCTGGCCCTCGGCACGCGCCGCGCGTTCCAGCTCCTGCTCGCAAGCCAGGCGGGACGCTTGTTCTTTCGGCAGAAACACCATGCCCACGCCGTATTCGCCGGGCGGCGGCAAGTTCACGCCTTGCTGCGCCATCTGCTCGCGATAATACTGATCCGGCACCTGAATCAGAATGCCAGCACCGTCGCCCATTAGCTTATCGGCGCCAACTGCGCCTCGATGGTCCAGATTTTTTAGGATCAGCAAACCTTGTTCGATCACGGAATGCGATTTGATGCCTTTGATATGGGCGATAAAACCGACGCCGCAGGCGTCATGTTCATTGGATGGATCGTACAGACCTTGTGCGCGCATAACCGTTCTCCACTGCTTGATGAGTTTGAAAGCGAAGAATAGTGCAGCGCAAAAGAAAACTCAACAACAATAATTAGGGTCAGTGTAAATTTGGGATGGAATAATTTTAAAAATACTTTTAAGTAGGGACAGAGTAAATACTAAGTATTCGCGATGCACATCAGCGTTGATTTTTTCTGATTGTCTTTGGCTTAAATCGAATAAGCATCACACGTGCGATACTTCTGTGTGTTAAAAAACTCACGCATCATCACGTGGCTTACAACCTCAACAAAGAAGGAAATTAGTCTTGAAACCATCAGTGGCACTTGAATCCAAGCGTGGCGTAGTACGTGAGGTAGTAGGCCGCTTTCGTACGGCCAATCCTCGCGTGTTCGGTTCTGTTCTGCATGGCAAAGACAAAGAAGGCAGTGATCTTGATTTACTGGTGGACACTTTACCCGGTACAACCCTATTTGACCTTGGCGGTCTGCAGGTAGAACTTGAAGAATTGCTCGGCGTCACTGTTGATTTATTGACTCCCGGTGATTTACCACCGAAATTTCGCAATCAGGTGCTTGCAGAGGCACGTCCGGTATGAGTGAGAATCGTCTTCCAGACTATTTGGACCACATGCTGGAAGCTGCAATACTGGCTTGCAGCTTTGTCGACGGCATAAGTAAAGATGACTTTCTTGCAGACAAGCGCACGCAACAAGCCGTGATCCTGAACATTGTCATCATTGGTGAAGCCGCGACGAAATTGCTGCAGAACTACGGGGATTTTCTCGAACGACACACAGAATTGCCATGGAAAAACATGAAAGGGATGCGCAATCGCGTCGCGCATGGTTATTTCGATATCAATCTTGATGTGGTATGGGAGACTGTCCAGACAGCCTTACCGCAGTTATTGGAACGTCTGCCTGCCATTCGCGAAGACGCCAGCAATAATCAAACTTGAATTCAATCTATCTATCCATGTTTCTTGGCTAGGTCTTCAGCGTGGAGATGTGTGTATCGCTTCAATATTTCGAGTTTTTTTGCCCGGAAATCCCCGCTCCCCCCATTACGTTCGATCTTTTTCAAACAACCGGTTTGTGGCTTTATGGCGCAGATAATGGAAGCGAACTTAATTACATTTGCCCTGTGCTGCATGACTCACCATTTTTGATAAGTTCGTCAAGGCGTACCTTCTGATCTGCCTATGCGGCAGTGAACATCGAGCCCCGACACAAGTACAGCATCGTCGCTTTCTGAGCTGCCTATGCGGCAGTGAATGCGATAAAAAAGCCCGCGACGAATAAGCGTCCTTTCTGAGCTGCCTATCCGGCAGTGAACCATGTAACCCCCTGATACAAAGGATTTTCCATTTTCTGAGCTGCCTATCCGACAGTGAACGCGGACATATTCAACATCGCCATTTTCGATATTTTCTGAGCTGCCTATCCGGCAGTGAACGAAAATATCTCAAAAAAGATCGGCGACCGTCTTTTCTGAGCTGCCTATCCGGCAGTGAACGACTCGTTAGCAGACAGTGATCCTTTTACAGGTTTCTGAGCTGCCTATCCGGCAGTGAACGCCTCCAGTGCCTCGATACCGATACGGGCCTCTTTCTGAGCTGCCTATCCGGCAGTGAACATGCCGGTGGCGCCAGTCACGAATTTGTCAGCTTTCTGAGCTGCCTATCCGGCAGTGAACGCCCGGGCGACGTTTTCCATAATGATTTGCTGTTTCTGAGCTGCCTATCCGGCAGTGAACCACGAGGACAATGTTCTGGTGGAATCGGTTGATTTCTGAGCTGCCTATCCGGCAGTGAACGCGGTTACACAGTCCCAGATAGAGCCGCCGTATTTCTGAGCTGCCTATCCGGCAGTGAACGGCCTGTTTGGCGGCCTGGTTGCACTCTCGATTTTCTGAGCTGCCTATCCGGCAGTGAACTCGAAATAATCCACGTCCCAAAGCATCATATATTTCTGAGCTGCCTATCCGGCAGTGAACGCTTAATGCGGTTTTTTTTCGCCTGTTGCATTTTTCTGAGCTGCCTATCCGGCAGTGAACGATGCGCCGGTCCCGATGCGGGTTGGCTTTCGTTTCTGAGCTGCCTATCCGGCAGTGAACCGCACATCCTCGGCGTTGCGGTTGCGCTGCCCTTTCTGAGCTGCCTATCCGGCAGTGAACACGCCAAGGGCCGCGCCGATGGATCGGCGCTCTTTCTGAGCTGCCTATCCGGCAGTGAACCACCGGTCAGGCCAAGCCATCGCCACCGGTCATTTCTGAGCTGCCTATCCGGCAGTGAACTATAGGGCTATATCTGACACGATGCGGGGAGCTTTCTGAGCTGCCTATCCGGCAGTGAACTTTCTATTTCAAGCGCAAAAGGTTTTTAGGTATTTCTGAGCTGCCTATCCGGCAGTGAACTTCAGTGCCTAGAGCCTGTGCAGCATGTCTCCCTTTCTGAGCTGCCTATCCGGCAGTGAACATGTGACATACCCCCAAACCTATACTTGACCATTTCTGAGCTGCCTATCCGGCAGTGAACAGCATTTGCATGGTGTCGGCGATAATCTCAGTTTTCTGAGCTGCCTATCCGGCAGTGAACAAAGCCAATGACACCGACATGCTCGACGCCGATTTCTGAGCTGCCTATCCGGCAGTGAACGCGTCCTCTCAGTCTCATACATCGCATCTTGATTTCTGAGCTGCCTATCCGGCAGTGAACATCCAACAAAGGAGGTCCGGGAGGGCCGGGAGTTTCTGAGCTGCCTATCCGGCAGTGAACCCAGCTATACGCATCATTTCCTGTGCACCATCTTTCTGAGCTGCCTATCCGGCAGTGAACCTAGCTTTTTTGGTGGAGCCGCAGCGCCCGCTTTTCTGAGCTGCCTATCCGGCAGTGAACTCAGCGCCGGTATTTACCACCATTTCGCAGGTTTTCTGAGCTGCCTATCCGGCAGTGAACCGTCCAGCATTTCGATACCGGCGTCCATATTTTTTCTGAGCTGCCTATCCGGCAGTGAACGCGGCGATCAAGGAAGAGGATGAGGCGCGCACTTTCTGAGCTGCCTATCCGGCAGTGAACAAGGCACGTCCCTTGTACTGGTCAAGTCCAAGTTTCTGAGCTGCCTATCCGGCAGTGAACCAGTACAAACCGCATTCAACGGCTTGCTGGATTTTCTGAGCTGCCTATCCGGCAGTGAACTTCCCCAGCCAAAAGGCATTAAGCGCCCTCGCTTTCTGAGCTGCCTATCCGGCAGTGAACCCTCATTAGGGTTTTTCCACAAAACTGATGGATTTCTGAGCTGCCTATCCGGCAGTGAACCGCTCAAGCTCCGCCTGCACCGATTTCAATACTTTCTGAGCTGCCTATCCGGCAGTGAACAAGGCAGTGCCCAAGCCGCGCTCGATCCGGTATTTCTGAGCTGCCTATCCGGCAGTGAACCTGCCGCTATGGCTTGATCCAAGTTTTATCCCTTTCTGAGCTGCCTATCCGGCAGTGAACAAAATGGAGCATTGACCACCCAGCTCTTGTGCTTTCTGAGCTGCCTATCCGGCAGTGAACTATGCATATGCTCGCAGCGCCCGTGCCAACCATTTCTGAGCTGCCTATCCGGCAGTGAACGATATTTTGGCCGGCTACCGTCAGACGCCGGTTTTCTGAGCTGCCTATCCGGCAGTGAACAAAGATGGCCATAAGTGGGAGGCATTGCGGCTTTTCTGAGCTGCCTATCCGGCAGTGAACATTCCTGCGTATCAAAAATTGGTGCTGTTACATTTCTGAGCTGCCTATCCGGCAGTGAACGATCTGCGCGCCAAAGCCGGGACCGACACAGATTTCTGAGCTGCCTATCCGGCAGTGAACTCCACTGGACGAAATCGAGCCTATCCATGTTCTTTCTGAGCTGCCTATCCGGCAGTGAACACCCTGCTTGGAGCTTGCGGGTTGGCGACAAATTTCTGAGCTGCCTATCCGGCAGTGAACTGTATGTGGGGTCGCGCAAGGGCGCTAAGCTGTTTCTGAGCTGCCTATCCGGCAGTGAACAAAAAATTGCGGTGGCTTCGGTTGCTGCATTGTTTCTGAGCTGCCTATCCGGCAGTGAACTCGGTGATGAATTCGGCTTCGTCTGCTTCGGTTTTCTGAGCTGCCTATCCGGCAGTGAACTGGGCGTCATGCTGCGGCTCCTGTTGCTTTTTTTTCTGAGCTGCCTATCCGGCAGTGAACAATGGTAAAGGGTAAGCGACTGCCTAAAGATCTTTCTGAGCTGCCTATCCGGCAGTGAACCTTATACGGCTCGCCAGCGTGTTTGTCCCGATTTTCTGAGCTGCCTATCCGGCAGTGAACACTGGAATACGAGCAAAACTTTTTCTTCACCGTTTCTGAGCTGCCTATCCGGCAGTGAACCCTCTTGCAGCGTAGCCACGTAATCCAGGCTATTTCTGAGCTGCCTATCCGGCAGTGAACGACTTCCTGCTGCGCTGCCTGCGTGGCTTTCTTTTCTGAGCTGCCTATCCGGCAGTGAACAATGATCGACAGCCTGAGCCTCGTGCATCGCTTTTCTGAGCTGCCTATCCGGCAGTGAACACGATTGCGCGCTTCTCTGCGCATGTCGCAATTTTCTGAGCTGCCTATCCGGCAGTGAACTCTTGCTATAACCGGGAGCGGGAAGTCATGCACTTTCTGAGCTGCCTATCCGGCAGTGAACCCCCCGCACCGTTGATCGACGTTCGGCAAAACTTTCTGAGCTGCCTATCCGGCAGTGAACTCTTTGATCGTGCCATCGGCATTGAGATAGTCTTTCTGAGCTGCCTATCCGGCAGTGAACATTCTGAGCAATGTTTTTGCGGTAGCGCGTAATTTCTGAGCTGCCTATCCGGCAGTGAACTTGTCGGTGACATACGCAATAATCATGCGCTTTTTCTGAGCTGCCTATCCGGCAGTGAACCGCGACGCGTGGCTGCGAGCTGGCTATGAAACTTTCTGAGCTGCCTATCCGGCAGTGAACGATGCGGCGATTGACAGGGCTGAACTTGCAAATTTCTGAGCTGCCTATCCGGCAGTGAACCGCCAGGGAGTGCTGGCGCGCCAGTGCTAAGCTTTCTGAGCTGCCTATCCGGCAGTGAACTCCGCCACCCGCTCAATAACATCCGTACTCTTTTTCTGAGCTGCCTATCCGGCAGTGAACACAACGACGAACATTTTGAGATTTTTCAGCATTTTCTGAGCTGCCTATCCGGCAGTGAACCTGTTAGGTTGAATATATATTCGAGTTTTCCGTTTCTGAGCTGCCTATCCGGCAGTGAACTCCACGCCACAGATCGCGATCCGGTCTTAACTTTTCTGAGCTGCCTATCCGGCAGTGAACGGATAAGCTCATTTCGTCATCCCGTCTATGATTTTCTGAGCTGCCTATCCGGCAGTGAACCAATTACGTCATTCATTTTTCATTCCCTTGTTTTTCTGAGCTGCCTATCCGGCAGTGAACGTCACCAGGCCGGCCAATTCAAGCCGCCGCATTTTCTGAGCTGCCTATCCGGCAGTGAACTTTTTCGATCCATTAAGCCACTGACTTACTTGTTTCTGAGCTGCCTATCCGGCAGTGAACAAGCCAATTAGTGCGGCCAGCATTGCGGGTGCTTTCTGAGCTGCCTATCCGGCAGTGAACCATGGATTTATCGTTACCTGTGCCGTCCATATTTTCTGAGCTGCCTATCCGGCAGTGAACCTGACTGAGTTCAGGCGTCCGATTGCCGCAATTTTCTGAGCTGCCTATCCGGCAGTGAACGATGCCGTTGTCATGCCATTGGCTTTTGAAATTTTCTGAGCTGCCTATCCGGCAGTGAACAACGACCACCCGCGCACGACCGTGCCCCGACTTTTCTGAGCTGCCTATCCGGCAGTGAACACAAGCGCTCATCGAAACGCACCGCGCTGAACTTTCTGAGCTGCCTATCCGGCAGTGAACCGTGCGATTAATGCGAGATAAGCTTGCGTGTCTTTCTGAGCTGCCTATCCGGCAGTGAACTGCAATCTCCCACTTGGCAACGATTACCACATTTTCTGAGCTGCCTATCCGGCAGTGAACCTTCAGATCAACGCCATCCAGCAGTTTTAAGCTTTCTGAGCTGCCTATCCGGCAGTGAACTTTGCATAAACAGTTCGATGATGATTGCCATCTTTCTGAGCTGCCTATCCGGCAGTGAACGTGAAAATGCGCGAAGAATGGCGCGCTAGGAGTTTCTGAGCTGCCTATCCGGCAGTGAACATGCTGTTGAAATCGCCTCTGGTGCGCCGATTTTTCTGAGCTGCCTATCCGGCAGTGAACGTACTAAATGCCGGTGCCAAGCCTATTAAGGTTTTTCTGAGCTGCCTATCCGGCAGTGAACGTGGCGCGGTTTCGTGTCTCGCCATCGGTTTTTTTCTGAGCTGCCTATCCGGCAGTGAACTCGCCTGAAGACGCTCTCACACTGTCTGGAATTTTCTGAGCTGCCTATCCGGCAGTGAACGGCAAAACCGGAACCGCAACGGCTCGAAATTCTTTCTGAGCTGCCTATCCGGCAGTGAACGAATAAAGGAAATCGGAAATGAATATGCGGGCTTTCTGAGCTGCCTATCCGGCAGTGAACGAGTACAAAGATGTTTGGGCGGCGCTTCGTGTTTTCTGAGCTGCCTATCCGGCAGTGAACTACAAACGTGGTCTATAGGACCTTCCCGCAACTTTCTGAGCTGCCTATCCGGCAGTGAACTTTTCCCTTTTTCCCTTTTTCTCTTTTTTTATTTTCTGAGCTGCCTATCCGGCAGTGAACACGGTGAAGACGTTTTGTGATGTGATTATTGCTTTCTGAGCTGCCTATCCGGCAGTGAACCGAATCGCCCGATAATTCTCCTTCTCCTCCGCTTTCTGAGCTGCCTATCTGTCTAGACTCGTGTGATCATGTACCCATTCGTAGCTGGCCTCTTTTCAAAGCCAGGCACGTTTTGCGTACACTGCTCACCAACGATAATCCATTGCCAATGTCATGACACAAGCCCTGCATAGTCAAGCACGCACAACTC
>JBGSTZ010000141.1:0-19630 GCA_041736255.1 Burkholderiaceae bacterium
TCTTTTGGGTTTGTCTTCATCCACCCTATGGCCGATGGTAACGGCCGGATCTCGCGGTTCCTAGTCAACGATGTCTTACGCCGTGACGGCGCGGTACCGGCACCATTTATCTTGCCGATTTCGGCCACGATCACTAACAGCACGCGCGAGAGAGTTGCTTACGATCAAGCGCTGGAGCATTTCTCTCGACCGCTGATGCAAAAATACAGCGATCGTTACAGCTTCGGCGCCGAAGTTGAATGCAAAAACGGCGTGCGGACCAATTTTCACTTCGATGCCTACGATGACGCATTGCCGGCATGGCGATATCCCGAGTTCACGTCCCAAGTCGAGTATATGGGGCATGTCGTTCGCGTGACCATCGATAGCGAGATGCGTAAGGAAGCGATCTTCCTGCGGAATTTGGAGCGGGCGCGCGAGGGGGTCAAGAACTATTTGGAAGGCCCAAACACGGACATCGACCAGATTATCCGCTCGCTGCAGGAGAATCGCTGGGCGCTATCGAACAAACTAGTCAAGACGTTTCCCCATCTCGCGGATCAGAAACTGGCCGACGCGATCGTCCGGGCCGTACGCGAGGCGCTTGACCCTGAACCGGTGCACGAGCAGAGTAAGGATACCGACGCCGAGTCGGACGATGATATACCGGCTTCATAGCACTAAAGGAAATACGCTGGTGCTGGAGGCGATCCTTTCGCGCATTCGGATGCGCTGCGTCACTTTCGCGTGATGAACGACGTCGAGGAGTTGGAGCGCGCGCTGGCATATCCTTGGGAAAATTGGACGATCTTCCTGCATCCGGCGCAGCGGTAATAGGTGGAGCGCGATTACAGCGGCACGGCGCGCGTGCCGGATTCGGCAGACGCGGGAGGAGTTACCAGTCGCTACTGATCGCTCTTTGCCGGAGGTTTGACTGCCAATACTTCCTCTGGCGACTTCAACTTGAAGATGTGCCTGACGAGTTCAAGCAGCAGTTTGATACCGAACAAGCCCCAGAAGAAAAGGGTAAACAGGACGCCTATCGAAATTTCAAGGGTGGACGCGTTACGCAAACCAATAGAAATGATTACCGGCCCCTCCCACCCAAAAGCCATGAGGAATGCAATAAAATTGAGAAAGGGTGCTTTGCCGGTAGAGCTTGAAGACATATCGATATCCTATGGGTGATTTTCCACAAACGACAACAAAGTCCGATAGAGCTTTGCGCCAATACTCCGCCTGTAACTATATTCAGTTCAGAAGCAAAATCAGACCTTCTTAACAAACTCCGATTTAATGCTCATGGCGCCAAAGCCATCAATTTTGCAGTCAATGTCGTGGTCACTGTCGACTAAGCGAATGTTCTTGATCTTGGTGCCAATTTTGATAGTTCCGGCGGAGCCTTTCAATTTCAAATCCTTGATGATGGCGACTGTATCGCCATTCTGCAGCACATTGCCGGCTGAATCGCGATAGACCTTGTCACCCTCTTCAACGGGCTCGGCGACAGCATCCGCACTCCACTCATTGCCACATTCAGGGCAAATGTACAGGCTGCCATCGTTATAGGTGAATTCGGAATTGCATTTTGGGCATGGAGGTAGTGCGCTCATGATTTTGTCCTTGTGGTAGGCCGCAGCCTCAAAAAAGAAAGCAGTATACTGCGTGCCTGCTTGAAAACAATCCGATGCGCGCATTTTGCATTGCTTGCCGCAGCAAGACGGTTTCAAATCGGCCAAAACCGTTTCTTTAAAATAGTGCAATCAAGTCTGCTCTGCAATGTCCGCAATCTGTTTTGGCATCGATACCGTAACCTTAAAGCCGCCGTCTTGGGCCGTGACAATCTCAACTTGGCCACCCAGGTTGCTGATGCGTTCTTGCATTCCCAGCAGGCCATACGAATCCTTCTTTTCGTCGTATCCAGGAACAACTCCAACTCCGTTATCCGACACCGTCATGCACACATTGTCTGCATCAGCATGCAGTGCGACCACCATCTGCGTAGCTTGGGAATGACGCTCAATATTCGTCAACAACTCTTGCAATACTCTGAACAGCGCGGTAGCGGCGCTGTCTGTCAATTCGACTTCTTCGCTGTCTGGCAATAGCACGCACGCGATGCCGGTCTGGAGCTGAAATTGCTGCAGTTGCCATTCGATTGCGGCATACAAACCCAGGTCGAGCACACCGGGACGCAGGTCATTGATGATTAATCGCACGCTGCGCATGATGGTGCCGATATCCTCCAAGAGGACGCTAATTTTTTCAGAAAAGCGCTTGTGCGGCGTAAATGTTTGGGTTTGGAGCAGCGTGACGTCGATGCGCAGTACCAGCAGACTCTGCCCTAAGGTATCGTGGATTTCGGTGGCGATGCGCTTGCGCTCGTCTTCTCTGATGGACTCTTGATGCGCGGCAAGTTCGTGCAGCAAATATTCCGATTTCTGCAATGCATTTTCTGCCTTTTTGTGGTCGTCAATTTCCACTTTGAGGAACAGATTAACTGTTTCCAGTTCCGCAGTACGCTGCTGTACTCTGTGTTCCAGTTCGTCGTGCGCAATGCGCAATGCATCTTTGCCTCGCTCTTGCCGCCCGATGTCGAGGTGCATACGTCTGGCTAGAAACAACAAAACGATCAGGAGCGAGCCCATGAGCAGAATGAAACTTCCCCGGGCGAACTGAATCTGTATCGCTTCGTTTATTTTGCGGGTCGCCAGAAGCAACTGTTCTTCTGTCTTTATTTCTTCGATAATGTCATGCAACTGCTCCCCCAAAAAAGCGCCTTTGGCGAAGTAGCTAGCCATCGCAATTTCACTAGAGGAATTCAGAATTCCCTGCGTTGCGACGGCTGCGGCAATGCGCTGTGCCAAAAATCCTTGAGTAAGTCGATGCGGCGGCTTTGCACCAATTTATCCGCTGTGAACTGTTCGATTATTTGGATGCTGGCACGGGCCGCGTCTAATGCCTGTTCACGTTCGTTCAAAAAATTGGGCGTACGCAGCAGAAAATAACCTCGTTGTGCCGCTTCGGCTTGCGCCATATCACTCGTGACTTCTTCCAGGGTAATTAGCACCGCGTTCGTATGTTCCACCAGATCCGTGGCCGCAACCAGTTTCGTGTAACCGTACCAAGCCACGCTAGCCAACAAGCCGAGTGTGATCACAACGGCAATTAAAGCGGCCAACATCAATGATCTTATGTTTCTTTTTATCATTTTTTTGATTCAAAATCGATGAAGAGAAGGAGAAAACCATGCCGTTCAGTGCCCAGAATAATCATCTGAAAGAATAATCAATGGAGTATAACCAAAAAACACTGCATTACCGCATATATTTAGTGCATAAAAAATAATACAACACACTGTATATTAATAATAAAACAAACTCAATATTCCAAACTCAAGGTGAGTGAACCGTAACGATGCGCCTTGTCCTGGCTCTGGAATTCTTTGCTGCGCATGTAATACGCATAGGTTATCTTGCCGCCCGGCCATTGCCAAGCCAAACCCGCTGACAGGTCGCCGACCAGGTTTTTCTTGTCCACGCTATGGCTATTACTAAAAGTATTTCCATCGAGAAATATATCACGCGCCACTATCCGCCCGTCCAGCGAGACGAACGCATGCAGCGCACTGCCGGTCAGCCGGCGTGACGCCGCGCCTTCGGCCAGTGGCGCATTGCTGTCGCCACCGGGACGGATCGGCGCGGTGCCGAAATCGTTTGGCAACCGGCTGCCGGCGCGCAGCTCCACCCCGACATTGGCATAGGTGGCGACGTTGCCGAGGCTAAGGCCGTAATGGCTGATCGCATCGAATTCCGGGCCGAACTTGTTGTCGCTGATCCAGAACTTGTTCTTGCGTTCGGCAACGATCTGCAGCCCGAGCTCATTGTGCAATTGATTGTCCCAGCCGTTGAAGCGTTCGATGCCACGCAGGTTGTGGATGAAATCCTGCGATTTTTCGGCCAGCGAAGCCGGGCCAACCATGCCAATATTGACTTCAACGGTTTCCATCTTGCGCGCATCGCGGGCGTTGTAGCCCAATCCCAGATACAGCCAGCCGGCGTACGGGCGATCATCTTTGACGATGCCGGTGGCCAGTTTGTCGCTTGGCGTGTACATCGCCTGCCCGGCGGTGACGACCATGTTGCGTGAAGCGTATTTGCCTGGATGGACCGATTCAAATGCCCGGTTCAGCGCCCGCACCCAATGTGGCAGGCAAGGGTCGCTTGTATAGTCTTTCAGGTTGGCTGACACCCATGACACCTTGACGCCATTGGTGTAATCGCTGTCGGAACCGGAAACCAGATCGTTTTCCAGGTAAAAATTGATGATTCCCGGATTTTGCCCCAGCGCTGCCATGTCAGGCGTCGGGTTGCCGCACACCTGCTCCATCAGGGTTTCATTACTGATCTGGGCCAGACCGGGCAAGGCAGTCAACGCCAGCGTACTGGCGCAGCATAAGCGGCAAAGGATGAAGTGGGATGGGAGGCGCATGATCTGATCTATGAAAGGTAAATGCATCAAGCCCGCATCATAGCGGTTAACTGAAGCCAACTAGAGAACGCACTTTTGAACGTACTTTGTTTTCCTTTCATTGCCTTGGAAGAATTGTTAAAGCTGCAGCAAAGCAGCACACAATGCGCTACCATCCGATGCTGCGGCAAAAGCGGTTTTTGATTTTTGTAGGTGCGAATTTATTCGCATTTTTGGTTTTTCTGTGCGGGCTTATGCGAATAAATTCGCACCCACGGAACAGCACTATTTGCGCCGGCCTAAACAATAACAATGACCAGGAAATCTCCACCATGAACCAACCACAACGCATGCCGGCACTGTTTATCGGCCACGGCAATCCGATGAATGCGCTGCAAGATAATCCGTGTACCCAAAACTGGCAAAGTCTGGGGGCGCAGATCCCGCGCCCGAAAGCGATATTGGCGATATCGGCCCACTGGACTACGCGCGGCACGGCAGTCACGGCGATGGCAACGCCAGCGACGCTCCACGATTTCGGCGGTTTTCCGCAAGAATTATTCGATATCGCATACCCGGCTGCCGGTGATCCGGCATTGGCGGCGCGGGTGCGCGCATTGCTGGCGCCGATGCCGGTAGCGATGGATCAGTCCTGGGGCCTGGATCACGGCAGCTGGTCGGTGTTGTGCAAGATGTATCCGGCGGCCGATGTGCCGGTGGCGCAGCTCAGTCTCGATCTGACGCAGGAGGCGGCATTCCACCTCGACTTGGGACGTCGCCTGGCGCCGTTGCGCGAAGAAGGCGTCTTGATCATCGGCAGCGGCAATCTGGTGCACAACCTGCGTACCCTATCGTGGGACGGCACAACGCCGGCTTTCGACTGGGCGCAACGCTTCAACAGCACCATGCGCGATTGCCTGCTGGCAGACGACAGCGCGTCATTGCTAGATGCCATGACAGCAAACCCGGACGCCCGCTTGTCGATACCGACCTCAGAGCATTTTTTGCCCTTGCTGTATATCGTCGGCAGCAAGCAACCGGATGAAAGCATCACGTTATTTAACGATGTGATCGAACTGGGCTCGATTGGCATGTTGTCGCTCGGATACGGACTGCCCACATCCCTATCTCTGGCGTAAATTGTGAAACTCCCTGCAGGCACGAAACAGTTAAGCCTGCGCAACTGTAAATACCGATCCACCTTATGTTGCCTCTGAACCCTTTTTTGCGCGGTCGCGTGTTGCTGTTGCTGTTGTTATTGCTGTTTTGCACTTTAAGCGGTGTTGCCGGCAGTACCTTCGCAGCTCTTATTCCAGACCTTCCTGGCGCCAATCCGGCTTCGACAGAAACATCGCCGCCGCCGGCGGTCAAGCCGATTGCGGTGCCGAGTATTGCAGCGGCGGCAGAAACTGCCGATGCATTGCTGCGCAATATCGTCACCGGCTTGGCACCGCCTCCCAAACTGGCAGCAATCGACAGCGAGTTGAGCATTTTTGAGCGGGATTTTGAGGCGACCCGAAAAGAGACCACGCTGGCGTTGAGAGTGACTTATTCGCCGGAGCAGCTGCGCGAACTCGATACGCGCTGGCTCTCGCTGCAGGCCCGCTTGAGCCGCTGGGAAAAAACGCTCACCAGCCGCGCCGTGCTGCTCGAAGAAAATTTGTCGCAACTCGACACGTTGCAACAGACCTGGCAGGCAACGCGCGCAAGCGACATCCCCGACGCAGTGCAGGAGCGCCTGAATGCGGTGCTGTCGGAGATCGGCCGAGTACAAACACGAGTGAACAAGGCCAGGGCCGAAATACTGACGCTGCAAGCGCAGGTCAGCCGTTTCGAGACCCGCGCAGCCGAACAGCGTGCGCAACTCAAGCGCGCCACCGATGCTGCGCTAGAGAACCTGCTGGTACGCAATAGTCTGCCGATCTGGAACACCATCCGCCTTGCCGACGGCCAAATCGAAGGCCTGCAAGAATTCAAGCGCCCGATAGCAGCCGATCAGGTGACGATTACGCAATATCTGCTGGCGAGCCACAAGAGCGCGATTTTACTGCTGCTGCTGGCGGCGCTGTTTCTGGTTGGACTGTGGCGGATTCGTACCCAGATGCGGCTCCGCACCGAAGCCGACCCGGAAGTAGCCGGCACCGCTTGGGTGTTCGAACATCCGGCGGCGATTGCGGTGCTGCTAACTTCCCTTATCAGCCCCTGGGTGCTTGAATTCGCACCGCGCGAATTCAAGCTGTTGCTGCTCACCTTGGTGCTGCCGCCAACAATTGTAATTCTGCGACGCCTGATTCACCGCAATCTGGTTTCATTTCTGTATGCGCTGCTGGTACTGTATGTAGCCAATCGGGTGCGCGAAACGTTCGGCATGGCCGTGGTGTGGGAACGGCTGCTGTTCGAGTTGCAATTGGTCAGTACGCTGTTATTCCTGTTCTGGTTCCTGCGCAAAAATCGCCTGTCCCAAATGCCGGCCACCGTCACCGAAGACAAGGATTACAAGTGGTCGCTGTTCGTTGCACGGGCCGCCTCGCTGGTCTTTGCCATAGCTCTAACCGGTGACATATTAGGTTATTCGCAACTCGGGCACTTTCTGAATGCAGCGATGCTCACCACCTTGTATTCCGGCGTGATTTTGTATGCGGCGCTGCGTGCGCTGGTCAGCCTGTCCACCCTGGCGCTGTATAGCTGGCCGCTGCGCTCGCTATCCATGGTGCGGCACTATAAACACTTGCTGGAACGCCAGTTGCATCGTGCTGCACACTGGCTGATTCTGGGTTGGTGGATTTTGACAACGCTCGACGGTTTCGCCTTGCGCAAGCCAATTTTCGACTTCGTTATTAACATAGTCAGCCTCAAGAGTTCGATCGGTGCGCTGCATATCTCGCTAGGCGACGTGCTGGCGTTTGGCGGCACCATCTGGGCCGCATTTTTGCTCTCGCGACTGGTGCGCTTTGTGTTGGAAGAAGATATTTTCCCGCGCATAGCAATGGCACGCGGCATTCCGTATGCACTTTCGATGGTATTGAATTACGTGTTGGTGCTGGCCGGCGTCATTCTGGCGATCGTCGCCACCGGCGTCGATATGGATCGCTTCACGATATTGATTAGCGCGTTCGGCGTCGGTGCCGGTTTCGGCTTGCAGGGTCTGGTCAAAGATTTCATCTCCGGCTTGGTGCTGCTGTTCGAGCGGCCCGTCAATGTGGGCGACGCCATCGAAACCGGTACGCGCTCCGGTCAGATCAAGAGCATCGGTATCCGCGCCAGCATTCTACGCACGTGGGATGGCTCCGAAGTGGTGGTACCAAATGCCTCCCTGACCTCGAATGACGTGGTCAACTGGACCTTGTCGGACAATCAGTGCCGCATCGAAATTCCGCTCGGCGTGGCCTATGGCAGCGATCCGGAACAGGTGCAGGCCTTGCTCATTGGCGTGGCCACCGCACATGGGGAAGTGCTCGATACGCCGGCGCCGGACGCTTACTTCCAGGGTTTTGGCAACGACGCCCTGAATTTCAAGTTGCGCTGCTGGATTGGACAATACGAGCAATTTCTGCCGGTGCGCAGCGAAATATCCATAGCCATCATCAAAGCGCTGGCCGAAGCGCGTATCGAGATACCATTTCCGCAGCGCGACTTGCATCTGCGCAGCATGGACGAGGGCGTACTCATGCAATTGCGCAGTACGCTCAGAAACGATCCACCCAAATAATCTATACAATATATAAATATCTGGAGTATGCTGATTTTAATGTCACTTTCCACATAGCAATAAATAAGCATTTAAAATACATGCAATAGTATTGTGAATAGCATTGCCGGCAACCGGTATGTTGGGCACAGCCGAATCATGCCAAAATGCAATATAAACAAAGCAAGCAACACAGTAATACTAGCAATACTCAACATACACAAATCACAGCACACAACGAAAACGGCTTTCCCGGCGTTTTCACGGGTGTGTCACGCGCGGGCACAAATGCGCCGCCACTCCAGGAGGAACCATGCATTCAAAAATAAAAATGATTTTGGCAACGGATCTTGACGGGACGTTTCTATCCCCGGACGCAAACGGTGCTGCGTCAGATCTGTATAAAATTATCAGAGAATATCGAGAAGAAATCGTACTCATCTTTGTCACCGGCCGAGGGCATGAAAGCATCTTGCCGTTATTGGATGATTCTTCGCTGCCGATACCCGATTACATTATTGCGGATGTCGGCGCCACCATATTAAAAAGAAACCAGGGCGCCTTCGTTCCGGTGATGCCGCTTCAAAGTGAGATTGCTGAAAAATGGCCGGGGCGGGAAATAATCTTGCATGCGCTGCGTGACGTTGTCGGCTTACATCTGCAGGAAGTGCCGCAAGAACGGCGCTGCTCATTCTATTACGATAACCCCGAAATAATAGCGGAGCTTGACGTTATCGGCAAAACTCTGGGCTTATCTGTTTTAAGTTCAGCCGGTAAATATTTAGATTTTCTACCGATGGATGTATCCAAAGGGAATAGCCTGAAACAACTGCTGCACATAGAGGGATTTTCTGAAGAAAAAGTTTTGGTAGCGGGCGACACCTTAAACGATCTCTCGCTGATGTACACCGGATACAAAGGCGTAGTAGTAAATAATGGCGAGCTTGCGCTTAAAAAAGCCGTCGCTGCACAAAGCGCAATTTATCTTGCCAAGGAACAAGGACCTGACGGGATTCTGGAAGCTGTTTATCACCACGGTTTTAATACCGCTTTTAAAGGTATTGAGAAAAGTATTACAACATCATATGGCAAAGCGGACCTGGTTATGGTGTACCACCGCCAGCCTTTTGATGAAATCAAACACGGCAAAACCAGTACGCGCCAGCAACCCAAAAGCCCGAATGGGATTATCCCCACGCTATTAGGATTTTTTGCCAATGGTGAAAAAGGCGCCTGGGTCGCGTGGTCGCAACAAGAAAGTCGGGATCCAAAGGGATTTGAAACCGATGTCGCAGTGGATAGTGAAAAATATCCAAATCTGGTGGTCACCCGCATCGCTTTGACCTCGCACGATGTCAATCTTTTCTATAAAAAATTCTCTAAAGAATCATTTTGGCCGATTATATTTTCATTCCCCAGCAAAGTTACTTTCTCAGAAGAACATTGGCTGCATTATTGTGAAATCAATCGGCTCTTTGCCGAAAGTACAGCGAAGGCAGCGGCTTATGGCGCGACGGTTTGGATTCATGATTACAATTTATGGATGACACCTGCGTATCTGCGCGATTTGCGGCCCGACCTCAAGATTGGATTCTTTCATCACACCGCATTTCCGGGTGCCGACGTATTTAATATCATCCCCTGGAAACGCGAAATCGTTGCCAGTTTATTGAAATGCGATTATGTCGGGTTTCATATTCCACGCTATGTCGAAAATTTCGTGGATGTGGTGCGCTCCAATGTGCCGGTGCAAATTCTGGAAAAAGAACTCTGTGCGCCAACGTATTTGACTTATGGCTGCGCGCTGGGCGTGGAAGAAGTCACCAGAAAGATTCGCACTCCTTATGGCATCCTGGGAGTCGGCGCGCATCCGGTGGGTATAGATAACGAAAAAATTGCAAGCATTGCAAAAGATCAAAAAACCCGAGATTTGGTAAGCGAACTTTTGCGCGAAGCAAATGGCAGAAAAATCATATTGTCCGTGGAGCGCCTGGATTATGTGAAAGGCCCGATTGAAAAGATGCTTGCTTACGAATCCTTCCTGGAGAAATATCCTGAGTGGCATGGAAAAGTGATAATGAAAAACATTGTCACGCCAGCAGCCCCTGGAATGGATATTTATAAGACAACGCGCGAAAAGCTGGATCAGGTTATCGGTCGCATCAATGGACGATTTGCACAATTGGGCTGGACGCCAGTCCGATATTATTATCGCGCAGTGCCATTTGAAGAATTGATTGCGTTTTACGTCGCAGCGGATATCGCGTGGATTAGTCCTTTACGCGACGGTTTGAATTTGGTCTGCAAGGAATATATTTCCGCGAAAGATGCTTCCAATACTTTGGGAGCATTGGTTCTTTCCGAATTTGCCGGTGCTGCCGTAGAGCTTAAAGGTGCAATTCTGACCAATCCCTACGACGAAAACAATATGATCCAAAGTTTGGTTACGGCATTAAGCCTGGATGAAAAAGAAACCGCGTTCCGCATGCTCGATCTGGTCCAGCGCGTAAAAGCGTACGACGTCAATGCATGGGGTGAGGATTTTTTGAAATTCAGGGATGCCTGAAAAAATAGGATGAATGTGTAGCCGAGAATACGGCAACGCCCATTGGCCGCTGCCGCATTCTACTCAGGTCAGTCGTTGTTGTGCTCGTTCTTGGCCTTGATTTCGACCTTGCTAGCTATGAATACGCCGCTGCTGTTCTGAGCCCCCTTGATTTCGACATAGATGCCATTAGCCAGACTAGCCGCGCTGCTGTGCTCGAAACGCGCCTGAGAAGCATCGACATCCAAGCCATTGAGCCTGAAGCTGGAGACTGATTTGAAGCCTGAAATCGCGCCATATTGCTCATAGGAAATACCATTAGCTGCGTTGGTGGTCTTCAGTTCCACTTTGGTCGCGTTCAGGATATTGCCCGCCAGATTGCCCTTGATTTCGACATAACTGCCTACCACAACCTGTTGCAGAGTGCCATGCTGGAACACTGCGTTGCGCAGATCCACGGTCACGCCATCGACTATCACGGTGGTGCCGTTCACGCTGCTGACTGCGCCATACAGTTCGTTGCGCCCGCCAATTGTGTTTTCGCGATAGTCTTCCAGCTCAACAGTAGTGGCTTGCAGCGTGCTGCCGTCCCAATTACCCTTGACCTCAATGAATTTGCCGGCTGCAATCGCACCAGCGCCACCCTTGATGACTGCCTTCGATACATTCACTGGCGTACCGGAGAGATTGAACACTCCATTGGCCGGCGCTGCATTGGCCACGCCCTTGAGCTTGAGCAGTGCGCCCGTTGCGAAACTTGCGCCGTACACCGAACCAGCATTGGATACCAGCACCGAACTGGCGGTCAGCACATTACCGAATGGAGCGCTGGCCGCCTTGACTTTCACCTGCTTGCCGTTGCCCAGTGCGCCACTTACCGTGGTTGGATTGTAATTTATCGTCAGCGTGCCAACCTGGAAGCTGTTAGTGGCGGTGTTTAGATTATCTACCAGGCCGATCAGGTGCCATGTAGTGACCGCCGCCTTGACCTCGATCAGCGTGGCCAACATGCTGCCGTCGGCCTGTAGCGCACCATAAACTTCAACCTCCGTTTTTCCTGCCGTCAACTGGCTCATTCCAGTGACGCCTTGGTAGCCGGTGGCGGTATTGGTGTGTACAGTTTGACCCAGCAATGTGAGCGTGCCAGCGCTTACATCTACAGTGGTCAGCAGACCGCGAGAGCCATGCACGAGTTCCAAGCGGTTGGCCGTTCCCTGCTGGGTAGATTCGTCGACATCTCCGCTCACGCGCACCGTCATGCCTAACTGGAGCTGATCCAGACCCACCGACTGGGCGTCATCGTCCACCATCTCGGCACCCACTGACGAGAAACGCATGCCATTTACAACCACCGACCCTTTACCCATAATCGGGCCGGAATACACCGCACTCGACAGTGTCGTCGTATCCTTGATGCTGCTGTCGCTGACACTACTACCTCCACCACCGCAGGCGGTTAGCGTCAAGGCACTGGCCAAAGCCAGAATGGTCAAGCCAAAAATCGGTTGCATGCGTTTCATCTGCGTATCCTTCAAGATTGTTTTTGAGAACAGGTCCAGGCGTACCACGCACTGGAAACTGCTGGCATTGTATGAAAGTAATATGAATGCAAGCTGAACTGCACCGTCATGTCCACTCTGGACTGAAACGCTGCAAACGCAGAGAGCATTTGTTATCGATGAAGCAGATTGCTGATACATCACGTTTTTTAATGGATTTCGCCATGCGCTTACTGTTGCTTGAAGATGACAAAATTCTCGGTGAAGGCCTGCGTGATTTCTTGCGTTGCGAGCATCACGTGGTCGAGTGGCTCACTCGCCTGGCCGAAGTAAAAGGACTGGAGCGCGAACCCTTCGACCTTTTGCTAGTCGACTGGAACCTGCCGGATGGATCTGGTTTGGACTGGATTTCATCCTTGCGCAGACAAGGCAATACAACACCGGTTCTGGTACTGAGCGCACGCGACCTGATCAGTGACCGCATCAGTGGACTCGACAGCGGCGCTGACGATTATCTGGTCAAACCCTTTGCGCCCGAGGAGCTGGCAGCGCGTGTGCGGGCGATCGGTCGCCGCCTGACCGGGGCATCACTCCATCGGCACGTTTTTGGTACAGTCGAGGTCGACCTCGCCGCCAAGACTGCGCATGTCACAGGTGCGCTGATCGAACTGACATCAAGAGAATGGGCGCTGCTGGAAGCGCTGGTGCTTAGAGCCGGGCGGATTGTATCGAAATCCGATCTGGATGCGCTCATCCATGGCTTCGAGGGCGAATCCATGAGTAATACGCTGGAGGTCCATGTCAGCCGTTTGCGACGCAAACTCGACAAGGATTTGATCGAAACCATCCGTGGAATGGGCTATCGGATCCGCCGATGAGAGCCGTGCAATCCATTCGCGCCCGTCTGTCACGCGTAGTAATCGCAATTTCGATCATATGGACGATCACGGTGACGGCTGCTGTCTGGATAGTGATGCGCCATGAAGTCAATGAATTGCTCGACAACACGCTGCAGGAATCCTCCGAGATTTTGTCCGACGTGCTCTTCTACAGCATCCGACAATTGCCGCTGCGCGAAAACCTGTCTGCACCGCTGCCGGCACCAGCGCATATTGAACACCTGATTTGGCAAGTGGTGGATCATCGCAATATTACGCGTTTGCGTTCTCACACGGCACCCGTGACACCGTTGCTGCCGGCCCATACGCTCGGCTTTGCAGATGCGGGCGCACACTGGCGCGTTTTCGGAATGGCATTTCCCGACGAAAGCGGCGCAATACTGTATGTCGGGCAGGCAAGCAGCGAACGTCAGGAGGCTGGCTTCGAGGCCGCCAAATACACCGCCGGCACGACACTGCTAATCGGCCTGACCTGTGTTTTATGGTTGCGGCGACGTCTGCGCAAGGAATTGGCGCCCATCGCATACCTGTCTGACGCAGTAGCAAAATTCAATCCTTTTAACAAGTCATCCGCACTGACAATGGTGGATCGCCTGGAATTAATTCCGATTCATCAGGCCATTACCAGCCTGGGTACCCGTCTGGCGCAGCACGTTGCCAACGAACGGGCCTTTTCAGCGCATGCGGCACATGCACTGCGCACACCACTGGCGGGCATCGACGCGCAGCTTGCCGTCGCCATGCGCGAAAGCCCGGAACACATACATCCAAGGTTACAGAAAGCACGTGCCGCAGCAACCCGTTTGCAACGGGTTGTGACAGCACTGCTGACGCTGTTTCGTACCGGATCGGAGCCACAACTGCGCAATATCAGCATGCATGAATTGGTCGCGCATCTTCCGGTTGACGGCTTGGCGGTACGCACTGATGGTGTTGACCTGATTACGGTCGATCCGGACTTGCTCGCCGCAGCGCTGATGAATCTGCTTGATAACGCGGCGCGCCACGACGCATCCGACGTCACGATCAATGTCAGAAATGATGATGGGCTGGTGATTGCGCTGCAGGATAACGGCTGCGGCATCGCCAAAGACAAGCGGGTGCAATTACAGCAAGCAATCGATGCACAGGATTATTCAGGACAAACCGGGCTGGGGCTCATGCTGGCCGACATGGTGGCGCGCGCACACCACGGCAAGCTTCTCCTGCGCAGCGCTATGCAAGGTTGCATCGTCGAGTTGCATATTCCGAGTAATGCACTTCAGGGCTCAAATCCGACCGGCTTGAGCGGGTCCAGAATCGGTTAATGATAATTGGGTGAATGGGTGAAGCCCATCCTGCATCTACCGGATCACTTTGCAGACTGCGGCAGCGTCAGCACCACTTCCAGCCCGCCGTCCGGGTGATTGCGCAGCGTCAGAGCTCCGCCGTGCTGTTCGGCGATGTTGCGGGCGATGGTCAAACCCAGGCCGGTGCCACCGCTCTGGCGCGAGCGCGAAGTCTCGATCCGGTAGAACGGCTCGAACACGCGTGCCAACTGATCCGGTGCAATCCCGGGGCCATGATCGCGAATGCGGATCACGACTCCGGCGGCTTCCCTGACCACGCTAACAGCAGCTGACTGGCCGTATTTGACAGCATTGTCGATCAGGTTTATCAGGCAGCGCCGCAGCGTATTCGGACGCGCCAGCACCGACTTGGCAAGGTGCCCGGACAAACTGACCTGCTGGCCTGCGTCAATAGCGTCGCTGCAGACGCTGTCGAGCAGCGAATCCAGATCGAGGCGCTGCATCGGCTCAGCGGATGCCATGCTGCGCGCCAACTCCAGCCCTTCGCACACCATATCCTGCATCGCCGACAAATCGTCGATGAGCTTGTGGCGCAACGCGTCATCAGGCACTTTTTCCAGCCGCAGCCGCAACCGCGTCAGCGGCGTTTGCAAATCGTGCGTAATGGCCGCCAGCATCTGGGTGCGCTGCTGGATATGATCGCGGATGCGCTTTTGCATCGCATTGAAGGCGCTACCGGCCTGGCGGATTTCGCTGCTGCCAGCCAGCGCCAGCGGCGGATGATTCAGATCATTGCCCAGATCGAAGGCGGCCTGCGCCAGTTGCTTGAGCGGGCGCATGGTCATACGTGCCACCAGATACGCCAGCACGCCGATGCTGCACACGAATAGCGCCAGATACAGCAAGAAGTCGCGGTGCAGCGGCGGCCTGCCGCTGCGCGGCAACATCGTCATCCGCAGTAAAGTGCCGTCGCGCAGCGTGATACGGGTAATTTCGCAGCCAAGGCTTCGTGCGGAGCGTGATGCACTGCGCGAACGATAACAATCGGCGTCGTTCGGTTGCAGCGATGTGACATGAAAATCCGGCCCCAGATGTTCGCCCAGGGCCAATACAAAAGCAGAAGGTTCAGCTTGCTCGCGTATGCCCGATTGCGCCGATTCGACCCGCAAGCCGATCCGTTTTGCGGTTTCCAGAAAAGCCTGCCGGTTAGCTGCCGGCAATGCATCCAGCGCCAGCGTCAATTGCTCGACTCGCTCGACCTGATGCACATTCAGGAACTGGCCGATGGTGCGTTGCCGCTCGGCGTCGGCGAGCCAGGACGTCAGCGCAATGGAACCCAGCATGCCGCACAACAAAATCAGAAACACGCGTCCGGCCATCGAGTTGAAAAAACTTTTCATTACGCGCTTTCCGCTTCCACCTTGACCGCCAGCACATAGCCGCCGTTGCGCACGGTCTTCAGAATTTGCGGCGAGCGCGCATCTTCGCCCAGCTTCTGGCGCAGGCGGCTGATCTGGATGTCGATCGAACGGTCGAACGGATCGGCGTCGCGGCCCTGCGTCAGGTTGAGCAACTGGTCGCGGTTCAAGACCCGATTCGGATGTTCCAGGAAAATTTTTAGCAAGCGGAATTCTGCACCCGACAACATGATCACCACCTGCTCCGGACTCAGCAAATGGCGCGCCGTCAAGTCCAGCGTCCAGCCGGCAAACTGCAGCAGTTGCACGCTCAAGTCGGCATGGTTGGTCGGCAGCGCATGGCTGCGGCGCAGTACGCTGCGGATGCGCGCCAGCAATTCACGCGGCTCGAACGGCTTCGGCAAATAATCGTCAGCGCCCATTTCCAGCCCCAGAATGCGGTCCAGCGGTTCGCTGCGCGCGGTCAGCATGATGACCGGCATCTCGGATTTTGCGCGCAGAGTGCGGCACAGCGTCAGGCCGTCCTCGCCCGGCAGGTTCAGATCCAGCACGATCAGGTCGATCTGCGTATCTTCCAGCGCTTTCCACATGGCGCGCCCATCTTCAGCGGTATGCGCCAGATAGCCATTGTTGTTGAGGTAATCCGCCAGCAAGGAGCGGATTTCGCGATCGTCATCGACGATCAAGATGTGAGAAATTGTTTCCATAGGCGATAGATTATGGCGGCTTGCGTTCAGTGGGAAGCGCGATTTTGTATCTTCTTGTAATCGCGCCTGATGTCGAATATTACAGAATGATACAAAAAGCCACGCAGCAGACACTTGCCAGATACATGCGCGGCGCACAGTAAGGTCCATGTGCAGTGCACATTGTTTATAACCTACTTAAAAGAGGAAACACTATGCGTAAATTTTCCAAGAGCATCATCATCGGCATGACGGTAATCGGTTTGGGTGGCACGGCGCTGGCACAAATTCCACCGTCCGACAACGCTGTCAAAATCATGCAGATGCAGGACCAACAAGGTAAGCAAGGTAATCAGGATAAACAAGCCAAGTATGCAAAACGCAGCGAGCGCATGCAAGAGTACATGGCCAAACGGCAGACGGAACTGCAAGCCAAGCTGAAACTGAGCGCCACCCAGGAACCGGCCTGGAAAGCATACACAGCCAGCATGACGCCGCCGACCATGGAGCAGCGCCAAGCCCAGCGTCCGGATCGGGCTGCGATGCAAAGCATGCCGGCACCGCAACGCATGGAAGCAAGGCTTGAGCGGATGAAACAAAACCAGACGCGCATGGAAAGCCATCTGACTGCCTTGAAAACGTTTTACGCTGTGCTGACACCAGAACAGCAAAAAACTTTCGATTCCGAGATCGGCCAAGGTCGTGGTCATCGCGGTCATTATCGAGGCCATCATCGCGGCATGATGAATTGATCAAGGTCATGATGGTGTTACTGCAACGGTAACGGAGCCGGCACACAATGAAAAACGGCGCCGAAAGGCGCCGTTTTTTTATTGTGTTGCCCGACGTCCGATCACGATGCGTCGCTGCGCGTGGCGATCAAACTGGCTACCACGCTGGTGCCGATCAGCACCGCGACGATGGCCAGCGAAGCCGCTACCGGCACGTGGTACCAGGGCGCGATCAGCATCTTGGCGCCGATGAAAGTGAGCACCATGGCCAGACCGTATTTGAGCAGGTGGAAGCGGTCAGCTACGTCTGCGAGCAGGAAATACAGCGCCCGCAGCCCCAGGATGGCGAAGATATTGGAGGTGAATACGATGAAAGGATCGGTAGTGATGGCAAAAATAGCTGGGATCGAATCCACCGCAAACACCAGGTCGGAGACCTCGATCAAAATCAGTACCAGAAACAGTGGCGTGAAATAGCGCACGCCATTTTTCATCACAATGAATTTTTCGCCATGATCGCCGTCGGAAACACGCAGATATCGGCGTGCCAATTTCAGCACGGAATTATTCTCTAAATCGGGTTTTTTCTCCGCCATGACCAGCATGCGCATGCCGGTAAGCACCAGGAAGAAGCCGAAGATGTAGAGTACCCAACTGAACTCCCGCACTATCCAGGCGCCGGCCAGAATCATCACCGCGCGCATGACGATGGCGCCCAGCACGCCGTAGATAAGCACCCGGCGCTGGTATTCGGCGGCGATGTGGAATGACGAGAAGATCAGCAAGAAGATGAACACGTTGTCCACCGACAGCGATTTCTCGATCAGATAGCCGGTGAGGAATTCCAGCGCTTTCTGATCGGCGATCTCCGGCCCGACCGTGCCGCTCAGATGCCACCACAGGCCAGCGTTGAACAGCAGCGCCAAGCTGATCCAGACCAGCGACCAGCTGGCTGCCTCTTTGATGCTCACCTTGTGCGCCTTGCGGCCGCCAAATACAAACAGATCGAGCGCCAGCATCACCAGCACGAAAGCGATGAAAGCGGCCCACATCCAGGGTTCGCCGATGGAAGTCGGGGTATTCATTTGCATCTCCGATAGGTTTTCAGCATTTCGAAAAAATGCCGTGGCCAGCAAGCTTTCATGATAACGGGCTAAAGAACATACCAGCGTTGATTTCGAGCGTATTTATCGAAAATTTCGTGCTTATCATGTTCTTACGCAACTGCTACCGGCAGTATATTAATAACTCCATCAACTTGGCGCGCCGTTGCACCCGGCACCCCTGTCATCACCGACGACTGGAGCGGTTACGCAAAGCTGGGCGAACGCGGCTATTAACATACTGCACTCACACAGCGGGGGACGCATCCATTTTGGTAGATGCGCTGCGTCAGCAGGCCGTGCTGGGCATGGTTGATGTAACTGGGGCAGAGTATCGACTACAGCTGCATTGAGGCGCTCGGCCAAGCCGAGCTGGCGATCGACGCCACGCAACAGCAGTGGATCAAGGTCGAACGATAAATCACCATGGAAAAATCGGCGCGGATGTTATGGCCCGAATGAATGCGAATCGGAGCTGGTCTGGCGAAGAACGCATGTCGGGCAAGGTTCTGTTCGTGTTCTTATGACATTTTTGCCCTTTTTTGCAAAATTCAGGTAGACAGTCAACTTGATTTATTTGCAATGATCAAATACTATCTTTTTGAAGTTTCTTGGTTTATCTTAATTCAAGACTTCAGGAGATTTCCATGACAAGAGATTGCTTGCCGTTAGTCGAATTTCCCCAGGATGAGCATGACCATTTTTTTGCCACCATTCCCAAACAAACCCACAGCGCGCATGTAGTGACGCGTGCGCGCATCTTGTCCAAACTTAAGCAGGGCCGAACCCATCAGGAAGTGTGCCTGGCGGTGAAAAAAATGTTGAAATCAGCGGTATTGATCGCAGGTGCGCTTTTTATCTGCGCCTCTGGCGTGGCGCAAGACACTTTGGAAATTGCCGGGTGTCGCATAAGGCCAGGAACGCTTTGTACCGATATGAATTTAAACAGCATCGATTTACATGGGCGAGATCTTTCGAATTCACAGTTCTCCCGTGCAAACCTTATTTCTGCCAATTTTCGTGGTTCCAATCTGGATGCAGCCAATTTGACCAGCGCGGATCTACGCAAAGCAGATCTTCGCCAAGCGCTTTTGAACGATGCAGATCTGCGAGCAGCCAATCTAAGGAACGTGTACGAAATAACTTCCCGAACTCATGAACCTGCCTGCGGTGAGATCGTGGAGTTCCATTTGGGGAAGATCGAGTCAAGCATAATTTTCATGTTGGTTTTCAGATGGTCTGCCGCCTTGCGGCCGGTTTCATAAGCGCTGTTGATGATGTCAACCGTGACGCGCAGTCCGGTGCTGGTCTGGGTGCGTTCGA
>JBGSTZ010000038.1:0-16312 GCA_041736255.1 Burkholderiaceae bacterium
GAAATGGTAATGCCAGGCGACAACGTCTCCATTACTGTCAAACTGATCAATCCGATTGCGATGGAAGAAGGCTTGCGCTTCGCCATTCGCGAAGGTGGCCGTACTGTTGGTGCTGGTGTTGTTGCAAAAATTCTTGAGTAAGAATACTTGTTCTGCGGGGATCGATTAGTCTTCCTCGCAGTGCCAATACAAGTAAATGTTTTAGATGTAGGGGAGTAGCTCAATTGGCAGAGCGTCGGTCTCCAAAACCGAAGGTTGGGGGTTCGATTCCCTCTTCCCCTGCCACAGATTCAGCCGCAATGGCGTCGAAAGTCAAACTGTATGTCAAATCAACCCGTTCAAACCGTCACCACGTCGAGCGATAAGCTAAAAATCGCATTGTCGATTGGCGCCGTGATTGTGGGTGTAGTCGGTTTTTATTATTTGTCGGATCAATCAACACTGCTGCGCGCGGGCGTGCTGTTTGGATCGATGCTGATTGCTATAGCTATCGCTTGGACATCGACTTCCGGCCGTGAATTCATTGGTTTCGCCAATGAATCGATACGTGAAACTAAAAAAGTTGTATGGCCAAAGCGTAAGCAGGCGATGCAAATGACTGCAATTGTTTTTGGATTCGTGCTTGTGATGGCTATTTTCCTATGGGGAACCGACAAGATACTCGAGTTCCTGTTGTATGACATCATTCTTGGCTGGAAAAAATAATGAGCGAAAATATGCAAGACGGCACGCAGGAAACTGCCGCAGTTACGCCGCCCGCCAGCAAGAAGCGTTGGTATGTGGTGCATGTTTATTCCGGAATGGAAAAAAGCGTGCAGCGTGCGTTGACAGAGCGTATTGAGCGCGCTGGGATGCAAGATCAGTTTAGTCAAATACTGGTGCCAACAGAAGAAGTGATCGAAGTTAAAAACGGTCAAAAATCAGTTACTGAACGACGTTTCTTCCCAGGCTATGTGCTGGTTGAAATGGAAATGACCGATGAAACTTGGCATCTGGTCAAAAATACCAGCAAAGTTACCGGTTTTATCGGTGGAAAATCCAATAAACCAACCCCTGTTCCTGCGCGCGAGATCGATAAGATCATGCAGCAAATGCAGGAAGGCGTAGAGAAACCACGTCCGAAAGTTTTGTATGAAGTGGGTGAGTTGGTGCGCATCAAAGATGGCCCATTTACCGATTTCAATGGCAATGTCGAAGAAGTTTTTTACGAAAAATCGCGGGTGCGTGTCACAGTGACCATTTTCGGTCGCGCCACACCTGTAGAGCTTGAGTTTGCTCAGGTGGAAAAAGTTTAAACGGCTCGAATTTACAATACTATTTAAGCGCTTACCTGGAGTGCTGCAAAGTCACTTTTGTAAAATCCAGGGAGGAGCCCTAATAACCAGCCACCGGCAGGGTAACAGGCGCTAACACTCAATCTAAGCAGGAGCCATCATGGCAAAAAAAATTATAGGTTTTATCAAGCTGCAAGTACCAGCTGGTAAGGCAAATCCATCACCACCAATTGGCCCAGCACTGGGTCAGCGCGGTTTGAACATCATGGAGTTCTGCAAAGCGTTTAACGCGCAGACACAGGGCTTGGAAGCGGGCATGCCAATTCCTGTCGTGATTACTGCTTTTGCTGACAAGTCTTTCACTTTCGTGATGAAGACCCCGCCGGCAACTTTTTTGATCAAAAAAGCAGTTGGCATCCAGAAGGGTTCTGCCAAACCAAATGCTGACAAAGTCGGCATTTTGACGCGCCAGCAAGCTGAAGAAATTGTAACTTTAAAACGACCGGATCTTACGGCAGCTGACATGGACGCAGCAGTGCGTACTATTGCTGGTTCGGCACGTTCGATGGGCATCACGGTGGAGGGTCTGTAATGGCTAAGTTATCCAAACGCGCAAAAGTATTCAAGACAAAAATTGATCGCACTAAGGCTTATGCATTTGATGGCGCAATGGCGATCGTCAAAGAATGTGCTACTGCCAAGTTCAATGAGTCGATTGATGTCTCCGTCCAATTGGGCGTTGATCCAAAAAAATCCGACCAAGTTGTTCGTGGCTCAGTAGTGCTGCCAGCGGGTACAGGAAAAACAGTTCGAGTAGCTGTGTTTGCTACTGGTGAAAAGGCAGAACAAGCTAAAGCGGCAGGTGCAGATATTGTCGGCATGGAAGATCTTGCTGAGCAAATCAAAGCTGGCAATATGCCATTCGATATCGTTATCGCTTCACCGGACACCATGCGTATTGTTGGTACGCTAGGTCAGATTCTCGGCCCGCGCGGCATGATGCCTAACCCGAAAGTTGGCACTGTCACGCCCGATGTAGCTACTGCAGTCAAGAATGCAAAAGCAGGTCAGGTACAATATCGTACTGATAAGAGCGGTATTATTCACACAACTATTGGCCGTAAGTCATTCAGTGATGAAGCGCTGAAGTCAAATTTGCTGGCATTGATGGATGCGTTGAGCAAGGCTAAGCCAGTGTCCAGTAAAGGTGTTTATCTGCGCAAGGTTTCCTTGTCGTCCACAATGGGCGTTGGTGTCCGTGTAGATCAGAGTTCTTTAGTTGCCTAATTAGCAGAATCAAGCCCTCTTGCCATTATGGCAGGAGGCATATCTTTGGGGTGAAGTTGTGCCGGCATTATTGGCATGGCTTCATAAGTCAAAGACCGTTGGGCGGCGCATGGCTAATATCAATTGTGCGACGTTAAAACCACTTATGCGTAATCGTAGGTACCCAGCGCAGATGGTGCACCCGATCAAGTTTTGTAGTCTCTATGCTGGTTTGTCAGCGCTGAACTCCTAACTTCGGACGCCGTGTTCGAGTCGATGTAAGAAAGCTATTCACTTATGAATAGTATTTTGCGCATCATTAATGGAGGTTGACCGTGAGTCTCAATCTGAATGACAAAAAGGCCGTCGTCGCTGAAATCTCTGCAAAAGTAACAACTGCACAGACTATCGTCGTAGCCGAATATCGTGGTATTAAGGTTAGTCATTTGACACAATTGCGTGCCAAAGCACGTGCCCAAGGTGTGTACTTGCGAGTGTTGAAAAATACACTGGCACGTCGCGCAGTTGAAGGCACAGTATTTGCTGACCTCGCCTCCGAAATGACTGGTCCGTTGATCTATTCGATCTCCGAGGACGCCGTTGCTGCAGCTAAAGTTATTTATGACTTTACTAAGGGTAATGACAAACTGGTTGTTAAGGCAGGTAACTACGCAGGAAAGTCGCTTGATAAAGTGGGCGTTGCTGCGTTGGCAAGCATTCCTAGTCGTGAAGTCTTGCTGTCCCAGATTGTGGGTATGATGCAGGCTCCGGTTTCAGGCTTTGCTCGTGGTTTGGCTGCTTTGGCAGTGAAAAAAGAAGCAGAGGCAGCATAATTTTGCTACGTATTTAGCATTGTTTTCTCAGCATTAATTTTCGTCAAAATCGATTAGAAGTAATTACAGAATTAATTTAGGAGTTTCAAATGGCAATTAGCAAAGACGATATCCTTGAAGCCGTAGGCGCAATGTCCGTAATGGACTTGAATGACTTGGTTAAAGCTTTTGAAGAAAAGTTCGGCGTTTCCGCAGCAGCAATGTCAGCAGCAGGTCCTGCAGCTGGTACTGTTGTTGTTGAAGAGCAAACAGAGTTCACCGTTATCCTGACAGATTTTGGCGCAAACAAAGTTAGCGTTATTAAAGCTGTTCGTGAGCTGACAGGTCTGGGCTTGAAAGAAGCGAAAGACTTGGTAGACGGTGCGCCGAAGCCAATTAAAGAGGCTGTCTCGAAAGCAGATGCAGAAACAGCACAGAAAAAACTGGAAGATGCCGGCGCAAAAGCTGAAATCAAGTAATTGCAGTTTTTTAGCGCATATTGTTGCGCCGGAGTCAAAATGCAGAATTCACTCTGAAAAGAGAGAGTTCTGCTTTGGCTCCTTTGTCGTTTCGGTTATTTGTATAGTTGTACGCAATAGTCAAAGTGTTATTTCCGCAAAGCCCAGTTGATCTCGAAGGGTCGAGACTTGAGGTTTCGTAGGTATATAGGCATTGTTTGCCGACGCACGAATCCTGAATTCTCTATCCTTTCTGTCACTCACGGAGTGTCCATGCATTACTCATTTACTGAGAAGAAGCGCATTCGTAAATCATTCGCGAAGCGTGCTAACGTTTATCCAGTCCCGTACTTACTGGCAACCCAACTCGAATCATACATAGGTTTCTTGCAAACGGAAAAAACTCCTTCCCAGCGCAAAAATGAGGGCTTGCAGTCTGCTTTCACATCGATTTTTCCGATCGTGTCGCACAATGGCTTTGCTCGCCTCGAATTCTTATCATATGTCCTTGGGGATCCACCGTTTGATGTAAAAGAATGCCAGCAACGCGGCTTGACTTATGCATCGCCCTTGCGTGCCAAGGTAAGGTTGGTGATTCTCGACAAGGAATCGCCTACCAAGCCAGTAGTCAAAGAAATGAAAGAGCAGGAAGTGTATATGGGCGAGTTACCGCTCATGACGACAACTGGTTCTTTTGTTATCAATGGCACGGAACGCGTCATTGTTTCTCAGTTGCACCGTTCGCCAGGTGTGTTTTTTGAGCATGATAAAGGTAAGACGCACTCTTCGGGTAAATTATTGTTTTCTGCCCGGATAATTCCTTACCGTGGTTCGTGGCTCGATTATGAATTCGATCCGAAAGACATTTTGTTTTTCCGCGTCGATCGTCGTCGCAAAATGCCTGTAACTATATTGCTCAAAGCCATCGGGATGACTCCTGAGCAAATTCTTGCTAATTTCTTTGTCTTTGATAATTTCATGTTGCGGGCTGATGGCGCAGAAATGGAATTTGTGGCGGAGCGTCTGCGCGGTGAAGTTGCGCGTTTCGATGTGGTTGGCAAGTCAGGCAAATCGCTTGTGATTAAAGACAAGCGCATTAATGCTAAACAAGTGCGCGAAATCGAAGCAGCAGGCATCAAACACATGTCTGTGCCGGAAGAATATCTGTTAGGACGCGTGTTAGCCAAGAATATAGTCAACGCCGAGACGGGCGAAGTTGTAGCTAGTGCTAACAATGAGCTCACTGAAGAACTGTTGGCAAGTTTACGCGAAGCTAATATTACAGATATACAAACGTTGTACACCAACGATCTTGATCAAGGTGCATACATATCGCAAACGTTACGGGTGGATGATACAAACGATCAGATGGCAGCTAAGGTTGCTATTTATCGCATGATGCGCCCTGGTGAGCCACCTACTGAAGATTCTGTCGAGGCATTATTCAACGGCTTGTTTTATAACGCTGATCGCTATGACTTGTCAGCAGTCGGCCGCATGAAATTTAATCGTCGCATTGGTCGCGATGAGTCGACAGGCTCAATGACCTTGTCAGATGAAGATGTACTTGCTGTCATAAAAATTCTGGTTGAACTGCGTAATGGCCGTGGTGAGGTTGATGATATTGACCATCTCGGTAATCGGCGTGTTCGCTGCGTCGGTGAGTTGGCTGAAAATCAGTTCCGTGCTGGCTTGGTACGTGTCGAACGTGCCGTCAAGGAACGTCTTGGCCAAGCTGAGGCTGATAATTTGATGCCGCATGACCTGATTAACTCTAAACCGATTTCTGCTGCCATTCGTGAATTTTTCGGATCGTCGCAATTGTCGCAGTTTATGGATCAGACCAACCCGTTGTCTGAAATCACCCACAAACGTCGTATTTCGGCGCTTGGTCCCGGCGGTTTGACGCGGGAACGGGCCGGTTTTGAAGTGCGCGACGTGCATCCAACCCATTACGGTCGAGTTTGCCCGATTGAAACGCCGGAAGGCCCGAACATTGGCTTGATTAACTCGCTGGCATTGTATGCGCGCTTGAACGAATATGGTTTTTTGGAAACGCCATATCGTAAAGTGGAAGACAGCAAGATAACCAGTCAAATTGACTATTTGTCGGCAATTGAAGAAGGCCGCTACATTATTGCGCAGGCAAATGCGTTTATTGATAGCACAGGCAGACTGTCTGATGAACTGGTTTCCGCTCGTGAGGCCGGCGAAACACTGTTGGTGTCTCCGGAGCGGATTGAATACATGGACGTGGCCCCTGGTCAAGTCGTATCGGTGGCGGCATCGCTCATTCCATTTTTGGAACACGATGATGCAAACCGTGCCTTGATGGGTGCCAACATGCAGCGCCAGGCTGTGCCTTGCCTGCGCCCGGAGAAAGCGTTTGTTGGAACCGGGATTGAACGCACAGTTGCGATCGACTCTGGCACCACAGTACAAGCTTTGCGC
Source organism: Burkholderiaceae bacterium (assembly GCA_041736255.1). GTDB lineage: Bacteria > Pseudomonadota > Gammaproteobacteria > Burkholderiales > Burkholderiaceae_D > AVCC01. The sequence goes on from JBGSTZ010000038.1 coordinate 6,262, forward strand.
GGTGGTCGAGTAGACTATATCGATGCAGGTCGTGTAGTAATTCTGGTCAATGATGCTGAAGCTACAGCTGGCGAAGTGGGTGTGGATATTTATAACCTCATCAAATACACGCGTTCAAACCAGAATACTAATATCAACCAACGTCCAATCGTTAAAGTAGGTGACCGTGTTGCAAAGAATGACGTTATTGCGGATGGTGCTTCAACGGATCTTGGTGAGTTGGCCCTAGGTCAAAATATGCTTGTGGCATTTATGCCCTGGAATGGTTTGAACTTCGAAGATTCGATTCTGATTTCCGAGAATGTCGTTAAAGATGATCGGTATACCTCGATTCATATCGAGGAACTGTCGGTTGTTGCACGTGACACCAAGCTTGGTGCCGAGGAAATCACGCGTGACATCTCCAATCTGGCGGAGAACCAACTGGCACGTCTGGATGAAGCAGGTATCGTTTACATCGGCGCGGAAGTTAGCGCCGGCGATACCTTGGTTGGTAAGGTAACGCCTAAGGGCGAGACTCAATTGACGCCTGAAGAAAAATTGCTGCGTGCAATTTTTGGTGAAAAAGCATCCGATGTGAAAGACACTTCATTACGCGTGCCTTCAGGGATGATCGGCACTGTCATCGATGTGCAGGTATTTACACGCGAAGGCATCCAGCGCGACAAACGCGCTCAGCAAATTATTGATGATGAATTAAAGCGTTATCGTCTTGATTTGAACGATCAACTGCGTATCGTTGAAGGTGACGCGTTCCATCGCCTGGAAAAAATGCTGATTGGGAAAGCCGTTAACGGCGGGCCGAAAAAATTAGCCAAAGGTGCGATAGTCACCAGCGAATACCTGGCTGAAATCGAGAAATACCACTGGTTTGATATCCGCCCATCTGATGATGACAGTGCAATGTCATTGGAAGCCATCAAGGAATCCATTGCCGAGAAGCGACATCAGTTCGACTTGGATTTCGAAGAAAAACGTACCAAGTTAACGCAAGGCGATGATTTGCCTCCTGGCGTACAAAAGATGGTAAAGGTATATCTTGCCGTCAAGCGTCGCTTGCAGTCTGGCGATAAAATGGCTGGTCGTCATGGTAATAAGGGTGTGGTATCCCGGATTATTCCAGTAGAAGACATGCCTTTTATGGCTGACGGTACTCCAGCAGATGTTGTGTTGAATCCGCTGGGTGTGCCATCGCGCATGAACGTAGGGCAGGTGCTGGAAGTCCACTTGGGCTGGGCGGCTAAAGGTTTGGGCCTCCGCATTGACGAAATGCTGAAGATGCATGCAAAAGCAGCTGAATTACGCATCTTCCTGGCCACGATTTACAACGAGACAGGCAAGAGTGAAGATCTCGACAGCTTCTCGGACCAGGAAATTCTCGAACTTGCGAATAATCTCAAGAAGGGCGTGCCGTTTGCAACACCGGTCTTTGATGGCGCTAACGAAGTAGAAATAAGCCGCATGCTTGATTTGGCCTATCCGGAACCAGTTGCAAAGCAGCTTGGCATGACCCCATCCAAAAATCAGGTCACCATGTACGATGGTCGCACCGGTGAAGCGTTCGAGCGTTCCGTCACTGTGGGTTACATGCACATGCTAAAACTGCATCACTTGGTTGATGACAAAATGCATGCACGTTCTACTGGCCCATATTCGTTGGTTACTCAACAGCCTTTGGGTGGTAAAGCGCAATTTGGTGGTCAACGTTTCGGCGAGATGGAAGTTTGGGCGCTGGAAGCGTACGGCGCTTCGTATGTATTGCAAGAAATGTTGACTGTGAAGTCTGACGACGTGAATGGCCGTACCAAAGTCTACGAAAACCTCGTTAAGGGCGATCACGTCATTGATGCAGGCATGCCGGAATCCTTCAATGTATTGGTGAAGGAAATTCGTTCGCTGGGCATCGACATTGATTTAGAGCGTAACTAATTAATCGGATTGCCGGACCGCGATAGCCTTTCATTGGCAGTCGTGGTCCAAATACGATTTTGAGTCATTAAAACTCAGTTTCTATAATGAATTTTTTCACGCCAACCTGGAGTGATACATGAAAGCACTGCTCGATTTATTCAAGCAAGTTCAGCAAAATGAACAATTCGACGCGATTAAAATCGGACTCGCGTCGCCTGATAAAATCCGCTCTTGGTCATACGGTGAAGTTAAAAAACCCGAAACCATCAACTATCGCACCTTTAAGCCGGAACGCGATGGTCTGTTTTGCGCCAAGATATTTGGCCCTATTAAAGATTATGAATGCTTGTGCGGCAAGTACAAACGCCTGAAACATCGTGGTGTTATCTGCGAAAAATGTGGCGTAGAAGTCACATTGGCCAAAGTCCGTCGTGAACGGATGGGTCACATTGAACTGGCCTCGCCGACTGCACATATCTGGTTTTTGAAATCGCTGCCATCGCGCTTGGGCATGGTGCTCGATATGACATTGCGCGACATTGAGCGCGTATTGTATTTCGAAGCCTACGTCGTGACAGATCCTGGCATGACACCGTTGAAAAAGTGTCAGATCATGTCGGAAGATGATTACGCCGCTAAATACGACGAATATGGTGATGACTTTACTGCTTTCATGGGAGCAGAAGGCATCCGTGAACTGCTGCGCTCAATCGACATCCACCGCGACGCAGAAACTCTTCGCGTCGAACTGAAGGAATCGAAATCTGAAGCCAAGATCAAGAAATACGCAAAGCGCCTGAAAGTGCTTGAAGCGTTCCAGCGTTCTGGCATCAAGCCGGACTGGATGATCATGGAAGTTTTGCCAGTCTTGCCACCGGAACTGCGCCCATTGGTGCCGCTCGATGGTGGTCGCTTTGCAACTTCCGACTTGAACGACCTGTATCGCCGCGTCATCAACCGCAACAATCGCTTGAAGCGTTTGATGGAATTGCGCGCACCGGAAATTATTACCCGCAATGAAAAGCGGATGTTGCAGGAAGCGGTCGATTCCCTGTTAGATAACGGCCGTCGCGGCAAAGCGATGACTGGCGCCAACAAACGTCCGCTGAAGTCGCTGGCGGAAATGATTAAGGGCAAAGGCGGACGTTTCCGTCAGAACTTGCTGGGCAAGCGCGTCGATTATTCGGGTCGTTCCGTTATCGTTGTTGGACCGCAGTTGAAATTGCATCAGTGCGGCTTGCCGAAACTGATGGCGCTGGAATTGTTCAAGCCGTTCATTTTTAACAAGCTTGAACTGATGGGCTTGGCGACTACAATCAAGGCTGCAAAAAAACTGGTTGAAATTCAAGAACCGGTAGTGTGGGACATCCTGGAAGATGTGATTCGTGAGCATCCGGTAATGCTGAATCGTGCGCCGACGCTACATCGTCTGGGTATCCAGGCGTTCGAACCGGTGTTAATTGAAGGTAAGGCAATTCAATTGCATCCGCTTGTGTGTGCCGCGTTTAACGCCGACTTTGACGGCGATCAGATGGCAGTCCATGTACCATTGTCGATCGAAGCGCAGATGGAAGCGCGCACATTGATGTTGGCTTCTAACAACATCTTGTTCCCGTCAAATGGCGAGCCCTCTATTGTGCCTTCGCAGGATATCGTGTTGGGGTTGTATTACGCGACCCGTGAACAGATCAACGGCAAGAATGAAGGAATGATGTTCCCGGACGTGTCGGAAGTGATTCGTGCTTACGACAACAAGGAGGTCGAACTGACAAGCCGCGTTACCGTTCGCATTACTGAATATCCGAAAGATGCAGTTACCGGTGAGTTTATCAAAACCATAACGCGCTATGAAACCACTATTGGTCGCGCAATCCTGTCAGAAATATTACCGAAAGGCTTGCCTTTCTCAGTACTAAACCGTGCGCTGAAGAAAAAAGAAATTTCGAAACTGATCAACACTTCGTTCCGCAAATGTGGCTTACGCGCTACCGTTGTGTTTGCAGATAAATTGATGCAATCAGGATTCGGTTTGGCTACCCGTGCCGGTATTTCGATTTGTATTGATGACATGCTGGTGCCGCCACAAAAAGCGACTTTGATTGCCGCTGCAGAACATGAGGTCAAGCAAATTGAGCAACAGTATTCTTCCGGTTTGGTGACGTCTGGCGAGCGCTACAACAAAGTGGTGGACATCTGGGGCAAGACAGGTGACGAGGTAGGCAAGGCCATGATGGACCAGCTGAAAGTTGAAGATGTCATCAAGCGCGATGGCACCAAATCGACTCAGGAATCCTTCAATGCGATTTACATGATGGCAGATTCCGGTGCGCGTGGTTCAGCAGCACAGATTCGCCAGTTGGCGGGTATGCGCGGTCTGATGGCTAAACCCGATGGATCGATTATCGAGACGCCGATTACCGCTAACTTCCGTGAAGGTTTGAATGTACTTCAGTACTTTATTTCAACACACGGCGCGCGTAAAGGCTTGGCTGATACTGCTCTGAAGACGGCGAACTCTGGTTATTTGACACGCCGTTTAGTCGATGTGACGCAGGATCTGGTTGTGATTGAAGACGACTGCGGAACTACGAATGGCGCAGTCATTAAGGCCTTGGTAGAAGGCGGAGAAGTTATTGAAGCATTGCGTGATCGCATTTTGGGACTGGTGGCTGTCAACGACATCATTCATCCTGAAACACAAGCGACTCTGTACGAATCGGGCACCTTGCTTGACGAAGACATGGTTGAAGAAATTGAGCGCTTAGGAATAGACGAAATCAAGGTTCGCACTCCACTGACATGTGAAACACGCTTCGGCCTGTGTGGAAAATGTTATGGACGCGATCTGGGACGTGGAGTTCTGGTCAATGCAGGTGAAGCAGTCGGCGTGATTGCAGCGCAATCGATCGGTGAGCCCGGCACGCAGTTGACTATGCGCACTTTCCATATTGGTGGCGCCGCTTCCCGTGCAGCTGTTGCTTCCGGAGTAGATGCGAAATCTAGTGGGACTATCCGCTTTACTGCCGCAATGCGCTATGTCACCAATGGCAAAGGCGATCAGATTGTTATTTCACGTTCTGGTGAAGTTCTGATTACAGACGATCATGGCCGTGAGCGTGAGCGCCATAAGGTTCCATACGGTGCCACTCTTATTGTCAAAGACGGCATGGAAATCAAAGCCGGCATTTTGTTGGCGACTTGGGATCCAATGACGCGTCCTATCATCACCGAGTATGCAGGTACTGTGCGTTTCGAGAATGTCGAAGAAGGCGTGACGGTAGCTAGGCAAGTTGATGAAGTTACCGGTCTTTCCACCTTGGTTGCTATCGACGGGAAGCGACGTTCCGCCATGAAAACCTTGCGGCCACAAGTCAAACTGTTGAATGAGCAGGGCGAAGAAGTGAAGATCGCGGGCACAGAACATGCAGTGACGATTGGCTTCCCTAATGGCGCACTGATCATGGTAAAAGATGGTCAACAAGCAACGGTGGGTGAAGTGCTTGCACGGATTCCTACCGAATCGCAGAAAACGCGCGATATCACGGGTGGTTTGCCACGTGTAGCGGAGTTGTTTGAGGCTCGCTCGCCTAAAGACGCCGGTATGTTGGCGGAAGTCACTGGAACTGTTGCGTTTGGTAAGGAAACTAAGGGCAAGCAGCGTCTTGAAATTACCGATATGGATGGTAACAAGCACGAGTTCCTGATCGTCAAAGAAAAGCAAGTTCTAGTACATGATGGTCAAGTGGTGAACAAGGGCGAGATGATTGTTGACGGTCCCCGCGATCCGCAAGACATTTTGCGTCTATTGGGCATTGAGGAGTTGGCGCGTTATATCGTCGACGAAGTGCAGGACGTGTACCGTCTGCAAGGCGTGAAGATCAACGACAAGCACATTGAAGTGATTGTGCGTCAGATGCTGCGACGGGTTCAAATTGTCGATCCAGGCGATGCTAACTACATTGTGGGTGAGCAGGTTGAGCGATCCGAATTGCTGGATGAAAATGATCGTGTGGTTGCGTCAGGCAAGATACCGGCCACATATGAAAATATTCTGCTTGGCATTACCAAGGCATCACTCTCAACCGACTCCTTTATTTCGGCTGCCTCCTTCCAGGAAACGACACGTGTGCTGACTGAGGCTGCCATCATGGGCAAGCGAGATGGCCTGCGTGGTTTAAAAGAAAATGTGATAGTTGGTCGCTTGATCCCGGCGGGCACAGGGTTGGCGTTCCACCGTGCACGCAAACTGAAAGAAAGCTGGGAAGCTGAAGAACGTACAGCGCTTTTGCAATCTGAAAAAGCTGCGCGCATCAGTGAGGCTGAAAATGATATTACAGAAGTGAGTGGTACTACTACGGATGGCGAAGCATAGCTTGGTGTCTGCGTAATAAAGAGATGGCGCCAGGATAAGACTCCAGCGCCGTCTTTATGCAACAATTCTGTGGTAAATAGTATTATTTTTATTCTGTAAAAATAATGCATTGGTTGACTAGCGTTTTGCACTGGTTTAGACTGGTCAGTTCTCGATTTTGAACTTAGTGCATTTTATCTTTGCTAAGGCCTATGTTTTTGAATTTGAGGCTTTACATCAAGTAGCGTATTCCGTGCGCTTGTAGTACCAAGTACGCGTCCCCTAATTTAAATTATGGGGTCATGTTATTAATGTAGTAATTTTGTTGGATTTATAACGATGCCAACCATCAATCAATTGATTCGTCAGCCACGCGTTTCTGCGCGTGTCAAAAGCAAGTCGCCGGCGCTGGAAAACAGCCCGCAAAAACGTGGAGTATGTACTCGCGTTTATACAACTACACCAAAAAAGCCAAACTCAGCTTTGCGTAAAGTGGCAAAAGTGCGTTTGACCAATGGTTTCGAGGTTATCTCGTACATCGGCGGAGAAGGCCATAATCTGCAAGAGCATAGTGTTGTGCTGCTGCGCGGGGGGCGCGTTAAAGACTTACCTGGTGTTCGCTATCACATGGTGCGTGGCGCACTAGATACGCAAGGCGTTAAGGACCGTAAGCAATCGCGATCTAAATATGGTACCAAGCGCGCTAAAGCTGCCAAGAAGTAATTTACCAAGAAGTAATTTGTTTTCGCAATGTTTGTAGTTTGCGGAGTTGTTGTCGGTCCCTAATGGACCGAGTAAGTGGGTGGTTATGATGGCCATTCGCGAATGCTCCTAGAGTGCATTCAACTGAAGAGATAAAGGAATCGAAATGCCACGTCGTCGTGAAGTCCCCAAGCGAGAAATTCTGCCGGATCCAAAATTCGGTAATGTTGATGTCGCAAAATTTGTAAACGTTTTAATGCTGTCTGGTAAAAAATCTGTTGCTGAAAATATTATCTACGGCGCATTTGACCATATTCAGACTAAATCCGGAAAAGATCCATTGGAAGTCTTCGCTGCTGCGATTGGTAACTGCAAGCCGATGGTTGAGGTGAAATCCCGTCGTGTAGGTGGTGCCAATTATCAAGTCCCTGTAGAAGTGCGTCCGGTTCGCCGTATGGCATTGTCCATGCGTTGGTTGCGTGAGGCGGCCAACAAACGTAGTGAAAAATCTATGCCGCAGCGCTTGGGCGGTGAGTTGCTTGAGGCTGCAGAAGGCCGCGGCGGAGCAATGAAAAAGCGCGATGAAGTCCATCGCATGGCAGATGCGAATAAGGCATTCTCGCATTTCCGCTTTTAATTGATTGCGCGAACGCTCCTTCGGGTGCGTAAAAGCTGCTATCTGTTACGTGTTTAATTTGTTCGAAGCCGGGCACATTTTTTTAAAAAATGGCGCTCGGTTTTGTACATTAAAAATTTAGGATTGAATATGGCTCGCAAGACCCCCATAGAGCGTTATCGCAACATCGGTATATCAGCACACATTGATGCTGGTAAGACCACTACAACTGAACGCGTCTTGTTCTATACCGGTGTGAATCACAAAATTGGTGAAGTTCATGACGGCGCGGCCACCATGGACTGGATGGAGCAAGAGCAAGAGCGTGGTATTACCATTACCTCTGCTGCTACCACATGCTTCTGGAAAGGTATGGGCAATAACTTCCCAGAGCACCATATTAATATTATTGATACACCGGGTCACGTTGACTTCACTATTGAAGTTGAGCGATCAATGCGTGTGCTTGATGGGGCGTGCATGGTGTACTGCGCCGTTGGTGGTGTGCAGCCGCAATCTGAGACGGTATGGCGCCAAGCTAATAAATACAAAGTTCCGCGTTTAGCATTCGTTAACAAGATGGATCGCACTGGTGCGAACTTTTTCAAAGTTTACGACCAGATGCGCGCGCGCTTGAAAGCAAATCCTATACCTATGCAAGTACCTATTGGTGCTGAGGATAAGTTTGTAGGCGTCATTGATCTTGTAAAGATGAAGGCGATTTACTGGGATGATGCGTCGCATGGTATGAAATTTGATTATCGTGAAATTCCAGATGAACTGTTAGACATTGCCAAAAAATGGCGTGAAAATATGGTTGAGGCTGCAGCTGAAGCATCAGAAGAACTGATGAATAAGTATCTGGAAGAAGGTGATTTGACAGAGACAGATATCAAAACTGCGATTCGTCAAAGAACTATTGCTAGTGAGATCGTCCCAATGATGTGCGGTACAGCCTTTAAAAATAAGGGTGTGCAGGCAATGCTGGATGGCGTAATTGAGTACTTGCCATCGCCAGTGGACATCCCTCCTGTGCCTGGTCTTGATGAAGATGAAGAGCCAGTGGTGCGTAAGTCAGAAGACAACGAAAAATTCTCTGCATTGGCATTCAAAATTGCAACAGATCCATTTGTTGGTCAACTGTGCTTTATTCGATGCTATTCCGGTACGCTGAATTCAGGCGATACCGTTTATAACTCGGTAAAAGAGAAAAAAGAACGCATTGGACGTATCGTTCAGATGCATGCAAATCAGCGCGAAGAAATTAAAGAAATGCTTGCTGGTGATATTGCTGCAGTTGTTGGATTGAAAGATACGACAACCGGCGATACCTTGTGCGACGACAAGGCTATTATTGTGCTTGAGCGTATGGTGTTTCCTGAGCCCGTGATTTCACAAGCCGTTGAGCCAAAAACCAAGCAGGATCAGGAAAAAATGGGCTTGGCGCTGAATCGTCTGGCTGCTGAAGATCCTTCTTTCCGCGTTCATACTGACGAAGAATCAGGCCAAACCATCATTGCTGGAATGGGTGAGTTGCATCTGGATATTATCGTTGATCGCATGAAGCGTGAATTCAACGTCGAAGCGACCGTAGGTAAGCCACAAGTGGCTTATCGTGAAACCATTCGCAAAATTTGCGAAGAGAGTGAAGGCAAATTTGTCAAACAATCCGGTGGTCGTGGTCAGTATGGTCATGTGGTTCTGAAAATTGAACCGCAAGAACCAGGCAAAGGTTTTGAATTCATTGACGCGATCAAAGGTGGTACGGTTCCACGTGAATACATCCCTGCAGTTGAAAAAGGCATACGTGAAACATTGACCTCAGGTGTACTCGCCGGTTATCCCGTGGTTGACGTTAAGGTTACCCTGTTCTTCGGCTCTTACCATGACGTCGATTCAAACGAAAACGCGTTCCGTATGGCTGGATCGATGGCGTTCAAGGACGGCTGCCGTAAAGCAAGCCCAGTTATTCTGGAGCCGATGATGGCAGTTGACGTCGAAACACCGGAAGATTACGCTGGTAATGTGATGGGCGATTTGTCCTCACGTCGCGGCTTGGTGCAAGGTATGGATGAAATCGCTGGTGGCGGCGGCAAGATTATTAAAGCCGAAGTGCCTTTGTCCGAAATGTTTGGTTATGCGACATCGTTGCGGTCCGCAACGCAAGGTCGTGCAACCTACTCGATGGAATTCAAGCATTACACGGAAGCGCCTAAAAACGTTACCGAGGCTATCGTGAGCTCCAAAAGCAAGTAATCTCTAATACCCGCACCATACGGTGTGGGTATTTCAATTTAATGATAAATCGTTCTTTTTGAAGGAAAATTTAAAATGGCAAAAAGCAAATATGAGCGGACCAAGCCGCACGTGAATGTAGGCACGATTGGACACGTTGATCACGGCAAGACCACGTTGACAGCAGCGATCGCTACTATATTGTCGAAGAAATTTGGTGGCGAAGCCAAAGGCTA
>JBGSTZ010000039.1:0-16919 GCA_041736255.1 Burkholderiaceae bacterium
CGCCGTACAGCACCAGCGTCGGCACCGCGTCATCGAGATGCGGCGCGGCCTGCGCCACCGCATGGCCGGTGCCAAGCTGCGGCTCCTGGCGGGCGAAAGTCACGTCAGTCGCGCCCATCAAAACCGGCACTTGTTCGCCGCCGTGACCGTAAATCACACACAGCGTCGAAGGTGACAAGCTGCGTGCGGTATCGAGCACATGCAGCAGCAGCGGTTTGCCGGCTAGCAGATGCAGCACTTTTGGCAGCGCCGATTGCATGCGTTTGCCCATGCCGGCAGCGAGGATGACGATATTCATAGGTGGCGATCGGTTCGGAAAAGGTCAAAAGTGTATCATTCCACGCACAGAAATATGGCGATGCAGCAGGATTGCCGTCTATGATTGCTCAGGCGCAAGGCTGACGCGCATATTGCGATCCGCATTGCCCAATTTCTGGATAAAGCTTGACCGTAGTGCTTTTGAAAGAGTATGCTTCTGGCTCTTCGGAGTGTGGCGCAGCCCGGTAGCGCACCTGGTTTGGGACCAGGGGGTCCAAGGTTCGAATCCTTGTACTCCGACCAGTTTCAAGAAAAAAAGATCGTCTCTGACGGTCTTTTTTCGTTTACTTGTGTGGCAGTTCCTTTGCGATAATGCGTCGGTATTTCATGAATGTCGTCATTCGGACCGCAACACAGACCAAACACATGCATTTTCTGCGACTACTTTATCGGCTTGGCATTGTTGTGAGCGGCGCGCTGCTGCTGTTGCTGCCGGCGTCCCACGCACTTGCAGGCAATCCCACACCGGTGCGCATCGGTGTGCTGGCGTATAAGGGTGCCGAAGCGATACAGGACGATTGGTCTTATGTTCGAAACTGGCTGGCAGCCGCGATTCCGGAGCATCGTTTCATTTTGCTGGATTTTGACCAGGCTGGTCTGACGCGTGCGGTACACGAGCAGAGCATCGATTTCGCCATCACCAGCAGCGGCCATTATGTCGCACTCGAACATAGCGATGGCGCCAGTCGCATCGCTACCATCGTGTCGCCCTGGGCTCTGTCGCCCAGACAATCTATCGGATCGGCAATCGTGGTGCGCAACACGGCCCCCTTGCAGAGATGGGCGGATTTGATCGGCAAGCATGTGCTGGCGGTTGAGCCGAATGCGTTCGGCGGTTATCAGATCGCTGCACGTGAATTGCGGGAAATCGGTATCGATCCCGAGCAGGATTTTGCCAAGCTGGAATTCGCCGGTTTTCCACTGCAAAACATGGTGCAGGCAGTGCGCGCAGGCCAGGCTGACGCTGCCATTGTTCGTACTTGTCTGCTGGAACAGATGGTACAGAGCGGCGAGCTTGAAGCCGGTGCGTTGCGCGTGTTGGCACCGGTCGCTGCTGCAGGCTTCCGGTGCCAAACCTCATCGCGTTTATATCCGGACTGGCCGATTGCCGCCTTGCGCCATTCGCCAGCGCAATTGTCCAAGCAGGTGACCATTGCCTTGCTGCGTATGCCGGCTACTGAGGATGGCTATAGTTGGGCGGTACCGGCCGATTATCAGGTGGTCGACGAACTGTTCCGTGCGCTGAAAGTCGGCCCCTATGCGTATTTGCGCCAATGGACTTTTGAGGGCTTGCTGCGATTGTATTGGGGCTGGCTGTTGCTGATGCTGTCGGTATTGGTGGTGTGGGCGGTGCATACGGTGCGGGTGGAATACCTGGTGAGTCAGCGCACTCGCGAGCTGCGCGACGCGCAGGAACAGCAGCGCCGCATGGCGGAACAGGCGCTCATGCTGCAAACCACGCTGGACCATACCGCGCGGTTGGCGATTCTGGGTGAAATGGCCAGCGCGATTGCGCATGAATTGAATCAGCCGCTGGCGGCGATTGCCAATTTCGCGCGTGGCATGGCGCGGCGCATTGCCGCAGGCCGGTTGGAATCAGCGCCGCTGCTGGACGGCACCAACGAAATCGTCACGCAAAGCGAGCGGGCCGCAAATATCATTCGCAATATCCGCACTTTCGCCAAAAAAACCACTTCCGAACAACAATCGGTCGATTTGATCACGGTGCTGGGCGAAGCCATCGCGCTGTTCTCCGGCGCCCATCCGCAGGCGCGCGTACTTTGGCAGCCCGGCGCAGCGCAGGGACCGGCCAGAGTGATGGCTGATCCTCTGCAAATCCAGCAGGTGATGCTCAATCTGCTGAATAACGCCCTGGATGCACAGCAAAGCGTGGACCACGCGGAGGTGCCGATCAAAGTCCGGTTTCGCACTGACGCCAGCAGCTATTGCGTCACTGTGCGCGATTGCGGCTGCGGGCTTGCGCCCAAACAATTCGCGCGGCTGTTCGAACCTTTCTTTACTACCAAAGCCGAAGGTCTCGGGTTGGGCTTGTCGCTGAGCAAAGGCATTATTGAATCGCTGGGAGGGACGCTGTCGGCAGTGGCAAATGACGATGGTGCCGGATTGTCGGTATGGTTTAGCCTGCCTAAAGAAGATTCATCGGGAGGAATATGAACGAACATGATGCAGTGCTATTTGTGGTGGATGATGATGCGGCAATGCGCCGCTCGCTGGCGTATCTGTTCGATTCGGCCGGATGGCGGGTGCAGACTTTTGAATCCGCGCACGACTTTCTCGATCATTACAACGGGCATGTGCCGGGTTGTCTGGTGCTCGACGTGCGCATGCCGCTGATGAGCGGATTGCAGTTGCAACACGCGCTCAAGGATCAGGGAAACCATTTGCCGATCATTTTTCTGAGCGGCCACGGCGATTTGGCCATGGCAGTGCAGGCGATGAAAGCCGGCGCCTGCGATTTTCTTGAAAAACCTTGCAAGGATCAGGTCTTGCTCGATGCGGTAACGCGCGCGGTACAGCGCAGCATTGAGGACAGCCGAGCCAATACCCAAACCCGCAGCGCACAAAATACGCTGGCTTTACTGACAGCGCGCGAGCGCGAGGTGGCGGAATTGATGGCCGCCGGCAAGCCCAACAAAATCATCGCCCGCGAATTGGCAATCAGCGACAAGACGGTCCAGGTACACCGCCACAACACGATGGAAAAACTGGGTGTGCATTCAGCGGCGGAAATCGCCCAGTTGTTAATGAATGCAGGAATAGAAATTTCTGGCGCGCATTAGGGACTGCAGCTCTGTACATCGCTCAGTTAGTTGAGCGTGTGCGTAACCGGTTTAATTTGCTCTCCAGCGATGCTGCCGAGAGTGGCCCCAAGTGGGTGTCCGTCAGCCGCCCGCTGGCGTTGTAGAACAAGGTGGTGGGCAACGCACCGGAGCCGACTTCATGGCCAAGGCGGCTGCCGGGATCAAGCAGTACGTTGGCCAGATCGAGTGGATCTGTGCTGAGGTAGCGCTGAATCGTTGCTCCATCCTCGCCCTGATTGATAAAGACAAAGCGCACTTCGGTTTCCCGTTTTTGCGCGGCGGCCAGCACCGGCATTTCACGCCGGCACGGCGGGCACCAGCTGGCCCATAGATTGACCACCATGGGTTTGCCGGCAGCCAGCGCAACCAGGTCTGCCGGTGCGCCGGTTAAGGTCGTCAAAGCCACCGTCGGCAGCGTCGGCTTTTCCGTCATGCGCAGCGCACCGAACAGCGCACCCCAGACCAGCGCCCCTGCCGCCAACCCCAGAATCAACGGTTTGCGCAGCGCCGGCCGACGCCAGCTACGCCATAGCGCCACCAGCAGCGCCGCCGCAATTCCGGCCCAAGCAGTGAAACCGCCATCCCGGATGTCGAACATCGACCACGGCGCACTGCGGTAAGCGTCAAACCAGATCGCAACGAAAGCCAGGCGCGCCACCAACACAGAGGCGAGCAGTATGTCAGTCAAGGTATTGCCGATGCTGATTTTTTCAGCACGGCCGACCAAGTGGCCTACCCCAGCCGCAACCAGGCCAGCTGCCAGCAACAATAGCAAGCTGGAGGACAGCGCGAAAGGCCCTATATTTATTGACATCATGTTCAACTTTCCTCTTTTTTGTGCCAGCTGAACGAGGAATTCGTTCGCACTGCGTTCGCCGATAATGCGCTCGACGCGGCGTTCCTTGCCATCCGGGCCGATCAGCAGCAGGGTTGGCGGTCCCAGAATCTGGTGGGTGCGCATCAGTGCCTGGTCATCGGTATTATCATTATTGGCGGTGACAGCAGGATGGACTCCACTAAAACGGATGGCGCTCGCAAATTGGCTCATCGAATTCCGGTTTTTTAATATTGCATTGCAATCGCGCAATTAGGCTATATTCAATCAGGGAAAACAATCTCGACACGATGACAACCTTTGGGTCAATCAAAGCTTTTTGGAGCAGATTATGCGATCAATTAAAACTTGTATATCGGCAATTGCTATGGCGATGACAGCTTCAGCTGCAGTCGCGGCACCGCCTCCTATCGTCACCAAAGGCAACGGGCCGGCGGCTGCGTGTGCAAGCTGCCACGGAGTCGATGGCGGCGGCAATGCACCAGCCGGGTTCCCTGCACTGGCGCAACTGCCGCAAACATACTTCACCAAACAGATCGCCGATTTTAAAGCCGGCACCCGCTCCAACCCGGTCATGACACCCATCGCCAAGGCGATGAGCGCCGAAGATACCGAATCCGCTGCACGCTATTTTGCGAGTTTGGTGCGCCCGAAAACCCAGCCGGCTGCGGGCGATCCCGCGGTAATTGCGCGCGGCGAAAATCTGGCTGTAAATGGCGCTTGGGACCGCGAGGTACCGCCTTGTTTCAAATGTCACGCAGTAGGCGGCCTTGGCGTGCCGCCGGTATTCCCACCCATAGCGGGGCAACATGCCTCTTATACGGTGAGCCAATTGCAGGCCTGGAAAACCGGTGCCCGCACCAATGATCCACTAAAGCTGATGACGACGGTGGCGGAGAATCTTACAGATGCCGAAATGCATTCGGTCGCTGAATATCTGGCAACGCTCGGAACTCAGGGGAAGAAAAAATGAACACGTCCATGCGCTATCTTTTCTCTGCGCTCGCTATAAGCGGCATAGTCAGCGGCTGCTATAAACAACCGTCGCAACCGTCGCAACCGTCACAACCGGCGGTAAAAGAAGCAGAAGCGCCTGCAGCTGCAACGGCTTCTGTCGCACCAACTAAAAACGCAGATACCGCACCGATTAAAAACGAGGGCGATCCAAAAATACCTGCATCGTCCAAATTTGTACCACCTGCCGAAAGCGCGATTCCCAAAAACGAGTATGGGGAAACGGTATTAATGGGGAAAAATATTTTCGTTAATACGCAGCAATATGCACAAAGCTATGTCGGCAATGGTTTGAACTGCGCTAATTGTCACCTGGATAATGGGCGTAAAGCCGATTCAGCTCCGTTATGGGCGGCCTATGTACTGTATCCCGCCTACCGCAAAAAAACCGGCCAGGTTGATACGATTCAAAGCCGCATCCAGGGTTGCTTCATCTACAGCATGAACGGCAAACCGCCAGCCTTGGACAGCAAGGAAATGACCGCATTAGTGACCTATCATTACTGGCTTGCGAGTGGCGCACCGACCGGTGTCAAATTGCCTGGTCAAGGTTTTGTCAAAGTGCCGACGCCGGCGCAAACACCCGACCTGGCGCGAGGTAGTGAAGTTTATAAAAATAATTGCGCGTTATGCCATGGCGCTAACGGCGAGGGCACAAAAGCGAACGGCAAGTACGCATTTCCCCCTTTGTGGGGTAAAGATTCATTCAATTGGGGGGCCGGCATGCATCGGGTTGATACCGCTGCCGGCTTTATCAAAGCCAACATGCCTTACGGACGCGGCGGCACACTCAGCGATCAGGAAGCCTGGGATGTTGCTTTATTCATGAACAGCCACGAGCGCCCAAAAGATCCACGTTTTAAAAGCAGCATTGCACAGACGCGTGACAAAGATCACGATGAAAACTGTCTGTATGGGCGAACGCCCGAGGAGCTGGCGACCTTGCTGGAAAAAAAGGCAAAAGCTGAAAGTGAAGACAAGGCAAAGCAAGCAGACGGACAAGCCAAAAGGACACCCGACCCGTTAAAAGGCTACTCTCCGGCGACCGCGCATTAGTGGAAGCAGGAAACAACGTCTCCCTCACTTTGCTCTGAGGGAGGCGTTGCCGAAGGCTCAATGCCGGCTTAAGCCCGTACCAGTCTTGCCGGCAAACCCTGCCGCACAGTAGTTCCCGCCACCGGATCGACGAACACATTGCGTCCGCTGCGGCTTGGGTCACGCAATCCCATATCATTGAGATTGACGCCGGCAGCAATTGCCGGTTCGTGTGGCTGCGTTTTGTCACCGATGCGATGCGCCCGCGCGCCGAGTTCGCGATGGCCGAAACCATGCTCAACCGCTACCACGCCGCGTTGCACGCCGTGGCGCAACATCACGGTCGCCTTGACGCGTCCTCCCGGGGTTTCCAGATAGACCAAGTCGCCGCTACGCAAATCCAAGTGTGCGGCATCGTCCGGATGCAGCGCCACCGGGTTGTCGGGATGGAGGCCGCGCAAGCGCCGGGCGCCGATGCTGTACGAGTTTTGCATGGGCGATTTGGTGCTGATCAATTGCAGCGGCCATTCTGCTTCGGGATATTCGGTGCGCACTGGCGTGCCATTTGCGAAAGCCGGTTCCTGCCACGATGGAGAGCCGGAAAAACGTTTGCCGGTCAGGCTGTTTTTGGTGGTGCCGACGTTTTCGTTATACAACATCATGGGTTTGGTGAAGCGATGCGTGGACCAGTCTGCAGGATACGGCGTGCTCTCTTGCGCCACGGTGGCGCCAGGTGATTTTGGATCCACTGGCGGTGGCAAGCGCAAGCCGAACATTTCCTTGTAGTTCTGATAGCGCCCACCCCGCGCCAGCATGAAAGCCACCTTGCGCCACTCTTCAGGCTTGAGCGTTTTTTCCAGCAGCGGCTGGATGCGGCCCACGCCGGACAGCAGGATATCTTCGTCGCTGGCTTCCGGCACCGCCGTTTTACCTTGCCACGCGATATTCGCACCGCCGCGCAAATACCAATCCTCGGGGCGTTCCAGCGGAAATGGTGTTCCTTCGCTGTCGGCCAGACCGGCCGGGCCGAAGCCGGGCAAATCCATGGCCTTGGCCAGCGCGATGAAAAAGGTTTCCATGCCGATTGCCTGTCCATCGGGCAGTTTTTGCGCCTTCGGTTCGACCACAGGCCAGCGCGCCGTGCTCATCTTGACTGCCACGCCAGCCCAGGCGCCGGCCCAGCCCCAGCTTTCATACAGCAGCGAATCCGGCACGATATAGTCGGCAAAGGCCGTGCTTTCATTGATGAACGGGTCTACCGCCACGATCAGCGGCAGTTTCTTCGGATCGGCCAGATCCTTTTCAATTTGCGCGCGCAGTCCCGGTATGCCATACAGCGGATTGCTGCTCCACAAAATCAGCGCCTTGAGCGAATACGGATAGCCATTGATGGCGCCGGTCAGCCATTCGGAGGCCAGGCCCGGAGCGTTCGGATACCACGGTGCTTGCGCCGGGTAAGCCTTGCCATCGGCCTTTTTGCGCTTGAACTCGGAAGTCTTTTCGTAAGGTACGTTGCGTCCGATCGGCATCCCGCTTGGCTTGACCGCACCGGCAAAACTTGCCAAATTGTAGCGCGGCCCTGGGCCGGCATCCTTGAAGCGGCCGCCGCTGACCAGGGTGCCACCCTGACGGTTGAGATTGCCAATCAGGGTATTGAGCATCACCAGCGCATAGGCGTTGTAGAACCCGCTGCCGGCCATCATGCCGCCATGGGTGCTCACGGCGGCACGCTTACCATGGCTGGTGAATTCGCGCGCCAGCCCTTCGATGATCTGTACCGGTATTCCGCAGGCAGCGGAATAATCGGTCAGGCTGTGCTTCAACGCTTCGGCGCGCAACATGCTCATCGCGCTTTGCAAATGCAGTGTTTCGCTACCGACGCTTAATTCGCCGTCGAAAAATAGTTCTGCCGGCGCTGTGGCATCGGTATGGATGATGGGTTTTTGCGTCGCCGGGTCGAATATTACGAACGGATCCTTGTCCTTGTAGCGTTCCTCTTCGGCGAAGACCATACCCAAATCCGAGCCGCGCACATAGCGGCCGTCGCGCGCATGGCCCGGCTGCACGATCACCAGGTGGGTGGCGTTGCTCCAGCTGGATTCACCGGCCGCTTCAGCCAGTTTGCGGTTGGGCTGCACCAGATAGTGCACGTCATAACGCTCCTGCTCGATAATCCAGCGGATCATCGCCATCGCCAAGGCGCTGTCGGTGCCGGGTTTGATCGGCACCCAG
Organism: Burkholderiaceae bacterium; assembly: GCA_041736255.1. Lineage (GTDB taxonomy): Bacteria > Pseudomonadota > Gammaproteobacteria > Burkholderiales > Burkholderiaceae_D > AVCC01. Next base: position 8,257 of record JBGSTZ010000039.1, read on the forward strand.
CGGCTACGGTCGCCGGCTGCCAGACTGTCGGCGTTGGTCAGCACCGGATCGATCACCACATAGCTGAATTTCGGGTTATCCGAACGCGCCTTGGCGAGCAGCGTGCCCTGGCGCTTGAACGGATTGCCGGCATTGCCGGGTGCCGTGCCGACGAAGAGACAGAATTCGACGTTATCGAAATCCGGCTTGGCGTGCGGCATTTTCTTCATGTCGCCGAACATCGCTCCCGAGCCGCTGCGATACGCGCCGCCGCAGTAGGAGCCGTGTCCCACCATGTTGATAGTGCCGTAGGATTGCTTGATGAAACGGTCCACAAAGGCCAAGCGCCCCTCGTTGGTGCTGGCCATCAGGCCGACCTGATTGACCTTGGGACCGAGTTCAGGTTGCTGCGGATCGATCGGTGTTTCCAGGTCACGCAGCGCGCGCAAACCCTGCACTTCGCCTTCGCCGAACAAGTTGCCGCCTTCGGTAATTTCCTTGATCAACTGATCAAAAGCGATCGGCTGCCACTGCCCGCTGCCGCGCGGGCCGGAGCGCTTCATCGGTGCCAGAACGCGGAATGGCGAATCCATCTGTTCCAGCACGCCGTTGCCGCGTCCGCAGGCGGTCGAACGGCCGGCTAGTCCTTTTTCCTGATGGCGCGTGAGCGAGAGGAAGCTGTCGCGAATCGAGGTCTGGAACGGCAGCGGCACCTCGGCCGATAACGGGCTGTAAGGATTGCCGGCCACGCGCAGCACCTTGCCGGTCTTTTTGTCAATGCGCACCCGCACGCCGCAGAACGTGGTGCAGCCCATGCACATGGTGTAGCTGACCTGCTGCTCCAGATTGACGCTGAGTGTGCCGGTAGCGGGATTGACGCTGAACTCGGGTGCCAACGAATTGCCATTGAGGCGCTGCTGCGGCTGATCCTTGCTCAGCACGTGATCGAGCATGCGCGCTGCGGTGGTCGAGGAACCGGCGGCAAAAGCGGTGAGGCCACCACCGATTGCGGCCTTGCGTAAAAATGAGCGACGTTTGTCTTCCATGACAATCTCCTAGTGCTGGGCAATCGCGCTAGCGGCGAGTGCGTTGGTTTCTTTGGTATTGCGGCTGGCGAATGCCCGACCGGCCCATGGCAAATACTCCACCATCAATAGCAGCAGCGCGATCCACAAGCCCAGCGTGCCGACAATTCCGAGCAAGCCGTCAGTGCCGAGCGGCAGATGGTAGTCGTACAGACCAGCGCCGGTTTTGGGGATAGTCTGGCCGCCAATGAAAATGGTCCAGCGCATCATCCATGCACTGTGTACCGCGATCAAACCGGTAATTAAGCCGCTGGATGCAGGGCGCCAGAGCGCCAGCGCCATCGGCAAAATCGTTGCCAGCACCGCCCACACTGCGCTCAGTTGCCATTGCGGCATGCCCGCCACCTGGCTGAAAGCGGCGCTGTGAGAAGCGCTGATGCCGGACATGCTGACGAACAGCCATCCTCCACCCAACGTCAGCACCACGGCCAAGGCCAGTACCAAAAGGCGGTTGAGGCCAATTTCCAACGGGATATCGCGACCGCCGATAAAACGGTTGAGCAGCAGGCATAAGCCGATCGCACCGACGAAGGCGGTGGTCACGAACTGCAGTGGAAGGAAAGGCGTGTTCCACAATGGACGGGCTTGAATCACCATCACTTCCATACCGGTATACAACGCCACCAGTACAGCGCCGATCAGTGTCAGCACCGCTGCCGCAGAAATTGCTTTTTGCGGCGCAGCGCCGCCCCGTCCGGCCAAGCGATACAGGCGGGTTGAAAATGTGTCGCCGCTTTGGCCGCGTACGGCAAAATCTCCACGCAGCGCCAGCCACGCATACAGCAGCAAGCCACCCAGATAAACCGGAATAAAGAACGAACCCCATGACATCCAGGATTGCGGCTGGAAATGCAGGTAAAAATTCAGGAAACGTCCGGGGCCGTGCAGGTCGGCCAGCAGGGCGACCGGCGCCGTCAGGCCGCAGACCAGCGCACCGAGCAGCGCCAGGCGTGCCAGCCTTTCGTGCTGTGTACGTCCAAAGACAAAATACGGGAGTGTCAGCATGAAGCTGCCGTAACTCAGTCCGATCAGGAAAAAATAGGACACTGCCCACGGTAGCCAGGCAGTTTCACGTGTGATGTTCAGTACTTCGATAATTTGGCTATCCATGATTTAAGCTCCGTGTCCGCTCGGTTGCCATAATGTGCCTTCACCCTCGACCTGACCCTGAAAACGATCGTCCAAGCCGAGATAAAACACATGCGGTTGTGTGCCCATTTCCGGCTTCAGCACCTTGATCTTGTTCTGGTCGACTAGCTGCCGCACGGTGCTGTTTGGATCATTGAGGTCACCGAAGATGCGCGCGCCGCCGACGCAGGTTTCTACGCAGGCCGGCAATAGTCCAGCATCGACCCGATGGGCGCAAAACGTGCATTTATCCGCTTTGCCGGTGTCGTGATTGATGAAGCGGGCGTCGTAAGGGCAAGCTTGCACGCAGTAGGCACAGCCGACGCAGCGGTCGCCGTCCACCACCACGATGCCGTCCTTGCGCTGAAAAGTCGCACCCACCGGGCATACCGGAATGCAGGGCGGATTGTCGCAATGGTTGCACAGCCGCGGCAGCATGTAAGTGCCGGTGTGTTGGCCATCATGCACCTCGTAAGTGGAGGTCACGGTGCGAAAACTGTTCTCCGGCACGGCGTTTTCCATAATGCAGGACACGGTGCAAGCTTGGCAGCCGATGCACTTTTTTACATCGACCACCATTGCCCAGCGGTGTGTGCCATCCACTTCGCCTGCCGCCGAAGCGAGTGCCGGTGATGGCGCCAATACCGAGCCGACCGTGATGGCCGGCAAGGCGCGCAAGAAATTGCGTCGGGACTCAATCATTTCCCCTCCTTTTGCTGTGTTATCTGTGTTTGCTGTAATCGAGCCTGATTGGCTTATCTGCATAATAGGAGGGAAATTGCAGCGAAGATATGGGGTGTTTGTTGGGGGCGACTACATGAAATAGCCAATATCCATGCCGCCAATTTTGTGGTAATCGACGTGATCTTGGCCCTCACTTCCGAAGCTCAGGCTCACGTTCGGATTCGGCAAGACAAGGATTGTTAATCCACTCCAAGGTAAAATGGCCCGTTTGCAGCCGTTGCGCTTGCTCTGCGAATACCTCTTTTTACTCACTACATTGCTTCCCATGAACCTCGATTTACTTGAAAACTGGCTGGTGCGTCTGACCGGTGGTGACACCGTTCTTGCTTTGATTTTGCAAATATTTATTGTGGTGCTGGTGGTTGTGGTGGCGAACCTTTTTCTGCGGCGCACGCTGGCAAAACTGGAGCAGCGCACCCGCCTTACCGTCACGCCATGGGATTTTGCTCTGGTGTCGGCGGCACGCAAACCACTGACGCTGCTGGCATGGATCGTTGGTATCGCCTTTGCGGCCCAGATCGTTCAGAGCGAGACGAATGCTGCGTTGTTCGAGGCGGTTGTGCCGGTTCGCACTGTGGGCGTGATTGCCTGCATGACGTGGTTTCTGATACGTTTCATCCGCAGTGTGCAGGATGGCGTCATGGCCCAACGTCAGGCGCGCGGCGAAACTATGGATCGCACCACGGTGGACGCCGTCGGCAAGCTGTTGCGGGTATCGGTCCTGATAACCGCAGTGCTGGTCGGCTTGCAAAGCCTGGGATTTTCGATTTCAGGCGTGCTGGCTTTTGGCGGTATCGGCGGCATTGCGGTGGGTTTTGCTGCCAAAGATATATTGGCCAATTTTTTTGGCGGCTTGATGGTGTATCTCGACCGGCCGTTTGCGGTAGGCGACTGGATCCGTTCGCCTGAAAAGCAGATCGAGGGCATCGTGGAGGACATCGGCTGGCGCCTGACCCGCATCCGCACCTTCGACAGTCGCCCGCTGTATGTGCCGAACGCCATTTTCACCCAGATCGCGGTCGAGAATGCGTCGCGCATGACCAATCGTCGCATCAGTGAAACCGTGGGCGTGCGTTACGACGATCTGGACCAGATCGCGTCCATCGTGGCCGATATCAAAATCATGCTAAGCGCGCATCCGGAGATCGATCAGAAGCAGACCACAATCGTGAATTTTCTGCAGTTCGCCGCATCCTCGCTCGATATCATGGTCTACACTTTTACCCGCACCACACAATGGGTGGCGTTCCATGAGATCAAGCAGGACGTAATGCTGCAGATCGCAGAAATCATTGCACGCCACGGCGCCGAGATCGCATTTCCGACCCGCACGCTGCACCTGTCAGGCGCTGGCGAACGCGCTGCGTCCCAGCAGCCGCCGGCGGCAAGGATTAGGGACGCATCTGCAGCGGGATGAAATTGGCCGTGCCGGTGCCGGTGCCGGTAATGGCAGTGGCGCAGGGCTCATCGTCGAAAGCGATGTCGCCGTCCGGGTTGGCAGCGCCATCCATTTTCAAATCCTTGAAATTGAACAAATCGCGGTCCATCAGGTGCGACGGCACTACGGTAGACAGCGCCGAAAAAATGCTTTCAACCCGCCCGGGGAATTTCTTTTCCCAATCGCGCAGCATGTGCTTGGTGTGCTTGCGCTGCAGGTTTTCCTGGCTGCCGCACAGGTTGCACGGGATGATCGGGAACTGCTTGATTTCGGCGTAGCGGCTCGAATCCTCTTCCTTCACATACGCCATCGGCCGGATCACGATATGTTTGCCGTCGTCCGACTGCAGTTTGGCTGGCATCGACTTGAGCTTGCCGCCGAAAAATAGGTTCAGAAAAAAGGTTTCCAGAATGTCGTCGCGATGGTGGCCTAGCGCGATCTTGTTAGCGCCCAATTCGTCGGCGACGCGGTACAGAATGCCGCGCCGCAAACGCGAGCATAGCGAACAAGTGGTCTTGCCCTCCGGTATCACGCGCTTGACGATGCTGTAAGTATCCTGATTCTCGATGTGGAACGGGATGCCGAGTTTTTCCAGGTATTGCGGCAGGATGTGCTCGGGAAAATTCGGCTGTTTCTGGTCCAGGTTGACTGCGACGATCTCGAAATTGATCGGTGCCCGTTCGCGCATCGTCATCAGAATGTCGAGCAGTGCGTAGCTATCTTTGCCGCCGGACAGGCAGACCATTACGCGGTCGCCGTCCTCAATCATGTTGAAGTCGCCAATTGCCTGACCGACCTGGCGGCACAGGCGCTTGTGCAGCTTGTTGTTCTCAAAAGCGGTTTTTTCGACTTGCTTGATGCTTGGCGCGGCATCGTCGGGTTTTTTTGGTATGGCGTTCATGCGCTGTTCTTGATCTGGAATACTTCGACCCCGACGCCTTCGCAATCGGGATAGACGTCTGGTTTCATGGTGGATACGCGTACTGCGCGCACGTTCGGATGTGCCAGCATGCTGCGCGCAACATCGTCGCACAGGGTTTCCTGCAACTGGACGTGGCCTTGCGCGGTGCGGTTGGCGATGGTTTCGCGCATGAAATCGTAATCGACCACCTCGTTGAGATTGTCATCTTTGGGCGTCGACAGCGCCAGCGGGATGTACAGATCGACATTGATCAGCACGCGCTGTTCGCCTTTTTTCTCGTAATCGTGGACGCCGATATTGATCAGGACTGCATAGTTGCGCAGGAACAGGCGGCGGCAGTCGATCAGTTCCGGGTGGGACAGGGCGGAAATCATGGTTTTTTCTCAGTGTGTAGCGACGAACATTACGTCGCGTTGTAAAGGTGTCAGGTGCTGGCCGCCATCGACCACGATGGTGGTGCCGGTGATGGCGCGGTTTTCCAACGCGAAGCAGACTGTGGCGGCGATATCTTCGGGCGTGCTGGAGTATCCCAGCGGAGTGCGCTGGTGCGCGCCGGCAAAGCCAGCTTCAGTCTGGTCGCCCGAGATCAGCGTGATGCCGGGCGCAATCCCGACCACCCGCAGTTTCGGCGCCAGCGCTTGCGCCAGCATGGTGGTGGCGGTATGCAGCGCAGCCTTGGACAGCGTGTAGGACAGGAAATCCGGGTTCAGATTAAATAGTTTTTGATCCAGTAAATTGATCACAACTGCTTGCGCACCTTCCGGTGTGGCGGCATGTAGCGCTTGCGCCAGCAGGATCGGTGCGGTTAGGTTGACGTGCATGTGGCGTTCCAGCATATCTTGGGAAAAGTCAGCTGCGCTGTCGTGCTTGAACAGACTGGCGTTATTCACCACGCAACCAAAGCTTGATAGCGGCAGTTGGAGTGCAGCGGCGGCGCGTGGTAACAGCGTGCGCACCGCTGCCGCATCGGCCAAGTCGCACTGAACTGCAGCGGCATGCGCGTCGAGTGCACGAATCTGGCGCACGGTGTCGGTGGCATCACGCTCGGATCGGCCATAATGGACCGCAATATTCCAGCCGCGCTGCGCCAGCGCCAGCGCAATGACGCGCCCGATGCGGCGGGCGGCGCCGGTGATGAGAACACTTTTTTGTTGCTGTATATGCATATTTTCAAATAATTTTTTTAAACAACTTATTGCGATCTTCTTAATGCAGCTACCTGAACCCCATCCCGACGCGTTGGCCGCATCCAAGCAACTCCAGCTTGTGATCGCAACCGAAATCCAGCAACATTCCGGCTGGATTCCCTTTTCGCGCTTCATGGAGCTGGCGTTGTATGCGCCCAAACTCGGTTATTACAGCGGCGGCTCGCAAAAGCTCGGAAAGGACGGTGATTTTACAACCGCACCGGAAACCACGCCGCTTTTCGGTGCCGCGTTGGCGCAGGTTGCCGCCGATCTGTTGGCACAAACCGCGCCGCAGATCATGGAATTCGGTGCCGGCAGCGGTCGGCTGGCGTTCGATATTCTGAGCGAATTGGGTGCGTTAGGAGTGCAGGTCGAGCAATATACGATTCTGGATTTGTCGGGCGAGCTGCGAGCCCGGCAGGAACATTTGCTGCGCGACTTTCCGCAAGTGGTGTGGCGCCAGCAGATGCCGCCGGCGTTCTCCGGTCTGGTGCTCGGCAATGAAGTGCTGGACGCGATGCCGGTCGAACTGGTGGTGAAGACTGCACTCGGCTGGCGGCAGCGCGGCGTCGGCGTGACGGACAATGAATTTTGCTGGATCGACCGTCCGTGCGACGCGCAACTGGTGGCACAAATCCCGCAGGCCGATGCCTTGCCGCTCGGTTATCTGACCGAAGTGCATCCGGCTGCGCAAGGCTTCATGCGTTCGCTGGCCGATATGCTGCAAGCCGGACGCCAGTTGCACGGTCAGGGCAGCGCGGCGATTTTCATCGATTACGGCTTTCCGGTCGCCGAGTTTTATCTGGATCAGCGCACGCAAGGCACATTGATATGCCATTATCGGCACCACGCGCATGCTGAACCATTTTATTTGCCGGGATTGCAGGACATTACCGCGCATGTGGATTTCACCGCGATGGCAGTGGCAGCGGTAGAAGGCGGATTGGATCTGCTTGGCTACACCAGCCAGGCCGGGTTTTTGATGGCGGCAGGTATTGGCGAACTGCTGTTGCGCACGTCGCCGACCGATGCGCTGCGCTACTTGCCGCAAGCCAACGCGGTGCAAAAGCTGCTTTCCCCGGCTGAAATGGGTGAATTGTTCAAGGTGCTGGTCGTCGGGTTAGACTTGAAATTAACGCCGGCACTATTGCGTAACGACCGTAGCCACCGCTTGTAATAATTTGTACTACGGTATGTATTTATATTTTCACAATAGAGATATGCGGGAAAAGCGGTATTTTTAGAAAAATGACTGGAGTATGTATGTTGGCAAATAGGAGGTCGCGCAAATGATCCGCTGGGTAATTGTCATCTTCGTGGCACTGATCGTGTTTTCCTCGCTACTGCCGTGGCTGGAAAAGCTGGGCATCGGGCGCTTGCCGGGTGATGTTCGCTTCAAACTGTTCGGCCGCACATATTCCCTGCCATTCGCCTCTACCATTCTGATTTCGCTGATCGTGTTGTTGATCGGTCGCATTTTATAGGTATGTAGTGCCTCGTAAAAAGATGCTGGAGGCTGCCTTTTACATCACAGAACGTACATTGACTGAATAAAATTGTGTGAAGTTGTTCGAATAATGATGCAATCAGTTGACAATGAATCGGGAAGTCCGCATAATCCAGGGCTCATTGCGGAGGGGTGGCCGAGTGGTTAAAGGCGACAGACTGTAAATCTGTTCACTTACGTGTACGCTGGTTCGAATCCAGCCCCCTCCACCAAGTTTTAGTAGTTTGCAGTAAATAAAGATTGCGACTGAAGTGGTTTCCCCCGCGGGTGTAGCTCAATGGTAGAGCAGAAGCCTTCCAAGCTTATGACGAGGGTTCGATTCCCTTCACCCGCTCCAGAATTGAATAGCATGTGCGCATTAGTGCATGTGCGACAGTAGCCCTTGTAGCTCAGTGGTAGAGCACTCCCTTGGTAAGGGAGAGGCCACGTGTTCGATCCACGTCAAGGGCACCAAGTTTAGTGAATTTAGTGAACCGTATCAAGAAGTCGGGCGTGTGCCTGGGTGTTCTCATCAAAATCGTTAGGAGTCTATAATGGCAAAAAGCAAATATGAGCGGACCAAGCCGCACGTGAATGTAGGCACGATTGGACACGTTGATCACGGCAAGACCACGTTGACAGCAGCGATCGCTACTATATTGTCGAAGAAATTTGGTGGCGAAGCCAAAGGCTA
>JBGSTZ010000080.1:0-8232 GCA_041736255.1 Burkholderiaceae bacterium
ATGCCGTATTCAAATTGGAGTGCCTGAATATAAAGCTCAAAACAAACCATTTCGCGATAAGGGCAAAACTCTTCATCAAAGCAACCCGACAGGCCTATGCCGAACTACAGGCTCTGCAGGCTGCGTAACATCAGTAAATAACTGATACTACAGGCGTCGAATTAGAGGATTAACTTTCTTGACCCGCTTCTCAATCCGGCCAAATCTTCGGTCGGTTTTCTTATGCAATTCTTTTTAACGGCAAACTATTGAATTCCGTTCCCCTCTGGGTGCAGTTGCTTGCGCTTGCTTTACTGATAATGTGCTCCGCCTTTTTTTCCATTTCAGAAACTTCTCTGATGGCTGCAAACCGCCATCGGCTGCGTCATCTGGCAAAACGTGGCAGCAAGCTAGCCAGCACCACGCTATGGCTGGTGGGACGCATCGACAAGGTGCTCTCACTAATCCTTATTTGCAACACTGTAATCAATGCGCTGGTAGCGGCGCTGGTCACCGCGATGGCGATTACAGCCTTCGGCAATGACGACAAAGTGATCACGATGGCCACCGGCGCGGTGGCTTTTCTGCTGATCATCTTTGCTGAAATTGTTCCTAAAGTGATCGGTGCAACCTACCCCGAGCGCATCATTATGCCAGCCAGCGTCATCCTCAAAATCTTGCTCGCGATCGGCAAACCAGTACTCTGGTTTGTCAACCTTTTCGTATCAGGACTATTCAAACTGCTACACATCAAGACCGGCGCTAACGCGCCAGAGCAGCGACTGTCGCCGGATGAGTTGCGTTCGATCGTGCTGGAAGGTGGCAATTTCATCCCGCAGAAACACAAGAGCATCCTGCTCAACCTGTTCGACCTGGAATCCATTTCGGTCGAAGACGTGATGACGCCGCGCGCCCAGATCGAAGCGCTTAATCTGTCGGTTCCGGTGGAGCAGATCAAGCACCAGTTAGTGACTTGCTATCACAACAAGCTGCCGGTATATGAAGGTGAAATTAACCACATTCTGGGCATTCTGCACATGCGCAAGGCAGTGGCCTTGCTCAGTCAGGAGCAGGAATTGACGGCGGAACACTTCCGCGCCCTGCTGACCGAACCTTATTTCATCCCACAAGACACCGGCGTATTTGCCCAGCTACAGCATTTCCAGGAAAATCACGAGCGCCTTGGCATCATCGTCGATGAGTATGGCGAAGTGCAGGGTCTGGTAACACTGGAAGATATTATTGAAGAAATGATCGGCGAATTCACGACTTCCACCCCGGGTGCCACCCGCGCCGACCATTTCAGATGGGACGAGCACGGCGTATGTTTGCTGGAAGGCAGCACCGCACTACGCGACATTAATAAGCGACTCGGACTGGAATTTCTGCTGGATGGACCAAAAACACTCAACGGCTTGCTGCTGGAATTATTGCAGGATATTCCTGAAGCAAATGTCAGCGTCAAGTTTCCCAATTGCATTATCGAAATCGTCCAGGTTCAGAATCAGGCGATCAAAGTGGTCAAACTGATACGCCGCATGCCGAAAAGCCGCGTTACAAAAAAAACGTAATTGCTGGACCGGAGAGTTAGAAATAAAGACGTAAAAGCTGCACTGCAATCACGATACCTTTACAAGCCAGATGCTTGGAGGCATCATTTACGCCGTTCCCATGTTTTTTGCCTTATTTTTTGCCTTATTCTTCGACTAAACTACTTATGGCAGCAACCTCATCTCATAGCAGCACAACTTCTCGCCCGATGTCAGGATTGGCCAGAGCACTGGTGCAGGCAGGGCATTTATCAATGCTGCAAGCGGACGAGTTGAACCAAAAAGCAGTGTCCGAAAAATCTTTTTTCATAGATACGTTGCTGCAAAGCGGCCATATCAAGGCACGCGCACTGGCTTTGCTGTGCTCTGAAACCTTCGGTTATCCGGCGCTCGATCTGTCCGTACTCAATATCGCGGCACTCCCGGAAAAAATCATCGACGCCAAGCTGATGCAGGGACAACGCGTGGTCGCACTGGCCAAACGCGGCAACAAAGTTACCGTCGCGATTTCGGACCCGACCAACACGCAAGCGCTCGACCAGATCAAGTTTCAGGCCGGCCTGATCGTCGAGCCGGTCATCGTGCAGCACGATATACTGCTGCAACTGCTGGAGCAACTCGGACAGAACGCCGAGCAAAGCCTGAACGAACTGATCGGCGACGATCTCGACATTAATTTCGCTGACGACGACAGCGCCACATCTTCTGCCGATGCCGCAGGTGCCGAAATTGACGACGCCCCGGTGGTCAAGTTCCTACAAAAAATATTACTGGACGGGATCAATCTGGGCGCATCCGATATCCACTTTGAACCGTTTGAAAAATTTTACCGTATCCGCTTCCGGGTTGATGGCATTTTGCGGGAAGTCGCGCAACCGCCGCTGGCAATCAAGGAAAAGTTGGCTTCGCGTATCAAGGTCATTTCCAGGCTCGACATTTCCGAAAAGCGCGTGCCGCAAGATGGCCGCATGAAGCTGGTGGTCTCCAAAACGCGCGCCATTGATTTCCGGGTCAGCACGCTGCCGACCCTGTTCGGCGAAAAAATCGTCATGCGTATTCTGGATGCAAGCCAAGCCCAATTGGGCATAGACGCGCTCGGTTACGACGCGGATCAGAAGGAAACTCTGCTCAACGCAATCCAGCGTCCTTACGGCATGGTGCTAATGACCGGCCCCACCGGTTCCGGCAAAACGGTGTCGCTATATACCTGTCTGAACGTGATCAACAAGCCCGGCATCAATATTTCAACCGCCGAAGATCCAGCTGAAATCAACTTGCCCGGAGTAAATCAGGTCAATGTCAACGAGAAAGCCGGCCTGACTTTTGCTGTGGCCCTGAAATCTTTCTTGCGCCAGGATCCTGACGTCATCATGGTGGGCGAAATCCGCGACCTCGAAACCGCCGACATTGCCATCAAAGCAGCGCAAACCGGGCACATGGTATTTTCCACACTGCACACCAACGATGCGCCATCGACGCTGACGCGGTTGATGAATATGGGTGTGGCGCCATTCAATATCGCCTCTTCGGTGATCCTGATTACCGCGCAACGATTGGCGCGCCGCTTGTGCAGCTGCAAGCAACCAGCCATTATCTTGGATGAAGTGCTGTTGCAAGCTGGCTACAAAAAAGAGGATCTCGATGGCAGTTGGCAGGCTTTCAAGCCAGTTGGCTGCGAACGATGCGGCGGCAACGGCTACAAAGGCCGGGTCGGTATTTATCAGATCATGCCGATTTCACAAGAGATAGAACGCATCATCCTGACGCAGGGCTCTGCCCCCGACATTGAGCGCCAAGCCGCGTTAGAAGGGGTTAACTCCCTGCGCCAGTCGGGGCTGATCAAAGTCAAGCAGGGCCTGACCAGCCTGGAAGAAGTCCTCGGTTGCACCAACGAATAGGGAACAGCATATGGCAACTGCATCACGCAATAGCGCAAGCGCGCATCTGAACAAGGAGGCTATTTTTGCCTGGGAAGGCAAGGACAAGTCCGGCAAATCGGTACGCGGCGAACTGCGCGCCGGCGGTGAAGCAGTGGTCAGCGTCACATTGCGGCGCCAGGGCATTCTTGTCACAAAAATCAAGAAAAAAAACTTTCGCAGCGGCAAGCGGGTCACCGACAAAGACATCACGCTATTTACCCGCCAACTGGCCACCATGATGAAGGCCGGCGTACCGCTGCTGCAATCGTTCGAGATCGTCGCCAAAGGCAACGCCAATCCATCGGTATCCAAGCTGGTAATGGATATCCGCGCCGACGTCGAAACCGGATCGAGCCTGAATCAGGCGTTCCGCAAATTCCCGCTGTATTTCGACCCGCTGTTTTGCAATCTGGTGGGAGCCGGCGAGCAAGCCGGGATTCTGGAAGATTTGCTGACCCGGCTGGCGGTGTATAAGGAAAAAACCATCGCCATCAAGGCCAAGATCAAGTCGGCGATGTTCTATCCGGTATCGATCCTGGCGGTGGCATTCGTGGTGACAGCTGTGATCATGATATGGGTGGTGCCGGCCTTCAAGGATGTATTCAAAAGTTTTGGTGCCGACTTGCCGGCACCGACCCTGTTCGTGATGGCGATTTCGGATTTCTTCGTGCAATGGTGGTATCTGATCTTCGGCCTGACTTTCGGCGGCTTGTATCTGTTTTTCCAATCCTGGAAGCGTTCACTGAAAGTGCAGCAGTTCATGGACAGGCTATTGTTGAAAGTACCGATTTTTGGTGCCGTGATCCGTAAAGCAACCATCGCGCGCTGGACGCGCACCCTGGCCACTATGTTTGCCGCCGGCGTGCCACTGGTCGAGTCGCTCGATTCGGTCGGCGGCGCTTGCGGCAATGCGTTGTATCTGGATGCCACCAAGAAAATCCAGACCGAAGTCAGCACCGGCACCAGCCTGACCGCTGCGATGCAAAATTCTGACGTGTTTCCCAACATGGTTACCCAAATGGTATCGATCGGCGAAGAATCGGGCTCGCTCGACATGATGCTGGGCAAAGTCGCCGATTTCTACGAGGAAGAAGTCGACGATGCGGTAGCTTCGCTGTCGAGCCTTATGGAACCGCTGATCATGGTGATTCTGGGCGTACTGATAGGCGGCCTGGTGATTGCCATGTACCTGCCGATCTTTAAACTGGGGGCGGTGGTCTGATGCCGGAATTTTCTTTCTTTGCGGCGCCCGGCAATCCGCTGGGCGCCGCGCTGGCCGGCGTATTCGGCCTGCTGATCGGCAGTTTTCTGAATGTGGCGATCTATCGCTTGCCGAAGATGATGCAGCGCGAATCGGACAATTACGTGGCGCACGAAAGCGGCCTGAGCCTGCCGCATACCGACCGTTTCGACCTGTCGCTGCCGCGTTCAGCCTGCCCGCATTGCGGACACCGGATCAGCGCGCTGGAAAACATTCCGGTCTTCAGCTATCTGGCGCTTAGAGGCAAATGCGCATCCTGCAAGGCGCCGATTTCAGCGCGCTATCCTGCTGTTGAATTGCTGACCGCAGCATTGTCAACGCTCTTGATATGGCGTTTCGGTGCCGGTCTGGCCGGTTTGGCGACGCTGCTGTTCGCCTACCTGCTGATTGCGATGACTTTCATCGACGCCGATACCCAGTTGCTGCCTGACGACCTGACGCTGCCGCTATTGTGGGCTGGCTTGTTGGTCAATCTGAACGGCACTTTCACGACACTGCCGGATGCGGTACTTGGCGCTGCAGCGGGCTATCTGATCCTGTGGGCAATTTATTGGCTATTCAAACTCGCCACCGGCAAGGAAGGCATGGGTTATGGCGACTTCAAACTGCTGGCCGCATTGGGAGCGTGGCTGGGCCTGGGCATGCTGCCGATGATCATCCTGCTGTCGTCCGTGGTCGGTGCCACCGTCGGCATTTTCCTGATAGTTTTCACCAAACGCGGCCGGGATAATCCGATTCCATTCGGCCCGTATCTGGCTGCTGCCGGGATGATTGCTTTACTTTATGGCAAATCCATCTCTGCCTATGCGCTCAATTTTTTGCTGTAGCCCATATTTTTAACTATTGAAAAATATATGAAGAATCGTTTTTCAGTCGGCTTAACCGGCGGTATCGGCAGCGGCAAAAGCACGGTGGCCGATCTTTTTGCCGAGCGCGGCGCAGCAATCATCGATACCGATCTGATTGCGCACCGTCTGTGTGCACCGGACGGCGCTGCCATCAAAGCCATCCTGGCGCAGTTCGGCGCTGCCTTCATCGGCGCCGATGGCGCCATGGACCGGGCTGCGATGCGCGACAAGGTGTTTTCCGACCCTGCTGCCAAACAACAATTGGAAGCAATTCTGCACCCGTTGATCCGGGTCGAAACCGAACGTGCCGCGCAACAAGCCGGGGGTGACTACCTGATGCTGGTAGTGCCGTTGTTAGTCGAGTCCGGCAACTGGGCGCAGCGCGTGACACGCGTGCTAGTCATCGATTGCCCGGAGGCACTGCAAATCCATCGCGTCATGCAGCGTAATGCTTTGAGCGAAGCGCAGGTGCGCGCGATCATGGCACACCAGGCTTCACGCGCAGCGAGACTCGCTGCTGCGGATGACGTGATTGTCAATGATGGAGATGCCAGCGCTTTGACGTCGCAAGTAGACCGCCTGCATACGTTGCATCTGTCACTGGCGGCACAATCGTCATAACAAGTTGTCGCAATAATTGTAATTTGCGCCAGCATCGTTCAGAATTACAAAACCACTAACTTTTACCGGGATTGTGCTTTGATTGTTTACGAATACCCTTTCAACGAGCGTATTCGCACGTTGTTGCGACTAGAAGACCTGTATGAAAAATTCATTTTTTTCCTGCATCAGGAACATGCGTTGCAACATCATGCCGCCCTTTGCACCATCTTTGAAATGCTCGAAGTGGCTGGACGCGCCGATCTGAAATCGGATCTGCTGCAGGAACTGGAACGACAGAAGCAGACCCTGCTCGGTTTTAAAAGCAATCCGAATGTGGAAGCCGATCGGCTTGAAGAAATCCTGCTCGAACTGGACCGCATCAGCACCGCTCTGATGGCATCGCAAGGCAAAACCGGGCAAAACATACGTGAAAATGAATGGCTGATGAGCATCCGCAGCCGCACCATCATTCCGGGCGGCGCCTGTGAATTCGATTTACCTTCGTATTACGCTTGGCAACAGCGCCCGGCGCAACAGCGGTTTGACGATATAAGCGGATGGTTTTCGACTTTGCTGCCGTTATTTGAAGCCTTGACCATGGTATTGCGGCTGCTGCGCGAATCCGGCAGCACCAGCAAAATCATCGCTGAATCAGGCACCTACCAGCAAATGCTGCAGGGCAAGGTGTATCAGATGCTGCGCCTGGAGATCGACGAGGAACTCGGCTGCATCCCTGAAATTTCCGCCAATAAATACATGCTATGGGTGCGTTTCACTTGCCAGGATGGCAATATGAAGCCAAAAGCGTTCGATGGCGATGTGCCGTTCGAACTAACCCTGTGCAATTTTTAACTGCATCAATGGGCTGCTAATCCATGACTACTTTTGTGAATTGCCCGACTTGCAACAGCAAGGTCGAATGGGCTGAAAAAAATCGTTTCCGTCCTTTTTGCTCAGAACGCTGCAAGCAGATCGACCTGGGCGCCTGGGCCGAAGAAAAATACACCATCCCTGCCGCCAATCCCGCCGAGGATATCGACGACGACGGCAAATTACAGTCCTGACCGAGTAGATGTCACGCCTGCTGGTGGCAGCACAAATGCTGCTGATTGTTTTATTAGCCTGGCCCAATCATGCGCCGACCCTCAGCGCAACTTCGATTGCGCTGTTCGTGCTGGGACTGACCGCCGCCGGCGCTGCGCTGGCCGTGATGCCGGCGCGCACTTTCAGCGTACTGCCGGAACCCACCGGCGACGGGGAACTGATTACGCACGGAATCTATCGCACCATTCGGCACCCGATGTATCTGGCGGTGCTGCTGTGCGGCCTGGCCGCCTGCGTGGCATATGGATCAGCGTGGAAATGGAGTGCGCTGGCGCTGCTGGCTGGTGTTCTTGCATTCAAGATCCGACGCGAAGAGCGCATGCTGCTGGCCCATTTTGCTGACTACGCTATTTACCGCAGCAGAACCAAAGCAATCATTCCCTATCTGCTATGAGTGGCAGGACCGGATAGCGCACCTGATCCAGCCATTCCAGCAGCGGAATGGTGGCCGGCAATAGCGGTGCAACGCCGACCTTGCCTTGCCACGCGAACGCCTGATCTTCCAGACTTTGCGGTTCACCGCGCCATGCGCGGCTGAGATAAAAGTGCAGTCGCACGTGGGCATGGGGATAAACATACTCGACGCCGCACCAGGGCTCGGCAGTCAATATCTCGATCCCCAATTCTTCGACGAATTCGCGCTTGAGCGCCGCCAGAATCGATTCGCCCGGCTCCACCTTGCCGCCCGGAAATTCCCAATAACCGGCGTAAGGTTTGCCGACCGGACGTTGCGCCATCAAAACATCGCCGTTCGGCTGCATCAGAATTCCGACTGCGACTGCAATCGGCACTGGACTGGTTTCAGACATCCTATAACCTTAAAAATACGTGACTATTCAGCAGCTACGCTGTGGGCCGAATAGGATTGCCATTGAAGGCGTGGCGTAGCACTTCGAGCATGCCGTGACCTTGCTTGCGCAGTGTGTCGAGGCAGGAGCGGATGACGCAGAAATTTTCGGCCCCGACCA
>JBGSTZ010000081.1:0-17260 GCA_041736255.1 Burkholderiaceae bacterium
TGGTCGGGGCCGAAAATTTCTGCGTCATCCGCTCCTGCCTCGACACACTGCGCAAGCAAGGTCACGGCATGCTCGAAGTGCTACGCCACGCCTTCAATGGCAATCCTATTCGGCCCACAGCGTAGCGGCTGAACAGTCACAAATATACTAAATAATGTATTTTTAAAGTTCCAAACGAGTTATGCAGGAATATCGCAGTATTTGCATATACTCCCACAAATATCTTCAATACGACAATGGATTCAACAACAGCCCGCGCCGAACCTGTCAGAAAGAACCAGGACCATGTCATCTGAAACCAGCCCCCCTCCGACCGTAAACCGCGTCGTACTGCTGGGCTCCGGCGGCCTGGCAATGATGCTGGCGGCGTTGGCCATGCTCGGCCCGTTTTCAGTCGACACCTACCTGCCGGCTTTCCCCAGCATTCAGGCGGCGCTGCATGCCAGCCCGATCGAAGTGCAGCAAACGCTGACCGCCTACATGTTTTCATTCGCGGTGATGATCCTGTGGCATGGCGCGCTGTCGGACGCCTTTGGCCGGCGCAACATAGTCCTCGGCTCGCTGGCTGTGTTCGCACTGGCTTCGCTCGGTTGTGCGGCTTCTCATAGCGTTGAATATCTGTGGGCGTTTCGCATCCTGCAGGGCATGTCGACCGGTGCCGGAGTCGTGATCGGCCGCGCCATCATCCGTGACATTTATACCGGCGCACCGGCGCAACGCCTGTTGTCGCTGGTGACGATGATTTTTTCCATCGCGCCCGCAATTGCTCCGCTGATTGGCGGCTGGATTGTCCTGTTGCTGGACTGGCGCGCGATTTTTCTGTTCATGTTCGCCTACTCGGTGCTGCTGCTGTGGTATTGCTACCGCCATTTGCCGGAATCGCTGCCGCCTGAAAAGAGGCAAGCATTCAATCTGAGTTTCTTATCGGTTAGCTACCAGAAAGTTTTTCGCTCGCCTCCATTTCATTTCAAGGCGGGCACGCTTGCCTTCAATTTTGCCGGCTTGTTTCTATATGTCGCTGCCGCACCGGTATTCATTACCCGCCATCTCGGACTGGGGGCAGATCAATTCGGCTGGCAATTCATTCCCACTGTTGTAGGGATTTTTCTGGGCGCGTTTACCGCCAACCGGCTGGCCGGCCGCATCACCATCCCGCAGCAAGTAATGGCCGGATACGCGTTTTTAGTCGGTGCCTGCCTGCTCAACGTTGGATACCATTTGTTCTTGCCGCCGGCGTTGCCGTGGTCCGTGTTGCCATTGATGATGTACACATTTGGCATGTCAATCGCGGCTCCCGGCGTGATGCTGATGGTGATGGATCTGTTTCCGGAGATTCGCGGCATCGTTGCTTCCTGCCAAACCTTCGCCCAAACCATGCTGGCCGCACTGGTTGCCGGAATCATCGCGCCGCTGCTCGATACCTCGGTACTCTGGCTGGCGCTTGGCCAGCTCGGGTTTGCTCTGGCCGGACTAAGCTGCTGGCTGGCTGGCCGCACTTACCGCAGCAAGTCTGCATATCCGAGCCTGAATGTATAAGGTGGAAACCGCTTATCCAAAAAACAGGTAAGCCACAGCAACTGCCGCGATAAAGCCGGCCAGGTCGGCAAACAATCCGCACTGCACCGCGTGGCGCGTACGCTTGATGCCGACCGAGCCAAAGTACACTGCCAACACATAAAACGTGGTTTCAGTGCTGCCCTGGATCACCGACACCAGACGGCCGGCAAACGAATCCGCGCCTTGCGTCTTCATGGTGTCGATCATCATGCCGCGCGCACCGCTGCCCGACAGGGTTTTCATCAATGCAGTCGGCACGCCATCGACGAAACGGGTGTCCCAGCCAATGCTGGCAACCACCAGGCGGATTGCATTCATCAGCAAATCGAGCGCACCGCTGGCCCTGAACACGGCTATCCCGACTAGCATCGCAACCAGATACGGAATAATCCGTACCGCAGTGGCAAAACCTTCTTTGGCACCCTCGATGAAAACGTAATACACATTCACGCGCTTTAGCGCCGCGCCGCCAATAAACACCACTATCAACAACAACAGTAGGAAATTACTAATCAGCGAAGATTGCGCCTGCATCTGCGCCGCCGGCAAACGTACAAACCACAGCGTCAGGCCCACCATTAGCAGGCTGAGTCCGACCATGTAACTCAAAATCACGCGATCGAACAAATTAATTTTCTGCACCAGTGCCACCGCAATGAAGCCGCACAAGGTCGACATATAGGTCGCGATCAAAATCGGAATGAACACATCGGTCGGGTCAACCGCACCGAGCTGAGCCCGATAGGCAAAAATGGTGACCGGGAATAATGTTACCGACGCAGTATTGATCACCAAAAACATTATCTGCGCATTGGTGGCGGTATCCTTTTCCGGATTCAGCGTCTGCAACTCCTGCATCGCTTTTAATCCCATTGGTGTGGCGGCATTGTCCAGCCCCAGCATATTGGCCGCGATATTCATCGTCATCGCGCCCAGCGCCGGATGATTGGCAGGAATAGACGGAAAGATACGGGCAAACAAAGGATTTAGAAAACGTGCCAGCGCCGCCATAAAACCGGCGCTCTCACCGATTTTCATGATTCCGAGCCAAAACGTCATCACGCCTGTTAGCCCAAGCGAAATTTCAAACGCTACTTTGGAGCTGTCAAACATCGCCCTGACCATCGTGGAAAAAATATCAAGCTGGCCAAAAAATACCGCCTGGATGCAAGCGGTAACAAAAGCAATGATAAAAAAACTGATCCAGATAAGATTGAGCATGGATGCGGCAGAATTCTATGAATGGAGGCGGTGCGCCAAAATAATCATTTTTTAATGCATCAAGTTGCAATATGCAAATTTTTCCTGCTGCAATCAGCCGCCTGTATTTTCATCATATGGCAATGGACTGGAACAATTGTGCAGGCACAGCCCGCGATCATACCCTTTTTAGATTGCCAAATACCAACGTCATTTGGATGAACTATTGCATTTGAAGCGGGTATCGGTGATAATTGCGGACGCGTTGCCGGGATGGCGGAATAGGTAGACGCACGGGACTCAAAATCCCGCGGTGGAGACACCGTGCCGGTTCGATTCCGGCTCCCGGCACCAAGAAGACATCCAAGTTAGTCCAATAACCCGCGTTACTCAATATGAGGACGCGGGTTTTTTGTTATGTTTTTTTTGCTCTGTTTTTTTGTTCCCTAAGCACTCTTTTGGCATCCATTGCAATCCGTCCGCCTGCTCCAAGACGGGCGATGTGCGCGATGATGCACAACAAGGTTGAGCACATGATTTCTGACCGGTATCGCTTGTCCTTCACCACCGGCGGTTTGTTCCTGCAGGAAGCTGTAGTGGTAACGGAACGTTACCTGGCTTTGCGGGACTGGAAAATCACCCGCGAGCAAGTGCGCGCCGACAATCTGCTGCAAGTGCGCACCAGCGCCGCAGCCACCCGTATCAGCAAGGAGCTGATCGCCCGGCTAGAGCTGCTCAGTCAGGATGCGCTGGAATACCTGCCGGAATGCAGCCTGCGCGAGCGCGGCTATCTGCTCTGGAGCGCCGCCTGCCGCCGCTATGCATTCATTCATGACTTTGCCGTCGAGGTGCTGCGCGAGCATTACCTCAGCCTGCGGCATCAACTTACACTGAATGACTACGACGCTTTTTTCAATGGCAAGGCAGTCTGGCATGCCGAACTCGACGGCCTTGCCGTATCGACCCAGCGCAAACTCCGGCAAAACCTGTTTCGCATGTTGCGCGATGCGGATCTGCTGTCGGATCAATCGCTGATCCAGCCCGCCCTGCTAACGCCAAGTCTGGCGCAACTGCTGGCCAGCGGTGGGCAGGAATCCTTGCTGGTCTTTCCTGCCCCGGACACTGACATGCACAGGTGGCTAAAATGACCCAAAAAATGAACCCGAAAATTGGCCAGCGTTCATTGGCAGAACGCTTCGAGCATCTGCTTAAAGTGATTAGTGGCGAGAGCTTTCTGCACATGAAAGGGCTCAACAACGACCTGCCGTTTTACATCTGCGACTACCAGGCTAGCGAAGCCGTGGAAATGCAGCGCATCCAGCGCCAACTGGTCAGCACGTTGGCCGGCATGCACGTCGAATGTCTGGGCGGGCGCGGCATCAATGTGCTGGAAATCAATCTGTACGACCTTTCGATTGCGCTGCTGAAAGCCCGTCCCGGTAGCAGCGACGGTGACAACAACAGCGTCAGCCTGTGGGACCAGATCATCGCCGCCGAGCCCGATCTCGAAATAGACAGCCTGCTGGAACTGCTGCAAAACGTGCTCGATCCGCGTGAACACCTGATCCCGGCCATTGCCGAACGGATTCAGAATACCGAATTCGACGTGCTATTCCTGTCCGGCATCGGCGAGGTTTTCCCCTACATCCGCTCGCACAACGTGCTCAACAACCTGCAAAGCACCGCCAAGACCAAGCCGACCGTGATGTTCTTTCCCGGCGAATACCGATATTCGCTGGAGCAAGGCGCGTCGCTGGAGCTGTTCGGCCGGCTACACGACGACAAGTATTACCGCGCATTCAACATTTTCGACACTCAGGTGTGAGGAAGCATTCAATGAAACTCAATGGCATTTTTCTTAAACCCGTCAGCCGCCCGATTGAAGGCGTGATCAAGGCCGACGATGAATCCAGCCTCTACGACGAGCTCAATGAATACGTGCTCACCAATGAAGTCGCCAAACGCCTGGATGCTTTTCTGGATGCTTACAACGATTACCACGGTGCCAATGGGGCCTGGGTGTCCGGCTTCTTCGGTTCAGGCAAATCGCATCTGCTGAAAATGCTCGCGCTGCTACTGGAAAACCGCACAGTGGGCGGCAGCACGGCGCTCGACATTTTTCTGCCCAAGATTCACGCCGATGACGAACTGCTGCGCGCCAAGCTGAAAAAAGCCGTTGCCATTGCGTCAAAAAGCATTCTGTTCAACATCGACCAGAAAGCCGACATCATCAGCAAGACCCAAGTCGATGCCCTGCTCTCGGTATTCGTCAAGGTCTTCAACGAGATGTGCGGCTACTACGGCAAACAGGGTTACATCGCCCAGTTCGAGCGTGATCTCGACAGCCGCGATCAACTCCACAGTTTCAAAGCCGCCTATCAACAATTGGCCAACAAGCCCTGGGAGCGCGGCCGCGAACAAGCTCTGCTGGAGGCTGGCAACATCGCCAAGGCTTACGCCCAGATCACCGGCGAAGACGCCGCAATGGCAAAAGGCATTTTGGACAAATACCGCAGCCAGCACAGCGTCTCCATCGAGGATTTCGGCAACCAGGTCAAAGCCTGGCTGGACCGGCAAGCGCCCGACTTCCGCCTGAACTTCTTCGTCGATGAAGTCGGCCAGTACATCGCCGACAACACCAAGCTGATGACCAACCTGCAAACCGTGGCCGAAAGTCTGGCTACCAAATGCCACGGCCGGGCCTGGGTCATCGTCACCGCGCAGGAAGACATGAGCTCGGTGATTGGCGAGATGACCAAACAGCAAGGCAACGACTTCACCAAAATCCAGGCGCGCTTTGCCAACCGCCTCAAGCTCACCAGCGCCGACGTGGCCGAAGTGATCCAGAAACGATTACTGACCAAGAACCAAGTCGGTACGCAACTGCTGAAGACCGTGTATGCGCAGCAAGTCAACAACTTCAAGACCCTGTTTGGCTTCTCCGATGGCACCCAGAGTTACCGCAACTTCCAGGATGTTGAGCACTTCATCTACAGTTACCCGTTCATCCCTTACCAGTTCCCGCTGTTCCAGTCGGCCATTCGAGGCATTTCGATGCACAACGGCTTCGAAGGCAAGGCCAACTCGGTGGGCGAGCGTTCGATGCTGGGCGTATTCCGCGAAGTCGCGATTGCCATCGACGACGCCCCGGTCGGTCAGCTTGCCACCTTCGACCGCATGTTTGAAGGCATACGCGGCGCACTCAAAAGCGCGCTGCAGAGCGCCATCAACAACGCCGAACGTCACCTCGATGATGGCGATGGTGATGGTAAGGGCTATGCAGTACGCGTGCTGAAAACCCTGTTTCTGGTCAAATACGTCAAGGAATTCAAGCCCAGTCTGCACAACCTCAGCGTGCTGATGCTGGAGCGCTTCGACGCAGACCTGCCGACCCAGCGCAAGAAGCTGGAGGCCGCGCTCAATCTGCTGGAGCAGCAAACCTACATCCAGCGCAACGGCGACGTCTACGAATTCCTGACCGATGAAGAAAAAGACATCGAAGAAGAAATCAAGAACACCGAAGTTGAATCCAGCGACGTGGTGGCCGAACTGGAAAAGCTAATCTTCGAAGGCGTGATCCGCCAGCGCAAGATCCGTTACGCCAACGGCCAGGACTACGTATACGCCCGCAAGATGGACGACCGCCTGCTGGGGCGCGAACACGAACTGGCGATCCACGTCATCACTTCGCTTTCCGACAGCTTCGACAATGAAACCGTGCAGCGCATGCAAAGCATGGGCCGCGACGAGTTGCGCGTGGTGCTGCCGGCCGATGCGCGCTTCATGCAAGACCTGACCATGCACCGGCGCACCGAAAAGTACATCAAGCAGAATATTTCGACCCCGCAGGAGGCGGTCAAACGCATCCTCGAAAGCAAGGGCTTCCAGAATCGCGAACGGCTGGCCGAGCTGGAAAGCCGCGTCAAGGTCTTGCTCGGGCAAGCGCTGCTGATCATCAACGCCAGCGACCTCGATATCAATAGTGAAGACGGCCAGACCCGCATCATCAAAGGCTTTCATCAACTGATCGAAAACGCCTATCCGAACCTGCGCATGTTGCGCGATGTCGGCTACAGCGAAACCGACATCGGCAAATATCTGCGGCAGTCGCAGCAAGGCTTGCTCGGCAACGATGCCACCAGCCTGAGCGAAACGGAACAAGAGTTGCTGGCCTTCATCCAAAGCAACGCCCGCGGCGGTGTGCGCACCACCGTCAAGGGCTTGCTGGAACGCTTCGAGCGCAAGCCTTACGGCTGGTATTACGCCGCCATTCTGTGCAATCTCGCGCTGCTATGCGCGCGCGGCAAAATCGAAGTACGGCACGACAGCAACCCGCTCGAAGGCGATGCGCTAGAGCGTGCGCTGCGCAACACCAACGTGCACGCCAACCTGATCTTGGAACCGCAAGTCGAGTTCAGCGCTGCGCAAGTGCGCGGCCTCAAGGATTTCTTTGCCGACTTCTTCAACCGCCCGGCCAAGGCCAACGAAGCCAAGGCGCTGGCGCATGAAACCATCGACGCCATCAAGGACCTGGAGCTGGAACTGGCCGAGCTGATCGGCCAGAAACAGCAATATCCGTTTCTGTTCGCGCTCGATGGCGTGCTGACCACGCTCAAGGACTTGGCGACCAAAAACGCCCACTGGTTCCTCACCGAGCTGCCGCGCCAGGCCGATGCGCTGCTAGACACGAAAGAGCAACTAATAGAGCCGCTGCAAAAATTCATGCACAGCCCGCAAAAGGCGATCTATGACGCCGCCCGCACGCTGGTCAGCGAGCAGGAAGACAACTTCGCCTATGTGCCGGACGCCGAAGTAGCGCCGATCAAGGCGCTGCTGACCGACCCGCAGCCCTACAAGGGCAACCGCCTGCAACAGATCAAGCCACAACTCGACGCTTTGCAGCAAAGCATCGCCATCCAGTGCGCCAGCGAAAATATGCACGCTGCCGACACGCTCGACGCACTCGAACTGCGCCTGCGCGGCACGGCCGAGTACGGCAGTCTGAGCGCCGAACAGCAAACCCAGCTGACCGCACCGTTCGCCCAAGCAAAACAGACATTGCAAGGGCAAAAACGCATCGCGATGATCCGCGACCAGTTGCGCCACTTCGAGGAAAGCAGCTACCCGCACCTGCTGATCGCACTGGAACAACTGACGCGCATTGAGCCGGCGCAGATCAGCGCGACGACGCCGGACGCCGCGCCAGTCAAGCCCGACGCTGCCTACACGATCAAACCGCAAGAACCGCTGTGCATCGCCGAAACCTGCCTGGTCCCGGCGCGCACCATCAGCGTGCATTACGCCAAACCATGGCTGGCCAGCGAAGCCGATCTCGACGAATACCTGCAACAGCAGCGCGCCGCCTGGCTGAAAGAAATTCGCGCCGGCAAGCGGGTCCAGGTTTGATGATGAGCTGACGTTACGCACAAAAAATTCGGTCCACGAAAAACACGAAAGCCACGAAAAAACGGAACAGGTGGCGGAGCGGTTTCAGTTTTGGTAGGTTGGGCTAAAGCTTTATCAGCCCAACATTCGGCAGAGATAAGCTGACAAACAGGGCGCCATTCGTCGATTCAGAGATAAAACGCGCGTGGTAAATTCAATGAGAATTGGGTTGGCAGGGCAGATTCGGGAAATCAGGTTCTTGGTGTTGAAATGTCTCGCACAGAATGTTGGGCTTCGCTGCGCTCAGCGCCAACCTACCAACTTCACCTCGTTTTGCTTGGTTAGTACGCAACGTAAGTGATGAGTATATTTTATTAACGCAATTTTTATATGCGGTAAATGCCATGAAAATTGGCATACCCAATGTTTTTATAGAAATCGTAGTGCGTCAATAAGCGTAGCGCATTGCGCCGAATCGGCAGCGCCGAATGCCGATTCCCGACCAAAGGACTAAAAAATGCAATCCGAATTTGTGCAACAAATGCAGAATCAACTGGACGCCGTAGTCCAGTTAATCGAGGAAGAACACATCGAATTCTGGTATGCCAGAGACTTGCAGGAGCCGCTCGGCTATGCCCGCTGGGAAAATTTTCTTACCGCTATCCAACGTGCAATAGAGTCATGCGCAACAACGGGTTACAGCCCGGACGATCATTTTCGTGGCGTCACGAAAATGATCGAAATCGGCAAGGGTGGCCAACGTCCGATTGATGATTTCATGCTCACCCGTTTCGCCTGCTATCTGATCGCCATGAACGGCGATCCGCGCAAGGAGCCGATTGCCTTCGCGCAAAGCTACTTCGCCACCCAAGCCCGCAAGCAGGAACTGATCGAAGAGCGCATGCGTCTGCAAGCACGGCTCGATGCGCGGGGCCGGCTCAAGGAATCCGAAAAGGCGCTGTCGCAAAATATCTACGAACGCGGCGTGGACGACGCCGGCTTCGGCCGCATTCGCTCCAAGGGCGACACCGCCCTGTTTGGCGGCAACAGCACGCAAATGATGAAAGACAAGCTGGGCATTGTAGGGACGCGCCCGCTGGCCGATTTTCTACCTACGCTGACCATCGCTGCCAAGAATCTCGCCACCGAGATGACCAACCACAATGTCCAGCAAGAAGATCTGCAGGGTGAAAACACCATCACCAACGAGCATGTGCAAAACAACCACAGCGTGCGTGACATGCTGGGGCAGCGCGGCATTCAGCCGGAACGCCTTCCCGCAGAAGAAGACATCAAGAAGCTTGAGCGCCGCGTGAAATCCGACGAAAAGAAATTGAAAAAAAATTCCGGCAAACTGCCCCGCCCAGATGATTTGAAATGAATCCAGCAATACCGCCAGCGTATTGATGAGTATATTTTGTTACTGCAATAAATATATGCGGTAAATGGCATAAAAATAGGCATACCCATTATTTTTTGAAACAAGCATCAAGCCGTTTTAACGCAACCACAACACAAAGGCCAGCCTAGTTGGCTGACCTTGCCAGGAACAGCAGATTTATGGAAACCGCAAAACTCAAGAAGTTCGCCCAGTTCGCCCGTCGCAGCTTGCAAGAGCAAGTCAGCGCCAAACTGGCATTGGTGCTGGACGCTGGCGCTGCCGCTCGGCGCGAAGCGCCGCAGGCGGTGGCCGAGCTGGAACGCCAGATTGAATCCACCAGCCGCGAGCAAGTGATCGAGAAAGTCGCCTACACCTGGTTCAACCGTTTCTGCGCGCTGCGCTTCATGGACGTCAACGGCTATACCCGCGTGCGCGTGGTGTCGCCGACGCAGGAAGATCAGATTCAGCCCGAAATCCTGAGCGAAGCCAAGGCGGGCAATATCGACCCGGAGCGCGTGCCGGACAAGGTGCGCCAGCAGATCGCCGCGCTGCTGAACGGCACCGCCACCAGCCGCGACCCGCAGCAGGAAGCCTACCGGCTGCTGGTGGTCGCCGAATGCAACAGCTTCCACCGCGCGATGCCTTATTTGTTCGAGCGCATCGCCGACTATACCGAACTGCTGATGCCCGACGACCTGCTCTCGGGCAACGCGATCCTGTGCGCCACCCGCGAAGCGATGACGCCGGATACGTGCCAGGATGTCGAAGTCATCGGCTGGCTGTACCAGTTCTATATCTCGGAGAAAAAGGATCAGGTTTTCGACGGCCTGAAAAAAGGCAAGAAGATCAGCCCGGAAAACATCCCCGCCGCCACCCAACTGTTCACGCCGCACTGGATCGTCCGCTATCTGGTGGAAAACGCGCTGGGCCGCTTGTGGATGCTGAACCATCCCGAATCCCGGCTGGCCGATCAGATGGACTACTACATCAAGCCCGAACCCGGCGCGCAAGCGGAAACCGATTTCCTGCGCATCGCCAGACCCGAAGACATCAGGCTGTGCGATCCGGCCTGCGGTTCGGGTCACATGCTCACTTACGCGTTCGATCTGCTGTATGCGATCTACGAAGAAAGCGGCACCGACGCCAGTGAAATCCCGCAAAAAATCCTGACCCATAACTTGTACGGCATCGAACTCGACGAGCGCGCCGGCGATCTGGCGGCCTTTGCGCTGACCATGAAAGCCCGCGCCAGACAGCGGCGCTTCTTCAGCAAGGCAGTCGAGCCGAACATCTGCGTGCTGGAAAAAATCAGCTTCAGCAGCGACGAGCTGGACGAATACAGGGATGTCGTCGGGCAAGACATGTTCACGCCCGATCTGCGCGCAACGCTGCTGCAGTTCGACGAAGCCGACAACTTCGGTTCGCTGATCCGGCCCACATTGGCCAACGTGCAGCAAGTGCTGCCGCTGCTGCAAGCCACGGATCTGGGCGGCCAATTGTTCTTGAAAAGCACGCACGACAAGGTGCTGCAGGCGCTGCGCCAGGCGGATTATCTGCGCCAACAATATCAGGTGGTGGTGGCCAATCCACCATACATGGGCGGCAAGGGGATGAATGCGCGGCTGGGCGCGTGGGCCAAGAGCAATTACCCGGACAGTAAATCCGATTTGTTTGCGATGTTTATCGAGCGCGGTTTGGAAATGGTGCCAAAGCTCGGTTACAGCGCGATGGTGACCATGCAAAGCTGGATGTTCCTGTCATCCTACGAAAATCTCCGCAGTCGCTTGATGGTTCAGACTTCAATCGAGAGCATGGCGCACATGGACAACATGGTCATGGGGATCGCGTTCGGCACGGCGGCAACGGTGTGGAAACGTGGTGGAAACGTCGAATCAAAAGGTGCATTCTGTTACGTCGAATACAAGGACATTAGTGCGGAAGGCAAACCAACGCAATTTCCACCACACAATGAGCGCAACAAATCCGCTATCAATAACGCGGATTGCGGCTGGTTCTTTCGTGCTTCTTCCGCCGACTTCAAGAAAATCCCCGGTAGTCCAATAGCGTATTGGATAACAAAGCAATTACTAATTGCGTTTTTAAATAAAAAACTAAATCAAGTTGCAGACGCAAAGCAAGGCATGGCGACCTCAGACAATGGTAGATTTCTCCGGTTCTGGCACGAAGTTTCACATACCAATTCTTGCTTTGATTGCAAAAATGCATTCGATTCAAAAAATCGATCAGAGAAGTGGTATGCATACAATAAAGGCGGGACGTTTCGTCGATGGTATGGAAATAATGAGTATGTAGTTAATTGGCAATTCAATGGAAATGAACTGAAGAAATTTGTTGATGAGATCAATAAATTAAGGCCTGGAGGGCGGCTTAAAAATCAAGAATATTATTTCCTAGAGAACATTACATATTCATCGTTGAGTTCGGGTCTTTTTTCTGCTAGATACAATGCAACTGGATTCTTATTTGATACAAAAGGATCGTGCATATTTCCAAATTCAGTTTCTATTGACTTCTTGATTGGATTTCTAAACAGCAATATTTCTCAAGAAATTTTAAACATATTGTGCCCAACTCTTGATTACAGCTCTATTGGAATAAATGCAATTCCGATTATTGAGTCAAATGAAAATTTGGCTACCAAAAATCTAATCTTGCATGCAAAAATTGACTGGGACTCCTCCGAAACCTCTTGGGACTTCACCACCCTGCAGCTACTACATTCCGACTACCGCCAGCCCGCGCTGAAGGAAACTTACAACCAGCTGCGCGCCCACTGGCGCGACACGACGCAACAAATGCAGCGCCTCGAACAGGAAAACAACCGCATCTTCATAGACGCCTACGGCTTGCAAGACGAGCTGACGCCCGACGTGCCGCTGAAAGAAATCACGCTGACCTGCAACCCGCATTACCGCTACGGCAACAACAAGACCGAAGCCGAGCTTGCAGCGCTGCTGCTGACAGACACGCTGCGCGAGTTCATCTCTTACTCCGTCGGCTGCATGTTCGGCCGCTACAGCCTGGACCGGCCGGGGCTGGTGCTGGCGAATCAGGGCGAGACGCTGGCCGATTATCTGCGCCAGGTGCCCGAGCCGCGCTTCATGCCGGACGACGACAACGTGATTCCGCTGCTCGATGGCGAGTGGTTTTCCGACGACATCACCGAGCGCTTCCACGCCTTTTTGCGGGTGACTTTTGGCGACGCGCAGTATGCGCAAAACCTGCAGTTCATCGAAGAAGCATTGGGGGAAAAGGATAAACCGAAGGATATCCGTAAGTATTTCCTGAAGGATTTCTACAGCGACCATGTCAAGCGCTACAAGAAGCGCCCGATCTACTGGCTGTTTTCCAGCCCGAAAGGCACGTTCAACGCGCTGATCTATCTGCACCGCACGCAATCGGACACGGTCAGCGTGGTGCTGCAATATCTGCGCGACTTCTGCACCAAGCTGGCCGCCCGCCGCACTTATCTGGAACAGGTCAGCATAGACCCCGGCGCCAGCCAGGTTGAAAAAACCCGCGCATTGAAAGAAATCGACGCGCTGAAAAAGCAATTGCTGGAACTCGACGATTACCAGCGCGACACGCTGTATCCGCTGGCCAGCGCACAAATCGCGCTGGATCTGGACGACGGCGTGAAGATCAATTACCTGAAGTTCGGCGCCGCGCTGAAAAAGATCGCCGGGCTGGATGCCAAGGATGAGGAGTGATCCCGCATGAGTACGCACGACAATACGCCACCGGCGCTGGACTTCGGACAATTAGTCGGGGCCATTCGCCAGGTGCATGACGAACTAGCCGCCCAGGCCAGTAGGGCCGTCAATACCGGCCTCACGCTGCGCAACTGGATGATTGGTTTCCACGTGGAAGAGTATGAACGCCGTGGCGTGGATCGTGCCGAGTACGGTGACAAGTTGATGGACCGGCTGGCCGAAAGCCTGATTCGGCTTGGCGTTTCCCGTTGTGATCGGCGGGAGCTCTACCGTTACCGCCAGTTTTATATCACCTACCCGCAGATTGTGGAGGCAGCGACGCCACAATTGCAGCTTTTACCTGGTCAGGCGTTATTGGCCGGTGCAAGGGCATCACACGGCGCACCTTCGACGGCAACAATGGAGGCGAGTCCACAATTCAGGATCGACGGCAAGACGCTCATTTCCAGGCTCTCATTCACCCATTTCGTCGAACTCCTGAACCTGGAGGATACCGCCCAGCGCACGTTCTATGAGCTGGAGTGCATCCAGGGCAACTGGTCGGTACGTGAGCTGAAGCGGCAGATCCACAGTCTTTATTACCAGCGCTGCGGCCTATCGACGAATAAGAAAAAGCTCGCCAAACTCGTCCAACAAGGCGCAGAAAAGGCATTGCCGGCACTGGCTGTGCGCGACCCGTATGTGTTCGAGTTCCTGGGGCTGACGCCACAGGAGGTGATGAGTGAGTCTCATCTTGAGGATCAGCTCATTACTCAGATTGAAGCGTTTCTACTGGAACTGGGCCACGGCTTCTGCTTTGAATCCCGACAAAAGCGCATCCTGATCGGCGACGAGCACTACTTCATCGATCTGGTGTTCTACCACCGCATCCTGAAATGTCATGTTCTGGTGGAATTGAAACTGGCCGAGTTCAGCCACGAAAACATTGGCCAGCTCAACACTTATGTGAGCTGGTACAAGAAAAACATGATGCAGGAAGGCGACAACCCGCCGATTGGCATCTTGCTGTGTACCCATAAAAAGCATTCGCTGGCCGCGTACGCGCTGGCGGGCATGGATAACCAGCTATTCGTTTCAAAGTACCAACTGGAATTGCCCAAGCGCGAGGAGATCGAGCAGTTTCTAGCCGCGAAGCTGCGGGACGCGGGAGCGGCAGATGAATAAAGCGCAATTACCAAACAGCAGTGTCACCCCCCAAGTCGAGCTGCGGCTAGAGTCACGGCTAGAGTCACGGCTAGGGTCGTATGCACGGCTGTCACCCGCGATGAATAAATATCTGAAAACTGCAAGCCTATGAGCAACCCCAAAATAATCCAGGCGCTGGGTAACATGTTCGGCAAGCAGCGCATCGTGTTCTGGTATGACGTGCGCCACGAATTCCGCGCCGATTTTGAAGCGCTGGCGCTGCCCGGCGTCGAGAAGATCGAACTGGCCAACAACGCGTTCGGCGTCAAGTACCGCGTGCTACGCGAACAGCCGGAGCAAAAATTTTTGCTGTACCGTGACGGCCCGCAAGCTGCCGATCTGGATAACTGGCTGCTGGATGTGCAGCTGGCCAGCGGCGAGGATTTTCGCACCGATCAGATCGCGCTGTGGCTGGCCGAGCTGGAGCTGGGGCCGGCTTTCGCGCTTGTGCTGGAGGCGCATGTCGGATTTTTCGAGGCGGGCAAGCGCCGCGATGCGCTGTGCAAGCTGCTGGACAGGAGCGAATCGGAACGCATGCTGCGCCTGAAGATGCTGGCCGTGTGCGCTGGTGCCGAACCCCGGCTGGACGTGATTCTGGAACAGTTGCTGGCGGAACTGGCCGATGGGCGTGACGACAAGATTAAGCTGATCGAGCGCAGCGCCTTGAGCGGATTTCTGTGGGAGCAGATGCAGCGCGCCTATGGTTACGCATCCACGGCACCGGGTTTGCGCGATTTCGTGATTGCGCTGTTCAAGTCGTGCTACCTGATGGACACCGAGCCGGAACAGAAGCCGGGCCTGTCGGCCGAGGCGCTGGTGTTCCTGAAGCGCTGGAAGGATAGCCGCCAGCACGAGCACGCTTTCGAGGCGCTGTCCGAACAGTGCGCAGCGGTGCTGGGCATC
Source organism: Burkholderiaceae bacterium (assembly GCA_041736255.1). Lineage (GTDB taxonomy): Bacteria > Pseudomonadota > Gammaproteobacteria > Burkholderiales > Burkholderiaceae_D > AVCC01. The sequence goes on from JBGSTZ010000081.1 coordinate 15,346, forward strand.
CGGGAGTCGCTGCACAAACACGATTTCCGCAACTTGATGACGCTGGATTATTTCGAGCTGATCGACCGCAAGATTCTCAGCGATCTGGTGCATGCGGTGGCTAGCCGCACCGTGACGGCGGCCGATGTCACGCTATGGCTGCGGCAGCGCCGGCAAAGTCATTGGTTCTCCCGCTTCAGGAACGAATACGGCGCGCTGGAGATGGCGGCGGAATTCATCCAGTTGCTCGATAGCGCCCAACTGGAGATGCATTCGATGGCCGATGGCGTGCAGAAATACGCGAACAGCTGGTATCGGCTGGATCAGCGTTATCGCAAGTTCATTTATCACTTGCGCGAATCCGATCGGGCATCGCTGTTGGGCGAGCTGAATACGCTGATGGAAAACCTGTACACCAACAATTACCTGATCAAACTCAATGACCGCTGGCAGCATTTCGTCGATGGCGCGGACCAGTGGGAAGCTGCGCCTGTCGTGCTGCAGCGGCATTTTTTCAGGCGCTGGGTGCAACCTTTTGTGGAGCGCAAGGCCAAGGTCTGCGTGCTGATTTCGGACGCCTTCCGCTTTGAAGTGGGCGAGGAGCTGCAAAGCCTGATCCGTCAGGAAGACCGTTTCGAGGCGGAGCTGGAACCGGCGCTGTCGATGTTGCCGAGTTATACCCAGCTTGGCATGGCTGCGCTGCTGCCCAACCAGTCGCTGGCGCTGGCTGAGGACGATAGCGGCGATGCGCTGGCGGATGGCCAGAGCGCGCAAGGGTCTGTCAATCGCGGCAAGATTCTGGCAGCTGCGGTACCGGCTTCTGCGGTGGTCTTGGCCAAGGACGTGATGACGATGAACCGGGACGAATCGCGTGCCCTGGTGCGCGACAACGACGTGCTGTATGTGTATCACAACCTGATCGACAAGACCGGCGACACGCGCGACACCGAAGAGCGGGCATGCGCCGCGGCACAGGAAACCCTGGACTATTTGATCCGGCTGGTGAAGAAACTGACCAATGCGAATGCCAACAACCTGCTGATCACCGCCGATCACGGTTTCATTTATCAAAACCGGGCGCTGGAGGAAAGCGATTTTCTCGGCAGCGAGCCGGACGGTAAGCAGATTCTGTATCGCGACCGGCGCTTTGTGCTGGGCAAAGGCTTGCGCGACAACTCCAGCCTGAAGACCTTCCTCCCGCAGCAGTTGGGGCTGGACGGCGCGCTCGAAGTGCAGATTCCGAAGTCGATCAAGCGCTTGCGCCTGAAAGGTTCGGGCAGCCGTTTCGTGCATGGCGGTGCTACTTTGCAGGAGGTGGTGATTCCGGTGATTCGCATCAATAAGAAGCGCCAGAGCGATGTGTCGCGGGTTGAGGTCGAGTTCATCGGCGGTGGCGGCAAAACCATCACCACCGGTCAGTTGGCGGTGGTGATGTATCAGGCGCAGGCAGTAACCGACAAGCTGCAGGCCCGCCGCCTGCGCGCCGGTTTGTTCACTCTCGATGGCGAGTTGATTTCGGACCAGCATGCGCTGAGATTCGACTTCAATTCGGACAACCCGCGCGACCGCGAGCTGCCGGTGCGGTTCATCCTCAGCCGCAAGGCAGATGATGCAAACAACCAGCAGGTTGTGCTCAAGCTGGAGGAGCAGGTGGACGACACCACGCACTACCGCGAGTACAAGTCGATGCGTTACACGATTCGCCGTTCCTTCACCAGCGAATTTGATTTTTAAATGATCAAAAATATGCCCACCCGACAAGCCGCAAGTGCTGCCTTGCTCCCCTCGCCCGCTAGCGGGAGAGCAGCTGTGTTCCAAGTCAAGGGGAATTTGGGTCAAAATTATCGTCCCAAGGTTTTCCTGACTTCATAATTGCATTCAGAATCGTCAGCAATTTATGCATACATGCGACCAATACCACTTTCTTGGGTTTGCC
>JBGSTZ010000082.1:0-18255 GCA_041736255.1 Burkholderiaceae bacterium
TGGTCGGGGCCGAAAATTTCTGCGTCATCCGCTCCTGCCTCGACACACTGCGCAAGCAAGGCCACGGCATGCTCGAAGTGCTACGCCACGCCTTCAATGGCAATCCTATTCGGCCCACAGCGTAGCTGCTGAATAGTCACGTTTTATCAAGATCGTCAAAAGGATCATAACATCATGCCTGTTATCAGCCGCTTTCTTGGAATCATTATTGCGATGTACTGGAATGACCATGCGCCGCCGCATTTTCACGCAAAATATGGCGAGTATGAAATCACGGTGGAAATTGATTCCGGCATTGTCAGTGGCACATTTCCGAAGCGCGCATTACGGCATGTGATGGAATGGTATGAACTTCACAACGATGCGCTATTAGCAGATTGGGAACTATGCGCAAAAAATCAAAACCCTGCCGCTATCGCCCCGTTGGAGTAATTTAGGAGTAAATAAGCATGCTACATATTACGAGTGCGAAATACGTCAAAGATTACAAAATCGAAGTGATATTTAATGATGGACGCAAAGGGGAAGTGGATTTATCGCCAGCATTAAAAGAAGGCATATTCCAGTCGCTGCAAGACATTTCCCTGTTCTCCCAAGTTGCCGTCGAGCCAGAACTCGATACCGTCGTCTGGCCGAATGGGCTTGATCTTGCGCCTGAGTTTGTTTATTTCACAGCATTCAAAAGCGATCCGTCGCTGCAGTCGCAATTCAAGAAGTGGGGTTATATTTTTTAACTGCCCAAGGTAGTAAGGCGCAATGCGTAGGGCGTCAATTCAAGGTAATACGCGTTCATTCCACTTGCCGATGCGAATCCGGCGCAGACAAAAAATTTGATTACAATGATTTCATTGATATCACTTTGGAGCACATGATGGCGAGTATCACTATCCGTAATCTGGACGAGAGCATCAAGGCTATGTTGCGCCTGCAAGCGGCGCAACATGGGTGGTCGATGGAGCAGGAAGCACGCGAGATTTTGCGGCGCTCGCTGCTGCCGGCAGAAAATGCTTCTGGTTTTGCACAGCGGATACACCAGCGCTTTGCGTCTTTACAAACAGGGTCGGAGCAGGATGCATTGCTGATTCCTGCACGGCGGGCAACGCGACCAGCACCTGAGCTGGGTTCATGATGGTAGGGGTTTTGCCAATGAATTTTCCAGCAGTATTGCTGGATACAAACGTGTTGTCGGAGCTGATGCGGGCGCGGCCTGATGCGGCTGTTTTGGCGTGGTTTGAACAGCAGTCCGGGGCGACGTTTTACACCAGTGCGATTACCCGGGCGGAGATTTTTCTCGGGATTGCATTGTTACCGGCCGGCAAACGCCGGGAGGCGCTGGCGACTGCAGCCGATCAGATGTTTGAAGAAGATTTTGCCGGCCATTGCCTGCCGTTCGATGCTGCCGCAGCCAGCGAATATGCGCTGCTGGTGGCTGCGCGCACCAAGATCGGCCACGCAATTTCTACCGAGGATGCGCAATTCGCGGCGATCGCGATCCGGCACCAAATGCCGCTGGTTACGCGCAATACCAAAGATTTTGCGCATATCGGGGAATTGCAATTGATCAATCCCTGGGTGACGGATTAAGTCAGGTTTGTCTGCGAAGTTCAATACTTGCAAAGATAGACAATATGGGACAGACCACGGTTTATTAATATAAAACCGTTGTCTGTCCCATATTATTTCCCCGACCGAGATGCCGATACTGATACCGATGTTCCATGGGTCACTGATTCAATACCTTCCTGAAACACCGCACAAAAGTGTTTCATCGGCAACTCAAAATCCGGGTGCGATTGTGTGAACGCATCCATATCGTGGATCGATTGGGTGACGCCGTGCAGCACCTGGTCAAATATGGAATTGACAGCGGCTCGGGATAAGCCGCAGGCGTGTCTCCCAAACTGCATCAATTCCTGGCGGGACGGATACTGCTTTGATCCATTCAACTTCAAGGCCAATACGTCACTACGCTGGTAAGGTTTCGTTGACAGCATGTCGTATACCGGAGCAAGACGCACATCACTATCTGGATGGCTATAGAGCACACCAAAGTTTTTCAAATGTGCGTCACCATTTCTAATTGCACAGGCAAGTACCACAGCGCCAAAATAATGAGACATCGAATTAGCGTGATGTTCAGGGGATACGTACCGCTTAATACGCTCTGCTAATTTTTCATAAGATGAATCGTAACGACCGCCTGATCGCATCCCGCTGAGTACACAAAAGTCCTCGAACCCCAAATATGTTTTGTCCGTGACATCAAAACGCTCCACTACTAACATTTTGCGATTTTCTGATAATTGAACCGCCGCTGTTGGCAATCCTGCATGTCGGGACGCTTCCATGCAAAAAAATTCATTTGCTGCGAGTTCTGCATATTCGCGAGGGTCAAAACTCTTGACAATGTGCGTTGCGCCACGGTGCGTAAGCCGGTTTAGTGACCGTTCATTATCATCACGAATCAATACCTTTGGCTGCATACCGGAAATGCCGGAATACTGCGCAAAACGCGCTAACAAATCATTAAATAAATCTTCGGCCCCCTCATAAGCAAGGAGATCGTTCACGCTTTGTGTCGGTACTTCTTCAAGTTCGGCGCCTGCCTGGGCATAGCGCAACCTGCCAATTTGTGATTTCCCGATAATCTGCAACAGAGATAGCGCATCAAAATTCGGTACTACTTTTGAGAACATACGTTCCAGCTTTTCGCGCAAGGCGCCTTCTGGCAAATTCATTTCGAAGATTGGATGTATGGTTCCCATTGAATCGTATGGGGCGCGCGTAATGGGCATCGTTAATGAAACAGCACAATTCGTTTGGCAATCGCGGTCGTAAGTAAATAAGAACGTATCCTCTTCCACGTCACTGCGGATGATGTCGCCAGCCAATACACCAGAAGCAAATACACCAGAAGCAAATACACTAATTCCGTTTTTTTGCATTATTTTCTTTACGCAATTCTTGCAATGTTGGGTATTTGCGGCGAGGAGAGACATTTAGTTCAAGACCGACCAACGCACACAACATCATCGTTTTACGCAATCCTACTTCAGCAATTTTGCCAGTCTCTATCCCTGAAATAGTGGCGCGACTCATTCCGAGCGGCTTGCCTGCCGCCTCCTGAGTCAATCCTTTGCTTTTACGGGCTTCTTTAATTAAAACGCCGATTTCATCTAGTTCCATGCATCAAATATAATGCAATTTTAATTATTAGTCAATTTATGCATTATATTTGATGCATATAATCTTACCTTTGATGCTACCAAGACAAATAATGAGGAACAATCGAGTTATGCAGATTAGGCAGGCTGCGTAATGGTGTAGTGGGGGTTTCGATTGGCATGCCATTTTCCTGCGAAACGGTAATGGCTTGCAAGCTGTTACGCCCTACTCGCTCGAATACCGGGTTAGGCATATTTGAATTCAATTTTGTGGACTTTATTCAAGTCCACAGTTTGCTTGGCATGCCATAAATCGTAATTGCCTTGCATCGTCAGCCAGCTTTCGGGTGAGCGTCCTAATGCTTTTGAGAGACGAAGCGCCATTCCAGGGCTTACGCCACTGGCCTCGTTCAAAACGCGGTTAAGGGTCGATGCAGCAACGCCCAAGTTAAGGGCAAGTTCCCTGCAACTAATTTCGTTGGGCGTAAGGTAAACCTCTTGAATAAACGCTCCAGGATGTGGTGGATTGTGTATAGCCATTAGTGGTAATCCTCATAATCTAAAATAAGAGCGCTGCCGTTTTCAAACTCGAACGTGATACGCCAACTGCCATTTACCCATATCGACCAACGCCCGCGACTGCTTCCCTTCAAGGGGGTGAAGACGGAAGCCGGGAATGTCAATATCTTCGATAGATTGAGCGGTATCGAGTGCGGCCAACTGCATTTTGAGACGTTTAGCGTTTGCCGGTTAGATGCCAGCCAAACTGCCAGAGTCAAAGTATTTTTGCAGCCCCTTGTGTCGAAACGATTTAATCATGCTGGCAGGATAGCGCGTTGCGCGGCACGCAACCAAGGCCGTAAGCCGCAATGCGTAGGGCGTCAATAAGCGCAGCGCTTATTACACCCTACTCCCAGCAATCGATGGGCCGAAAAGCCGGCGTAATCTCGCATGTGCAGGAAATGACGAAAAGATTGCGACCAAAGTATTGGTGCAGAGGACGGAGTTTGGCGGAGTTGGGTAGGATGGTTTCTTTATTGAAATAATTACCATCTATGCAAGCAAATCCACTATAGTTTCCGGCGAGACGAAAGTATGACCATAAATAAAACCGTGGCCTGCCCCCTACTCCCCCTATGAAAGAAAATCTAATGCTTAAACGTTCTATGACACTGGCGGCATTTAGCCTTCTTGGACTTTCTGGCTGTGGAGGCAGCGACCATCCGCCCGTCACAGGGCAATGGTCGTTGACCTTGCATCCGTCGGGCCAGACGGCCACCCACCCGGAGGCGCTCACCGTCGAACAGGTGTATCTGAACGAAGAAAATGGTGTGGTCAACGGACGATCTGACGCGTTCACTTTCAAGGGCTACAGAAACGGCAACCTGCTTGATCTGACCGTGTTCTCTCCTGATCCGTCAGGGCTTGCGGTTGAACACAGTTATTTAAAGCTGAACCTGCAAGACGATCACTCGGTGCGGGGTTCGGGATACACCCCGCAGCCGCAGGAGCCGATGCTGGGAGATCCTGCCAAGGATGACGGCAGTGTGAACTCGTCCAGTCTTGACTATGACGTAAGCGGCCGGCTGCTCTCGGCCATGAGTTCTGCCCAAGCCAAAGCGGTCATAGATCAGACTAACGTCGGGGGCGTCTCGGGTATCTTGCACACCGTTTGCTCTATTTTCAGCGCGGCGGAATCTTTCACAGTGGGCTTCCTCACTGGCAATCTATTTCGGCCAATGGGTGGCTGCATCCTGGCGAAGTCGGGTGGCGGCTACTACGTTTTTGGTCGGGATGCCCCCGGCTCAATAGTCCCGATCTGGACACAGAACGCTTACGTCCCGGTCGAGTGGGCAACTTGCACGGCGCGCCGGTATAAGTTCAAGTTTTCCTACAAAGGCCAGGCTTTGCTCACCACAGGAAACGAGTTCATTGCCAATTCGAAGCATAATGGCGACTACTTGCCGGGGCTCAACCTCCTGAAGGTCGGGGGTAAAAGCCTGGCTGACCTGGCTGTGGAGCTCGACCATCTCAGAGCTAAGTACGGTAACTACGCGCTGCTGGTCGCGACGCACCCCCGCACAAAATTCGTCGGCCTGTATGTGATCAGGGAAAAGGGAAATTCAGACGATTTGAAAAACGAGGCCCTCATCAAGACAGTAGCAGGCAACCTGCACGCCAGCGTCCTGGTGGGAAAAGACATCACGGATACCTTCAGCCTGAGGCGCGGACCGGCACCGAACCTGTGCCTCGATCAGGTCGAGTTTGCTTACCTGCTGGGCTCGGCTGACGTGACGCTTGACTAAGGCCGTAAGGCGCAATGCGTAGGCGTCAATAAGCGCAGCGCATTGCGCCGCATGTTTCTGCACATACGTACAAGTGTATTTCCAAATACCAAAATTGATACGTGCGGTAATATTCATGTTTTTGCCTATACTCCCATGTTTTTTATAAATCTATGAAGAATGAAAGACGCATTCTGCCGCGCTCCGTACGCCATTAGAATGCGGCGCTACGAAACCTGGATAAAATGGGAAGACCACGTTTCCAATACCAGAAAAACGCGTTCTGCCCCTCCACTTGTTGGGTATAGCCACCTATTGGACGTTGATCAACCAACGAACAACACCGGCAGCATTGCCCGGACATCGCCGTGCAGTGATGTCAATGTTTCCTCAAAAGAGAACTGCGGCATGTGGTCGCGAACCAGCGTTGCAACTGCGCGCGCCTGCGCCAGATCGCGTGGCTTTTTGATCGGTTCGCGCGTGTTCAGGCCGGATAACCATGCCTTGTGCAACGCGAATGCGCGCGGGTCGGGCACTTTGACCGGCACCGGCCAGCCGTCTTCGTCGATGGCGTTCGTATCGATTTTCGGCGTGTTCAATAGCCATTGCAGATCCGGCACTTCCTCTGCCACCAGATCCGATGCGCCAAAGGTCACCGCGTCCACACGCTGCATTGTGCGCGGGGCGATGACCAGATCGACCATGAACTGCCCCGCATTGGCGGTGCGGTATCCATTCTCGCGCACGCATTCAAACGTTTTGTCGGCTTTCTTCAGCAAGCCCAGCAAACCATCGCCATCGAGTTTGTCTGACACCAGCGTGATTTTATGGCGTGCATCGAAGAGCAGATCGACATCGCCGGAGGCGAGCAATTCGAGCAGGAAATGCGCACCGCCGGCCGATTCGTACGCATACAGGGCTTGCGTGCCGATTACCGTGAAATCTTCATGGAGGCCGGCTTCATCCAGCTCCCGCAGCACGCGCGCGACGACGCGGGGCACGCGGCCCAGTCGCAATGCCTTGTTGAGCCTCGCCTGCTCGGCAATTTGCGCGCTTATCAGCCGCAAGCGCTCCAGCGCCGCCGCACGTCCGTTGTTAAATGTCAGCAATAATGTCTCGGTTTCGGGTGCGCGCCGGCCCAGCGACTTGCCATTTCCGCACCTGTCCTTGTCTTTGAACAGATACTTGGTGTCGCGCACCGTCTTCCAGCGCATCCCGTATTGGTACGTTTTCGCGTGGCGCTGTGCTGCACGATAATTGTCAAACAGTTGCTCACTGTTGACCAGGTGAAGTCGTTGTTGATTGGATAGCAGCTTCATAATGTTTCCGGCGGAATCGGCATGTTGGGATTTTTGCCGGATACGCGCTTTTCGCCGGATGCTCGCTTGATACGGACCGCCGGCGTTGCGAAGTCCAACATTTGTAATGATCGATCTTTACCGAATCGCTCACATCATGCCCTTGCCTTTTCAAAATAATGTTATACAATTATTTAACAAAATTATGTAAGGAGTGCAAATGACTACCGTAACCCTCAGGCCGCTGGGCGGCTCCGTCGTCATGGCTGTGCCCAAGCAAATACTTGCCATGCTGCACCTTAGCGCTGGCTCCAAAGTTGAAATCAGTGTGGAAAACGATCGCCTAATCGTGCAAGCCAAGACATCGCCACGCTACACGTTGGCGGAATTATTGGCGCAGTGTAACGATGAAAACATGGCCATCACCGATGCAGATCGCACCTGGCTGGATGCGGCACCGATTGGCAAGGAAGCGTTATGAAGCGCGGCATTCCTGACCGCGGCGATGTACTGCACCTCGATCTGGACCCGGCGCTGGGCAAGGAACAGCAAGGGCAGCGCTTTGTGCTGGTACTCACCGTGGCAGAATTTAACCGCTTTGGCCTGGTCATGGCAGCGCCCATCACGCAAGGCGGCCAGTTCGCACGCGAAAACGGATTTACCGTGTCAATGATGGGCGCCGGCACGCAAACTCAGGGTGTGGTGCTATGCAATCAGGTACGCATGCTGGATTACAAACAACGCGGCGCCAAAGTCATCGAAACTGTGCCGGCAATGATGATGGACGAAGCCTTGGCCAGAGTGCGGGTCTTGCTGGATTGAGAACGGTAAAGATGCGCGCTAATGGCAGACCGAGCGAAAAAGATGATCACCACTAACCCGCCTTTTGACAACACCCGGTTCTATGCAACACTGAGCAAAAATTAATGCTGTTTCAACGTGAAAAAGGCTTGTTTTTGAAAAGAGTATCTACCAAAACTGAAACCGCTCCGCCATCTGTTTCATTTTTTCGTAGCTTTCGTGTTTTTTGTGGACCGATTTTTTTTGTGCGTAACGTCAGTTAATTAGCTAGGAAACACGCGATGCCAAACAAGCCGCCAGCCATTCCATCCGCAGCCCTGCAGCAGCAATTGCAGCTTATCCACGCACTGCAGAGACAGCAAATGTCGCTGACCGAAACCCATATTTCATGGATTCTGTTCAGCGGCGACAATGCCTACAAGATCAAAAAGGCGCTCGACCTGGGCTTTCTCGACTTCAGCACGCTGGACGCGCGGAAATTTTATTGCGCAGAAGAAATCAGGCTCAATCGAAGATTAGCACCGGATATTTATCGCGATGTAATCCCGATCGGCGGCAGTTTTGAGGCGCCGCAGCCAGGCTGCTTACCGGCGATTGAATATGCGGTCAGAATGCGCCGCTTTGATGGTTCCGGCCAAATGGATCTGGCGCTGGCATCCGGCCTTTTGCGCGCCGAACATATCGACCAGCTAGCCGTTATCATGGCGCGCTTTCACGCCAGCCTGCCGCCGGTTGATCCGGACAGTACTTTCGGTACTGCCGATGCCATTCTTGCTGTGAGCCAGCAGAATTTCGAACAACTCGATGCACTGTTAAATAGCGCTGAAGACCGCCCAATTTTGCAAACTTTGCAGCAAGCCACCGAAGCGGAGTTTGCTGCCTGCCAGCCGCTTTTCGGGCAACGCCGCAGCGACGGTTTCGTGCGCGAATGCCACGGCGATCTGCACTTGGGCAATATCGTGCTGATCGACGATCAGCCGGTGCCTTTCGACTGCCTCGAATTCGATCCCGGCCTGCGCTGGATCGACGTCCTCAACGAACTGGCTTTTCCGATGATGGACCTGATCCACCGTCAGCACAGCGGGCTCGCGTATCGCCTGCTGAACGCATACCTGGAGATCAGCGGCGACTATGCTGGCGTTGCGCTGTTGCGTTTTTACCTGGCCGGCCGCGCCACGGTGCGCGCCAAGGTCAGCGCGATTCGGATCAGCCAGCCGGGCCTGTCGCAGACCGATGTAGCAGAAGCGCTGGCCAGCGGACGCAGCTATCTGGATTTGGCGAACACGCTGCTGCACACGCGCCAATCGGCGCTGATCATCACCCACGGCTTGCCCGGTTCCGGAAAAAGCACGCTGGCACTGGAAGCGCTGCAGCGCCGGCATGCAATCCGGCTGCGCTCCGACGTCGAGCGCAAGCGCCTGTTCGGCCTCAAAGCACTCGACGACAGCCGCGCCGATCAGGATATGTATAGCGCTGCTGCAACCCGGAAGACTTATGACAGGCTGCTGCAAATAGCCAGGCAATTGATGGAGTCCGGCTGGGCGGTGATCGTCGATGCCGCCTTTCTACGTCAGGACGAGCGCAGCATGTTCCGGCAATTGGCGCAGCAGATGGCGCTACCGTTCGCAATCGCATCGACCCAGGCCGAGGCAGCAGTTCTGCAAAGCCGCATCCGGCAGCGCAGCGCGCTCGGCCGCGATGCGTCGGAAGCCGACGTCGCGGTACTGGAAAAACTGACCAGCGTGCAACAGCCACTGTCGCCTGAAGAGTTAACACAAACCGTAATATTCGAAAGCCAGGCCGGTAGCAACGGTTTTGGAAACTTGATTGAAAGTTGGGACAAGCTGGATCGATTGCTGACAACAGAGTGATTCAACGTGCTTCATAAACTCCGCATTGAAATATGTATGTTTTTACGCATACTCCTGTAAAAAATTCAAATGAAAACAGTTCTTTGTAGGAACGCACTTGGGCGCGACCGGCCTTAATCCTGTTCCGGCATCAGTCCTTTCAGGACTGTTCGCGCCCGGGTGCGCTCCTACAAGAACCGGTCAAGCAGCTTGCGACTGGCCTGACTCAGTTTTTGGATGTCACGCACCAGATACTGGACTCCGTGGCTGTCGGCGATGATGAGCCCGTCCTGCCCGACGCGGCGAATGTCTTCCTCCCCTTTGAGCACAAAACTGGTCTGGCCACGGTCGGTATCGACCTGCCAAGTGCTGGGCGTGGCGAATGCGGATACGCGAACAATCTGCAGAATGTGCGGTAAAAATTCACGGCTGGCCAGTTCCTGCTGCAGCACAATCCGCGCGCCATCGGGCAAATCGGATAGCTGCTCGATCCATGCCAATTCGGCCCCTTCAGCGCTGACAATGGCAATCCCGTTGTCTGGCGCAGCAATCGGAAATGCGCGCACGGGCACTACGCCAACATGACTCTGCGACTCGCCGACCGCAGTAAATACCAGTTTGCCGAAAGCATTGCGCTCTACATTGAAATCGTTCAAATCACTCATGCAACACTTTCATCAAGTTCCACTCTTTCCACACTGGGCGCAACGCTTTGCTCAATGCCTTGGTCCAACCTGTCCTGCTCCGCCAGACGTGCCTGGGCTTGATACAGCCGATAGTAGGCGCCTTCCCTTGCCAGCAGTTCATCGTGTTTGCCGACTTCGACGATCTGGCCGCGGTCCATCACCACCAGCCGGTCGGCCTGGCGCAACGTGGAGAGCCGGTGCGCAATCGCGATCGTGGTGCGGCCGCGCACCAGATTATCCAACGCCTTTTGAATCTCGCGCTCGGTGGTGGTGTCGACCGACGAGGTGGCTTCATCCATGATCAGGATGTGCGGGTCGATCAGCAGCGCGCGCGCAATCGAAATGCGCTGGCGCTCGCCGCCGGACAAGGTCTGGCCACGCTCACCGACCATCGAATCGTAGCCGTGCGGTAGGCGCAAGATGAATTCATGCGCATTGGCGGCGCGCGCTGCGGCAATGATTTGTGCATGGCTGGCATCCGGCTTGCCGTAGGCGATGTTTTCGGCAATGGTGCCGAAGAACAGGAAAGGCTCCTGCAGCACCAGGCCGATGTTGCTGCGGTATTCCGAAACCGGCAGCGAGCGGATGTCGACCCCGTCGATCAGGATCGCGCCAGCGGAAACATCGTAAAAACGGCAGATCAGGTTGACCAGCGTGCTCTTGCCAGAGCCGCTAGAACCCACCAGTCCGATCATCTCGCCCGGCTGGATGATCAGATCGATATCGCGAATCACTGCCCGGTTACCGTAGCGAAAGCCGATATTTTTGATTTCGATGCGACCTTCGATCTGCGCCAGATGAACCGGATTGGCGGCTTCCGGCACGCTCGACACGTGGTCCAGGATATCGAAGATGCGTTTGGCGCCGGCTGCGGCTTTCTGCGTCACCGAGACGATCCGGCTCATCGAATCGAGCCGGGTGTAAAAACGGCTGATGTAGGCCAGGAAGGCGGTCAGCACGCCGACCGTGATCATGCCGTGCGAGACTTGCCAGATGCCGACCGCCCACACCACCAGCAAGCCGATTTCGGTCAGAAATCCGACCGTTGGCGAAAACAACGACCAGATTTTATTGACCCGGTCGTTGATCGCCAGATTATGGTTATTGGCCTCGCGAAAGCGCGCCGCTTCGCGTTTTTCCTGGGCAAAAGCCTTGACCACGCGGATGCCAGGGATGGTGTCGGCCAGCACGTTGGTGACTTGCGACCAGATGCGGTCGATTTTTTCGAAGCCATAGCGCAACCTGTTGCGCACCACATGGATCATCCAGGCGATGAAAGGCAACGGCACCAGCGTTACCAACGCCAGCCACGGATTGATCGAGATCAGAATTGCCGCCGTCATCACGATCATCAGCACATCGGTGGCGAAGTCCAGCAGATGCAGCGACAAAAAGACGCAGATGCGGTCGGTTTCGGAGCCGATGCGTGTCATCAGGTCGCCTGTGCGCTTGCCGCCGAAATATTCGAGCGACAGCCGCAATAAATGTTCGTAGGTGCTGGTGCGCAAGTCGGCACCGATACGTTCGCTCACCAAAGCCAGAATATACGTGCGGGCCCAGCTCAACAGCCATGCCAGCAAGGCCGAGCCGAACAGACCGCCCAAGTACAGCGTAACCAGACTGACGTCGATCGGCGCCCCGTTCTGATACGGGATCAGCACATTGTCCATCAGCGGCATGGTCAGGTAGGGCGGCACCAGCGTCGCTGCGGTGGCGGCCAGCGTCAGGATGAATCCCAGCAGCAATTGGCCGTTGTAAGGCCGGGCAAAGCGCCACAACCGGAACAGGGTCCAGGTTGAGGGCGCAGTCGCGGCGTCCGGAGTGCAGAGCGGACATTCTTCGTGCCCCGGTTCCAGGATCGCGTTGCAGCTCGGGCACACGGTTTCCTCGGGCTCCGCCACCGGCTGCCCTGATATAGCAGCGTGGCATTGCTGCTCGAACTGGGCCATCAGGCGCAACGCGTCCGGATTACGACTTAGCGTGTAGCGCCAGCAAGCCAGACGGGCGCTGGCATCGTGCAGTTCGAGGCTGCCCACGCCGGCATGATCCTGATGCACCAGAATCAAATCCGGTCGATACGACCACTGTTGCCAAATTGCATCATCACGGGTTTTGAAAAGCAGCCTGAAATTGCTGACCACCACGATGCCCGGCACAAAATGTAATTGCGCATCGAGATCGATCTCGCAATGCGCCAACACAGTTTCATTTTTGAGCAGTTGGGAATCTAAGTCGTGATGCCAGGCGGCAGGTATTTGATACTTTTTCGATAACAATATTGGCGAGGCAGTTTTCATTGAAGCGGGAGGGAAATGCAAAATGGGCGTGCGGTTAGTGGATTTATTTTCGTTAAATGTCTCTTTGGCGCCAAGTATAGCCAAAGGCATTACAGTTGTTTGTTAGTATTTCGCATTCGCACAAATATTCTTTCCGCGCAGTAAGGAAAATCCCTTCCGGCGCATTAAATCTTGCTTTAAAACTGGCGTTAAAGTTGGGGTTAAAACTGTTGTATCACCGTATATTTTTGCTTTTTATCTAATCGTCGCATCACCCATACATGAATAAGAAAACTATCGACATCATCAATGTGTTGTCTTTGCGCGGGCCGAACATCTGGACTTATCGTCCTGTCCTGGAAGCTTGGGTCGACATCCACGACCTGGAAGATGCACCGTCAAACGCCATTCCCGGCTTTTACGAGCGCCTGACAGCATGGCTACCGGGACTCATCGAGCATCGCTGCGGCATCGGTGAGCGCGGCGGCTTTCTGGAGCGCCTGCGCGACGGCACTTGGCCGGCACACATCATGGAACACGTGATGATCGAGCTGCAAAACCTGGCCGGCATGCAAAGCGGTTTCGGCAAAGCGCGCCAGACTCAGCTACGCGGCGTCTACAAGATTGCAGTGCGCGCCAGACACGAGCAGGTCAGCCGGGCGGCGCTGATAGCGGCGCGCGATCTGGTGATGGCAGCCATTGAAGATAAGCCATTCAATGTCGATGCAAGCGTTGCAGAACTGCGCGCAATCCGCGAAGAAGTGGTGCTGGGCCCCAGTACCGCCTGCATCGTCGAGGCTGCAAACGAACGGCGCATCCCTTCGATACGACTGAGCGAAGGCAATCTGGTGCAGCTCGGATACGGTGCCCGACAACGGCGCATCTGGACTGCAGAAACCGACGCCACTAGCGCGATTGCCGAAAGCATCTCGCGCGACAAGGACTTGACCAAAAGCTTGCTGCAATCCTGCGGGGTGCCGATTCCCGAAGGACGCATCGTCGAAAATCTCGAAGATGCGTGGGAGGCCGCGCAAGATATCGGCCTTCCGGTAGTGCTCAAGCCTTTGGATGGCAACCACGGCCGCGGCGTCTCCACCGACCTGAAAACGCGCAACGACATCGAAGCGGCTTTCCAGTTGGCGGCCGTTGAAGGCAGCGCAGTCATTGTCGAGCGCTTCGTGGCCGGCAACGAACACCGGCTGCTGGTGGTCGGCGGGCGCGTGGTGGCAGCCGCGCGCGGCGAGACCGCATCGGTGACCGGCGATGGCAAGGCCAGCATCACGCAACTGATAGACGATCAAATCAACACCGACCCGCGCCGCGGCACTACCGAAGATCACCCGCTCAATCTGGTCCTGGTTCATGAAGATCCTGCGGTACGGCTGGAGTTGACCCGCCAAGGCTTCAGCCCGGCTGCTGTGCCGCCGGCCGGTGCCACGGTATTAATTCAGCGTAATGGCAATGTCGCCTTTGATGTCACCGATCTGGTGCATCCGGAAGTGGCAGCCACGGCGACACTGGCGGCGCGCATCATCGGACTCGATATCGCCGGGGTCGATCTGGTCGCCGCCGATATTTCCCGTCCGCTGGAAGAGCAAGGCGGTGCGATCGTCGAAGTCAACGCCGGACCCGGCTTGCTGATGCACCTGAAGCCGGCCGATGGCCCGGCCCGCCCGATCGGGAAAGCAATCGTCGATCATTTATTCCCGCCCACGCAGAACGGCGACGACTGCGGCCGGATTCCGATTGTCGGCGTCACCGGCAGCTCGGGCAAAAACATGGTGGCGCGCCTGATCGCACGGCTGCTGCATCTGCACGGTGCGTATGTCGGGCTGGCCTGCAGCGATGGTTTGTATTTACGCGAAAAGTCCGTCGAATCAAGAGACTGCGCCCATTGGCAGGCGGCGCACCGGATTCTGCTGAACCGGTCGGTAGACGCCGCCGTTTTTGAAAACGGCTGGCGCACCATTCTGACCGAGGGGCTGGCTTATGACCGCTGCCAGGTCGGTGTCGTGACCAATATCGACCCTCAAGACAGTGAGCCGGAACTCCATATTAATGACGCCGGGCAACTGGTTAATGTTGCGCGCACCCAAGTCGATTTAGTGCTACCGGAAGGCGTTGCAGTACTTAATGGAGCAGATCCGCTGGTGGCCGAGATGGCAGCCTTGTGCGATGGCAGCGTGATTTTCTTTAGCACCGGCTGGGAAATTCCGGTCATTGCCGAGCACCGCGTCAAAGGCGGGCGTTGCGTATTTGTGGATAACAACCACGTCGTGCTGGCCACCGGAATGAACCAGACCGCCCTGCTCGATCTCAGCACCATAACTTTTCCGAACCCCGATCAGCGACCGTTTATCACGCAAAACATTCAAGCCGCCGTGGCCGCGGCCTGGGCGCTGGGGATTGCCGACGATCTGATCCGCGCCGGCATTCAGACCTTTGATTTCGATAATAAAAACGTCGCACGTTAAGACTATTCGCTGCATCCAGGCACGCTCGGCGTGCTGCATGCGCACAAGGAAATATTCATGGAAATATCCCGTATTCGAGCATTGCGCGGCCCCAACCTCTGGAGCCGTCATACCTCGATCGAAGCGATTGTGTCTTGCCTCGATACCGAACATTCAATTGCCGACATTTCTGGTTTCGAAGCCAGGCTGCGCGCACGCTTTCCCGAAATAAAATTTCTCGATCATGTAATCCACAAAGCCCCCTGCTCGATGGCGCATGCGCTGGAAGCCGCCGCGCTCGGCCTGCAGGCACAAGCCGGATGCCCGGTCACTTTCAGCCGCTCGGTGCAAACAGTCGATCCGGGAACCTATCAGGTAGTAGTCGAGTACAGCGAAGAAGCCGTCGGCCGGCTTGCTTTCGAACTGGCGCAAACCTTGTGCAGCGCCGCGGTTGCAGACACACCGTTCGATCTGGAGCAAGCGCTGGCCCGCCTGCGCGAGCTTGACGAAGATGTTCGGCTGGGCCCTAGCACCGGCGCCATTGTGCAAGCGGCAGTCGTGCGCGGCATTCCGTACCGGCGCCTGACCGAAGGCAGCATGGTGCAGTTCGGCTGGGGCAGCAGGCAGCACCGCATTCAAGCTGCGGAAACCGATCAAACCAGCGCGATTGGCGAAGCAATTGCGCAAGACAAGGAACTGACCAAAATCTTGCTGCACGCAGCGGGAGTGCCGGTGCCACAAGGTCGGTCGGTATCGAACCCGGAAGATGCCTGGAAGGCTGCAGTTGAAATTGGCGGCCCGGTGGTACTCAAGCCGCGCGACGGCAACCAGGGCAAAGGCGTCGCGGTCAACATCAAGACCCGCGAAGAAGTATTTGCGGCCTTCGCCGTAGCGTCGGCAATCAGCTCCGACGTGATCGTCGAACGCTATATGCCCGGCCATGATTTCCGCTTGCTGGTGATCGGCAATCAACTGGTCGCCGCAGCCCGCCGCGCGCCGCCGCAAGTCATCGGCGATGGCATACACAGCATCGGCGAACTGATCGAAAACATCAATCTCGACCCGCTGCGCAGCGATGGCCACGCCACATCACTGACTAAAATCCGGGTCGACAGCATTACGCTGGCAACCCTGGCCCAGCACGGCTACACGATCCAGAGCATTCCACCCAAAGGAGAGCCGGTGGCGCTGCGCAACAATGCCAACCTTTCCACCGGCGGCACCGCGACCGATGTCACCGACAACGTGCATCCTGAGCTGGCGGCGTGCGCGATTGAAGCAGCGCAAATGATCGGGCTCGACATTTGCGGTGTCGACGTGGTGTGCGAAACCGTGCGCAAGCCATTGCAGGAGCAAGGCGGCGGGATAGTCGAAGTCAATGCCGCACCCGGCTTGCGCATGCATATTCAGCCTTCCTTCGGCAAAGGCCGCCCGGTCGGCGAAGCGATCATTTCAACCATGTACCGCGAAGGCGACGACGGCCGCATTCCGGTAGTCGCCGTGGCCGGCACCAATGGCAAGACCACCACAGCGCGCTTGATTGCGCACATCCTGAAAACCAGCAAATACCGGGTTGGACTGACCAGCACCGATGGCATTTACATCGAAGGCAAGCGCATCGATAGCGGCGATTGCAGCGGCCCGCGCAGCGCGCGCAACGTATTGATGCATCCCGATGTGGACGCTGCAGTTTTCGAAACCGCACGCGGCGGCATCTTGCGTGAAGGGCTCGGCTTCGATCGCTGCAATGTGGCGGTGGTGACTAATATCGGTGTCGGCGACCACCTCGGCCTGAGCTTCATCAGCACCGTGGAAGACCTGGCAGTAGTCAAGCGAGTGATCGTAGAAAACGTGGCGCCTAATGGGGTAGCGGTGCTCAATGCAGCGGATCCACTGGTGGCCGTGATGGCGGCTAATTGCCCCGGCTCGGTAACCTTTTTCGCCATGAATCCGCTACATCCGGTGATTGTGACCCACCGCGCCCAAGGATTGCGCGTGGTGTATCTGGAACAGGGCGCCATTATTGCAGCACAGGGTCCCGACATACATCGAATTGACTTGGCACAAATTCCGCTGACCCGCAACGGCGCTATCGGCTTTCAAGTTGAAAACGCGATGGCAGCAGTAGGCGCTGCATGGGGATTGGGCCTCGACTGGGAAACCCTTCAGGCCGGCTTGCGTACCTTCATCAACGACGCCAACAGTGCACCGGGAAGATTCAATCTGTTCTCGTTCAACGATGCCACCATCATTGCCGACTACGGCCACAATCCGGATGCGATTGCGGCGCTGGTGGCAGCAATCGGGAACATGCCGTCGCAGCGCCGCTCGGTCGTCATCAGCGCTGCCGGCGACCGGCGCGACGACGACATCCGCCGCCAAACCGAGATCCTCGGCGACGCCTTCGACGCGGTCATCCTGTATGAAGACCAGTGCCAGCGCGGCCGGGCAGACGGCGAAGTATTGGCACTGCTGCACGATGGCCTGAAACAGGCAAAGCGCACCAAGTCAGTGATCGAAGTGCATGGCGAATTCGTCGCCATCGATGCCGCGCTGGCCAGCCTGGCAGCCGGCGACCTGTGCCTGATTCTGATCGATCAGGTGGAAGAAGCGCTGGCGTATATTGCGCAGCGCTGCGCAGCGTTTCACAGAAAAAAGCCGATCCAATCCATACCAAGCGATTCTTTGCAACATGAACCGTGCGGCATCTAAAAATACCACCGTAGGTTGGGCTTCGCTATGCTCAGCGCCAACCTACCAAATTATCCTTGGAGTAACTATTGGAAGCATTTCTCATCTCGGCCGGGATCGTAGCCTTGGCCGAAGTCGGCGACAAAACACAAATCCTGGCCTTTATCCTCGCAGCAAAATACAAAAAACCCCTTCCCATCGTGCTCGGCATATTGGTTGCGACCATTGCCAACCACGGCTTCGCCGGCGCGCTCGGGGCCTGGATCACCACACTGATGGGCCCAGAAACTTTGCGCTGGGTGCTCGGCATCTCATTTATCGGCATGGCAATCTGGACCCTGATTCCCGATAAGTTTGACGAAGGCGATGCCAAATTTGCCCGCTTCGGCGTCTTCGGCACTACGCTTGTAGCCTTTTTTCTGGCTGAAATGGGCGACAAGACACAGGTCGCCACGATTGCGCTGGCGGCGCAGTATCAAGCCTTATTTACTGTAGTTGCCGGCACCACGCTGGGCATGATGATCGCCAACGTGCCGGCAGTTTTTCTGGGAAACCGGATTGCCGAAAAAATGCCGGTGCAACTGGTGCATCGGATTGCTGCGGCAATTTTCGCCATTTTGGGTCTGGCCACCTTGTTTGGCGTCGGCGAGCGGTTGGGATTTTAAGGCGGCGTGTTCACGCCGGTGCACATGTAGGGGCGGGTTCCAAACCCGCCCTTTTCAGTCAAAGTGCAAGGGCGGGTTTGGAACCC
>JBGSTZ010000083.1:0-20303 GCA_041736255.1 Burkholderiaceae bacterium
ACAGGATCAGGGCGTCCTTCTCAGCGTGCGTGAGGGTGGAAAGGTCAGGGGGGAGCGATTTCTGGGCCATGCGCAGTATGATGAACTGATTGGTCGTCTTTGCAATTGTTCTATAGCAAAAAATTACGCTGAATAGTCACACAAAAATAAACCCCCGGCTTTGCCGGGGGTAACTTAATTTAGAAATTACTATTGCGTTACGGAAATTTATCATCAAGCTATATTAGCTGCCTGCGAAAAAAGCTTGAAAATGCTACATTTATGAGATTGTGTGGCAGGAAAAAACCGGCTGCAGAAGAATGTGATATGTTATGGTGCACTGCACAATAATGGAGTCTAATATGACTATTATCGATAAGCCCCCGGAAATTTTACCGGTTTCAGTTACCGGTGAGAATGACCGCGCCGCGGCGCCGAATTCATCGCCGGTCTACGTCAAAGAATTGTCCGAACGCGACCGTCATCGCATTTTGCGGCATTTCCTGGCACTCGATGATGACGATCGTTACCTGCGCTTCGGCATGCGGCTCAAGGATGAAATGGTTACGCAGTATGTGGATCGGCTCGATTTTTCGCGCGACACCATCTTCGGCGTATACAACAGCAAGTTCAAGCTGGTCGGCGTCGGCCACCTGGCGTTTGCCCCGCGCGAAGCGTTCCCGGAATCGGTTTCCGCCACCCTGAAAGACCGTGTCGCTGAGTTTGGCGTCTCGGTCAACGCTATCGGGCGCGGCCAGGGCGTCGGCTCGAAACTATTTGTGCGCGCCGCCATCCATTGCCGCAACGCCGATGTCGATACGCTGTATATGCATTGCCTGTCCTCGAATCAGGTGATGATCCACATCGCCAAAAAAGCCGGAATGGAAATCCACCGCGATCATGGTGAAGCCGATGCCTACCTGAAGCTGCTGCCAGCCAGTCCAGGCACCGTGTTTAAGGAGGCAATGGAAGAGCAAGTCGCCAGCTTCGATTACGCATTCAAGGCCAACACCCGCGCCGCAGCCAAGTGGCTGGCGAACCTGCCTGGTTTCAAATACGACTGATTTGTACTGCTCTTTGTTGGCGCATACGCAAAATCCAGTAGCGCAGGCCTCCATGCCTGCGCTACTGGCAACTGATGTACCGCGCGGCGCACGCAAAACATGAAAAGCATTGTCCACGAAAGACACGAAAAGCACGAAAACGATTCAGCGCATGATGCGCCTCGTTGCTGGGCTAGAGCGGGTTTTTGATGCCTTGCGTAGACCGAATTTTTTTGTGCGTAACCTCAGATCATAAATTTAACTGACATGCGGCAAAGTGCAGTGAGCAAAATCCGTGCTTGTGCTACTCTGAAAAAAGTCAAAATTTAAAAGCAGTTTGCTCATAAGGCAAGCTCGTTTGACAGCGATATCATCGCATCCAAAAACATAATTTTTGGCACGGAGACAAACATGAACGCACCTCTGAATGTCGGGCAAGCACTTGCGCCGCAGCACGACAAGTTTGACGCTATTTCCCTCGACGACAAATTCACGCTGGAGCGCGGCCGCGCTTTCATGACCGGCACCCAAGCCTTGATCCGGTTGGCGCTGTTGCAAAGCCAGCGCGACAAACTGGCCGGCTTGCATACCGCCGGCTATATCAGCGGCTATCGCGGTTCGCCCCTGGGCAGCGTCGATATGACGGCGATGAAGGCGAAGAAGTATTTGGACACCCACAACATCAAGTTTCATCCCGGCATCAACGAAGACCTGGCTGCCACCAGCGTCTGGGGCACGCAGCAGGTCAATCTATTTCCGGACGCCAAATTTGAAGGCGTGTTCGGCATCTGGTACGGCAAGGGTCCGGGCGTGGACCGTTGCGGCGATGTTTTCAAGCACGCCAACATGGCTGGCAGCGCCAAGCTGGGCGGCGTTTTGGTGCTGGCCGGCGATGATCATGCGGCCAAATCCTCCACCACCGCGCATCAGAGCGAACATATCCTGAAAGCCTGCGGCATTCCGGTGTTGTATCCGTCGTCGGTGCAGGAATATCTCGATTACGGCTTGCATGGGCTGGCGATGAGCCGTTACACCGGCCTGTGGGTGGCAATGAAATGCGTGACTGACATTGTGGAATCCGGCGCTACTGTCGATCTCGATCCGGATCGAGTCCAGATTCAGCTGCCGACCGATTTTGATCTCCCCGAAGGCGGCCTGAATATCCGCTGGCCGGACGCCGTGCTGGAGCAGGAAGCGCGGATGAATAATTACAAATGGTACGCGGCGCTGGCGTATGCGCGTGCTAACAAGCTTAATCAAATCATCTGGGACGCGCCGCAAGCGAAGATCGGCATCATCACCGCAGGCAAGGCCTATCTAGATACGCGTCAGGCGCTGGAAGACCTCGGCATCGATGAAACCGTCGCCCGCGAAATCGGCATCCGTCTGTACAAAATCGGCATGACCTGGCCGCTGGAAGCGACTGGCGTGCACGCGTTTGCGCAAGGGCTGGAAGAAATTCTGGTGGTCGAGGAGAAGCGCCAGATCCTCGAATACCAGCTCAAGGAAGAACTGTACAACCTGCCGGACAATGTGCGACCACGCGTGGTCGGCAAGTTCGACGATACCGGCGAGTGGAGCAATCCGCACCGCAGCGGCCACGGCGACTGGTTGTTGCCGGCGACTTACGAGCTGAACCCGGCGCAAATCGCACGCGCGATTGCTACACGGATCTCGAAGTATTTCGCCGGCCATCCGGTCGAGGCGCGCATCAAGGAGCGCATCGCCTATCTGGAAGCCAAGGAAGCGATCCTGACGGTCAGCGCCAAGCCAGACCCGGCCAAAGACCGCATCCCGCATTTTTGCTCCGGTTGCCCGCACAACACTTCCACCAAATTGCCGGAAGGCAGCCGTGCGCTGGCCGGCATCGGTTGCCATTACATGGTGTTGTGGATGGATCGCGAGACTTCGACCTTCACGCACATGGGCGCCGAAGGCGTGACCTGGGTCGGCCACGCGCCGTTTACCAACGAGAAGCACGTGTTCGCCAACTTGGGCGACGGCACGTATCAGCACTCTGGTTTGCTGGCAATCCGTGCCGCGGTGGCCGCCAAGGTGAATATCACCTACAAGATTCTGTTCAACGATGCGGTCGCGATGACCGGTGGCCAGCCGTTTGACGGCCCGCTCGACCCCGGCATGATTTCGCGCCAGATTGCGGCCGAAGGCGTGACGCCGATTATTGTCGTCACCGACGAGCCGGATAAATATCCGTCCGGATACGATTGGGCTCCCGGCGTCACCATTCGCCATCGCAGAGAACTCGATGCAGTACAGCGCGAGTTACGCGAAATCGAAGGTGCCTCGGCGATGATTTACGACCAGACCTGCGCCTCCGAAAAACGCCGCCGTAGGAAACGCAATTCTTATCCGGACCCGGCCAAGCGCGTCGTCATCAACGAAGCAGTGTGCGAAGGGTGCGGCGATTGCAGCGTGCAATCGAACTGCCTGTCGGTGGAGCCCTTGGAAACCGAATTCGGCCGCAAGCGCCAGATCAATCAGTCGTCGTGCAACAAGGATTTTTCCTGCGTCACCGGATTTTGCCCGAGCTTCGTCACGGTCGAAGGCGGTCAGCTGAGGAAGCCGAAAAAGGCGAACGCATCCGATAAGAGCAGTAACGCAGTCTTACCGCAACCTGTCTTGCCTACCGCCACAGTGCCGTTCGGCATTTTGGTCACCGGCATCGGCGGCACCGGTGTGGTCACCGTCGGCCAGATTCTGGCGATGGCCGCGCATCTGGAAGGCAAGGGTTGCTCGGTGCTCGATATGAGCGGCCTGGCGCAAAAAGGCGGGCCGGTGATGTCGCATGTGCGCCTGTCCGACCATCAGGAAGATATCCATTCGACCCGGGTTGGCACCGGCGCGGCCGATCTGGTGATCGGTTGCGACGTGATCGTTACTGCCAGCCGCGACGCGCTGTCGCGCATGGGTGAAGGGCGCACTTTTGCCGCGATCAACGCGACCGGCACGCCGACCGCCGCCTTCGTCAAGAATCCGGACTGGCAATATCCGGGCGCAGCGGCCGAGAGCAGCATTCGCACTGCCTGCGGCAGCGAGAATGTCGATGTGATCGACGCCGGCAACCTCGCTACCGCGCTGATGGGCGACGCGATTGCGACCAATATGTTCATGCTCGGTTATGCCTGGCAAAAAGGCTGGGTGCCGCTGTCGGAAGCTGCCATTGTCAGGTCGATCGAACTGAATGGCGTCTCGGTCGAATTCAATCAACAATCCTTCGTCTGGGGCCGCAGCGCCGCGCACGATCTGGCTGCGGTGCAGCGCCTGGCGGCGCCGTCGCAGGTGATCGAAATCAAGCGCGCACCGACGCTGGACGACACCGTCGCCAAGCGCATCACGTATCTGACTGCATACCAGAACGCCGCATATGCGCAGCAATACGGCGATTTTGTCGAGCAGGTGAAAGCGGCGGAATCGGTTTTGCTTGGCGCCGGCAAGCCGTTGCGACTGACCGAAGCGGTGGCGCGTTATTATTTCAAGCTGATGGCCTACAAGGATGAGTACGAAGTGGCGCGGCTTTACACGACGGGCGCATTTGTCGACAAGGTTGCCGCCATGTTCGAAGGCGATGTCAGGCTGAAATTCCACCTTGCGCCGCCCTTGTTTGCCAAACGCGACGGCAGCGGCCACCTCATCAAGCAGGAATTCGGCCCATGGATGATGAAGGCGTTTGGTGTGCTGGCCAAATGCAAAGCCTTGCGCGGAACCGCGCTGGACGTGTTTGGCTATACCGATGAACGCAGAACCGAGCGCGCATTGATTGCCGAATACCGCAATACCATTGCGCAACTGCTTTCGAAACTGACTGCGGATAACTTGACGAAAGCGGTTGCGATTGCCAGCCTCCCAGAACATATCCGCGGCTTCGGTCATGTTAAGGAGCGGCATCTGAGCGCATCCAGGCAGAAGGAGGCTGCGTTGCTGGCTGAATTTGCGGCTCCACATACAGCCAAGGTGATTCCGATTGCGTCGCATGGCAAGCAGGTGGCATGACGTTTGGTGGATGAACAGGATCGGCTCGCTCCATCGCATGTTTCAAAATAAAAAAGCCGACATGGCGCGCCATGTCGGCTTTTTTATTGCAGAGCAAAAATCAGAGTCGAATAATTCAGAAATATTTTCTGTCTCGCCACAGGGAGATTCCCAGTCCCAGCAACAATCCCAGAAAAGCACCGGCGGCAAGGAACAGGCTGAGTTTCGGGAAGTACGGCCCGTAGTCTACATATACTGCATCAATAACCTTGGTCGGATAAATGTCAATCGATTCCAGCAAGTCCTGCAGCCTGGTTTTTTCCAAAATCAGGGAGCGCAATTCTGTCTCTTTGTTTTCCAGCAAATTAATGGCGACGATGCTGGGCGCAAACTGCGGTGCAGACTTCAAGTTGCCGGTATTGGCGAGCAACTGGAACAACTTTGCGCGCTCCGCTTCAGCATCGGCAATTTTCTGCAAATTATCATTTGATTGCCTTGTTAAACGGATTTTTGCTGGAAGTACCAAGGCCTTGTGTGCGGCAATCAATGCTTGTGCGGTTGCGGCAAGGTTTTTTTGTGCTTCTTCCGGTGCGAAGCCTGCCAGCTTGATTTGTACGAAATTGGTGTTCTTGATTGCGCTGGCCTTGATGGTATTTTTAAATAAATTGGTATGCTTATTGATCCGTTCATCCAGTGGCAGTTTGAGTGCAGTCAGTGCACTTGACTGCAACTCGCGCAATTTAATTCTTTCAATGGTCTGCGCCGGTTCTTCGATGGGCACGATGGCATTTATCGGCGATGGCATCTGGCCGATTTGCATCTTGACGGATGCCTGCCAGCGGGACGGCAGCACATTGGCCAATATCGCGGCACAAATCATTGCGGCACATATGCAGGCAAACAATATCACCCAGTTGCGCTTCAAGCTGTCGAATATTTTCGACAAATCGATGAATTCATCATTGGTGACGGCTGGATTCAAAATAGTGTGCTCTTTCAAAGGATGGGGTGATATGCGTTTGGCGGGGGGCGTTTTGCAAAAAACATGGACTAGGTTTGGATTTTGTCGTGCCTTGGGAGTCGATAGGCTTCCAGGCAACGTGGCATTGTAAACGGTTAATTGGCGCTGTTCCTGCCTTGCGCCGATCTTCCCTAGCATCACGCAATGCCGAATTCCCGGGAAGCATCCAAAGCGTCCGCGGCGCTCTTTGGCTTCGCGATGGCAGATGTTTCCCGATATGTACCGAAATCCCGATTTTAAGTTGTAAGTGGGAAACCCATAATGGTGCATCCTGCACTTTTATGGGGATTTTCTCGCCACCATTGCTCTGTAATTCGCCTCTAATTGGTGCGTAAAATAGTTGTTTGCAGCCGCTGAAAAATGGAAATAAAAGCCAGGCCATAGCGGCTGCGGGTTGCAGCCAGATTAGATAATGTCATGCAATACACGGTTTTTTAGTGCGCGTATTGTTCAGGGTCAAATAACTGTTTCGGTTTCCACTGGCGCCAGAAAATCGCGGCTCAAACGGATACCCAGTTCATCGATGCATTCCAAGAATTTCGTCAGGTAATCATGCAAGCCTTGTTCAAGAATGTCCTCGATGCGGATAGATTGCAGTTCGGCGAGCAATGCGCCGGCGAAGCGTTCTGTATCTTGCGACAGATCGTTGCTGACATCTTTCAGATTGGCGACGACAGCGACCATGCAGGCCGTCAGAGAGCGTGGCATATTGGCGCGCAATATCAACAAATCGGCTACGCGCGCCGGGCTGATAACGTCGCGATATACCTTGCGGTAGACCTCGAAGGCTGAGACGGAATGCAGCAAAGCGGCCCAGTAATAAAAGTCCGGTTGTGCTCCAACGTCGTTCGCCTCGTTTTTTTGCGCGGCCAGAAATTTGATATCGAGGATGCGCGCAGTATTGTCGGCGCGTTCCAGAAAGGTGCCGATCCGGATGAAATTCACCGCTTCATCTTGCAGCATGGTGCCAAGCGTGACGCCGCGCGACAGGTGGGAACGGTGTTTGACCCACTCGAAGAAGCGGCCTGGGTTGCGCTCCAACTGGTCGCCTTTGAGCTGATGCTGTAGCTCGATCCAAGTGGTGTTTTCGGTTTCCCATACTTCGGTGGTCAGGGTGCCACGCACCGCGCGGGCATTTTCTCGCGCCGCTGTCAGGCAGCTGGCAATCGAGGACGGATTGTCGGGGTCGCGCACCATGAAATCGATCACATCCTTTTGGGATGCTGTAGCGTATTTGGCGTCGAACGCATGTTCCAGCTCGGAAATGCCGAGCAGGGCGCGCCATCCTAGTTCGGCCGCCAGTGCCGATTGCGGCATTAGTGCGTTCTGAATCCGCACATCAAGCATGCGCGCCGTGTTTTCGGCTCGTTCGGTGTAGCGGGCCATCCAGAATAAGTGATCTGCGGTGCGGCTTAACATGGTGTGTTCTCCAGTATCCAGGTATCTTTTGTGCCGCCGCCTTGCGACGAATTGACGACAAGTGAGCCTTCTTCCAGGGCTACGCGGGTTAGTCCGCCAGGAGCCATTGAAACGGTTTTGCCCGACAGCACGAACGGACGCAGGTCGATATGGCGCGGTGCCACACCGGATTCGACGTAAGTCGGGCAAGCCGACAAGGCCAAGGTTGGCTGGGCGATGTAGCCTTCCGGTTTGGCCAGAATGCGCTGGCGGAAAGCTTCGATTTCTGCCTTGCTCGAGGCTGGCCCCACCAGCATGCCGTAGCCGCCTGAGCCGTGGACCTCCTTGACCACGAGTTCCGGCAGATGCGCCAATGTGTAGGCGAGTTCTGCTTTCTTTCTGCATTGGTAGGTCGGAACATTGTTCAGGATCGGTTTCTCGGACAGGTAGAAGCGGATCATGTCGGGTACAAACGGGTAAATCGATTTGTCGTCGGCCACGCCGGTACCGATGGCATTCGCCAGAGTGACGCGACCGGCGCGATATGCCGACAGCAGCCCGGGCACGCCCAGCGTGGAATCAGCGCGGAATGCCTTTGGATCGAGATAGTCATCGTCGATGCGGCGATAAATCACGTCGACCCGCCGCGGTCCGCGGGTGGTGCGCATGAAGACGGTGTTGTCGGTGACGAACATATCCTGCCCCTGCACCAGCGCCACGCCCATTTGCTGGGCCAGAAAGGCGTGCTCGAAGTAAGCCGAGTTGTACATTCCCGGCGTCAGCACGACGACGGTCGGGTTTGCAATCCCTTGCGGCGCGACCGAGCGCAGGTTGTCAAGCAATAGATCAGGGTAATGTTCGACCGGCGCGATCCGATGGGTAGCGAACAATTCGGGAAACAGGCGCATCATCATTTTGCGGTCTTCGAGCATGTACGAAACCCCGGAGGGGACGCGCAGATTGTCTTCCAGCACATAGAATTCGCCTTTTCCGGCACGCACGATATCGACTCCCGCGATGTGGGCATAAGTATTCGAAGCGACGTTGACGCCTTGCATTTCCGGCCGGTACTGCGCATTCTCAAATATCTGTTCGCGTGGAATGAGGCCCGCTTTCAAAATATTTTGATCGTGATAAATATCGTGCAAAAACAGATTCAACGCTGTGACGCGCTGCACCAACCCTGCTTGGAGCTGGCTCCACTCGGCAGCATGGATAATGCGCGGGATGATATCGAAGGGAATCAGCCGTTCCTTGCCCGCATTGTCGCCATACACGGCGAAGGTAATCCCCACGCGCCGGAAAATGAGCTCGGCTTCGGCCCTTTTCTGCTCAATCACATGCGGCGGCTGTCGCAACAGCCAATTATCAAATTCGCGGTAGTGCGGACGCACGGTGGTGGCGTCGGAATACATTTCATCGAAAAAGTTTGGCATAGGGGGGTGCTTTCTTCATGTGGGCAATATTTTCCTATCAAGAAACGTGCCAGCTTGGACCGGCAGCACGCATGGCTGCCATTTGGTTGCAGGTATGAATCCTGCTTACTGACAATTGAATCGACTCCCTCTGTTCGGCTGGGCCCGCCCCCTTGGCGCTACATTTTCGAAAGGCATCACCTCATGGCTATCCGTGTTGCGCTGCATCATAAAACCAGTTATCAATATGATCGTTTAGTCACGCTGTCGCCGCATGAAGTGCGCTTGCGCCCGGCGCCCCATGCGCGCACCCCGATCCTGTCGTATTCGCTCAGCGTCACGCCCGAAGACCATTTCATCAACTGGCAGCAAGATCCTTACGGCAATTACATTGGCCGTTTCGTATTCCAGGAAAAAGCTGACAAGCTTGAATTTACAGTCGACTTGATTGCGGATATGACCGTGATCAATCCGTTCGATTTTTTCGTTGAGAAATATGCCGAGCATTTTCCGTTCAGTTATCCGGAACAACTGAACGCCGAGCTGAGCGCTTATTTGCAGACGGAAGAACCAGGAGCATTGCTAACCGAATGGGTGGCAGCGGCCCGCCGCGACATCTTGCCGAAAGCATTGGCAACCAATGATTTTCTGGTGGCCATCAATCAACGCCTGCAAGGCGATGTCGCGTATCTGCTCAGAATGGAACCCGGCGTGCAAACGCCTGAGGACACTTTAAAAAAACGCTCCGGTTCTTGTCGTGATACTGGCTGGCTTCTAGTGCAAATTTTGCGCGAAATGGGTTTGGCGGCGCGCTTCGTGTCGGGTTATCTGATCCAGTTGCGCGCCGATCAGGAAGCGCTCGATGGCCCGAGCGGCCCGCAAGAAGATTTTACTGATCTGCATGCATGGACCGAGGTGTATATCCCGGGCGCAGGCTGGATCGGTCTCGATCCGACCTCCGGCATGCTGGCCAGCGAAGGCCATATTCCGCTGGCCTGTACCGCGATGCCGTCGTCCGCGGCGCCGGTGAGCGGGTTTACCGACAAGGCCGAAGTCACTTTCTTTCACGAAATGACGGTGACGCGTATCCACGAAGACCCGCGTGTCACCAAACCTTATACGGAAGCCGATTGGGACCAGATTAACCGGCTCGGGCAGCAAGTTGACGCCGACCTGAAACGGCAGGATGTGCGCTTGACCCAAGGCGGCGAGCCGACCTTTGTCTCGATTGACGACATGGATGGCGACCAATGGAATACCTTGGCGCACGGCGATAAAAAGCGTGAATTGGCGGGGCAGTTGATGCATCGCCTGAAAAATCATTTTGCGCCGGGTGGCATGCTGCATTACGGTCAGGGCAAATGGTATCCGGGCGAGCCTTTGCCGCGTTGGGCCTTGAATATTTTCTGGCGTATCGACGGTCAACCTATGTGGCTCGATGCCACCTTGTTCTCGGACGAAAGCAAGGATGACGGTTATGGCAGCGACGAGGCCACACGCTTTTCTGCCGAACTGGTCAAGGCGCTGGGCTTGCCGGCGTATAGCCAGATTCCAGCGTATGAAGATGTCATGTTGCAAACCCATCTGGAGCAGGGCTTGCCGGTTAACCTGGATCCGCTTGCCGCCGACCTGAAAGCGCCGGAACAGCGCCGCCGCCTGGCGCGTCTGCTGGAGCAGGGCCTGGGTCAGGTAGTGGGCTATGTGTTGCCCCTGAAAGCGAAGGACTTTGATCCACGCGTCGCCCTTGGGACGGTTTGGTGCACTTCCGCCTGGCCGCTCAAGCGCGAGCACCTTTATCTGATCGCGGGCGACTCGCCGATGGGGTTGCGCTTGCCGCTGGATGCGTTGCCATGGGTACAGCCAGACGAAATAGAATCTGAGTTCGATGTCGATCCGTTCGAAGCACGTGCCGCGCTGGCTATTGCCAAAAAACGCACTACTCTTAGCTTGGACACGGACAAACTTGCGAATAAATCTGCTGGCAAGGCAACCGTCCCGGTTGCCGCCGCACTGGCGCCACGGGAAGTGATTCATACCGGCTTGTGCATCCAGGTGCGGGAAGGGCGCTTACATATTTTCATGCCGCCGCTCAAGCGCATCGAGGATTATCTGGCGCTGGTTACTGCGGTAGAAAATACCGCAGCCAAGCTGAAAATGAAGCTCTGGATCGAGGGTTATCCGCCACCGCGCGACCCGCGCATCAAGCTGCTCAGCGTCACGCCCGACCCCGGCGTGATCGAGGTAAATATCCATCCGGCGGCCAGTTGGAACGAGCTGGTCTATAACATGTCGACCCTGTATGAAGAGGCGCGCCTGACGCGCCTAGGGACTGAAAAATTCATGGTCGATGGCCGCCACACCGGCACTGGCGGCGGCAATCATGCCACGCTGGGCGGAGCCACTGCGGAAGATAGCCCAATGCTGCGCCGCCCCGATTTGCTGAAAAGCCTGATCACCTACTGGCAAAATCATCCAGCACTGTCGTATCTGTTTTCGGGTACGTTTATCGGGCCTACCAGTCAGGCGCCACGGGTCGACGAAGCGCGCGATGACAATTTGTATGAACTGGCGATTGCATTCCAGCAGATGGATCAGGTATTGCCGACCCTGCAAGAAGGCGAGAAGCCCTGGATGGTAGATCGTTTGTTGCGTAACTTGCTGGTGGACTTGACCGGCAATACGCACCGCTCGGAATTCTCTATCGACAAACTGTATTCTCCGGATGGCCCGACCGGCCGTTTGGGGCTGGTTGAATTTCGCGCTTTCGAGATGCCTCCGCACGAACGCATGAGCTTGTTGCAAATGCTGTTGCTGCGCGCGCTGGTAGCGCGTTTCTGGCGCAAGCCTTACGAGGCCAAGCTGGTGCATTGGGGTACGGCGTTGCATGACCGCTGGATGTTGCCGCATTTTGTGGCGCAGGATATCCGCGACGTGGTCAAGGATTTGCGCGCTTCCGGTTATGCGTTTGAAGAAAGTTGGTTTGACCCTTTCATCGAATTCCGTTTCCCACGTTTTGGCACCGTGGTGTATGAAGGTGTCGAGATGGAATTGCGCCAGGCGATTGAACCGTGGAACGTACTGGGCGAGGAAATGAGCGCTGGCGGCACCGCACGCTATGTCGATTCGTCGGTGGAACGCATGCAATTGCTGGTGCGCGGGTTGACCGATGGGCGGCATGTGATTGCCTGCAATGGACGCATGCTGCCTTTGCATCCGACCGGCATTCCGGGCGAATATGTGGCCGGTGTGCGCTTCCGTGCTTGGAGCCCATGGTCGGCGCTACATCCGACCATCAAGGTGCATGCACCGTTGACGTTCGATCTGGTCGATACCTGGAGCGGTCGCGCCGTTGGCGGTTGCACCTACCATGTAGTGCATCCGGGTGGACGTAGCGAAAGTGGTTCGCCGGTCAATGCCAATGCGGCCGAAGCACGTCGCTTTGCGCGCTTTTGGGCGCATGGTCACACGCCGGGTCACATGAGCGTGCGCAAAGAAGATCGCAATCCAAGCTTTCCCATGACGCTGGATTTGCGTTGGCAGGCAGATTAATTTATCTTGTGCGCGATCTGCCACGTTCGTTAGAAGAGACACCATGCCGAAACAACTGCTCGCCAACTATCATGCAGCACCAGATAGTTTTGATGAAATGCTGGATGGATCAGGTCAGCCGCGTGCGCACTGGCGCGCTATGCTGGAAAGTCTGGAGGGAGAAACGCCCGATATGATGCGGCAGCGCACTGAAACGGTGCAGCGTCAGGTGCGCGAAAATGGTGTTACTTACAATGTCTATACGGATGCCAAAGGGGTGCAACGTCCCTGGGACTTGAATGTACTGCCGCTGATCCTGCCGCACGAGGAGTGGAGCGGCATCGAAGCGGCAGTAATCCAGCGCGCCACTTTGTTGAACCGGATACTCGGCGACGTGTATGGCGAACAAAAAATGCTGGAAGAAGGTTTGTTGCCACCGGCGCTGATTCACGGCCATGCCGGTTTCTTGCGTCCCTGCCATGGCTTGCGGCACAGCGACGGGATCGCTTTGCATTTTTATGCGATCGATCTGGCGCGTGCTCCCGACGGGCGTTGGTGGGCGCTGGCCGACCGGACGCAGGCACCCTCCGGTGCCGGTTATGCGCTGGAAAATCGCGCGATTATTGCGCGCACTTTCCCGGACCTTCTGCGCGAACTGAAGGTGCAGCCGCTGGCAGGATTTTTTCGGACCATGCAGGACAGCCTGGTGCATTGGGGACGGCTGTGCGCTGCCAAGGGCAATGGCGGCGCACCACTGCGAAACAGTGAGCCGCCGCTGATTGTGGTACTTACCCCCGGCCCTCAAAACGAAACCTATTACGAACAAGCTTACCTGGCGCGTAATCTGGGCTTGCCACTGGTCGAAGGGGGTGATCTCACGGTGCGCAATGACATCGTCTGGCTCAAGACCTTGTCCGGCCTAAGCCGCGTGCATGTGATCATGCGCCGGGTCAATGACGATTTTTGTGATCCGCTCGAATTGCGGACTTCCGCACTGGGTGTGGCAGGATTGACGCAAGCTGCCAGGAGCGGCAATGTGCTGATCGCCAATAGCTTGGGATCGAGCCTGCTGGAATCGGGCGCGTTGCTCGGCTTCTTGCCTGCATTGTGCCAGCGCCTGCTCGGCGAAACGCTGAAAATGCCATCGGTTGCCACCTGGTGGTGCGGCGAGCCGGCCGCGCTGGAAGAAGTGATCGATAAGCTGGATCAGCTCGTGATCAAGCCGAGTTTTTCGCAACTGCCGCAATTTGCCGTCTTCGGCAAAGACTTGGAGGGTGCTGCGCGGGCCGCATTCATCGATACGCTGCGTGCCAATCCGAACAACTATGTGGCCCAGGAACTGGTGCAACTATCGCAGGCGCCAGTGTGGAAGCAAGACGCAACTGGGGGCTTGCACGCGCGCGCCGTCGGTCTGCGCGTGTATGCGTGTGCCACGCCAAATGGCTATGTGGTGATGCCAGGCGGCATGACCCGGGTCGCGACCGGGCCGGATGCGCGCGTGCTGACGATGCAACAGGGCGGCGGCAGCAAGGATACTTGGGTGCAAGCGAGTGCGCAGGTCGATCCGCACAGATCCTTAAAGCACATTACCACCAGTGAGGACCTGGTTCGCGATGATACGAACTTGTCGAGCCGGATGGCGGAAAACCTGCATTGGTTCGGCCGCAACGTCGAGCGCTGCGACAATATCGCGCGCCTGCTGCGGGTAGCGTTGAATTTCCTGTTCGATGTGCGTTTCGCTTATCGCGGCGCCGAATGGCCGACCGTGGAGGCGCTGTGCATCAAATTTCAATTGATCGACGCCAAAGAGCGCCAGTCACACCAAAGCCAGTCCCAAGGCAAACCTGTAACGCCGGGGCCGTTAACGAGCGATGCCCAAATCGAGTCGGCTCTGTTGTTGGCAGTGGGGTCGCCTGACGTTGCCGGACTGGCTAGGCAACAACAGCAGCTGTACCGTATCGCCAGCCAGCTGCACGAACGTTTTTCGGTCGACAACTGGCGTGCACTCAACCGGATGGCACAGCGCGTGGCCAGCACCGACCAGCGGCCGTCCCAATCGGAAGTGATGACGATACTCGACGATGTGACCGTATCATTAATGACCTTGTCAGGATTCACAATGGACGGCATGATCCGCGACATCGGCTGGCGTTTTATGTCGATCGGCCGGCGCCTGGAGCGGCTGCAATTTCAAAGCATCGTCTTGCAGCGCGCGCTCGGCATGGATGCGAACGGCAACCTGGACTGGCTGCTGGAATTGTCCGACAGTATCGTCACCTACCGGGCGCGCTATCGGGCCCAGCCCGAATGGTTGCCGGTACTCGATTTGCTGCTACTCGACGAGAGTAATCCGCGCTCCATCGTGTTCCAGCTCGATGGCATCTTGAAAAGCTTGAAGAAATTAGCGCGGACCTACGGACCTTGTGGCTCGGAACTGTTGGCGCCGCTCCAAGACGAATTGCACTCCTTGGTGCCGCAAGCCGACTTGTATTGCGGCAATGCGCGGTTGATCGACCTGTTGTATCGGATTCAGGGCGCCAGCGAGTCGCTGTCGGAGCACATCAGCGTGCAATTTTTCAGCCATTTAGACAGTTTTCAGGACAGGATCCAGACATCATGAGCGACTTGTCGCCGGGCTTTGTCCCATGCGCGCGTTACCGCGTGGTACATGAAACCCGTTACACCTACCAGAGCATGGTCACGCTGTCGCAGCAATACCTGCACATGACGCCGCGCTGTTTTTCCTATCAGCAGACCGAGTCGCATCAAATCTGGCTTGACCCGGCAGCGGAGAATGGTACCGATGGCACCGATTATTTTGGCAACAGTACCCGGCACATCGCGCTCACCGTGCCGCACAAGACATTGTTGGTGCATGCCGAATCAATCGTCGTGCTCGCCAACCGGCACACTCTTGCACAGATTGCGGGAACGCAGCCATGGGAAAATCTGCGCGCCATGATGCAGAGCGATAAAAGCGCTGCGACGCTGGAAGCGTGCCGCTATTTGTACGCCTCGCCCCACGTCAATTGCAGCCCCGAGCTGGAACATTACGCGCGCATCAGTTACACCAAAGACCGTCCCCTGCTCGATGCCGCACTGGAGTTGACACAACGGATCTTCGAAGACTTCAAATTCGACGCCAAGGCCACTGAAATTTCAACACCATTGGAAGAAGTGCTGAAAGGCCGCCGCGGCGTTTGCCAGGATTTCGCCCAGCTGATGATCGGCTGCCTGAGAAGTATCGGTCTGCCAGCACGCTACATGAGCGGCTACATCCTGACGCACCCGCCGGCGGGAAAGCCGCGCTTGATCGGCGCGGATGCTTCCCATGCCTGGGTATCGGTTTTTTGCCCGGAACTTGGCTGGGTTGATTTCGACCCCACCAACCGCTGCCTGGTGCAGCGCGAGCACATCACGCTGGGCTGGGGCCGTGATTTCAGTGATGTCACACCGATGCGCGGCATCGTCCTGGGCGGCGGCAAGCAAGAACTCGTGGTAGAGGTCACCGTTACCCCCTTGCAGTTATCCGGGGATGGGGCGGCAGCATGATGCATCCAGTAAGGTAATTTTTAATGCGCGTCCTGCTTAATCGCCGGGCGCAGATCCTGGTCGCAGCTGCGACTCTTGCAATTTCACAGACAGGAAAACCACCATGCAACAACTTTCTCCAAGCGGACAGCAGGCAATTGACGACATCGCCAGGCGCCACGGATTTGGCACGGATGCAGTCTTGAGCATGTTGGAATCGGTCATCAATTGCAATGGCAGCATGGCGCAATTCAACCATCCTGAATTTTCCGGCTCCGGCCAGTGGATGCGCGGCGGCATGACCATGGTGTCCGATATGTTCAATAGCCAGCTCAAGGGCCGCGTCGATAGCCTGTGTTCCGAACTGTCACGGCTGAGCGCGAATCAGCCCGACTTGCTCAGAAGCGGCAGCTTTCAGTCGCAAAATCAGGGCAGCCAGCAGCAAAACAATTTTGCCGGCCCACAATTCCAGAACGGTAATGCTGCACCGACGGCGAGCTTGTTCATACCGCCGGCACCGGGCAAATCCGCCAACTGGTGGGGCGCGGATTTACGCTGGCCCAACAGCACGGGAGCCCAAAACGGCGTGCGTTATGCACACTTCGCGCAGGCCCGACGTCTGGCCATCGAGTTGAACGGCAGGGTGACCATTTACGACACGCTGGACCACCAGATCGGCGGCTTCTCGCAGCAGCAATCCTACGGCGGCTCCATCAGCTTTAACAGTCAATACGGTTTGATCGACGTGAGCCGTCTGCCTGTCATTTCAATCGACGGCGTAGCGCAAAATACAAACACCACAAACGACTTTGGCAACGCGCCTGCCGTTACACCAGCAAATATGCCGAACACGCCAGAGCAATTTGCCGCGTCACCATCTTCGAGCGCGCCGCAGCATGCCGGCAACGCCGTTGCGGCAGAATCGGATATCTTCGCCATGATCGAGAAGCTGGCCGACCTGCGCAGCAGGGCGCTTCTCAGCGAAGATGAGTTCGTCGCGAAGAAAACGGAATTGCTGGCGCGACTATAGCCTGCTGGTGGCCTGCTTTTTGAGATGTAAAGAGATGTACCCGGCATGGTTTGAATGCGGGCAACAGATTCACTTAAACCAATGTGCGATCCTAGTTTTTCCTTATTAACTTGAGAAGGAACTTTTTCTATGTGGCTACGTACCAGTTGCAACCTGGATTTCGCAGTAAGCAGTCCTACCCCTTTTATCTTGATGTTGCGTCCGCGCAGCGGCGCACAACAATGGGTGGCACGTGAAACCTACACACTGAAACCGAGCGTGCCGGTGGTGGAGTTCACCGACAGTTACGGCAACTTGTGCCAGCGCCTGATTGCGCCGCCCGGTGAATTTTCCATCCATACGTCGGCTGACGTGATGACCGCCGATGCGATCGACGTGGCGCCCGGCGCCCCATTTGACGAAGTGCAGAACCTGCCTGATTCGGTGCTGACCTACCTGTTGCCGAGCCGCTATTGCGAATCCGAGCAATTTTTTAGCATGGCCAACGATATCGTGAAAAACGTCGCGCCTGGATATGATCAGGTCGTGTGCATCACCAGCTGGATTCAGCGCTCGGTACGCTTCAATCCTGCCAGCAGTCACGATTACATGTCTGCTATCGATGTGAACCAGCGGCGCGAAGGCGTGTGCCGCGATCTCGCCCATCTGGGCATCGCGTTATGTCGCGGCCTGTGCATTCCAGCGCGGATGGTAGTCGGGTATCTATATGGACTTGAGCCGATGGATTTGCATGCATGGTTCGAGGCTTATGTAGACGGCCGCTGGTACACCTTCGATCCGACCCAAAGCGCACCACGCGGCGGACGCGTTACTGTCGCCTATGGACACGATGCAGCCAATGTTGCGATATTCAGCCAGTTTGGTCCGGCACTCAGTCCGACCGTAATGCAGGTGTCAGTGGAATTATTGGATGCGGCTCCCGATTAATGCCGGCGCTGCGCAGTCTGACAGAGGTCTTCAGTAATATGATAAAAACCATGGGTATTTTTAAAGCCGCTTATAATTAATGCGGTATTAATGATGTTTTTTGGCATACTGGATTAATGTATTGTAATTGAACAGGCAGCTTATTCCGACTGTAAAGTAAAAAAGCAGACCACCGGGTCTGCTTTTTTGTATTGCGCATATCCACGTCAATACATTAAACCGCCGCCAGCGCCTGCTCCAGATCCGCCTGCAAGTCATCGATATGCTCGATGCCGATCGACAAGCGCACCATATCCTCCGATACGCCGGCTTTGGCCAGTTCTGCCGCATCCAGTTGGCGATGCGTGGTCGATGCCGGATGCGTCGCCAGCGATTTGGCGTCGCCGATATTGACCAGGCGCGTGAATAGTTGCAGCGCATCGAGCACCCGTGCGCCAGCAGCGCGCGGGTCGGCGTCGCTGTGTTTCAGGCCGAACGACAGGATGCCGGAAGCCTTGCCGTCCATGTATTTCTGGACCAGCGCATGGTCCGGATGATCTTCCAGTCCGGCGTAATTGACCCATGCCACTTTCGGGTGATTTTGCAGGTACTGCGCGATGGCCAGCGCGTTGTCGCAGATGCGGTCCATGCGCAGCGCCAGGGTTTCGATGCCCTGCAAAATCAGGAATGCGTTCATCGGCGAAATCGCCGCGCCCATGTTGCGCAGCGGCACCACGCGGGCGCGGCCGATGTAGGCGGCAGGCCCGAGCGCGTCGGTGTATACCACGCCGTGATACGACACGTCCGGTTCGTTCAGGCGCTTGAAGCGTTCCTTGTGCTCGGCCCACGGGAATTTGCCGGAATCGACGATCGCGCCGCCGACGCTGTTGCCGTGGCCGCCCAGGTATTTGGTCAGCGAATGGACCACGATATCGGCGCCGTGTTCAAACGGGCGGCACAGGTAAGGGCTGGGCACGGTATTGTCGACGATCAGCGGGATGCCGTGGGCGTGGGCGATCTCGGCCAGCTTGGCGAAATCGGTGACGTTGCCGAGCGGGTTGCCAACCGATTCGCAGAAAATCGCCTTGGTGCGTTCGTCGATTAGCGCCGCGAAAGTTTCCGGTTGGCGCGCATCGGCGAAGCGCACTTCGATCCCCATCTGCGGCAGCGTGTGTGCGAATAGGTTATAGGTGCCGCCATATAGCTGGGTAGAAGAGATGAAGTTGTCGCCGGCTTCGGTGATGGTTTGGATCGCGTAGGTGACGGCAGCCATGCCGGACGCCACCGCCAGCGCGGCGATGCCGCCTTCGAGTGCGGCGACGCGCTTTTCCAGCACGTCCTGGGTCGGATTCATGATGCGGGTGTAGATGTTGCCGGGCACTTTCAAGTCGAACAGGTCGGCGCCGTGTTGCGCATTGTCGAACGCGTAAGCGACGGTCTGGTAAATCGGCACCGCTGCGGATTTGGTGGTGGGGTCCGGCGAATAGCCGGCGTGGACGGCCATGGTTTCGATTTTCATGTAATGCCCTGTCGTTGTGAACGTATTGTGGAAGTGCTAAGCGAAGGGAAGATTGTGCCATAGGCAATGCCTGGTGGCGGAACAACCGTAAGACGATTTTCGTGTTTGGGTCAGCACAAAACGCATATCGCTACGACCACATTGGCAATGATTTTACGAAAGCAAGCACTTTCAAGGAATGGACATTCTGGAAGAAAATGTTATCGGTAACTATAAGCACGGCAATCCATGCCGCGGCGATCACGATTAAATCGCAGTTTCCGCTTTTCCAGAGATTCAGCGAGTGACGTCCGAATATCCACGGGACGCCCAGCGGATTGGGCCAGTCGGCCAGCAGATGCATGATGCCGCCGGCGGCAAAACCAAAGAGCAGCGGCGCCCAAACTTGATGCCGCAGTTCCAGATAGGAATACGCCAGTAGCGCAATCCAGGCCAGGCCCCAATGGGTCCACGTCCGGTGCTTGATCCACAGGCGCCGCCGTCGGGTCCACCATGCCACTTCGAGCCAGTCAGGCGCGGTTCCGCCGAAAATTCCCGCAGCAAATGTCAGGAAACTCCACAAATGATAAGGGCCGCCGGCGCCAGCATGCGCCACCAGGGCGGCGGCAATGATGCCAGCGGCCCATCCAGTTGCGTGATGTGCTTTGTTGGATGCCATGATGAGACAGTACGCTTTAAAACGTATCAAAAATTGAGATGGAGAAACGCGTGGTGAAATATACAGTCTATATACAACTAAATACAACTAAAACGAATGGATGCTGGTTTTTAGCAAAAAATCTCCAAAAAAGTTTAAAAAATGCGTGACTATTCAGCAGCTACGCTGTGGGCCGAATAGGATTGCCATTGAAGGCGTGGCGTAGCACTTCGAGCATGCCGTGGCCTTGCTTGCGCAGTGTGTCGAGGCAGGAGCGGATGACGCAGAAATTTTCGGCCCCGACCA
>JBGSTZ010000120.1:0-2194 GCA_041736255.1 Burkholderiaceae bacterium
ACGCAGCTGACGTTTCAGAACATGTCGCACCGTTGTCTGCGATACCTCGATACCCAGTTGCTCCGACACCATCAAGCTGATGCGTTTGCTACCGTAGCTGGGATTGTCCGCCTTGATGTCGA
This sequence comes from Burkholderiaceae bacterium, assembly GCA_041736255.1. Lineage (GTDB taxonomy): Bacteria > Pseudomonadota > Gammaproteobacteria > Burkholderiales > Burkholderiaceae_D > AVCC01. The sequence continues at coordinate 123 of JBGSTZ010000120.1, forward strand.
TGATGATTTTCTTGAGCGATGCATCAATTCGGGGGCGTCCAGCTGCCCGCCGTTTGCCCGAAACTACCAACATCCACCACCTGTGTTTGACAAAGCGGCGGTGCCAACCCACCAGTGTCTCTGGCCTGAAATTGGTGTAACGGGTGAAGGTAGGGGTGATGCTATGCAACCAGCCCAGCAGAAATTTTTGACAGCGGGAGAGCATGGGGCGCTTGCGTTTGTGCCGGTAGCCCATCATCTCGTTGCGTGCCGCGATAAGTTGCAGCTTGCGACCCAGTCGCCATTGCCAGTAACGCCTGGCCCGGCTGCTATGGAGCGCGCCGATGCATACGCCGAGGGTGATTCCCATCAGCATTCCTATCAAGAAGTCCACGCCGTTTTTCCTTGTTGCAACATAAAAAACGGAGGATAAACGAATAGGCGATGGCGTAAAAGGGGGCAATGTCGTTCGCCAAACCAAAAGAGACAGATTCAACTACGAAATTCGCAGGCGACATTCAGTACAAAAACACACGGTCAAGGCAATCGCCCGCGACACGGACATCTCCCGGCTGTCGAACAGCACGCCGCGTGCTTCATTCAGGTAATTTCAACGGTATGGACTTGAATCCCGACCCTGAGGTCTTGTCTGATCGCACCAAAGATTGCAGAAAGGTTGTCCATGCCGGGGTTGCCATTTTCCGACAACATACGGTGCAGGCTCTTGCTTGGCTTGGCTGTCGCGGTGGCCAATGCCTCAAAACCGACCGTCGCATTTACCAGGTCGCGCAAAATTAGACGCGCGTTATCCGGCTCGCCATTGAGAAATAAGCTTGCTGCTTCGTCAAGCAGTGCCTTGGCGAACGCTGGATCGCGCTGGACGCGTAGGGCTACGGTATGCTTGAAATCGCGTGTCAGTGCCATGTTGGTTACCTCTTGCCTTTCGTCGTTTTTACGACAGGAGTGTTTTTGGGTGAAATCGTCTTGTGCTGGATAGCGGCTGCCTTTTTTCGTTCCTTGTATTCCGCATGGAGCGCTTTGGCGCGGTCAATGTCCGCTTGTTGCCGCTTTTTCGTGCCACCACCAAAAAGGACAATGAGCGTAGTTGGGCTGTTAATCATAATAACGTTTGACGTTATTAACGCGACGCGATATTATTTGGCATGCCCATACAATCATTCAAGAATAAGGAAACGGCTGCTATTTTTGACGGCCGGGAAGTCAGGAAGCTCCCGCGTGAAATACAGTCCTTGGCAAAGACCAAGCTGAGCTTGATCGATGCTGCGAAGCTGGTGGAGGACCTTCGCATTCCTCCGGGAAATATGCTCGAAAAACTGACGGGCAAACGAAAAGGGCAATGGAGCATTCGCATTAACCGGCAGTGGCGCATTTGCTTCAATTTTGATGATAACGCTGGCAATGCGTCCCATGTTGAAATCTGTGATTACCACTAGGAAGGTGGACTGATATGACTATTAACCGAAAAGACCTCCACAACATCGATTTTTCTGATGTAACTACCGGCAACACCATCGCGTCGGCCACGCCTGGTCAGATTCTGAAAACTGAGTTTCTGGACCCGATGGGGATTACGCAATATCGCCTGGCAAAGTCGATTGATGTGCCGCCGCAACGGATCGGCGCAATTATCTCGCATGGCCGTGCGATCACAGCCGATACCGACTTGCGCCTGTGCCATTTCTTCAAGTTGTCAGATGGATTTTTTCTGCGCTTGCAGGCGCAGCACGACCTGGAAGTTGCTCGGGCTGGTCTGGGAAGTGTGTTAGCGCATATGCCGCACTACGAAGACGTGCTGCAAGCTGCTTGAAGCAACAGATGTGAACGAGGGTGCAAGCCCGCACAGTCAGTTGTCCTGCATGAAGCAGACGAACAATAGGGGCAGGCCACGATTCATCGTCCAAGTCACCTAGCCCTCAGAACACCGAGGGTGGAAACAAAAGGACACCCACTTTGTTTTGACATTCGCTCTAGCTGTCGCTATGCTTCGGTGTATTGAAATTGAAAACCTGAAGGAGTACCCGCCGTGACCCAACCCCGTTCCGCTCTTGTCAGCCTTGGCGACACCGCCTGGT
>JBGSTZ010000139.1:0-8768 GCA_041736255.1 Burkholderiaceae bacterium
CATGACCACGCTCCACAGCGGGCAAAGTGCACCATTGAGTAATCGGCCTTCGTAGCGTCGCATTCCACTTTGCCACAACGAGCCGATTTGTGTTTCTTCGGCACGATTTGCGGCACCCGGGCCGATTAATGCGCTCCACACTAAAATAAAGTGATAGGAGTTTGTTGGCTGATTGCCTGGTGTTGCTGATGGCATGTGGAGGGCATGGAGAGCTTTGTTTGTGAAAGACACGAAAAGCACGAAAGAATGCATAACAATTCCTTTCGATTACCGCAAAGTAGGTTTTTTCGTGTCTTTTGTGGATTACACCGGTTACATAAAATTACTGCCGAACGCAATCGACGTAGTAGCACATCTTGCCGTCCACGATGCCCTTTACCAGGCCGTGGACATCGGTCTCGAAGCCTGGAAATTTTTCGTTGAAATCACGGGCAAAACGCAGGTAATCGACGATGACCTTGTTAAAACGCTCGCCGGGAATCAGCAGTGGGATGCCAGGCGGGTAAGGCGTCAGCAGAATCGAGGTGACGCGGCCTTCCAATTCGTCAATCGGAACCCGGTCGATGTCACGGTGCGCCATTTTGGCAAAAGCGTCGCTCGGCTTCATCGCCGGTTGCATGTCAGACAGATACATCTCGGTAGTCAGGCGCGCCACGTCATAAGCCCGGTAGGTTGCATGAATTTGCTGGCATAAATCGCGCAAGCCCATTTGTTCGTAGCGCGCATTTATGCCGTTGTTGGCGGCGGCGAACTCTGGCAGGATGCGCCAGATCGGCTGATTCTTGTCGTAATCATCCTTGAACTGTTGCAGCGCGGTCAGCAGCGTGTTCCAGCGGCCTTTGGTGATCCCGATGGTAAACATGATGAAGAACGAATACAGCCCGCATTTTTCGATGATGACGCCATGCTCGGCCAGATATTTGGTGACGATCGAGGCCGGAATGCCGGTCTCGCCGAATTTGCCGTCAATCGACAAGCCGGGCGTCACGATAGTGGCCTTGATCGGGTCGAGCATGTTGAAGCCCGGCGCCAGCTTGCCGAAACCGTGCCAGTTATCTTCGGCCTTGATGACCCAGTCTTCGCGCGAGCCGATGCCTTCTTCGGCAAGTTTGTCCGGACCCCAGACCTGGAACCACCAGTCAAGGCCGTATTCTTCATCAATTTTGCGCATGGCGCGGCGGAAATCGAGCGCTTCGAAAATCGATTCTTCCACCAGTGCAGTGCCGCCCGGCGCTTCCATCATGGCGGCGGCGACGTCCAGCGAGGCGATGATCGAATATTGCGGCGAGGTCGACGTGTGCATCAGATACGCTTCGTTGAAAGCATCCCGGTCGAGTTTCAACGATTCCGATTCGCGCACCAAAATTTGCGATGCCTGTGATAAACCGGCCAGCAACTTGTGGGTCGATTGGGTCGAGAAGATCATCGACTCCCTGGCGCGCGGCCGGTCCTTGCCAATCGCGTGCATATCTATGTAAAAATCGTGGAAGGTGGCGTGCGGCAGCCAGGCTTCATCAAAATGCAGCGTGTCGATTTTGCCATCCAACATATCTTTCAGCGTTTCGACGTTGTACACCACGCCGTCATAGGTCGATTGCGTGATGGTCAGAATGCGCGGCTTCTTGTTCGCGGCTTCCCGAGCAAACGGGTTGGCCTCGATCTTTTTCATGATATTTTCGATCTTGAATTCTTCCAGCGGAATCGGGCCGATGATGCCCAGATTGTTGCGGGTAGGCATCAAAAATACCGGAATCGCGCCGGTCATGATAATCGCGTGCAGAATCGATTTGTGGCAATTGCGGTCCACCACCACGATGTCGCCCGAAGCTACCGTCGAATGCCAGACTATCTTGTTGCTGGTGGACGTGCCGTTGGTGACAAAGTAACAATGGTCGGCATTGAAGATGCGGGCGGCGTTGCGCTCGGATGCGGCCACCGGGCCGGTATGGTCGAGCAATTGGCCGAGTTCTTCAACCGCGTTGCAGACGTCGGCGCGCAGCATGTTTTCACCGAAAAATTGGTGGAACATCTGGCCGATGGGCGACTTCAGGAAAGCCACGCCGCCCGAATGGCCGGGGCAATGCCACGAATAAGAACCGTCCTGCGCGTAATGTACCAGCGCACGGAAGAACGGCGGCGGCAGCCCATCGAGATACGATTTGGCTTCACGAATGATGTGACGCGCGACGAACTCCGGCGTGTCTTCGAACATGTGAATGAAGCCGTGCAGTTCGCGCAGGATGTCGTTGGGAATGTGACGCGAAGTGCGGGTTTCACCATACAAATAAATTGGTATGTCGGCGTTCTTGTGGCGGATTTCGGCAACGAAAGCACGCAGCGATTTCAGTGCATGATTGGTTTCTTCAAATGAGCCGCCGCCGAATTCTTCGTCGTCAATAGACAGGATGAAAGCAGAAGCACGGCTTTGCTGTTGCGCAAATTGGGCCAGGTCGCCATAGCTGGTGATGCCGATAACTTCCATTCCTTCTTGCACCATCGCGTCAGCCAGCCCACGAATACCCAGGCCGGAAGAGTTTTCTGAGCGGTAGTCTTCGTCGATGATGACGATCGGGAAGCGGAATTTCATGAGTCTCCAATACAGTCGGATTACTTGGGAGACGCTTGGGCCAGTCGTGGAAAATCAAGGTTGCCACTCCGCTTGCGCGCCGAAAAAAATTAAGAACGGATTTTCCCAGATATGCGGCTTGATGGGGAAAAATATAACCCTGGAAATATCCAGGGAGTGAAAACATTATTTTAGAGCCAATTTTATAGACACATACACGGCTAGCATTTTTGATAGGTCACGAAAGCGTACTCAAAGTCGTTTTTCTCGCAATGGTGCTGCTCGCGCGCAACTTCGATCCATTCTTGTGTGGAAATGAACGGAAAAAAAACATCACAATCGAAGTTTTTACCGATTTCAGTCACTATTAAACGCTCTGCTAACGGCAGCATTTCTATAAAAATCTGCGCGCCGCCGATGATAAACGCTTCCGTATCACCCACCAGTTCCAAGGCAGCAGCGATCGAGGGTACAACTTCGACCCCGTCGTAGCATGTAGGGGCAGGGCACGCCGTGCCCCTACTAATGACGATATTGCGCCGGTTCGGTAGCGCCCGGCCGATCGAATCGAAAGTCTTGCGGCCCATGATAATCGGGTGGCCGCTCGTGGTGCGCTTGAAGTGCGCCAGGTCTTGCGGCAAATGCCAGGGCAGGGTGTTTTTGACGCCGATCCCATGCTGGGAGTCGATGGCGACGATGATGCTGAGTTTGGTCATAAAATGTCTGGCTTTTTGCTGGAACGATGGAGCTGCGAGGATACCAGAGGCAAGCAGTGCAGGTGCCTGCTGGATCGACTGCCCATTAGAGTTCACGCTTGCGCTTCCAGAAAATATGCATCAAAGGTTTGACGCTGATGCCATGCACTACGATGGACAAAGTAATTACGACCAGCGTCAATTGTATGAGCTCCAGAGCCATGGCTTTGGGCAAGTCGTGCTGTACCGCATACATTAGGTAATACAAAGAACCTATCCCACGCACGCCAAACCAACCTGTCAGGGCGCGCATGCGCCACGGCGCACCGCTCCCCAGCATTCCCAACATCACGCTGACAGGACGCGCCACCAGAAAAAGGAAGAATGCAAAGCCCACTGCACGCCAGCTCCATGAATCCATAAACAGCATGCCGCCCACTAGCAGTATGAGCACCACTTCCGACAACCGTTCCAGATGTTCCTTGAACACCAAAGCACCTTCGCTGACGGTTACCTGCGGTTCTGCATCGGTATGGGCAGGGGCAGCAACGTCGGGAGCTACATTTGATTTTGGCAACGCCGCGGCTTGCGGGTCTTTCGCTTCGTTGGTCAGCTTCAACTCGGTTTGATGCAGTGCGACGGCGGCAAAGAATACCGCCAGAAAGCCCCAGGCATCCATCAGCCCGCTCAGACCATATACGACGCCGATCAAGCCCAGGCCAAGAAAATCGTCCAAGAGTTTTCTGTTTTGCTGCGGGCCGCGTATTTTCCTGGTCAGCCGCGCTAGTAATACGCCTGATACCACGCCCACTGCGATGCCTGCCAGCGTCGCCCACAGTACGTCCAAGAGGACCCAGCGCATTCCGGTTTCTCCCACTTCATGCAAACCCAGCATTCCCATGCCCAGCATCACAAACGGGAAAGCGCTGCCGTCGTTCATGCCCGCTTCGCAGGTCAGGGTAAAACGCAGTTGGTCATGGTCGCCAGGATGGCGGATCTGCACATCGGTTGCCAGCACAGGATCGGTAGGCGCAACGATAGCGCCTAGCAATATCCCAGCACCCAGCGGTAAATCTAATACATAGACGCTAAAGGCGGCAACCAGCGCGACGCTTACCGTCATCGATACGGTGGCTAGCATGACCGGCGTGCGCCATCGCTTGAAATTGATGGGTGCCGGCATTTTGACGCCGGCAGCAAACAGCGATATCAATACCGCGATTTCGGTCAAAATTTCCAGCAACGCCGATTCATACAGTGGGTTGAAGTGAAAGATATCCAGCACGGTAGGCCCTAACAGCAAGCCAGCTGCAAGATAGATGATGGCGGACGTGACAGGTAAAAGTTTTAGTCTGGATGTAGTCAGTCCCATGAAAAGCAGCAAACCGCCAACCAGTAAAAACCATAATGCAGTAGAAATCATGGGAACCGTTCAAATGATGGGCAGGCAAAACGACTTGTCTATCGGATTCCGCATGGTGTCGCATTTTACACGGCGCTTGACGACGTTGCTGGTGCAACCTGCTTGGCGCATGGCGGCGCCGTGAAAGTTATTGCAGTTCGAATTCCGATGGATTAAGCGCCAATTCCTTCGCTATTTTAATCGCCACATTTTTTTCGTCATCATCAAAATTACCATCGGAGGCGGCAATCGCAATAATCATGCGCATCAACAAGCGCGAAGCCTCGATATTCGATTTCATTTTGCCCAACGCCTGGTAAGCCTTAGCTTCGCCGATGTCTTTATCGAATTCAATTTGCGCTACAAAATCCTGGAACGACTTGATGACATCATTGGTTGTAAAAATCGACAGCGCGTCATGGGTTTCAATGAATTTAATCATTTTTTGTTTTTCTTCCGAACTGATGCTGCCATCAGCCATTGCGATCAATGCCGAACCGGCCATAGACGCATTCATAAAATCTTTGTTTTTATATTTCAAAGCTTCTGTTTTTAACTCACCGGCTTTTGTTTTTAGCTTATTCAGAAAATTATTGAAACTCATGATGGATTCCTTTGTTAAGTATGTTGTTGGATGTAAGGCATGCAAAGCATTGTCCACGAAAAACACGAAATACACGAAAAAACCTTTTCAGGCGCATCTTTATTCAGGCGCTTTTTTAAACTGCCATCGGCGCTGTTAATGCCGGGTGGTGCTGATATTCGCTTAATGAAAAATCAGACGGTTCTATTTTTTCAAGCCATTCCGGTTCGAACTTTCCTGTCGCAGAAAAATCCGGAATGCGATCAGCAATAAGCAACTCCGGCGCAGCGTAAGGTTCTCGCTGCATTTGTTCCTGCAGCATATCGAGATGATTCTCGTAAATATGCGCGTCGCCGATGAAATATGTGAACCAGCGCGGCTTGTACCCGGTCAGACGGCCCACCAAATGCAGCAGCGTTGCAGCTTCCGCCAGATTAAAAGGCGTGCCTAGCCCGATGTCGTTGCTGCGGATATACAGGCAAAGCGAGATTTCTTTGCTCGCAGCATTCGGGATGAATTGGTACAAAAGATGGCATGCTGGCAGCGCAATGGAATCCAGATCGGCGCAATTCCAGCCGTGGAATAAAATGCGCCTGCTGCCAGGATTGGTGACGATCGTGTGCAGACAATCGCGCAATTGATCGACTGCCTTATACAGAAGAACCTTGTTGACGCCTTCATCCTGCAGCGCGGATACCACACGAAATCCTTTGCTTTGCGCATCTGCAATTTGCAGCGTCCGTGTGGCGTCAAGCAGTTTGTACGCCGGCCATGCGCGCCACTGGACGCCATACACCGGACCCAGGTCGTCTTTTTGCAAGCGATACGGATTTGAAAGCCACTCGGCATTTTCGTTCGCGTTTTGATCCCACACCTTGCAGCCCAAAGCGCGAAAGTCGGCCGCACTGCGCGCTGCACGCAAAAAACCAACCAGCTCGCCGACAACCGATTTAAACGCAAGCCTCTTGGTTGTAATCGCAGGGAAACCGTCATTTAACAAATCGAAGCGCAGCATGGCACCGGGAATGCTGAGCGTTCTTATCCCGGTGCGATTCTCTTGCCAACATCCAGTATCAATAATGGTTCGGACCAGATCGAGGTATTGCTTCATTGCATATTTCCAATTCAGGTGCTGGAGTAACGGCGTTTTCCGATAGGCTTGTTGCGCATGATGATACACAGGGCGCGGGATTTACGTTTAAAAAGAGGGGGATTGACGGATGTTGCGTGCGTCCAAAGGACGTGAGATGGCAATAAAATTTTCCATCGCCATCTCATGCTGTTTTCGTGCTTTTCGTGTCTTTCGTGGACAATGCTTTGCATGTATTAGATGCGATGCTGCATAAATAATGTAACTAATGTAACTAATTACGTAGCTACGTAGCAGACTTTACGGACAGCAGCAGCGGATCCCGCAAACGAATGATGTGCTGGATATCATCATCGTCGGTGACGCTAATGCTGAGCAAACCGGCTGTGCTCTCTTCCACAAAAATCATCTTTGGTTTATGAATCAGGTGGCCCAGCCCTTCCAGTGCGATCTCCAGCATATCTTCCCTGGGGTTGTAGACCACTCCAAACATCGGCACCCATTCTGCAGCGATATGGTCGCCGAGGCTCAAACCGAGCACCTCGATCTCGGCGCACTTGCTATCCAGGCCGCCAATTTTGGAAACGCTATCAAAAAACGGTTTCCATTGCTCCTTTTCAATCATGCGCGTAGTCATGATGTACTCTCCATCAAGTGAAATTTCCGGCGTGTTTGTTTACACGCCAACCGGCGGCACATCCCTATGGCTAAAATTTATCGATGATTCCCGATCAACATTTTTCGATAAACTTTAACTGACCTTGATGTGGGTTTCTCTGGTTTTTGTCGGCTCGGCTTTGGTCAATTCGATTTTGAGAATGCCGTTGTGGTAACTTGCGTTTCCCGGGTCGGCGATGATAGCGGCAGGCAATGGAATAGTGCGGCTGAAGCTGCCGTAGGCACACTGCAACACACGGTAACGTCCATCGCCCGACTCGGACTCGAAGTGTTTTTCTCCGCGCACAATGAGTACATCATCGCGCACCTCAATGTCGAAATCGCTTTTTTCCATGCCCGGCACTTCGAGCCGAACCATGATCTTATTGCTATCTTCAAAGACATCGCCTGCCAGCAGCGCCCAGTTTGGCGACGGCAAGTCGAAATCATTACGGATATCCACCGCTCCCGTGGATTTTGCACCAGGTTTGAAGCGGGTTAATGCACCGGAGGCCTGATGGCGCAACCGTCGCCATCCTTCGGTAGCCGATTCCCATATGTCTTCCATATCCTGTTTCAGTTCTTCAAAAATTCGCATGATGACTCCTTGGTAATGTGACGCTTCAGTTGTGCGTTGCCATTCAGAAAGCGTTTATTGTTGATGCATGAGAATGTTTTCATAGCACCCGTAAATAAGACAAATAAGACTAATTCAGCTATTTCCTGCCGTCGGTTTTCTTGGCCAGCCCGAAAGCGATGAGTTCGATAACGATGCCCAGCGTGGCGAGTACAGCCCCGATCCACACATTGCCTGGCGCAAGAAAAATCAGCAACCCGCCCAGAATAACCAAGCCCACTGAAAGCGCACGCCGCCAGCGTGGATGTTTAACCATCAGGATTCACCAAGATTCCCGCTGGCAAATTTTCTCGATAAGTAAGGCGCATAAATCGGGCGCGGCCGCCATCAGCAAATTTGAAAACATATCTGATTGCATCATGCGATTACCGATCGGAGGCGTGTTGACTTGGCTCAAAACGACGCGATCAAATTATTCATATGATTCGATCGAAAGTGACGCATTCAGCGTCACAAACCGGAGACTGATATGGCCAATGTATTGAAAGTTATTGAAGTTCTTGCCGAATCACCGAAGAGTTGGGAAGATGCTGCCGCCTTGGCTATTGCAAAGGCATCTGAAACGATGCATAACATCAAGTCAATTTACATCAAGGATTTCGATGCGCAGGTTGAGAATAATCATATCAGTAGTTATCGCATTACTGCCAAAGTGACTTTCTTGCTCGATTAGACGCGTTTTATAGTGTCGCAATATGTCTGATGTATGTCATATTTATGTCAGATAGGGGCACCAAATCTGAAGTATTTCTCAAGTTTAAGACTGTTTTTTGCTCAACTGCTTTTCAAACGCTACATCCAGTTTGCTGACACGCCTGGTCACTTGCGGACCGACGCTGTTGACGTACTTCACGAAGTCGTCTAGCAGTAGCGCTTGACCTAGTTTTTCCTGTACGCCTGCACCGCTGTTCAGCACCAAATAAAAGAGGCCGTCGCCGGTGCGCACCATCGAATACGGTTTGTTGCCGTCGCGCGCTTTCAGGCGTTCAATGGCAGCGCTGGCTTTGGTTGATCGCATCTTGTTTGCTCCTTGGGAAAAATAGTTTGATAGGGTTCGGACTTACGCAATCTAAGAAACGGTGGTCGGAAAAGCGCAGCGCCTTCCGACAATTAGACGCAACGTCGGAAGGCGCTGCGC
>JBGSTZ010000034.1:0-3217 GCA_041736255.1 Burkholderiaceae bacterium
CGGCGCGCGCCAGCACGTCGGCGTCGCTGCCACCAAAGCCGATGCTGCGCAACAGCCTGAAATCGGGCCGCAGCTGCGGTGGCAGCACCGCCTGAGCGAAACCGCGCTCCGCAAGCACACGCATCTTGGCCAAACCCTGCAACGCTGCCTGCTTTGGATTGGACGCGCTTTTGACATTGTTGAACGAGGCGGCATTGCCAAACGATAGACCGGCGTAATTGTGAGAAGGTCCAACCAGGCCGTCAAAATTGAATTCGCGTGTGGTGTGCATGATTGTTTTCGACCGGATTGTTTATCATGGATTTTTCCTGCCGTTGAGCGTCATGCTGCGCACCGGGTCGCCGACAGCGCAGGTCAACAGATCCCGTTCAGATGTGGAGAGAGCAATCTGCACCGATTGTGGTTGCGATTGCACAACGATGACCCGGAATTCGGGCAACACAGTATTTGAAACCAGCACCGGATCAGTAGCAATCTCAACGGCATTTTCTACTGCCGGCATGACGCTGGACACCACGCTTTCGCGCAACGCACGCAGCGCAGTCAGACGTGCCTGCAGCACCGGCCCGGCGTCGAAAATATCGACATAACCTTCGTAATACATGCCTTCCTGCTCCAGCAGATGGCGCGCTGGTGCCGTGGCGACATGCACGCGGCCGATCACTTCCTGTGCCTCGGCCGGCAAATAATCGACATACAGCGGATAACGCGGCATCAGTTCGGCGATGAAGGACTTTTTCCCCAGACTGGTCAGGTCGTCGACATGGTCGAAATCCATTTTGAAAAAATGCCGCCCCAGGCTTTCGTAAAATGGCGAATGGCCCTCCGCGTTCTGAAACCCGCGCATTTCAGCGATCACCCTGGCATTGAACAAATGCGGAAACTGGGCAATGAACAGCAGCCGGCTTTTCGACAGCAGCTTGCCGTTGGTGCCACCGCGATAATCCGGATGCAGGAATAACGAGCACAACTCGGAGGCGCCAGTCAGATCATTCGTCAGGTACAGCGTTTCCATCTCCGAAAACACGCCTAACTCCCGGCTCGAATGCACCAGCGTGCCGATCCGGTAGTTATAGAACGGCTCTTCCAGCCCGACCGCGCTTTTGATCGCGCAAATGCCGGCCAGCCGACCGCTGCGCGTGTCTTCCATCACGAACACATAATCGCGCTGGGTCGGCGCGATCTGCTCGGCAAATGAAGCACAGGCGATTTCAAGCCGCTGCCCCAGCATCTTGTGGTCCGGCTTCAAGGTCGTCATGCCGCTCCCGACCTGTCTGGCCAGCTCCAACATCCCGTCCAGATCGGATGCATTCACAGCGCGTACGACTAACATGGGGCACCCTCCCAATCTTAAATTCCTGCGTACGACATACTGCCACCCACCATCAACTGCAGCACCACTGGTGTCAAAGCGCTGCCACAGAAGCCGCCAAAAACTCTTCCAGCGCACGGCGCAGCAGAATGTCCGCCTCGTCTATTTGCGCATCCGATACGATCAGCGCCGGCAGCAAACGCACCACGTCGGGACCGGCAATCAGCAGCAACAAGCCTTCCGTTTCGGCCGCATTGGTGATGTCCTTGGCGCGTCCGCGATATTGCTCCGAGAGCACCATGCCGAGCATCAGGCCGCTACCGCGCACCAGTGAAAATACCTGCGGATAATCAACCACAATCGCTTGCAGCGTGGCATTCAGCTTGACTGCGGCTTGCTTTACCCGCGCCAGAAATTCCGGGGCCTGGATAATTTCCACGACTTTCAGCGCTACTGCTGCTGCCAGCGGATTGCCGCCAAACGTGGTGCCGTGGGTACCGACGGAAAAAGCCGCTGCAACCGTTTCGGTGGTCAGCATCGCGCCAATCGGATAACCATTGCCGAGCGCCTTGGCCGAAGTCAGGATATCGGGCGTGACGCCATAGCCCATGTAGGCAAACAGCGTGCCGGTACGGCCCATGCCGCATTGCACTTCATCGAAAATCAGCAGTGCGTTGTGCTGGTCGCACAAGGCGCGCAGCGCTTGCAGATATTCCTTGGTGGCCGCCACCACGCCGCCCTCGCCCTGCACCGGTTCAACTACCAGCGCGCAAACATCGTCGCCCATCGCAGCCCGCGCCGCTTCGATGTCATTGAATGGAATGTGCGTCAGATCCTGCGGCAGCGGGCCAAAGCCTTCAGTGTATTTGGGCTGGCCGCCGACCGACACCGTAAACAAGGTGCGGCCATGGAAGGAATTGGTGCACGAAAGGATGCGCGACTTGGCCGGCCCGAACTTGGTGCTGGCATGCTTGCGCGCCAGCTTGAATGCGGCTTCATTGGCTTCCGCGCCAGAGTTGCAGAAAAATACCCGCTCGGAAAAAGTCGCCTGCGTCAGCGCGGTGGCCAAGCGCAGCACCGGCTCATTGGTAAAGCCGTTGCTGACATGCCACAGCGTTTTAGCTTGTGCACATAACGCGTCCACCAGCTCCGGATGCGCATGGCCTAAGCTAGTGACTGCAATTCCGGCCGTGAAATCGAGATAGCGTTTGCCATCCTGATCCCACATTTCCATACCAGCACCGCGTACCGGCACCACCGCGCTGGGCGCGTAATTCGGCACCATCACCGCATCGAACGTTTTTCTGGTTACGGCAAGAGGTGCTGACGTTGTCGCTGTTGTGCCGGATTGCATGCTGGTCGATTCATTCATATTCACGTTGGTTCCCAAATTATTCTGAAGATAGCGCCATTGTAAAAAATCTGGCGTTGAAATTGTGACAGGAAATACTGTTTCGCCTGTTGCAGATTTTGAAAATTGAATGCAGATTATTATAATTGCGGCTGCATGAGTATTAAAATACATTATGTTGTATTTTAATATATCGCAGTAAATATATGCGCAAAAATAGGCATTTATTGGCATACTCCTTATTTTTACGTTTGTAAAAGGACCGATAAAACACTGTGAATATTAAAAAATAGGTGACTATTCAGCATAATTTTTTGCTATGGAACAATTGCAAATACGACCAACCAGTTCATCATACTGCTCATGGCCCAAAAATCACTCCCACCTGATCTTTCCACTCTCACGCACGCTGAGAAGGATGCCCTGATCCTGTTGCTGTGGGCGCGTTTGGAAGAGCTCGAATCGATAGTGCGCAAGGACAGCCATAATTCGAGCAAGCCGCCATCGTCCGATGGCCTTGCCAAGAAGAAGACACAATCTTTGCGTGTGGCGTC
>JBGSTZ010000040.1:0-3654 GCA_041736255.1 Burkholderiaceae bacterium
ATGATCACGATGGCCCGGTCCTGCTCAGCGCGATCCAGGGCGGCGTTGAACGCATCAATTACTGCGGGGGAAATGGCGTTGACCTTGCCATTGCACAGCGTCAGGGTGGCTATGCCGTTTTCGAGGTGGTAGCCGATCAAATCGCTCATGGCGAGGTTCCTTATGGCATGTTCCGAAAGAGCCGCAGACGTTACCCACCCGCATCTATTAGGTAAAGCACCATGGCTGACTGGTGGGTCAGCTTGACGCCCGCGCCTGGGCTGCGCTACTTGCGGCCCAGGCTGCAGAATGCCCGGCGCAGGCCTGTTAGCCTGGCGGGGTTTTTTGGCCAAACCTGCAACGGAGCGGGTTCAATCCAAGTAGGGCGCTTAAGCATCTGAATCTTCAGTAAAAAACATTTTGCCTTTGCTTTGCTCATTCGGCTAGAATAGCGCGCCTTGGCGGACCTAAAGGGTTCGCCACGATACGGTTAGGTGTCCGAGTGGCTTAAGGAGCACGCCTGGAAAGCGTGTATACGAGAAATCGTATCGAGGGTTCGAATCCCTCCCTCACCGCCATATATATGCCTAAAGGCCCCATTTAATGGGGCCTTTTTGCTTTTCATGGTTTTTGTTCCCCCGTTTTTCCCCCATCCAGCTCGGCAATCCGCTGCAAGGCCTTGCCGGCCACCGGGCTTTGGTTGGTTTTCCACGCCGCGCGCCGCACTGACATCGGCTCCATATAACGCTCCCGCCCAGGATGCCGATCGAGCTGAGCGGGTTACAGGTGGGAGGGCTGGTCGCTTACGGTCATCATGGCGTCTTATTAGATCGGTACGTTAGGTGGCTTTTAACTAGGAAGAAAGACCCTGATGGCGACCGAGAACCCCTCTGTCTGGTTTCGTTACAGCCAGTCTGCATTGCCCTGGTTATTACCATGGTTGTTACTGTTTTCGCGGGCAATTGCCGATTTCACTGTGCTGTTGAGCGGGATCCTTTTTTTGCTGCTCTCTTTCCGGAATCGCGAGTGGGAGTGGGCGGAGAAGCCTTGGTTTCGCTTGTGTCTGGTATTCTGGTTTTATCTGTTGTTTGTGAACCTTCCGTTAAGTGTTGATCCCTTTGACAGCCTGCTGTACGCCATCACGTTCATGCGTTGGCCTTTATTTGCTGCGGCGTTAGCCTATTGGTTGTTGGCAGACCGGTCTCGGCAGAAGCACTTTCTCGTTTCCTTGCTACTCACTTCGCTTTTCATTGCGCTGGACACCGGTTGGCAGTATCTCACCGGGGTCGACTGGTTTGGCATCCCTGCAGCTCCGAACAACCGGCTTACCGGCCCCCTTCGTAATCCCGTAGTGGGAATCATGATGGTCAGGGTGGAGTTTTTGCTGTTGTTCGCGGTGGCCGTGTTGGCCCCTCTGCAAACGCCGTATCGGAAGGTGATATATATCAGCGCAATCTTGTTGGGCTTCCTGCTGCTGATCTTTATCACTGGTGAACGCATGGCGTTCATTCTGTGTCTGTCAGCCAGCCTGCTTGTTCTGCTAGGGTTGGTCCTGGAGTATCCCGCAAGGTACAAGCTGGTCCTGCTCAGCGGGGCTCTGCTGTTTTTTATCATTCTGACCCTCACATTCTGGCTTCCAGAAACTGCACAGCGAATGGTGTTCAGCTCGGTCGAGAAGCTACAGAACTTTCGTACATCGGACTACGGCCAGGTTTTTGGCGGGGCCATTGCGCTCTGGCAGCACTTCCCATGGTTTGGGAGCGGTTTGCACACCTATCAGACGGTGTGTATAGAGTTGGGCGTGATAGCCAATACCGGTATTTCCTGCACGCATCCGCATAATCTCTATCTGCATATTGCCGCAGAAACAGGCGCTGTAGGGGTGGGTCTGTTGTGCTTGTTGGTTCTGGGGATTTTTCACCAGGCTCTGAAGCCACTATGGCAACGGGGTCACTGGCTGTTGCTGGCCGTTAGTGCGGCCGTACTGTTACTGAGCTTCTGGCCTCTAATCGGAGGCATCAGCATATTGAACAACTGGGTGGCTGCTCTAGTGTGGTTGGGGGTCGGCTGGACGCTAGCGATCGCTGATCAGTATTCTGCCGGCGTGGTGCGGGAGGAGATGGCGCTTCGATCTATCAGGTAATCGATTAGCGTTTCGACGCTCAGTGCGGCTAGCGAGCTGACGCTGTAAGGATCGAATTGCGCGGTTTGAATTTCCGCGCGCGCGGCGCAGGTATTGGGGCCGAAGAACGCCATGCCGGACTTACCCAAGTGCGCTGCGAGATGGCAGGGACCGGAATCGTTACCAATGACAAAGCCGGCCTGCTGGATTACCCCTGCTAACTGATGCTCGTCCAGTCCGCTCAATAAAGGCCCTTTAAAAGCGTCTGCCATTTCCTGCTCATCCGGGCCGAGTAGTGTGACGACTTTTTCTCCTCTGGTTTCCAGTTCCTCGGCCAACTGAGAGAAGAACGGCCAACGTTTCTCTGGTCGACTCGCCGAGCAGCCGGGTAGCAGCAGAACGAATCCTGGCTTGATGGCGCGTTGAGCAAGCCATAGCTCCATGTCATCTGCGAGCCAGCCCAAGTAGGGACTCCGCGAGTGTTTTATCTGAATACCTGAACGCTGCAGCATGTTGATCTGCCCTTGTAGTCCGCTGACTGGCTTAACGCTCGCCGGCCTTTGAATCCACTCCGTGTTTGGAAGTAGCAGCCTCCTGTACAGACGGGTGCGTTGGGAATTTTGCAGATCAATCACCAGTTCGAACTTGCCATCGTTCAGTTCTTTCCGGAGCTTTCGAATTTCTGATAGTTTCCACAGGGGGCAGCGCTTATCGGTCAGCACCGCATCGATGTGCGGGCAGCGCTGCATCATAGTCTGGTAGGTCGGCTGGGTGAGCAGGACGATGCGTGCATCCCGGAAGAACAGCCGCAAATCATACAAAACGCCTTCGGCCTGCAATAAATCGCCAAAGGCTCCATGTTTCACTACCAGAATGCGGCGGGGCATCATGTCGCTAGCACCTTCTTATATAGCGCTATTGTTTGATCCGTCATGGCCGTCAAAGTCATCAGTTGCTCGGCAAGTTCATGAGGCTTCTGCATGAGAGCAGACCATTGCCGGGGGGCAGTCAGCAAGTCTTGCAGTCGCTCGCGGAGGGCCAGCGGGTCATTGATGGGCACGATTAGGCGGTCCGGCAAAACCTCATTGGCGACCGGCACGTCCGTTGACAAAACTCGACAATGCGCCAGCAACGCCTCGTTTAAAACGTAGGAAAAGCCCTCGCGGCGCGAGCTGATGATCACCGCATCGGCGTGCTGCATCAGCTCGTGAACATCGCTGCGAGCACCGAGCAACTGGATATCTCCTGCCGTTGACGTCCTGTCGATCAATGACTGAAGGCGAACTCGCTCGGGGCCATCACCGGCGATCCGCAGGGCGACTGGCAAGTTTGCGACAGCCTCGATCAGAACATCGAAGCCCTTCGCTTGTACCAGCCTACCTACCGCGAGCAGCAGAGGCGGGGTGTTCGGGCTGTCCCTCGCCTCGCCCCGGAAAAAGGTGTTAGCGATCCCGTTGTAGATGATGGTGACTTTCTCGCGCGGAAATTGCTTGGCCAGATGATTGCTGACGGCGATGACCTGATCGAACGTTCGAAAAGGCGCGATCCGTTTC
>JBGSTZ010000046.1:0-5527 GCA_041736255.1 Burkholderiaceae bacterium
ATTTATGCCGTATTCAAATTGGAGTGCCTGAATATAAAGCTCAAAACAAACCATTTCGCGATAAGGGCAAAACTCTTCATCAAAGCAACCCGACAGGCCTATGCCGAACTACAGGCTCTGCAGGCTGCGTAACATCAGATATTTAACCTGAGTTTTGCACACGAGAATTAGACGCGACGCAGTCCCTCTCGCACACTATAATAATTGCCATGAAGAAAACATCTTCATTGTTACGCGATCATGCGGCTGCAAAAATAAGGATCAATTCAATATGAAAGCAAGACTGCAAAAAGCAACATCCATCCATCGGGGCGATTTCCTCAACGAAATGCTCTATCGAATGTGTGATGAGAATCCCGAACATAAGAAGCCAGAGGTTACTTATGGGAAGCTGGCAATTATCGGCCGCACCTATGCGGCAGCCTTGGAACGCACTTCTAAAGTTGGTTCCAAGTCACAGAAAATCTTTGCTACGGCTATTCAAGCTTTAACTGAAGAAGATATCGACTCCAAGTTGAAAGCTGCAAAAAAAATTGAATTGCCATTAACGCTCGATTTTTCCGATACGGACTTGGGTCGCCTATCACAGATATTGGCTATCCATGCCTCTCTCACCTCGGTTTTTGCCAAGTCGGCAGGCATGGAGAAGCGCTCTCTCGCGTCGAAGTACCTACACTTTCACGTACCAAAGGTCTTTTTTATCTATGATAAATTTGCCACGAAAAACATCCGCCCGCTCAGCCCTAGCGTCGGCAGAAAATATACATTTCACGACTTTGACAACAACTATGCCAAGTTCTTCATGCGTTGCCTGATTCTGCGAAACACTATTTACAAAGATCATGGTGTTCTCCTTACTCCGAGACAATTAGACAATTTACTGCTGAATAAAGAGCCACATTGCTACTAATGACAGCACTCTCGCCTTGCTTTGCTGCCTGACTTCCCTCTCCTCTTACCGCTTTTTGCTCCCTGTGGCGCGTTGCCGCTTGGCAGGCGGTTTTTCCGACGGTATCGCCTTCTGCGCTGCGCCTGCATCAAGGCGTTTTGCAAGCGCTTCCATGCCGTCGCCCTGCAATCCGTTCTGACGCCCCAGTTCCAGCAGCTGCTGCGCGGTTTCCGTTTCGTCGGCCTGAATCAGCGCATCGATATAACTTAACCAGTATTGCTCCTTCTCCGGCTTGGCTTCGAGCGCTGCGCCGAAATAAGGCAGCCCTTCATTAGCTTGTCCCGTCTGCACCGCCAGAACGCCCAGATTGTGGTTGGCATCTGAGTGATTCGGCTGGGCTTCGAGGATAGTTCGGTACAGGCTTTCTGCATCTTCGAGCTGGCCGGATTGGTGATGATTTATTGCCAATTGAAAAGCCTGCGTCAGGGATTGTTGCAGGGCTTGGAAAGCTTGCTCCATGATGGGAGCTGCGGGTTGCTGCTGCGGCGTGGAAATGGTCATGGCAGGGAAAAGGTTTAAGAAGGACAATTTAATATTGCTGCTGCGAGAAACGCAGCAAGCTCGGTGGTGCGGCGTCAAAATCGCCGGCTATCGGACTTGTAGTATTTGGAAATATGCACACGCCTGCTTTGGGCTGCAAACGGTCCGTCCGATGAAAATCATTTTAAAAACTCAAGCCGGTATGTTGATGATTTCTTGGTAGGCCGCCACCAATTTGTTGCGCACTTGCAGGCTCATCTGAAAACCGATATTGGCTTTTTGCAGATCGACCATCACATCGTTCAAGGCGACGCCGGGCTTGCCAAGCTCGAAATCCTGTGCCTTGCCATAGGCGTTTTGCTGCGTATCGCTGACGCGCGCCAGCGATTTTTTCAACTCGTCGGCGAAGCTGACGCCGGCTGTCGGGTCGGCAGCAGAGGATGCTCCGCCCGCGGCCTGCGCAGTGGCGCGCAATTGTTGCAGTACTGATTCAATCGCCGATATGCTCATGCTGTCATTTCCTTGCCTGGCGAACTCGCTGGGAGTCCGGGGTTGTTGTGTGTTGGCTTGCGCCGGGGTTTTTATACACCGGCTGGTAATTTTTTTTGCTGCAATTGGGTAATGGGGGAATCGCTGTGTTTTACGGCATACCCTTGATTTTATGCATTTTCAGTAACTGTTTTGGCGGCGATGGCGATGCACGCAATCAGGCTAGATATTCCCTCCCTTTCAAGGGGAGGGTTAGGGAGGGGATGGTTTTTTACCGCAAATACAAACCCATCCCCCACCCGGCCTCCCCCTTGAAAGGGGAGGAGAAAACCATTCCACCTAGCGGGCTGAGCAGTAACATCTTCAGTAACTGTTCTGGCGGCTATGGAGGGTGGCTCCCTCTCTCCCGGCCTCTCTCCCATAAATGGGAGAGAGGAGCAACCCCACTCTTCCGCCCTTCTCTTTCGCTTGCGGGAGAAGATCATCCCATCTCGACTGTAAAAAAAATTTGCAGGTCGGGCTGACGCCTGCGCTGCTTCCATTTACGCGAACTTATAGGCTATCAGCTATCGTGTTGACGAATATCAACAATTGATGGCAATAAACCCGGCTATTCCACTGATTGGAGATCATCATGCGCACCTGCACCAGCAGTATGATAAATTCACACTATTGATGCTTATTTTGGAGGGTACATCATGGGAACCGTGCGTAAGACTATCACTTTGACTGACAAGCAAAACGCCTGGATCAAAGCGCAGATTGACGCTGGGCATTACACCAACGACAGCGAATGCATCCGCGACCTCATCCGGCGCGAACAGGAGCGCAGCGGCGAAATTGAGGCCATCCGCACTGCACTGATTGAAGGTGAAGCCAGCGGGGAACCAAGACCGTTCGATGCTGGCGCCTTCAAGCAGCGAATGCTGACAGCGCATGGCTGAATATCGCCTTACTCCCGCCGCCGAGCACGACCTTTAAACGATCTGGACTCATACCCGCAAGCAGTGGGGCGTTGAGCAGGCCAATCGCTACACTGACATATTGACGGCGGTCTTTGCCGAGTTGGCTCAGTCACCCAAATCAGCCCCGGCATGTGACCAAATTCGGCCAGGCTATCGTCGCCGAAGTATTGAGCAGCACATGATTTATTTTCGCATCACGGCTTATGGCATTGCTATCATTCGCATCCTGCACGACCGGATGGATGCGCCACGCCACCTGTGATTACACGTCTCGGGCTTGGGAGCAGCGCCGCCTGGGCGTTTGGCTTATACCCTGCTCCGAGCCCTCAACCGTGCGCACATTGGTGCGTCGATATCAGGCCGCAGATTCAAATACCGCGCGAGACATAGCGAGACATATTTAGCCGATCACGCAACTGGGCCTATTCTTTTAGCCGATGTCTTATCCGAAAAGCGCGCTGTGCGAGCCAAACCGGGCCAGCCGCAGGGTGTCGGCGTCGTGCTTCCGGTAGATAAAAATGCGAATAAATTCGCACCTACCTGTAGCGGCTCGCTGTTGAAAACGCCCATGCTCGCATTAAGTGCAAAGACTTGGCAGACATTGAAAGTAAGGTTAATTTGCATTACGCTATGATGTATCTAGAGACTTCGAGGGCATCACCATGACCACACTGACCGTTACCGCACGGGGGCAAGTGACGTTTAAAAAAGACGTGCTGCAACATCTCGGCATCAGGCCGGGGGAAAAGATCGAGCTGGATTTATTGCCAGATGGCCGGTGCATACTCAAAGCAGCCCGGCCTACCGGAACGATTGACGGCTTCATCGGATTGCTCGCGGGCCGGACACAGAAAATCGCCACCATTGAAGAAATCAACGCGGCGACCGCGCAGGGTTGGGCTGGTAGAGAATGAAAGTCGCTGTTGATACCAACGTCCTTGTTCGTGCTGTCGTGCGTGACGATCCTGCACAAGCGAGCGTCGCTGCCAATATCTTGACCGAGGCCGAATTGATCGCAGTAGCAACGCCGTGTCTGTGTGAATTTGTGTGGGTGCTGCTCAGGGTCTACAACTTCCAACCATCCGCCGCGGCCACCGCGATCCGTGCACTACTTGCCGCCGCAAACGTGGAAGTGAACAGACCCGCCGTAGAGGCTGGCCTGTCGGTGCTCGAAGCAGGCGGGGATTTCGCCGATGGCATCATTGCCTATGAAGGCAACTGGCTCGGCGGAGAAACTTTTGTTTCCTTCGACAAAAAAGCGGTTGCGCTTCTCACAGCGCAAGGTCAATCCGCGCGTCTTTTGTGAGTAAATGAAAGTGCTTGGTTGCCAATATGAAGGCGTTCATTTGCAATTCGCGGCCGGCGAGTACGCCAGCGAAAGCGAAGTGATCCGGGACGGCCTACGTGCCCTGATGGCTCGTGACCGTGCTGTGGAAAATTGACTACGGCAAGAGGTGGGCCAGCCTATGACGCGCTGAAGTCGGACCCGGCGCGGGCAGTCACTGCTGCCCAAGTACGGGCGAGGCTCGCGGCCGAGCACAAAAAAGCCACAACAAAAACGTGATGCAGTACAGGGTCATTTTCGCGCCGGAAGTGCAGGAACCGTTGGCAAAGCTCTATCGATACATTGCGGCCGCTGCTTCGCCATAAATTGCCGAGCGCTATAACAGTGCCATCGTTTGGTGCAGCTTCCAAACCCGATCTGCTCAAGACAGGCGATTGACATCCGAAAAATCCGCTGTGCGGCTGTAGGTGCGAATTCATTCGCATTAGTCGCATCGGATAGTTTGAAGTGCGAATAAATTCGCACCCACGGGGCGTTACCGGCGGCATTCACGCTTACGCGCAACCCAGATCATGCGCATCTTTTATTATTTGATAGGCATCGGCCAATGAACTACACTTATGCCATGGCACGACGCGGATCATTTCGGCACGTAAAGCCAACCAACGAGAGGTCAAGCACTTTGACGTCCTCCCCCGTCTTAAAGAACGGGGATTCCTACCGCTAGCGTCGCACGTCCGCGACGGAGAATATTTAATGCAGCATTTTGGTCCCGATCATGCACACAACCGCAATCACTGCATTTCCATTCTCTTATTACGAGTCCTTCAAGCCCTTTCGGGCCACTGATCGCACCGCAATCAGAACAAGTCTGCGTGGTAAATCTTTCGTTCACTTCCTCATACCATGCGCCATGCTTAACAGCCTTGTACGCCAGTTGATTTCTGAAGGAACTCCAACCTGCGTCCAGTACCGACTTCGCCATGGTGGTTTTGGCAAGTCCAGACGCATTAACATTTCCTACGGCAATATAGTCAAACTCTTGCACGAGACGCGCCGAGAGTTGATGGTGAAAGTCGCTTCTACGATTCGCTATCTGGGCGTGAATCGCTTTGACACGACGTTTCTTGTGCGCCCGCTGCGCCACGGCCAACGCTTTCTCTGCGCCGCGATAAATGCGCTGCGCCTCGATCTTTTCCCCGGTCGAGAACGTAGCAAACTCTTTCAAGCCAAGGTCAATGCCAACGCCGCGCACTGGCATTCGCGCGCCAATGGCAACAGCCACTACATCAATCACGATATTGAGAAACCAGTTTCCTTTCCGATCTCTGGAAAAGTTGGTGCCATCCTTAATCTTGC
>JBGSTZ010000052.1:0-26020 GCA_041736255.1 Burkholderiaceae bacterium
CCGCAGCAAGCGGGTGCGCCGCTGCACCAATCGGCCGAAGTGGTTTCCGATGCGCCCCGGCAGTCGGCCGCTCCCGAGGCCGCACGCGCCGCTAGCCAAACCGCAGCAGGCATCCATCCGGATGCGGTGGTACTGGTGCGCCAGCAACTTGAATTGCTGGCGATGCCGGTAATTCGCTGGAGCGGCGAAGTGTGGCCGGGCACGCAGATGGATTGGGAACTGCACGAAGAGCGCGGCAATCAGCAAGAAGGTGACGAGCAGCAAGCCGCGCCGCGCACTTGGCAAACTCGCCTGACCATGACTTTGCCCACCCTCGGCGCCA
Organism: Burkholderiaceae bacterium; assembly: GCA_041736255.1. Classification (GTDB taxonomy): domain Bacteria; phylum Pseudomonadota; class Gammaproteobacteria; order Burkholderiales; family Burkholderiaceae_D; genus AVCC01. The sequence continues at coordinate 323 of JBGSTZ010000052.1, forward strand.
TCGAAGTGCGCCTGAGCCTGGTCGACACGCAATTGCAAGCGCATCTGGCAGCAGGCGAAGAGACCAGCATTGCATTGCTGCGCAACGATGGCGACGACTTGCGCGCGCGTTTCGCTGCTGCGGGCTTGCAACTGACAGGCTTGCAGGTCGCTTCTCTCGATCCTGCAAGCGGGCGAGGGGAGCAAGGCGGTGGCTGAACTATTCAACGCAATCAGGCTAGATATTCCCTCCCTTTCAAGGGGAGGGTTAGGGAGGGGATGGTTTTTTACCGCAAAAATAAACCCATCCCCCACCCGGCCTCCCCCTTGAAAGGGGAGGAGAAAACCATTCGACCTAGCGGGCTGAACAGTAATATCTAATCCTATAATGCAGGGGGTATAAGAAAAAAAGCACTGCAGCCGCACTATTTTAGTGCGATAAGTTAAAATACATGGATTGGTATATTTTTTATGCAGAGCGCGGATCGGCGCGGCGATGGCCGTGTCATCTATGTTGGACACGTTGACGGAGAAGCGATGGAGAGTAAGCGACCGGAACGCCAAAGCGCTGTAGCGTTATCTTATACGGCCAAGGACAAGGCGCCGGTGGTGGTGGCGAAAGGGTACGGCGTGGTGGCCGAATCGATTGTGCAGCGCGCTCGGGAGAATGGCTTGTATGTGCATGAGTCGCCCGAATTGCTGAATTTGCTGATGCATGTCGATCTGGACGATCAGATTCCGCCATCTCTGTATTTGGCAGTGGCCGAATTGCTGGCATGGCTGTATCGTCTGGACGCCGGGTTGCCGCAACAGGCGCCGCCACCCTACAATAAAGAGTGAAACCTTAACCTGCAACACTGCCGCCTGTCGGCGGTCAGCGACGCGATAACGGTACGTTTCGGTTGTCGTGGTATTGCTAGGCATATGCAATGGAATATAAATAATGGATGAAAAAATTTTACCGCCGGAACCTGTTCTGGATACAAACACGCAATTCCCGGTGGGCGCTGCGCTGGACGCTCTGGAGGACTTTCGTATTACGCAACCGAAAGAGATCGGCAGCGTCTTGCGCCACTTGAAGAGCCGTAAGGATTTTCTTACCGTGGAATGCAGCAATCGTCCGCATCGCATCATTACCCGCATTTTGGAGGTGGATCAAAATGCCGGTTACTTCATTTACGATTGCAGTGTTGATCAAATCTACAATCAATGCCTGCTGGAATCGGAGGAGAATTATTTCTCTGCCACGCAGGACGGTGTTCGCATCCAGTTCGTTTGCGGGCAGCCGGAGCAGTGCGAGTTCGAAGGCTCATTTGCATTTCGCTCGCAGCTTCCGATGAATTTGTACCGGATGCAGCGCCGTGAATATTTCCGGGTCGAGACTCCGCTCATGGAGCCCTATAGTTGCATAGTAAGTTTGCCTGACAAGCGCCTGATAGCTTTCGATATTTTCGATCTGTCGCTCAATGGCGTGGGTCTGCGTTCCAAGGACCCGGCTCTCGGCGAGTTGCTGATCGGCACCGTATTTAGCAAGGCAGTGCTGGATTGCCGCAAAATGAGCAAGATGGAGACTGATCTGAAGATAACTTATATGCACAACATTCGGGGACAAACCAATCCGATCTACCATTTCGGTTGCCGTTTTGAGCATTTCCCGAAATCGAAAGAATCAGATTTGCAGCGAATGATTACCTATCTCGAATTAGCGCGCAGAGGAGGCCGCAACTAGGAAATCCGGATTTTATTGCTGTGTTGCATGTTGCGGGGGTGGTACAGTTGCGGGATTTTGGACAACGCTTCAGCTGCTTTTTTGATGCGGGCGAAGCCGGTTAATGGACGGCTTTCCAGCCGCGACGGCAATGTTACTGAAATAGCATGATAAGTAACAATTAAGCAGCAGTTAAGCAGTAATTTTCCCAAGGCGGCAGGGTGAATGTGATTATTGCGGCATATCAATACGATCTTATTATTTGTAGTAAAAATGCCACTATTTAATATATTAAAACATGCTATTGCACATAAAAATTGGTTACTGATTATTTTTTTTATTGTGAATATTAAATAATTTTAATCCTGACAAAGATAATGGCAATCTGGTATATTTCCTTCCGACAAGTTACAGAATTGGTTTAAGTTTTGAGGATAAACATGAACAGCAACAACAATAGCAACAGCAACGGCAATGGAATCGTGAATGAGATCGGTGACGTCAACCTGTCTTATCTCCTGCTGGCGCAGCGCCTTCTCAGAGAAGATCGCGCGAGCGCAATGTTCCGCCTGGGCTTGAGCGTTGAGTTAGCTGAAATACTGGGAAGTTTGTCGCTATCGCAAGTCGTGAAGCTGGCTTCTTCAAGCCTACTGTTATGCCGTTTCCGGTTCGATGACCACGCCATTCTTTCTGCACTGACCCATGACGGCAAAAATATTGCACTGCAACAAGCACATGCGGCTATTTTGCTGGCAGGGCAAGCGGTTGAAGAGATTCGTTGATGCCCTGCATTAACTTCCTCCTGGTTTTTCGTATGGACCAGCACATTTGACTGTTATGGCTAGAAAAAGTGTAATTCTGGAAGCGAGGGATATCCATCTTGCGATTGACTTGATCAATCTTGGTGCGCGTTTGCAATTTCTGGAGGCAGAAACCAGTCTGAGCCGGGATCGGCTGATTAAACTATACAAGGAAATCAAAAACGTTTCGCCACCTAAGGGATTGTTGCCGTATTCGACCGATTGGTTTATGACATGGCGGGCCAATATCCACTCGTCGATGTTTTACAATATTTATCGTTTCATGACAACGCACGGGCAATGCAAGCAGATCGTCGCAATCATCAAAAGCTATCGACTTTATCTCGAACAGATCAAGTTGCAGGCAAGCGAACCGATACTGGATTTTACCCGGGCCTGGACGCTGGTACGTTTCTTCGATAGCGGCATGTTGCAGTTAAGTACCTGCACCCGATGCAATGGACATTTCATCGCACATGCACACGATCCGCAGAGCAATTTTGTCTGCGTACTATGCCGGCCCCCATCGCGCGCCGGAAAAACCCGCAAGTGGGCACTTAGTAACGCTGTTGCCGAGGGCCGGCTAGATGCAGCCGATGCCGCCAAGCCCTTGCCGAAGACGGTTGACTCTCTCCTGGGAAATCTTACCTGACAGATGGTTGTTGTGGGGTTGTCAGAATTATACGTTTAAGGACTTTTTAAGGGAGGTCGGATAGTGCTAGTTATAATCGGCTATATAGTTGTGGTGGTGTCTGTATTTGGCGGTTATGGCCTGTTGGGAGGGCATTTCGCTGCGCTATACCAGCCCGTAGAATTATTGATTATCGGCGGATCAGGATTCGGCGCGTTTATCGTGGGTAACAATGCCAAGACAATTCGCGCCACATTCAAAAGGCTGCCTAAAGTTTTGCAGAGTTCAAAACATAACAAAGCGCTGTACATGGACTTGATGGCGCTCTTGTATGTGCTACTGGCGAAAGGGCGCAAAGACGGCATGCTTGCCCTGGAGTCGGACATCGACGACCCGGCCAACAGCCCGGTATTTAGCCAATATCCGCTGATTCTTAAAGATGCCCAGGTGATCGAGTTTCTTACCGATTATCTGCGCTTGATTGTTAGTGGCAACATGGATCCGTTTGAAATCGAATCGCTGATCGATCACGAAATTGAAACCTATGAGCACGAAGCCGAACTGCCTGTACACAGCTTGTCAAGAGTCGGCGATGCGCTGCCGGCATTGGGCATTGTGGCTGCAGTATTGGGAGTAGTGCATGCTTTGGGCTCGGCCGATTTGCCGCCCGCTGAATTAGGTCTGTTGATTGCGAATGCAATGGTTGGCACTTTTCTTGGAGTTTTGTTGGCCTATGGTTTTGTGTCGCCCCTGGCTTCGCTGATCCAGCAACAGGTGAGCGAATCGATGAAACTATATCAATGCATTAAGGTGACTTTGCTGGCGAGTCTGAACGGCTATGCGCCGCAACTGGCGGTGGAATTTGGTCGCAAGGTTTTGTATTCCACCGAACGCCCTACATTTTCCGAGTTGGATGAGCATGTACGCCAAGTCAAGAATCGTTAGGCCGCATCGGTTCGGGATGGAGACGGCATGAACGGGCATAAACAACGCATCATCATCAAACGCGCCCCAGCGGGCAAGCACCAGGCGCATGGCGGCGCCTGGAAAATTGCCTATGCCGACTTCATGACGGCAATGTTTGCGCTGTTTCTGGTGTTGTGGCTGTTGTCGATTTCTAAGCCGGAACAGGTTGGCGGCATCGCCGAGTATTTCCGCACGCCACTCAAGGTGGCGATTAATGGCGGCAAAAACAGCAGCACCAGTACCAGCGTGATTCCAGGCGGCGGTGCCGATCCGACACACAAAGACGGTGAAGTGAGTTTGCCGGATGCCGGTGCGGAAGATGCTGCCGATGTCGAGCGCTTGGAGGACCTCAAGGAGCGCCTGGATCAGATGATCGAAGCCAGTCCCGTGCTCAAGCAATTTCGTCCGCAATTGCTGATCGACATTACCAGCGAAGGATTGCGAATTCAGATAGTCGATAGCCAGAACCGGCCGATGTTCGATCTTTCCAGCGCCACTGTGAAACCATACATGAGGGTCATTTTGCGTGAAATTGCTCCTGTATTGAATGAGTTACCCAATAAAATCACCCTGTCCGGGCATACCGATGCGACACAGTATGTCTTGGCTCAAAAATCTTACAGTAACTGGGAATTGTCGGCCGATCGCGCGAATGCATCAAGACGCGAACTGGTTGCCGGTGGCTTGCTGGGCCCGAAAGTGCTGCGAGTAATGGGTGTTGCGTCGACCATGCATCTGAACAAAAAAAATGCGATGGACCCGATCAATCGCCGCATCAGCCTTGTCGTTCTGAATCGTCAAGCTCAGGAACGAATCGAACAAGAAAATGCCAGTCAGCCCAGCAGACAAATCGATAGCAAGTCGGCTGCGTCTGGTCAATTGAACGCTATTGTGCCGGCTGTACCTGCCTCACATTCACCCCAACCCCAGGTTCTTCCGAAACCCGCAGCCGGCCAGATTTGATGCGCCGCACTTTCTTCCGCGCATAGGCATCTACATATTTAGCAATCTACTGCTTCGCTTTTCATGCATTGCCCTATTTGGTCGTATATCACTTTTCTTGTTCAGCCATCGTTAGCCTTACAATATGAGGCTATGAGCAAAGCCTTTGTAAAAGAGACGGATGAAGATGACGACGAAGCCTGGGAGGCTGCGTCGGCAATTCCTGCCGGCTCGAAAAATTACATGACGCCGGCCGGACATCAGCGCATCAAGGACGAGTTGTTGCATCTGATTGATGTGGAACGTCCCGAAATGGTACAGATTGTGTCGTGGGCGGCCAGCAATGGGGACCGTTCGGAGAATGGCGATTACATTTACGGTAAGCGGCGTTTGCGCGAAATTGACCGCCGCATCCGTTTTTTGACCAAACGGCTGGATTTGGCTGAAGTGGTCGATCCGAGCGTGCATTACGGCCTTGATCAGGTTTTTTTTGGCGCTACGGTAACGTATCAGAATCAGGCTGGCGCAGAATTCACAGTGACCATTGTCGGCATCGACGAGCTTGATCCGCTGCGGGGCAAGATTAGCTGGATTTCACCGGTAGCCAGAGCGCTGACCAAGGCCAGTGAGGGTGAATCAGTAATGTTGAAAACCCCTTTAGGCATCGACGAACTGGAAATACTAACGGTCAGTTATCCGGCGCCTGGGGCTGCACCCTGAATCCCTGAATTCCGCACTGCGCGTTGGTTTGATGGCATGTGATTTGCTTACACGTCATCAAATATCAACATTTACTTCTTCTCTCATTCCATTCAATATGACTTTTGTCTATTCCTGCTTGAATCATCCGTTGCGCGTGCCGTTGGCTGCCGAGGTGCATTCGCGTCCTTCTTTGCGTCTGTCGGCTTCGGAAAACCTGACTCATCTTGCGGTGTATGCGCATGGCGATAGCCGGGTAGGCAATGACAATCAGGCGCGCCAGCATGCAATTCTGTCGGATTTGTGCGCCTATTTTGGTGTTGCGGCACCGACCGAAGACGCCAAATATTTCTTTCATGATTTTGGTCAGTTTCGCCTGCAATGGGAATGCCATACCGAGTTCGCGACGTACACTTTTGCCAAAATTCACATCGAGCAGTTTGCCATGGGGGATGTCTTCGATCACATGCCGCTGGCGCTCATTCCGCAGGGCTGGCTGCTGGGTCTGGAGGGCAAAGTGATGGTCGCCGCGCATGTGGCCCTGGGCTTGGCGAAACCCTTGGATGCAACGGTATTGGCAGGCCTGCGCAGTGTCCTCGATGGCGATGTGCTGGTTGGCAGCACCGTTTTGCAGGGTGGCGAAGTGTGGACCGATTTTCTGGTCAAGGCAGATGGCTTTAGCCGTTTCGTGATTCGGGATCTCGGCTTTCAGGCACAGCAGGCAGGACGGGTGGTACAGCGCGTGCTGGAAGTGGAAACCTATCGGATGATGGCTTTGCTGGGTTTGCCGCACGCACAATATGCCGCGCCGCTTTTGAATGATGTAGAACGCGAGTTGACGGAACTCACCGGTACCATGACGGATACCGATACGGCAGTACAAGGCGCCTTGTCGAGCGATGCGGATGATGAACAGATTTTGTTGCGCAACATTACCGGGCTGGCAGCGCGGATTGAAAAGCTGTCGATGGATAACAGCTACCGTTTTGCTGCCTCACAAGCGTATTTCCGGCTGGTCAAGGCGCGCATTGACGAGTTGCGTGAAATCCGGATTGATGGCGTGCCGACGGTGGACGAGTTCATGGCGCGCCGCTTGTCGCCGGCGATGAATACCTGCGAATCGATAGTGCGCCGTCAGGAAGCATTGGCTGAGCGGATTGCGCATACCAATGATTTGCTCAGAACCCGGGTCGGCATCGTGCAGGAACGCCAAAACAGAAAAATTCTGGAATCCCTGAATGCCCGCGCCGCCCAGCAATTGCGCTTGCAGCAAGCGGTGGAGGGCTTGTCGGTAGTGGCGATCTCGTATTATCTGGCAGGTTTGATCGGCTATATCGGCAAAGCGATGAAAGCCAGCGGATTGCCGGTAAATCCCGATGTGGCGACCGGCATTCTGGTGCCGCTAATCGCAATAGGGGTGTGGCTGGGTTTGCGCCGGATGCATAAGCACGTAGGGCGTCAATAGCGTAGCGTATTGCGCCGAATGCTTACGCAAAACAGCAACAATGCACAATTTTCGATGCACCTGGCATCCAGTGGCACAAAAGACGGCGCAATGCGCTTCGCTTATTGACGCCCTACAGGATTACCCGCGCTCGCGTTCCAGTCGTTCGACTCCGGCCAATCGCCGCACGCTGCGGATCAGGTGCGCCAGGTGGATGCGGTTTTGGACTTGCAGGGTGAAGTGCAGATGGATCATCGAGCGGTCCTGATATTTTTCCTGATCCATCAGTACATGCGTGATGTTGGCATCCGATTCATTGATTTCGGCTGCTACGTGCGCCAGTATTCCTCTTTCGTTTTGCACTAAAAGCTTGATCCGGCAATCAAAACGCCGGTTCAGGTTTTCGCCCCAGGTCACACTGGTCCAGTGCTCTGCTTCCTTGCTGATCAGACGTTTGGCCACATCGCAATCTTCGGTATGCACGATTAAGCCTTGATCGCGCTTTAATTGACCGATGATGCGGTCACCCGGTATCGGCTGGCAACATGGCGCCAACTGAACCGCAGTACCTTCATTACCATATATCACTACGGGTTCGAGCTTGTCTGCGGCGTAATGGTTTTTAATTTTTCGTGATTGTGCATTTCCACCCTCATGCAAACTCATGATGTGGCGCGCCACAAGTGCCGCCATCCGCTTGCCGATGCCGATATCGAGATGCAACTCATCCATCGATTTGGCTCGGGATTCGTTCATCAACCGTTCTAGCAATACTGGCGGTAACTCGGTGTCAATTTCCAGCGCAGCAAGCGCTTGCGTTAGCAGTTGTGTGCCGAGTTCAAGCGATTCGGATGGGTTGATGGTGCGCAGGTAGTGCCGGATTGAAGAGCGCGCCTTGCCGCTTTGCACGAAGGACAGCCAGGTTGGGCTGGGGCTCGATGTGGGAGATGTAACGATCTCAACGATGTCGCCATTGTGCAATTCCATGCGCAATGTTGCATTCTCGTGGTTTATCTTGGCCGCAATGGCCTGATGACCGATGTCGGTGTGAATGGTATAGGCGAAATCGAGTGCGGTTGCGCCACGCGGCAGCGCAATAATTATCGATTTCGGCGTAAAAACGTACACCGAATCAGGGAACAGATCGACCTTCACATGTTCGAGGAATTCGGCCGAATCGCCGGTTTGCTTCTGGATATCCAGCAGTGATTGCAGCCAGGCGTGGGTGCGCTGTTGCAAATCGGAGAGGTTGGCTTCGCTGCTCTTGTAGAGCCAGTGCGCGGCGACGCCAGACTCCGCTACGCGGTGCATATCTTGGGTGCGAATTTGGAATTCAACCGGCGTGCCGTAAGGGCCGATCAGCGTCGTGTGCAGGGATTGATAGCCGTTCAGTTTGGGAATGGCGATGTAATCCTTTATCTTTCCCGGCATCGGTTTGTACAGCGCGTGCAGCGTGCCGAGGGCGACATAGCAATTGGCAAAACTGTCGACCACTACGCGAAAACCGTATACATCCAGCACTTGGGAGAATGACAGGTGCTTGGTGCGCATTTTCCGGTAAATGCCGTACAGGGTTTTCTCACGCCCATAGACTTGCGCTTCGATACCGGCGGCTTGCAGGGTGTTTTTGACCGATTCCAAAATCTTGCTGACCACTTCGCGGCGGTTGCCGCGCGCGGATTTTACTGCCTTGGTGAGCGTTTTATAACGGTTTGGGTACAAATGCAGAAACGCCATGTCCTGCAGTTCGCGATAGATGCTGTTGAGCCCCAGGCGACGCGCAATCGGGACATAGACTTCCATCGTCTCGCGCGCGATGCGCTGTTTTTTGTCCGACGTCATCACGCCCAGCGTACTCATGTTGTGCAGGCGATCGGCCAGCTTGATGAGAATGACGCGTACGTCGCGCGCCATCGCCAGCAGCATCTTGCGGAAGTTTTCCGCCTGCGCTTCAACTTTGCTCTGGAATTCGATTTTATCCAGTTTCGATAAGCCATCGACTAACGCGGCTACCGGCGCGCCGAAGCGCTCGATCAGTTCATCTTTCTTGACGTCCTGGTCTTCCATCACGTCATGCAGCAAGGCCGCCATGATGGCTTGCGCATCGAGCTTCCAGTCGGCGCAAATTTCAGCTACTGCAATAGGATGGGAGATATAGGCTTCACCGGAATGGCGCATCTGGCCCAAATGCATTTCATCCGAGAAGCGATATGCTTCCTTGACTTTCTTCAAGTCTGAAGGAGACAGGTATTGGGCTAATTTTGTGGTAAGCGGCGTAATGGATACCGCGCCTATGCTATGTCGGGTACCGTCTTTTGACAGGGTTCTATCATGACCGGCAAGATGCTGATCCGGTTGTTCGGAAGCAGGCCGGTTATGTGATGCGCCTGATGGAGGCGACGCTGCAGGTTTTGAGTTCATGCTTAGGAGCTATCAGCCACATGGCGGTCATCGGGTAAGTGGGGGTTAATAACTTTTTGGTTAATAACCCTTGGATTATGCGGCCAAACGATTAGTTAGGAACTCTTTTCAGCATTTCGATGCCGATTTTGCCAGCGGCGATTTCGCGTAGTGCAATTACGGTTGCCTTGTCGTCAGCATCCACTTTTTGCAAATGACCTTGCAGCAACTGGCGGGCGCGATAGGTGGCGCACAAGGTGAGCTGAAAACGATTCGGAATTTTATCAATACAATCTTCGATGGTGATACGGGCCATGAATGCTCCTAAAAATACGGTTTTAGCTTAATTTAGCTTAATTTGGCTTAATTTTGTTAAATTAACTTAAATTGGCATGTATGCCCAATTGGGCAAATAGTGATGTGTTGCGCGCCGCTTGTTGCGCAAATCTGCAACGGGCCGCTTTTACGATCGCCGTTAGTTCGCACAATGCGGTCGCAAAATCCCGGTTGATAATAGCATATTCAAACTCCGGGGCGTGGGCGATTTCCCCGCCGGCCGCCAGAATCCGGCGCGTGATGATGTGCGGTTCATCTTGTCCGCGTTTTGTCAGACGTTCTTCCAGTGCGGCTATAGACGGTGGCAGGATGAAAATGCCGATTGCATGCGGGAACTGTTTTTTGATCTGTTGCGCGCCTTGCCAATCGATTTCCAACAATACGTCGGTGCCGATTTTGATCTGGTCTGCAATTGCTAACCGTGAGGTGCCGTAATAGTTGCCATGCACTTCGGCGGATTCTAAAAATTCATCCTGTTTTTCTCTTGCGAGGAAATCTTCAGTTGTAATGAAATGATATTCGCGCCCGTTTATTTCCCCTGGCCTGAGTGGGCGGGTGGTGAAGGAAATCGATAGCTGAATGCCGGTTTCTTGCGCCAAAAGGGCATTGACCAGAGTGGATTTTCCGGCGCCCGATGGTGCCGCCACCATGAACAAGCTGCCGGATGGTGTGTTGGTTTGGGGCATTGGTAATCCTTGTTGTGTGGTCGGAGCGCGGCATGCCGTGCCCCGACGAAATTATTCCAGATTTTGTACTTGCTCGCGCATTTGTTCGATCAGCAACTTGAGCGCCATCGACGCATCGGATAATTCTTTGACTGCGGCTTTGGCGCCGAGTGTGTTAGCTTCGCGGTTGAGTTCCTGCATCATGAAATCAAGCCGTTTGCCGACCTGGCCGCCTTTTTTCAGGATTTGACGGGTCTCCGCCAAATGCGCGGTCAAGCGCGATAATTCTTCGGAAACGTCAATCCGGATGCCGTACAAGGTGACTTCCTGCCGGATGCGTTCCAGCGCTTCCTGACGCGATAGCGCCTGACTTGCAGCTGCAGCTGTGGCTCTGTTTTGGCTCGCCAGCCCGAGCGCTTCCTGCATGCGTTCTGTGGCTTTATGCTGAAACTGCACAACAACTTGTGGAATTAGCGGGGTAATGTCGAGCACAATCTGATCCATTGCATCCACCCGCACCAGCAACATGGCTTCCATTGCAGCACCTTCGCGCGCGCGCGAATCGACGAAAGCGTCCAGCGCTGCACGCATGGCGGCGGCGACTTCTGCTTGCAGTGTTTCCTGGCCGATTTCAGCTTCTGCGATGACGCCGGGCCAACGCAACAATTCATTGACCGATAGCGGTAGCGCTTCCGGGAATTGCTGGCGCACGGCATTTTGCAGCGCGGTCAGGTCCAGCAGCAGTGCAGTATTAAGCGTTTGTCCTGCGTCCGACTTGGCCTTGCGGCCGAAGCTCAGGCGGCATTCGACTTTGCCGCGTGTGACGCGGCCCATGATGGCTTCACGCAATGCCGGTTCGACTGCGCGCAAATCGTCATTGATGCGAAATTGCAAATCCAGAAAGCGTGAATTGACGCTCTTGATCTCAATAGTCAGCGTGCCAGCGGCGGCTTCTTTGGTAGTGACTGCATAGCCAGTCATGCTGCAAATACTCAAGTCGACTCCTGTGTTTTACTTTACTGTGCTTTACAAATGTGTGATTTATCAACACAATCCGACTTTCTACCGCTTAGGAAAACATGGCTGCGCAAAACAATGCACCCCTGCCAGACGGGCTTGCAATTTCCGGATATCGCATTGTAAAGAAGATTGCATGCGGCGGGTTCAGTATTGTCTATCTGGCGCATGACGAAAATGGCAATGCCGTCGCCATCAAGGAATACCTGCCCAGCGGCTTGGCGCTGCGCCAGCCGGGTGAGTTGTCGCCGCTGGTTTCGGCTGTAAATCTGCCGGTATTTCGGATGGGTTTGAAATGTTTTTTTGAGGAAGGCCGTGCGCTGGCGCGTATTTCGCATCCGAACGTGGTTAGTGTGCTCAATTTCTTTCGTGCAAACGATACGGTCTACATGGTGATGGCATATGAGGCGGGCCGGTCGCTACAGGACCATATTTTGCGGCGTCGCGATACCGGCGAGAAACTGTTGCTGTCGGAAAGTTTCATTCGCACCATGTTCAGTCAGGTTTTGAATGGCTTGCGTGAGGTGCATGCAAACAAACTGTTGCATCTCGATCTGAAGCCGGCAAATATTTACCTGCGCACAGATGGCACGCCGATCCTGCTCGATTTTGGCGCCGCGCGACAGACTTTCCGTACTGACCTGGTGAAGCTGTACCCAATGTATACGCCCGGTTTTGCGCCTCCCGAGTTGTATGTTAAAAACGGCAATCTTGGCCCCTGGACCGACATTTACAGTATTGGTGCATCCATGTTTTCCTGCATGACCGGAGCGCCGCCGCCGCCCGTGGAGCAGCGCAGCAAGGTGGATAAACTGGATGCCTATCTTGCCAGGCTGGAGGGTTTGTATTCGCCCGAAATGATCCAAGTGGTCAGGTGGTGCCTGATGCTTGATCTGATGCAGCGCCCACCCAGCGTATTTGCATTGCAAAAGGCTTTGCAGCAACAGGTGGCCGTCATTCCCGAGCAGGGCGTATTGCTGCGTTTTTCCAATAAATTGCGCGGCATGTGGGATGGTATCGGGGCAAAAAATTCCAAGCCAGGCACCACGCGCCAAGATCGCATCCGGTAATCTTTCATCTATTCATTCCGGCAGCCAGAATTGGCTACCTTATTATTCTAATAACAGATCGGTTCCATGCGATTTTCCGTCTATCAAGAAAGCCATATCGGTGGCCGCAAGGTCAATCAGGATCGCATGGGTTACAGTTTTACCCGCGATTCCTTGCTGCTATTGTTGGCCGATGGCATGGGTGGGCATATTAAGGGCGAGGTCGCAGCAACCATTGCGATGCAAACCATCAATGCAGTATTTCAGCAGAACGCGACCCCCGCTATCAAACATCCTGAGCGGTTCTTTGAGGAAAGTTTTCTTGAGGCGCACCATGAAATTTTGCAGTACCGCGTCTCCCATAATTTGCCGGAAACGCCGCGCACTACGATTGTTGCCTGCCTGATCCAGCATGGCCATGCGTACTGGGCGCACTGTGGCGATTCACGCTTGTACTGGTTGCGCAACGGCCAAATTCTGGCGCGCACCAAGGATCACTCGCGCATCGAAACCCTGATTGCGCAAGGTAAAGTAATGCCTTCCGAACGCGATACACACCCCGATCGCAATAAGCTGTTCAATTGTCTGGGCGCGCCCAATGCGCCGATTGTCGAGATTTCCCGCCGATCTTCGCTGCAGGCGGGCGATATCATGTTGTTGTGCTCGGACGGTTTGTGGTCGGTATTGCCCGACCATGTCTTGGCGCAAAGTTTGCAAAGCAACACCATCGTGCGGGCGGTTCCCGAGTTGCTAGCCAGCGCCACTGGCATTGCCGGCAAGCATTCGGATAACGTCACTGCGCTGGCGATGATGTGGGAGGGCAGCAACGCATCTGCCGATGCGGCTACAATCACCACCAATACTTTACCTTTGGGCGAGGTCACCACTACCATTCTGGCCTTGCCGGAGGGTGAGACGCTAGAAGCTGACGCCTTCGACGAAGCTGAAATCGAAAGAGCGATTGCAGAGATTCGCGGCGCGATTCAGAAGACTACCCGTATAACTTCCAAGGATTAAATCTATGCACCATGAAATACGCGCTGATGAACGAGCCGATGGACGCGCTGCCGATGCGCTGCGCCCGATTCGCCTGTGCCGCAATTACACCAAACACGCTGAAGGTTCGGTACTGGTTGAATTCGGTGATACCCGCGTGATTTGTACTGCCAGCATTGAAGACAAAGTGCCCGGTTTTCTGAAAGGCAAAGGGCAGGGCTGGCTGACTGCCGAATACGGCATGCTGCCGCGTTCCACCCACACCCGCATGGATCGCGAGGCGGCGAAAGGCAAGCAGTCCGGCCGCACCCAGGAAATCCAGCGTCTGATTGGCCGTTCGCTACGCGCTGCCTTCGATCTGCAAGCTTTCGGCGAACGCACGTTGCACTTGGATTGCGACGTGATTCAGGCTGATGGCGGCACACGCACCGCAGCTATCACCGGCGCCATGGTTGCCGCTTACGACGCATTTTTGCAACTGGTTGCTCGCGGCGCAATTGCGGCTGTACCGCTGCGGCATTTTGTGGCAGCGATTTCAGTCGGCGTGTATCACGGCAAGCCGCTGCTGGATTTAGATTATCAGGAAGATTCCAGTTGCGACACCGACATGAACGTGGTGATGACCGATGCCGCCCACTTCATCGAAGTGCAAGGCACGGCAGAAGGTGCAGCATTCGATCGCGCCACCATGGACCAGTTGCTCGATCTGGCGCAACAGGGAATCGCCGACCTGATCAGCCTGCAGAAAGAAACGCTCGGCTTGTAGTTTTAGATATGTTTTTTCATTAAATATACTAGATTCTGTATTTATATTTGCCACAATAGGTATATGCGGAAAAGGCATTGCTTTTGATGATACTCCCACTATTTTTATATATATGGATTGGGCAGAGACCGTTGCAATGACGGTTTGCTGCGTCGGAATTTTATGACCAAAACCATCGTTCTAGCTACCAACAATACCGGCAAGCTCAAAGAGTTCGGCCAGATTTTGGGTGCAATCGGTTTTACGCTGCATCCGCAGGGTGCATTTGATGTGCCGGAAGCCGAAGAGCCGCACCCAACTTTCATTGAGAATGCGCTGGCCAAGGCGCGCCATGCCGCGGCCATCACCGGCTTGCCGGCGCTGGCGGACGACTCCGGCGTGTGCGTCAATGCGTTGGGCGGCGCGCCCGGCGTGCATTCGGCCCGCTATGGCGGCGAACCGAAATCGGATGCGGCAAATAATTGCAAGTTGCTCGCCGATCTGGCGCCGCATGCCGATAAATCCGCCTATTATTATTGCGCGCTGGTATATGTGCGGCATGCCAATGACCCACAGCCGATCATCGCCGAGGGGCGCTGGGATGGTGAAATTATCGCCGCGCCGCGCGGTGCCAGCGGCTTCGGTTACGATCCGCATTTCTGGCTGGCCGGCCTGGGCAAAACCGTAGCCGAATTACCATCCGAACAGAAAAATGCGCTGTCGCATCGCGGCCAGGCGTTGCGTGAACTTGTTAAGAAACTGCAATGATCCCTATTAAATTGATTGATTCAGGAGGCAAACCAGCTAGCAGCGCCACGCAACCGCTAGAAGCGGCTGCCGCCTTCATGAAGCCGGGCGCGCTGCATTTGGGGGCGCTGCCGCCGCTGTCGTTGTATATCCATTTCCCGTGGTGCGTCAAAAAATGTCCGTATTGCGATTTCAACTCGCATGAAGCGCAGGGCGGTTTTCCTGAAGATGACTACCTTGCCGCTTTACGCGCCGATCTGGAAAGCGCGCTGCCGCTGATCTGGGGGCGCAAGATTTATACCGTATTTATCGGCGGCGGCACTCCCAGTCTGCTGTCTGCTGCAGGCCTGGACCGTTTGCTGTCGGATGTGCGCACCTTGCTGCCGCTAGACGGTGCGGCAGAAATCACGATGGAAGCGAATCCCGGCACTTTCGAGGCTGAGAAATTCCGCTCTTATCGCGCCAGCGGCATTAACCGGCTGTCGATCGGCATCCAGAGTTTCAACCCGCAGCATTTACAAGCTTTGGGACGGATACACGACGGCGTCGAAGCGCGTCGGGCGGTTGATATCGCGCACGCCAATTTTGATAATTTCAATCTGGACCTGATGTACGCGTTGCCGCAACAAACATTGGCAGAAGCGCGTCAGGATATCGAAACGGCGATTGCTTATGCGCCGCCGCACTTGTCCTTGTACCACCTGACGCTGGAACCGAACACCTTGTTTGCCAGGCATCCGCCCATCGTGCCGGACGACGATGCCAGCGCCGACATGCAGGACATGATTGCAGACCTGACCGCCGCTGCCGGTTATGCGCAATATGAAGTTTCAGCCTATGCGCTAGCAAAGCGGCAGGCGCGCCACAACCGCAATTACTGGGAGTTTGGCGATTATCTCGGGATCGGCGCGGGCGCGCATTCCAAGCTGTCATTTCCGCACCGGATCGTGCGACAGGTGCGCTATAAACAGCCAAAGGCGTATATGGAGCACATGTTGCAAGGCACGCAGATTCAGGAACAAAACGAAGTCAGCCGCCAAGATCTGCCTTTTGAATTCATGCTGAATGCACTGCGCCTCAATCAGGGATTTCAAGTCAATTTGTTTGCCGAACGTACCGGCATGGCGCTCAACACCATTGAAAAAACGCTGACGCTGGCTGAATCGAAAGGCTTGTTATATCGCGATCATCTCATGATCAAGCCGACAACTCTCGGGCAATCTTTCCTGAATGATTTACAGCAATTGTTTTTGGCGGATTAGTTGCGGTTACCTTGTTTGTTCTGGTAACGCAATTAATTTTTTTGGATATTTCGATAAAGACCTGTAACGATGCAGCCACTTTAGGTATAATTCCGGCTCTGGAAGGTTGGCAAGACTTGATTTTGGCAACTAAATAGGAAGCGTGGCCGAGCGGTTGAAGGCACCAGTCTTGAAAACTGGCGACGGTTTACCCCGTTCGTGAGTTCGAATCTCACCGCTTCCGCCATTAACTACATGTAAGTCATTGATTTAATTGATCTTTATTATTTTTTAATGTTAATGACTATCAAAAATTGGTTTGGTTGATTGCTTCCAACTTCTTGCCATTTCGGAGTTTTCTCTGTTTCGCAAAATAAGTCTGAGTTTGAATCGAGAAGACCGTCACATATGTCGTCAGCCGCGACGAGTCATTTCGGCGGTCAGTAAAGGTTCTCTTGGAGCCTGTTCTCTATCTTCAAAGCACAAAGACCAAAAAATCATAAATGGGCCTCGAGCGCGCCTGCACGATCCGTCACGTTGACCGTCGTGACAGCAATCGCATGCGGCAACCTTTGCGTATCCACTGCAATATGCCGCTTGATAGTAGAGCGCATCAAAGATGGATTTATTTGCTTGGCAAACATCTCAGGGACGTAGCTGTCGAAGTTTGCACGCCGGTCGGCGGTGTACCGCGCTGCCACTGAGCTTAGCGGGCAGCGCCACCTGTTTAGAAGCAACACGATAACTTCGACTAAAACGATAGTAGGAAGCCATGCGTTGTCGCGGTGCTTGCCACGCCAATAAGCAAACGGAATCGGTGGGTGCAACCAGACGATTGTATGCGCGGCCTTGATCGCCTTGAGGGCGGCAGTGGGCGTTCGCAGTTGTATAGCGATAAAGCCTGGCAATTTCTTCAACGATGGTCTGCGACTTCATACATTATTGAGGTGATCGTCCCGCGCCAGTAAGGCTTACGCCCATCGAGGTGCAGCCATGACGCCTCAGCGGTAAGCGGTATTAGCATGCCATCGCGTTCCTGATAGTTGGACCAGCGTCCCTCCCAAGGTGTAGGAACGACGGTATTGCCCACCAGGGCCGCACGCGCCTCGACGCGTACCGATTCAATCAAGTCTGCTTCGTTGAAACCCACAAGCATCGTCACACTGACTTTCCCGTCCACCAGAGTGGCCGTCGCAAAATGATCATCGACCGCCTTCCAATGCACCCCCTGACTTGGAAGCAAAGCAGTGGGATACCAAGCGGTTTCAGCGAAGAATCGCACGAATTCGCCTTGGGCGAGATCGCTGGCGTCGATCTTGCCAGCCAGCGAGAACAGCCCAAGAATGGCGGGATTCAGGGTGCCTTCGCCGTCCACATAGGCGTCGTGAACGTAGACGGCGATGCCCGGTACCATGGCAATGCGGGCGTTCCAGACGAAGCCGGGCCTGCGAGTGACCACCCGCTGTTTTGAGGTGAAGGGTTTCCACTGCTCGTCGGTCGGATTCAAGTTGAAGGTGCCAACATGTTCCACCGTCGCAGCGGCAATGATCGGCTGACCATCCTTCAGTACGGAACGGAAGTAGCGCTTAACCGGTGCCGGCAGACCTTCGAGTTCATGTTCGTCGTACCGCGACACTGTCGCCTTCAGGCGGGTGCCCTCAAGCCGAAATAGGAGTGCACGCGTCGAGTCCGCCCAGCGTGTCGCGCCATATGCGACAAGTCCGGCCACGATGGCGGCGATAGAGGCCAAGGCAAGTCCGACCCATAATATCCAGTTCACAGGAGTATCCCTCTTCGATATTTGGCGAAATCAGACCAGCACGGACTGAATCGGTCGCCGCAGGGACAAGGGCAGTGCCGGTCCGCGACCAAATCGCACTACCAGATCCGGTCGCAGATTGCCCAGGCCAAGCACCGCGGCGAACTGTGGTCGGATCGACCCGACTTCGACGGGTTGATTCAGGAATGCGTTGCGGACCCCCATCGAAGTAGCTTGCAACGCGAAACGCTCATAGCAGCGTCCGGTTTCCACCCAATGCGCCTTGTCGTTGGCGTCAGAGACGAACACTGCAATCCCAGCCGAGTTGCGGATGTGCCGCGCGTAGCGCTCGTTTTCAGACTGGGGCGTGAAGATCAGGCGCATCATGCGGCTGCCCAACCAACGCGGCATGGCCGGATTGCCAGTCGAGGCGGAGAAGAGGCCATCGCCGGTTCGGAGGGCTTCCTCATTGCTGAAACGAATCCAGGTCTTCAGTTCTTCGACGAACGCCGGATCATGCATTTGTGCAGTATTGCCGGACACCACATATTCCAGAACTTGTTCCATGGCCGAACGTTCTGTAAGCAGCAACACGCGTACGCCATTGCCGCGGGCTGCTTGTTTAAGCAGGCGGAGTTCTTCCATGGAAAGCGGTTTGCCATCGTAGTCACCACGAGTGCATTGCCGCTCGGAAATTGCCTGGAACAAAGGTGACACCAGTGATTTTGTCGTTTCAAGATTTATTGAAATTGTGTCTGTGCCGCTTGCATTGAATTTGGCGTGGGCCTTGAGACCATGGGCAAGAGCCGCGTGCGCAAGGTTCTCTGTTGCGCAACCCAGCGACACAAACATGTGATGGTTATCAGGATCGACCACCGGACAGCGCCGCGAAAGGTCGGCCTCGAGCGTGATGAGATTATCCAGGGCGCGAAATTTCCAGCACTGGGTGTTGTGGCTCGATGGCGCCAGCGTTGCATAGCGCACCAGTTCGTGCAACAGCACTGAACGGTCGCTGGTGTTCATCAAGCCAGGACGCCGGAGGCTGCGAGCGGTCTCCTCGTAACCTGCCCCAGACGAGCAAGCAATGAGCGAGGATGCGGTTGCCGCCCATGCGCTCGCGCCTAAAACAAAATGTCTGCGAATCAAAATGGGTGCCCCCAAGAAATGACGAATATGACGTAGATGACGAATATGTTGATTCCATACACGATAAGCAATCCCGGCTTCATCATCTGTTGGATCCCCAACATAGGCAAGCCGGATTTGCACATACACTCTCAAATATCTGTATCTGCTGAATCACTTGCAGATAATAGACCCCGGGAAGATCAATCGGGTTTTCATACCAGCGCTCAAATGCCTCCGTGCGCTGAATATAGTTTTTATCCTCGATATGTTGATAAAGTTCGAGGTGCTTTTGCAGGTATTGCTATTCGGGATAAGAGATATACAAGCACCACGGCCCCGAGGATGAAATAGAATACCCAAGAACTTGTGGCGGGACCCAGGATCAGACCTTTTTTGCCGGACGAAGTGGGAATTGCAGCGGTAAGACGGATGTGCTGCGTTTTCGGTGATGGGCTTCGGCCTGTGGCTTGCGCAAGGCTCGCAAGCGTTCAAGCAGGGCCGCATCGGGCACCATGACCCCATCCACTGTGCCGGCGCATACCAATCCTTCGTTTCCGTCCACGGTGACGACATCGCCTTCGTTAAGCATCATTTCTCCCAAGCGGACCGTACGTGCCATCAAGTCGATTCGCAGGTTTTCGCATCCCACCAGGCAGACCTTTCTTAATTGTCTTGCAACCACTGCAGCATAAGAGGTACGTGCGCCACGTTGCGTCAACAGACCGACCGCCGACTCTAGAGCCGCGATGTCGCTCGTCTCTGCATCTTGCCGGACGAGGATGATTGTGGCGCCGTCACTGACCCGCGCCGCAGCACGTTGGCCATCCAACACAATTTCGCCAGACACCACGCCGGGACTGGAGGGCATGGCCCGGGCCAAAGGGCTGGCTTGGGATTGGGGCTTGCCTTTCAATGCCAGTCGCACCGTGCCGATGTCTTCATCCTGCAACCCCGCAATGCGCGTCAACGCAGTCGCTGCGTCAATGATGCCCTCGTCCATGAGGTCGAGAGCAATGCGGGCTGCCGCCAGAGGCGTGCGCTTGCCAGAGCGTGTTTGCAGCATGTGCAATATGCCGTCCTTCACCGTGAACTCAAAATCCTGCATGTCAGCGAATTCACGCTCCAGTAACTGTGCCGACTCTTCAAGCTTGTGCCACGCATCCGGTGCCACACCGGCGAGCACTTGATGTCCGTGCGCATTCCTGCGACCAGCAACCACGTCTTCCCCTTGTGCATTGGCCAGAAAATCCACCCACAGCTTCGGTTCACCGGTAGTCGGGTCTCTGGTGAATCCCACGCCGGCACCGGAGTGGCCGCCGGCATTGCCAAACACCATGGTTTGGATCGTGACCGCCGTGCCGACAGCCGAATCGACCTGGTTGAGTGTGCGATATGTCTGTGCTTTCTCGGATTGCCAGGATGCAAAGACTGCGCGAATGGCACCCGAGAGTTGCTGATTGACATCCTGCGGGAACGGCTGCCCGGTGCTTTGTTGGTAGATTGATAAAAACAGGTGCATTAAATCGCGTAATTCACTGAAGTCTAACTGTCGCTCATCACATCCCTGTGTAACGCGTTCGATCTCGTCTTCAAACAATGCAGCCGGCAAACCTGCTACGACCTCACCATAACTGGCAATCAGACGCCGGTAAGCGTCCCAGACCAGTCGCGGATTGCCGGTCTGGCGTAGCAAACCGGGGAGGGTCTCGTCACACAAACCGATGTTCAGAAGGGTTTCCATCATGCCCGGCATGGATACGGGCGCACCCGAGCGCACCGATACGATCAAGGGCTTGCGTGGATCACCAAAAACCAGACCTGCCGCCTTCTGTAAAGCTGCAAGCCCAACCGCAAAAACCGGGAACATGCACGTGTCGGGGGCGTGTGTGTAATACGTGCCAAGCACTAGGGCGGGAGGAACAGGAAGCCCGATTTCTGCCATGCGCAACAGATTGAAGGCTTTTCCGCCCATGTTCTCCCGGCTCGGATCGTGACTGTGGGTAGTATTGCCGTTGGCAATCAGGTAGAAATGTTTAGGCCAGTGGGTGGTGGATTTCAAGAGGAGACCCCTGTTTTGGTGAATACCATCTTCCGCAGCGCGTATCCGGCTGCGAGAAGGCCGTCAGATGCTTTTTCGATCGTAATGGCCAGGTCACTGGCCAACAGCAACGCAGCGGGCGATGCATGGAGTGATTGCACAATGGTTATGCGTGCCTGCCGTGAAATCTCGTCGCAGAGTCGTTCGGCCCGCAACATGCGCCAGAGTGCTTGCAAAAACAATTCACTATCGTTCGGGTCGCCCCGCTCACTTACATGGCGTGCGATTTCGATGGCCTTGACCTGATCTTGAATGGCGGCGAGCGTCGTGTCTGACAAGTGGTGCAGCACCTTGTTGACGGGGTGCGGGCAAGCCTGAAAGTGGCGCAACCAGCGTCATCGAGTGGATGAAGAAGGCTTCCTCCAAGGCGTCGGCCACATCGTCCGATTTTTCCAGAAGCTCTACCATGGGTATCCAGCGGCTCTGCCTCTCTGCACGCTGCCGGGCGTCCATGAGCATGAGGTCCGCCTGTCGCTCCCAGGTTTTGGCGCGCAACACCGCACTTTCGCTCTGGGCTGCATCCACGGCAGTTCCGTTTTCGAGCGCATCGCACAGTGCCAGCGCGATGGCGTGACAATATGCAGCATGCTCGGCTAGCAGGTCGAACTCGAAGGTGCGCTTGCGCAGCACCCGGGCGAGCAGTAACCGCGCCTCGTCAGCCACCAGCGCCACAGGCTGCTGTTCACGCAACTTGATGCTGGAGATGCGCATCAATTCCAACAAAAACTCGGTGGCAGATACTTCACCCAGCACCTCGTCAAGACGATCTCCCACCCGAAACGCTTCGCTATCGACCGCTTGCATGGCATTAAAAACCAGCCGCTCGCCACCCGCCAGCAGCCATGCCATGTGTCCCCATTCTTCCTTTGCCGCACGCCGCAAAAGAGCATAGGCCTGTGGCTTGCGGACAAAGTTCTGGAGACGCTTGCGGGCGCGATTCCAATCGATGACAAATACAATGCGTGCTGCAACGTCTTCCAGACCGTCAAGCAAACTTTGCCCTTTACCTTTGAGGGTAGCTTTGCCGATTTGGTACGGGTTGCCCGCATTGAGTCCGTCGGACGTCATCGGATCGAACACGGTCCATTGATAACCGACTTCTTCCAGCATTTGGCGGAAAAAATCAAAACGTCCCGAGTGCAGGTCGGAATAAGTCAGGTTGATAACATCCTTCTCTACCCAATTACCAAGACATGCACATCGTTTGTCCCGATGTCATTCTGGATCAAAAGCCGCGAACCATCACGGGTCACTGCAGTATCCAGCCCAGGGTGTGAAAACTTGAGTGGTGCAGTGCGATGCAAACCGCGCATAAACGCTTTGATCAGCGGACGATCCGCCTCCTCGATTTGCCAGACATGCGCGCCATCCAGATTCTCGGTGGCAATCTCGCCAGCCATCGCATTAAGCTGCTTGTGCAGGTCCATCACCAGAATGTGGAAGCTGTCTCCACTTTTTTGCGATTCCCATGCGTCAATTCCACCAGTAACTCACGGCTAAGCCCTTCATCCTCCATTTGATGCAACTTCTGAAGCCACAGGTCGCGTCGGGCCGCTATATTCAGGGGACTTTCCCGGCCACTGTCATATATCGGGCGCGCCATGGTGGACAAATCCGCCGAGCAGGACGTCTGGCGGCACTGTCGCTTGAACACTGGCTTTCATGATGGTTAAACCTTATAGACACTGCGTTCTGATGGCGTGCAATCGTGTAAGTAGCACGCGCCGAATGTCAGCAAGGGAGTTTCATCGGTGCAAATTTTTTCCAAAGCTTGCGAATTTTCTTGTCATCGTTCTTGACCCGCGCTGCCAGATATCCCCGAATGAAGCCGGCGCTCCCTTCCATAGGAGGCTGCTCGTTCTGTAATTCTTTCAGCAAACGATCCGCTACTGCGGCATCGTTGAGCCAGCCGAGCTCGTCCTGCAAGGTCGATAGCGCTGACACATACGGCCGCACCCGTTTGGAAGAATACAGCGACTGAAAAAACTCGGTCGCATAACGTGTTTTCTTGGCGGCGATGCGGACCCGGTGGCGCGCTGTTGGGTCTGCACCACGCAACTTCTTGCCCCGCTGTAGCAGACGGCGTTGGTCACGCACCAGCATGTTGCGGGCGAACTTTCCGATCCGTGTAGTCAAGCGTTTCTGGTCCTGCGGCGACAGGGCGTCGCGCCAGCCGCAGCCCTGTACCCAGCGGGTGAAACACAGGATGAACCTGGTATAGCGTAACGATCCGACTGCAGCAGACGCTGCTGCGTGCATTTCGTGGGCCTTGCGCAACGCCGCAAGCTTTAGATCGGCGAGCATAGTCTCGTCCACCAGGGCTACTTCGGCGACCGACGGCAGAGTGGCGCCGGCCAGCACATCCCAGTCGCGTGCTGCGCCCAGTTGCGTGCCGAGCCAGTCCAACTCCTGCTGCACATCCTCGGGCAGTTGCAGCACGTCCTTGAACAGCCCGAGCGCCGAGCGTAGCCGGCGTAGCCCGACCCGCATCTGGTGCAAGCTTTCCTGACTTTCCTGCGTGGTGTGCTGTTGCGCGACGCCGGCTTCGTTGGCTTGAATCTGCGCCATGCAATTGGCGGCAATCGCTTGGAACACTTGCTCGACAGTCATGCGCTTCGACAATTTCAGCGGCGTCGCCTTGACGGCGGCCGGCGCTTGCGGCGCGAATAATGCATAGCCGCGATCTGCTTTGCTGAGGTTGCCGATATGCAGCGCAATATCCTGTTGCAGCGTGAGCGCGAAATCGAACAAATGCGTCGGGTCGCCCGCTTTCAGCTCCAGTTCGAGTTCGCTGATCGGCGTTTTCTTACCGTCGGATTCAAGGTGGCCCAAGTCCAGCACGCACTCGACTTCATCGCCTTGCGGCAAACACAACTGCCACACCATGCGTGTGACTTGCGTGCTGAAAATCGGTAATAGCTGTTCCTCCAGCATGGGGGAACGCAACAGTTTGCCCCATACGGTCTTGCTATCGACCAGGTCGCGCAGCAGCGCCAATTCAGGCACCGGGCCGGCAACCGGCGATTCCCATTCGTGCCGGCTATGCAAGCCGCCAGCGACGCTGCCGCCGCCTTTCAGGGTCTGAATCCAGCCGTTGCCCACCCGCCGCACGCGCAGACCTGCATCGCAATTCCGAATATGCAGATCCGGCGTATCGAAGTAGATGTCAGACATCTTCTGCTGATGCGGTTTCGAGGTCGCATACTGTTTTAGCAGCGGATGCTGCCTCAGCGCTGTTGCACCTTGCGCATTGACCAGCAGTTTTAGTTCAATTTCCATGATGCGTAAATCCTTTATTATTGTGGCAAACACCTGCTGTAAAGCGGTAAAAATTCTATCAAAACAGGTGGGGGTCTAGCGGACGGTTTATTAAAAATAAACGATAATTTTTCAATAATTATAAGTTAGCGCGGAAAGAAAGCCTTGTTTTCGACATGATATTGAAGATTGCATTGCATTTTTTGATCTACATTACTGGCAGTGCAGAAAGCAATCCCCCGCGGTAAAAGTCAGAATTTCTGATTTTATCCGGCGCATGTCCCACAAGACAATTTGCAGGATATTTACAAAAAGAAACACAATGAAGTTGATATGTACGCTGGGAATGGCATTTTTGTTTGTCGCAGCTAACGGCCTGCCACAACGTGCTTATGCGCAACAAGTGTTTTCCTACAACACACTGTGTGATGCCTCCGCTGCTGTCGCGCTCGGTGCAGATCACTTTGCCGTTGCCGACGATGAGCGCAATCTGCTACAGATCTACAAGCGCGGAGAATCAGATCCAGTCGGCGCGCTCGAACTTTCAACCTTCCTCGGCACGAAAAAGAACAAAGAGTCAGACCTTGAAGGCGCGGCAGTTATTGGAACGCGAATTTATTGGATCTCTTCGCACGGCCGGAACAAGGCGGGCAATGTGCAGGAACGACGCTATCGTTTTTTTGCGACCGAAATGCGCCCAGGACCAACTCCTGCACTTGCCACCATTGGACATCCTTACAATGATCTTCTTGACGATTTGGCGTCCGCTGAAGAGATCAAGGCATATAAGCTCGCAAACGCTGCAAAGCTTATGCCTGAGGCGCTGGGTGGATTCAACATTGAAGGGCTCGCAGCGACACCGGAAGGCACGCTTCTTATCGGTTTTCGAAATCCGATTCCCGGCGGTGCGGCACTCATTGTTCCCTTGAAGAACCCGAACGATCTTATCCATCTGATGTTACGCAGCCTGCAGAGCCTGTAGTTCGGCATAGGCCTGTCGGGTTGCTTTGATGAAGAGTTTTGCCCTTATCGCGAAATGGTTTGTTTTGAGCTTTATATTCAGGCACTCCAATTTGAATACGGCATAAATT
>JBGSTZ010000053.1:0-16946 GCA_041736255.1 Burkholderiaceae bacterium
TGCAAACTGTGCTCGATCAGCCGGATCACTGCTTCTGTGCTTTCCCGTCGCTCCAATGCAGTGCGCAGGCGGTCTTTTTGCCCACGGTTGAGCGCATTGAGTTGCTCCAACCACGTTTTGAATTCCAGCGGTTTCATGGGAGTTGCTCTCCATAAACAGTGAATGTCAAAGATTGGACAATGATTCAACAGATAAGTGCGACATAGCCATTTTATATTGAGTATGCATCAAAAAACGATGTTTACAACATATAAAATAACGGCATATAAAATATACAATCATCAGTATATTTTAATGCCGGAATGCCAGGTCAAATCAATTCTGCAATCAGCACCACGATCTGCTCGCCGTAAGTCTCCAGTTTCTTTTCCCCCACTCCGGCTACGCCGCGCAAATCGCCGATCGTGCGCGGTTGCGCCTTCGCGATATCACGCAAAGTAGCGTCATGAAAGATCACGTAGGCCGGTACGTTGTTCTTGCGGGCGGTTTCGACGCGCCACCAGCGCAGCTTGTCGAACAGCGCTTGTTCCGATGCCGATAGCGTCGATTCTTCATAGCCTTTTGGCTTGCCAGTTTCGCGTCTCGGCCTGACCGGCTTCTGGTATTGCCTGAGCTGGGTTTTTTGTGCGCCGCGCAAAACCGGGCGTGCTGCATCAGTCAGTTTCAGCGCGCTATACGATTCGTAATCGACAGCAAGCAGACCGAGTGCGATGACCTGGCGCAATATGGCGCGCCATTCGGCCTCGCTGGTTTCAGCGCCGATGCCGAAAGTCGATAACTGGTCGTGTCGCCACTGCTTGATGCGCTCGGTTTCGATTCCGCGCAAGACTTCGATCACATGGCCGCCGGCGAAACGCTGATCGACCCGGTAAACGGTCGACAGCAGTTTTTGCACCGCCACCGTGCCGTCGAAAGAGATTGGCGGGCTCAGGCAGGTGTCGCAATTGCCGCAGCGCTCGGAACTTTGGCCGAAATAATCCAGCAAATGCACGCGGCGGCAAGCCAGCGTCTCACACAGGCCGAGCATCGCATCGAGCTTGGCGCCCAGCACGCGCTTGAAAGTTTCATCGGCTTCCGACTCGGCAATCATGCGCCGCTGCTGCACCACATCCTGCAAGCCGTATGCCATCCACGCATTGGCTGGCGCGCCGTCGCGCCCGGCGCGCCCGGTTTCCTGGTAATAACCTTCGATGCTTTTCGGCAAATCCAGATGGGCCACGAAGCGCACATCGGGTTTGTCGATGCCCATGCCGAAGGCGATGGTGGCGGTCATCACGATGCCTTCTTCGCGCAGGAAGCGGGCCTGGTTTGCGCTACGCTGTTCGTACTTCATTCCGGCGTGATACGGCAAGGCGGTGATGCCGTTAGCGTTCAGGAAGTCGGCGGTTTCTTCGACTTTTTTGCGCGACAGGCAATACACGATACCGGCGTCGCCGACATGCGCGCTCTGGATGAAATCGAGCAACTGCTTGCGGCCATTGGCCTTTTCGACGATCTGATAACGGATGTTGGGGCGGTCGAACGAAGACACGTATTTGCGTGCATCGTCCAATTGCAAGCGGTGTGCGATTTCATCGCGGGTCTGCTGATCGGCGGTGGCGGTCAGCGCAATCCGCGGCACTTCCGGGAAGCGCTCGTGCAGCACCGACAGTTTGATATATTCGGGCCGGAAATCATGGCCCCACTGCGATACGCAGTGGGCTTCGTCGATCGCAAACAGCGCAATCTTTGACGACTGCAGCAGTTCCAGGCAACGCGGCGTCATCAGGCGCTCGGGCGCGACATACACCAGATCGAGTTCGCCATTGCGCAGTTGGCGCTCTATCCGGCTGGACTCTTCGAAAGTCTGGGTCGAATTCAGGAATGCAGCGCGCACGCCGACCTCGGCCAAGGCATCAACCTGATCCTGCATCAATGCGATTAGCGGCGAAATCACCACGCCGACGCCATCGCGCAGCAGCGCCGGAATTTGATAACAGAGCGACTTGCCGCCGCCGGTCGGCATCAGCACCAGCGCGTCGCCGCCTTGAGTGACATGGTCGATGATCTCGGCTTGCTGACCGCGAAAGGCGGGGTAGCCGAATACGGTTTCCAGCACATGCAATGCCTGGGCATTCTCGGATTGTGGGTGCGTCACCGTTTAACTTGCCCAGTTGACGGTGCCGCTGTAGGCGGTCCCGAGGACGACCAAGCCGAACGCGATCCGATACCAGGCGAACATCGTGAAGTCGTGCGTGCTGATATAGCGCAGCAACCAGCGTATGCACAGGAAAGCGGAGACAAATGCAGCCGCCGTGCCGATGCCGAATAAGGGCAGATCAGCCACCGATAACAGCGCCCGCTCTTTATAAACGGAGTACACGGTGGCGCCCAGTAGGGTCGGAATCGCCAGGAAGAAGGAAAACTCGGTGGCAGCCTTGCGCGACAGGCCGAACAGCATGCCGCCGATAATCGTCGCGCCGGAGCGGCTGGTGCCGGGTATCAGCGCAAACGCCTGCGCGCAACCGACCTTAAACGCGTCCAGCGCACTCATTTCATCGACCGAGACGATGTGCACCACCACCGGATTGATCCGGTTCCTGCGTTCGACCCACAGAATCACGAAACCGCCAATGATGAATGCCAGCGCCACCGGCACCGGCTTAAACAGGCTTTCCTGGATCGCCTTGCCAAACAGCAGGCCCAGCACCACCGCCGGCAGAAAAGCAATGATCAGATTGAAGGCAAATTTTTGCGCCTTGGCCTCCGTCAGCAGACCGGACAGAACCGATCCAATACGCTGCCGGTATTCCCAAATCACGGCCAGCATCGCGCCAGCCTGTATCGCGATCTCGAACACCTTGACTTTATCGCCGGTAAAATCGAGCAGGCTGGCGGTCAGAATCAGATGGCCGGTCGATGAAATCGGTAAAAACTCGGTAAAGCCTTCGACCAAGCCCATGATAAGTGCTTTGAGTGCAAGAGTTAGATCCATAATTGTTTTAGGTGATGTGGAATAGATAGGTCAATGAGGTACGCCAATGAGATTGGCCAACAAAATGCGTCAATAAAAAACCCGCATCTGGGCGCACGGTGCGGGTGCCATCGCTCAATTTAATTACAGGAAGCTATTTTACAGGTTCCCATCAAGGCCATTGACGGCATCTGGTTTGCCGCTTACATTACTGACTCCCGAGTAAGTTACTCATTTTTTTACATTCCGCATGCCCATTCCAACAGAAAATAAACCGCGCTGGGAGCGCCGCAAAGAAGACCGGCCCCAGGAATTATTGGCTGCAGCACTGGATTTGTTTGTGGACAAGGGCTTTGCGGCGACCCGACTCACCGATGTCGCGACCAGCGCCGGCGTATCAAAAGGTACCTTGTATTTATATTTCACTAACAAAGAAGAATTATTCAAGGCCGTGGTACGGGAAAACCTGCTGCCGGTATTGGGCGATGCTGAAGCACTGGTGGGCACTTTTGATGGTCATAGCGCCGACTTGTTTCGCGACATCATGCTGGGCTGGTGGCGGCGTATCGGCGACACCAAGCTATCCGGCATTACCAAACTGATGATGGCCGAGTCCGGCAACTTCCCGGAACTGGCGCAGTTTTATCACCAGGAAATTATCTTGCGCGGCACCACCATGATCGCCCGTATACTGGAGCGCGGCATGGTGCGGGGGGAATTTCGCAAAATCGATCCACACCTGACCACACAAGCAATCATCGCTCCCACGCTCATGCTGATGATGTCCCAGCATGCCTTCAGTAATTGCCAGATCAAACCGATATCGCCGCTGGATTATCTGAATAATTTTGTCGATCTGTGCCTGTACGGCATGTTGCGTCAAGACACCTCGGTTGCGAGCGACGTCGAACCTACCTCAACCCCTCTTTCATGTTAAAAAAACGCGCATTAAGCATTGCACTGGTCATTCTGGCGTTATTGATAACCGGCACTGTCATCACAATCAAAACCCGCAGCGCGACGCCCTCCCCGGCCGTAGCTCCCGCAGCCCCTGTGCAGACGCTAGAATTTCTCGCCAGCGACTTGGTTCAAGTCACGCCGCACAACTTGCGGCAAACTATTACCGTCTCGGGTGCCCTGCGAGCGCGCAATCAGGCTGTCGTCAAAGCCAAAGTTGCCGGTGAAATACGCGAAGTACTGGTGCGGGAAGGCGAAGCGGTCACTGCCGGCCAAGTCTTGATCAGGATCGATAGCAGCGAATATCAAGCCCGGATCGCACAAGCTACTGGCGCACTGCAAGCGGCGCGTGGGCAACTAGAGATTGCCCGCAAAGCCCGCGATAACAATCGCGCATTGCTGGATAAAGGTTTCATTTCCAAAAACGCCTTTGACAATTCAGCCAGCCAGTACGCAATTGCGCAGGCCAACATCGATTCAGCCAGAGGCGCGCTCGATATAGCGCAAAAATCCCTGGCTGACACTGTGCTGCGAGCCCCAATTGCCGGCTTGATCAGCAGCCGCTCGGTGCAACCGGGCGAAAAAGTATCAGCCGACAATCTGTTGCTGGAAATCGTCGATTTGCGTCAGATGGAAATGGCAGCATCGGTGCCGGCCACCGACATCGCCCAGATCAAGTTGGGCCAGCCGGTCAGCATCCGCATCGACGGCATGTCGCAAGCGTTCGCCGGCAGCGTGGTCCGGATCAACCCGACCACCGAATCCGGCTCGCGCTCGATTCTGGCGTATATCCAGCTAGACAACCCAAATGGCGCACTGCGCGGCGGCATGTTTGGCCAGGCCGAATTGACGCTGTCGCAAAAAAATGGCGTACTCAGCGTGCCGCAATCTGCGATCCGGCAAGTCGATGGTAGAACCATTGTGTATGCGATTGAAAACGGCGTGCTGACTGAAAAAGCCGTCACGCTAGGGCTGGAAGGTAATGACGACAAAGGCGCTGCGGTCGAAATTACCGCCGGATTGACTTCCGGCACGCAAATCGTCAAGGCCAATCTGGGCCATCTGCAAGCCGGAACGCCGGCCCGTCTCGTACCTCTCGCTGCCAGCGCTGCAACCGCAGTCCGGAAGGAATAGGCGATGTGGTTCACGCGCATTAGTATTGGCAATCCAGTGCTGGCAACCATGATGATGCTGGCCTTCGTCGTGCTGGGGCTATTTTCTTATGATCGCTTGCGGGTCGATCAATTCCCCGAAGTGACTTTTCCGGTGGTGGTGGTGCAAACCGATTATCCCGGCGCTTCGCCCGAGACAGTCGAATCCGACCTGACCCGCAAGATGGAAGAAGCGGTCAATACCATCAACGGCATCAACAGCCTGACCTCGCGCTCGTTTGAAGGGTCTTCGGTTGTCATCATCGAATTCGATCTGAGCATCGACCCGGCCCAGGCCGCGCAGGATGTGCGCGAAAAAGTGGCGCTGATCAAAACCACCTTCAGAAAAGAAGTCGAAGAGCCGCGCGTGACGCGCTTCGATCCGGCCGACCAGCCGATTTTTTCGGTTTCAGTAACCAACGACGCCACGCTGCAGCAGCGCAGTTTTCGCGACCTGACCACGATTGCCGACCAAGTGGTTAAAAAGCGGCTGGAAAATGTGCGCGGCGTCGGCGCGGTGACGCTAGTGGGCGGCATCAAGCGCGAAATCCAAATTTACGTCAAGCCGCTCGAAATGGAGTCGCTTGGCATCAGCGTCGAGCAAGTCATTAATGCGGTGCGCAACGAAAATCAGGAACTACCGACCGGCGCGATTCGTGCCTCAACCAATGAACAAGTGGTGCAGGTACAAGGCCGCATTCAGCGGGTGCAGGATTTCGGCGACATCATCGTCGCCCGGCGTGGTGGCCAGCCGGTCAAGCTGTCGCAAATTGCCCAAGTCGTCGATGGCCAGCAAGAACAGGAAAGTCTGGCGCTCTACAACGGCAGGCGTACGCTAGCGCTGGATGTGCTCAAGGCGCAGGGGCAAAACACGATTGAGATTGCAGACAATCTGCAAGCGGCACTGAAAGAACTGGAACCACGCCTGAAGGCGCTGTATCCGGGCGTCAAGATCGAAGTCATCAAGGATGGTTCGCGCCAGATCCGGGTCGGGGTCGAGAACGTGCGCAAGACGCTGATCGAAGGCGCATTGCTGACCATCCTGATCGTGTTCTTGTTTCTGAATTCATGGCGTTCGACCGTGATTACCGGTTTGACCTTGCCGATTTCGCTGATCGGCACTTTTTTGTTCATGAATATATTCGGCTTCACCATCAACATGATCACGCTGATGGCGCTGTCGCTGTGCGTCGGTTTGCTGATCGACGATGCAATCGTGGTGCGCGAAAACATCGTGCGCCATGCCGGCATGAAAGTGAACGGCAAATTCAAAGATCACAAGACCGCAGCGCTGGAAGGTACTGCAGAAATTGGTTTGGCGGTGCTGGCGACCACGCTCTCGATTGTCGCGGTATTTTTGCCAGTCGGCTTCATGGGCGGCATCATCGGCCGCTTCTTCCATCAGTTTGGCATCACGGTAGCGGCGGCAGTGCTGATTTCGATGTTCGTATCGTTCACGCTGGACCCGATGCTGTCGTCGATCTGGCCCGACCCGGATGCGCATGGCACACACAAGCGCAGCGGCTGGTATGCGAATAGTATCGGGCGCGTGCTGGCCCAGTTCGCGCGGCTGGTGACATGGTTCTCACGCGGCTATCAAGTGTTATTGAAATGGTCGCTCGGGCACCGCGGCTTGACATTGCTGATTGCGCTGGCAAGCTTCGTCGGCGGACTGGCACTGCCGGCTGTCGGCTTGATCGGCTCCGAATTTGTGCCGCAAGCGGATTTTTCGGAAACCGGCGTCACCTTCTATACGCCGGTCGGCTCTTCGCTGGAACTCACCGAAAGTAAAGTACATCAGGTCGAAACGACGCTACGTACATTCCCCGAAGTACGCGACACCTATTCCAGCATCAATACTGGCACTTCGCAGGGAAAAAACAGCGCTACCGTGTTCGTGCGCCTGTTTCCGCGCACCGAACGCAAGCGCAGCACCGCCGACCTGTCCGACCCACTTCGCACACAACTGTCACGCATTGCCGGCATCACCGTGACCCATATCGGCACGCTCGATGGCGTCGGCGGCGATTCCAAGCAAATCCGCCTGAGCCTGCAAGGCAGCGATCTGGATCAATTGGTACAGTTATCGGAACAGGCCGAAGCCAAGCTGCGCGCGATACCCGGCCTGGTCGATCTCGACTCCAGCCTGAAAGCCGCCAAGCCGACTATTTCGATCGAACCCAAGCGCAATCTTGCCGCCGACCTCGGCATCGGCGTGGCGCAAATCGGCAATACCTTGCGCCCTTTGCTGGCAGGCGAAGCGGCCAGCAGCTGGCGCGCACCGGACGACGAAAATTATGACGTCAATGTGCGACTGGCGCCGTCCGACCGCAACCATATCGACGACCTGTCGCGCCTGATGCTGGCCAGCACCCAGGTCAACGCCGACGGCTCGCCCAAAATGGTGCCGCTGCGCCAAGTTGCCGACATTATTCCCACCACCGGCGCCAACCAGATCAACCGGCGCGACCTGAACCGCGAAGTCGAACTATCGGCCAACGTGATCGGCCGCTCGGCCGGTGAAGTCAGCCGGGATGTGAAGGCAGCGTTGGATTCGATCGCGATGCAGCCGGGCTACCGCTACCAACTGGGCGGCACCACCAAAAGCATGGATGAATCGTTTGGCTATGCGCTGGCGGCACTGGCGCTGGCAGTGATCTTCATTTACATGATCCTGGCCTCGCAGTTCGCCAGCTTCCTGCAACCGCTGGCGATCATGTCCTCGCTGCCGCTGACGCTGATCGGCGCTTTCCTGATGCTGATGGTGTTCCGCTCGACGCTGAACATCTTCTCCATCATCGGCCTCATCATGCTGATGGGGCTGGTCACCAAGAATGCCATTTTGCTGGTCGACTTCACCAATCAGATGCAACGCGCCGGCATGAACCGCCATGACGCGCTGCTGGAAGCCGCGCATGTGCGGCTGCGCCCGATCCTGATGACCACGCTGGCGATGGTATTCGGCATGATGCCGCTGGCATTCGGCTTGTCGGAAGGCTCCGAGCAGCGCGCTCCGATGGGGCAGGCAGTGATCGGCGGCATTATCACGTCCTCGCTGCTGACTCTGGTGGTGGTGCCGGTGATATATACCTATCTGGATGACCTGACGCTGTGGCTGAAACGCAAACTGGGCTCAACCGCCGAGCGGCCATGATGCGGCAGCAAAGTTACCGCTATAGAAGAACTGATACCGTTTGATAAAATGCATTTTTTCTTCTACTAATAATTCTTGGGATACCAATATGAGCAACATGAGCCTCGAGCAAAACCGCCTCAACATGATCGAACAGCAAATTCGTACTTGGGACGTGTTGAAACAGGATGTGCTGGACCTTCTGGTCGTCGTCAAACGTGAAGCTTTCGTACCCGACGCCTACAAAGCACTGGCTTTTTTCGACACCGAAATCCCTTTGCCCTGCGGTGAAAACATGCTTACGCCCAAGATGGAAGCGCGCATCCTGCAGGAAGTTGCACCTCAAAAACATGAAAACGTGCTCGAAATCGGCACCGGCTCAGGCTATATGGCAGCCTTGTTGTCGTACAAGGCACGCCATGTCACCAGCATCGAAATCGAACCAGAACTGAAAGCACTGGCAGACAAGAATCTGTCCGGCTACGGCATCACCAATGTCACCACCCTGCTCGGCGACGGCGCGCAGGGCTGGACCGGCACCAGCAGCGAAGGTGGCGACACCGCATGCTATGACGTGATCGTAATTTCGGGCTCGCTGCCCGTGTTGCCGGACGCCTTCCTGAAAAAAATTAAGGTCGGCGGCCGCATTTTTGCCATCATCGGCGAAGCGCCAGTCATGAGCGGTCAAATCACCACCCGCATGTCGGACACCGCATACAGCACCGTCACGCTGTTTGAAACCTACGAAAAACCGCTACGCAACGCACTCACGCCGCCGCACTTCTCCTTCTAAGGATATTTTCTATGCAAAACATGACCGCCCCGGAACTGGCGCAATGGATGCAGGACGCGTCGCAGCCACAACCACTGCTGCTGGATGTGCGCGAGGCATGGGAATTCGAGACCTGCCATATCGTCGGAGCGCAACTGATCCCAATGAATGCAATTCCGGCCCGATATATCGAGCTGAACAAGGAGTTGCCGATCGTCTGTATCTGCCATCACGGCGCGCGCAGCATGCAGGTCGCGCATTTTCTGGAGCGTAATGGCTTTTCCAACATCATCAACCTGACCGGCGGCGTACATGCCTGGGCCCAGCAGGTCGATGCAACGATGCCGACTTATTGACCTTGTTTTTTTACCTTCTTACTGACCGACTCCACCGGAGAACTTAATGCGCAATTCTGTTATCGCCACGCTCATCGCTTGCAGCTTCGTATCAATGCATGTGCACGCGGAAGATTTGCTGCAAATTTATCAGCAGGCGCTAATCAATGATGCGCAATATGCCAGCGCCCGCGCCGCCCTGCGCGCCGGTCAGGAAAAGCTGCCGCAAGCGCGCGCCGGTCTGCTGCCCGTCGTCGGCCTGTCCGGTGGCAATAGCCGCACCGAATTTGAAAATAGGGAAACCTTCAACGGCAACAGCTACAGCCTGGCAATCTCGCAGCCGCTATTCCGCTGGGCCAATTGGCAGCAATACGAACAAGGCAAACTCTCTGTCGCATTCAGCGAAACCCAGTTTGCCCAGAGCCAGCAAGACTTGATTTTGCGCGTGTCGCAAGCGTATTTCGACGTATTGGCAGCACAAGACACCATCGGCTTCGTGCAAGCCCAAAAGACCGCGATCAGCGAACAACTCGAATTTGCCAAGCAAAACTTCGAAGTCGGCACTGCCACCATCACCGACAGCCACGAAGCACAAGCGCGTTTCGACTTGGCTGTGGCGCAAGAATATGCGGCCCAAAGCGACCTGGAAATCAAGCGCGCAGCCTTGCAGCAAATCATCGGCAACACGCCCGGCGACTTGGCCAAACTCAAAACCGGCGTCACGCTCAGTCCGCCGCAACCTGCCCAAATCGGCAACTGGGTCAGCGCCGCAGAACAACAAAATAACAATGTACTCGGCTCACAAATCGGTCTCGAAATCGCCCGCAGGGATATCTCCAGAAACCGTGCCGGCCATTACCCGACCGTCGATCTGGTAGCCAGTCGCAATCATGGCAACCAAACCCCCAGCAGCAACGTAGCCGGCGATACCAATACCATCGGCGTGCAGTGGAACATTCCGCTGTTCGCCGGATTCGCCATCACCAGCCAAGTACGCGAAGCCATCGCGCTGGATGACCAGGCGCGCTTTGATCTCGAAACCGCGCGCCGCAGCGCGGCCCAAGGTGCGCGCCAATCGTATCTGGGCGTCACCAGCGGCCTGGCCCAAGTCAACGCGCTGGAAGCTGCCGAAGTGTCAAGCCTGTCGGCGCTCGACGCCAACAAGCTCGGCTATCAGGTCGGCGTGCGCATCAACATCGACGTGCTGAATGCACAGCAGCAACTGTTTTCCACCCGCAGGGATCTGTCCCGTGCGCGCTACGACACCATCGTCAACGGCCTGCGGCTAAAGTCCGCCGCCGGCACCCTGCAGGAGCAGGATCTGCAACTAGTGAATCGTTTTCTGATTCCGTAATCCATGTTGTCTGAAATATAAATACATATGAGTATGTCAAAAAACTCAACAAGGTGGCCAACAAGCGTCGAAGGGTGGACCAACTTTCGCATCCCTTGGAGAGCAGGCTTCAACCGAAGTCAGCTTTAGATGCATCCCAAATTCCGATTAGCGTTCGCCGCGTCTCGTCTGTGCCACTTATCCCCTCATTGCGCACAGCTACGCATTACTTTGCAAAAGATTATTTTTTCTCAGTAAACTTTACGCAGCGTATGTCATTCTTTCTATGGCAAAAACATGACTTTCCATTTCGCAAATTACACTGAAAAATGTAGAATTTTTGGAAGCTTGCCCTAGCGTTTTCATGCCACTTGACAGCTGAAAACACGAAGCCGAACACTAAATCGCCTGAGAGCCATGTTGTATGAAAACTTTCACGTTATGCCTTTTTCTGTCCCTGCTTTGCTCGCTCCCCGCACGTGCCCAAACTCCATTGAACAATTACGGGGCAAGCAATTCACCTGTTGACCAAGCCGCTTCCACTCCGAAGTTTCTTGAGAATGGCAGCGGGGCTTATGTGTCAGCCGCGTTCGGTAATGGACGGGTTTCTGGCGGGAACACGACAGGTGACAGAACCATGAAGTGGAGGGCTCTGAGCGTTCGTTTTGGCAAGGATATCCATCCTTCCATTTTTGGTGCCACATCCATTTTTTCTGACAGGGAAAAAATCCGGGCCGACTTCGTGCATTACAACGAAGGGCATCCGGATAACAATCATCGGGACGGCTTCGGAATACAACTGGTTTACAGCCATGCCTTGCACCACAACGTGACTGCGGAATTTGGCGTTGGCCCTTACCTGAGCATGAATACAACCGAAATCGCTGGTGTTCAGGTTAACGATTCCAACCTGGGCGCCCTGCTTTCTCTGGCTCTGCGGATTAACCTTGATCAATATTCACAAGGCCTGCATATGCGAATCGCGCTAAACCATGTCGCCATGAGAGATGTGCATTCATCGAATGCAATATTAGTTGGACTTGGAAAATATTTCAGCGAAATGCCGGCATATCCGGCTGCCAGCACTCACGGCCATCCCATCTGGATTGGCCTGGCCGCAGGCAGATCCAACACGAACCAATTGGGAACCGACAGCACATCGTCGTTTTCCCTCGAAGCCAAGCAATACCGGGGGCCATGGGCGGGGTCAATTGCAGCTATTGTCGAGGGTGACGATGGATCTCGCGTGGACCGGCGCGGGATAGCCGCACAAGGCTGGTTCGTGCAACCGCTCACCGAAAAGTGGACCGTGAGCGCTGGCGTGGGGCCCTATGTTGCGCAGAACGAGCGAGGTTCCGGCAATACCCGCGTGCTTGGTTTGCTCACGCTTCAGGCCGAACGATCAGTTTTCAAATCCATGAAAGTCTTTGCCAATTTCAGCCGCGTCAAGACCTTCGCGGAAAAGAACGACCGGGATTTATTCCGGATTGGGTTGATGAAACAGTTTGGGGGATGAGGGCCACTGTGGCAGGTTGGCGGCGCGCCAACAATCAATCGCACGTGGAAGGCATTTTGTCCGGGATATCCAGCGGCGCGGCGGCCGCAGTGGCGGCACGTTGGGCCAAGCGCGCCGAAAATGCGGGCAAGACCATCGTGGTGATTTTGCCCGACTCGGGCCAGCACTATCTGAGTTCGGTGTTGTTCGAGGGCGTGTTCGACGCCAGCGTTTTCCGATTTACCGGCCTGAGTAGCGAATACCAAGCTGAAGCGGTTTTTTGTAGGTACGCACCATTTGGCTCTTCCTCAGAGGACGGTGGTTACAACCACATTACTGCGCCGTGTCGGCGAGAAGCTGGCATTGCTGGGTACTGATACGTCAAGCTGCAGGTGTGCAACTTGCGAATATCGTGCCGGCGACAGATAAACGCTAACCGTTATGCAGAGCTCTGCATAACGGCCAAAAGCGGACATTTCAATCAAGTCTTCAGCGATGCCATATCAATCACAAAGCGGTATTTCACGTCACTCTTGAGCATACGTTCATACGCGACATTGATATCCTGAATCTTGATTGTCTCGATATCCGAAGTAATGCCATGCTCGCCACAGAAGTCGAGCATTTCCTGTGTCTCGGCGATACCGCCGATCGCCGAGCCCGCCACCGATTTGCGTCCCATGATCAAAGGTACGCTGTGCAGCATGGGTTCCAGAGGACCCAGATACCCGACCAGGACCAACGTTCCATCGACCGCAAGCGTGGGCAGATATGAGTTGAGATCATGGGCATAAGGTACGGTGTCGATGATCAAGTCGAACTGGCCCTTGACCGCAGCCATTTGCCCTTCCTCGGTCGAGAGTACGATCCTGTGCGCGCCCAGGCGACGCGCATCTTCTTCCTTGTCTGGCGAGCGCGTGAACAGCGACACGTCGGCGCCCAGAGCGTTTGCAAGTTTCAATGCCATGTGTCCCAGGCCGCCCAGGCCTATGACTGCAACCTTGCTGTTCTTGCCCACTTTCCAGTGGCGCAGTGGAGACCAGGTGGTAATGCCTGCGCAAAGTAGCGGAGCAGCCCCTGTCAAGTCCATGCCATCGGGAATCTTCACGACAAACTTGTCCGATACGACGATTTTCTCAGAGTAACCACCGAAAGTCGGCATCCGGTCATGACGGTCACTATCGTTATAGGTCAGTGTCGGGCCCTCTTCGCAATACTGTTCCAGTCCACGTTCGCAGGCCGCGCAATGCTGGCAGGAATCGACCATGCAGCCGACGCCGACCTGGTCGCCCGGTTTGAAGCGGGCTACATTCGGCCCAACGCTGGCCACGCGGCCGATGATTTCATGGCCCGGCACCATCGGATACTTGCTATTGCCCCAGTCATTGCGGGCTTGATGCAAATCCGAATGACAGACGCCGCAGTAGAGAATTTCGATGACCACATCGTTTGCGCGCGGCTCGCGACGCTCGAAACGATGGGGCGCTAGTGCATCCTTTGCGGAATGGGTGGCATAACCGAGTACGTTCGTTGTCATGGTATTTCTCCTATAAAATTTTGCGATAACAGCTGTATGTCTTGCGCAGGACGTTGACCCGAATCTGGAAAAGTGAAACTACACCACTATTCTTCCAAACGGCCGATCAGACCGCAGAACGTGTCAAACTATTTGAGAGTTTTTGCAAATAGCTTAGGGAGTAATTTTAGCTTTTTTGGTATCTCCTGATGTTGGCTTGGCATATTTATCCCGGCCTCGGTCGGCAGTGTCGGTTGACGGGCGCTCAGTTCGTGGGGCATATTGCATGTAGGCCACACTGCAAAGCGATGAAATAAGTAGCTTGGATGTGGTGTTGATCAATCGCTGGTCCGCATTTAGACCCTATTCGTGAGAAACGCGATGAACTACCCGGGATTTGGCAAACGACTTGCGCAGGAACTGACGCGCTGGCAAAAAGAGGGCTGGGTGAGCGCCGAGGGGTGTCAAGCCATCCTCGCTGATGTTGCTGCACGGCAGCCGAAAATGGCATGGGCTTCCGTGCTCGCGCTGGTTGGCGCGCTCCTGCTCGGCGTCGGCGTCATCACCTGGTTCGCCGCGCACTGGAATGAGATAAACAAGCTCATGAAGCTTATTATCATCTTCCTCGCCCTCACCGGCAGCCATGTTGCGTACGGTCTTTGCCTGACCCGTAGCGTGCTGCCGAAACTGGCACAGGGAATGGCATTCCTTTCCGTGCTGTTCTTCGGTGCTGCAATCATGCTGATCGGTCAGATCTACCACATCGACGCACACTTTCCGAATGGCATCGCACTGTGGGCGGCTGGCGGCCTGCTGTCGGCGTGGCTGCTCGGCTCGCAGCCCGCGATGGTGGCATCGATTGCACTGGCAGCGTTGTGGACGTGGAGTGAGCAGTTCGACTACCGGGCGATGAACTGGCCGCTGCTCGGCTATTTAGCACTCGCCGTCGTGCCACTCTTTCGTCACGACTGGAAGAGTGCTACGCGCGGGTGGGGCGCACTGTGCATTCTCTGGATGATTGGCTGGCACGCCCAGCCGTGGATTGGCGAAGTTTGGGAGTCTCATGCACACATCCGCCTCTTCGCCCTGCAAGTGCTCGGCATCGCTGGCTGCTGGGCGCTGGCGCAGGCGAGTGAGCATCCGTTTGCACGCGCTGTGCGCGCCGATTTATTACTCGCCGCGCTGATCGGAGCCTTCGTTTTTACCTTCCCCGACTTTGCCTTGCATCACACCAAGCCAGCGGGTGGCCTTATGCCATGGCTCGCCGCTCTTGTCAGCGCCACAGCGCTCTACGCCGCCGGCATCCTCCTCCTCGCCCGAACCAGCGCGTTGGCGGCGAAACGGCTGCGCATTGGTATCGCGCTGGCGATTGGCTTTGCCTTGCTGCTAGCGGTCGAGGTCATCGTGCCACGCAGCGGCGGCCTGCCTGCACTGTTCTGGAACGCCATCTTTCTCGGTATGCTGTACTGGATGGGGGATATTGGCATCCGCCACGGTGACCGCCTGATGGTGAACCGCGCCTTTACCGGTTTTTCAGTCTTGGTGCTAGCGCGTTACTTCGACACATTCTGGTCACTTTTCGACCGTGCACTTTTCTTCATGGTTGGAGGCGTGCTGCTCCTGGCTGGCTGTGGCTGGTTGGAACGCAGGCGCCGTGCGCTGTTGCGCGACATTGAGGGCGGGACACAGCCATGAATATTTGGCTGAAGATAATATTTCTGGTGGTAGTGCAGATCGGTGCGCTAGCGGCGATGATTGCCGACAAACAGTGGACGCTCAACACCGGTGCGCCCGTTGTGCTTAAAACCGTACCGGTTGATCCGCGCTCGTTATTCATGGGCGATTACGCGCGCCTCGCCTATCCGATCAATCAATTGCATCTCGACGGCGAAGCAGCGCTTGGCGGCGACAAGGACTTCAAGCGTCATGACACGGTATGGGTCGCGCTCAAACTCGATCCAGATGGTGCGAAAGCCGTCTCGGCGCATCACCAGCGCAACGCAATTCCGCCCGACCTGCTGGCGCTCAGGGGCGAGGTTCAGCATGCAAACGATGTCGAGTGGGATCGCACGACCAACAAATCAGTCCAGCAACGCACGCTGAATGTGCGCTACGGCATCGAACAATATTACGTGCCGGAAGGCACCGGCAGACAGATCGAACGCCCGCAAGGCGGCGAAAAGGTATCGATCCTCGTCGCAATCGATACACGCGGCAAGGCCGGTATTCTGGCAGTGTTGTTAGACGGACGGGAACACTACAAGGAGACACTGTTCTGACCAGGTCCACTGCTGCTCTTGAGCCTCAGGGCTAGATCCCATTCTCTTTATGATTATGGTCCAACGGCGTCAATCGAGTTGCAACCGTCTGGCTACTCCAAACTTGCCATCCGGTCCGACAGTAGGCGACACCACGACTAACGCTCCCGGACACGCCCCCCGCCGGTCAAGCCGGCAGTACTGACTGAGTTTGCAGAGCTGCGGCAAATACCCGGATCAGCACCGCCGCCGGCGCGAATCACCTGTTCACGACCCTGAAAAAAGCCGCTTGCGCAGCCTTTCTGTGGACGATCTTTTGGTCAATCATAGCTAGCCTGAATGTTTCATAAACT
This sequence comes from Burkholderiaceae bacterium, assembly GCA_041736255.1. Lineage (GTDB taxonomy): Bacteria > Pseudomonadota > Gammaproteobacteria > Burkholderiales > Burkholderiaceae_D > AVCC01. Next base: position 16,257 of record JBGSTZ010000053.1, read on the forward strand.
GGCATTGCTGCCGAAATTTGCTCGCCATGTCAGTTTGGCGGAGGGTCTAAAAAACGTCGGGCGAAGCTCGCCCTACCCATGCGAAATGGGGGTGCTGGCAATCGGGTTGGGTAGTGAAAGTTGCGGGCGGGAGGTCGATTCTCGGCTGACCGGACGAAGCCAGGTCAGGAAGAGTTAACGTTAACGATGTTTACGGGGATGGCGACGAACAGCCGTTCAGCGAGCGTATGCAGCACATGTTTTACCGGGCAGGCGCTGGGCAGATGCAGCGTGATGCGCTGTTTGCTTTGACGGACCTGGACGGCGATCTTGAACAGCCTGGCGATGACCGTCGAAGGTTGCGCCTGCGACAGCGCGGTATGCTGCAACGCCTGGGTGCGCAGTTGCTGGTGCAGGATGTAGGCGGCGGCATGCAGCAGCAGGCGCATGCAGTTGGCCAGGAAGCTCGTGCATGAAGTGCGGTCCGACGCCAGGTCGCCCTTGAGATGCTTGATGTAATTTTCGGCCTGGCCGCGCGCGCAATAAATGTCCTCGTACAGCATGCCGGCATCCAGGCCAGGCAGTGATGTGACGATGAAACGCGCGTTCTCGCCCAGCGCCATGACTTCGGCCTTCAACAGCACGCGCCAGGCCCTGGGCCATGATCCGGCGCGGTAGTCAAATTCGTCGAACAGGCGCACCGCCTCCGGC
>JBGSTZ010000054.1:0-53829 GCA_041736255.1 Burkholderiaceae bacterium
TGCAAACTGTGCTCGATCAGCCGGATCACTGCTTCTGTGCTTTCCCGTCGCTCCAATGCAGTGCGCAGGCGGTCTTTTTGCCCACGGTTGAGCGCATTGAGTTGCTCCAACCACGTTTTGAATTCCAGCGGTTTCATGGGAACTGCTCTCCATAAACAGTGAGTATCAAATGTTAGACAGCAATTCAACGGTAAGTATTGACATAGCCTTAAATTAAATACCATGATTAACTTGCGGGCAAAAAGAAGCAGGAAATTTCCCTAATCTTGCGCGCTTTAGCCGCAATCAACCATAAAAAAGGCTATGTCACAGTTGGTTTTTGAGATTGCTTTTTCTATGGGAGAGCAAAATTTTTCTGCTAGAGCTACGACCGATTTTTGTAACACCTCAATAAATCGGGGCGAGATTGGTCCCGACCTGCGTTTATGCGGTGGCGATGCGCTGTCCGATGATGTGCGGCAAGGGCGGAATTTGGTCGCTGCACGAGATGCGGTCGATCAGGTATCGCCAGAACGAGATGCCCAATTTACGACAGGTTTTTTTCAGACTGGAGAAGGTGTCGCGGCACTGGCGACCTGAGTCGCTGCGGGTGCCGCCGCTGACTTTTTTCTTCCTGACATGATCGCGGATATCGCTTTCGCTGCCGTTGGTATGGAGCGGGATTTCGGGTCATTCCAGGACCAGCAGCAGCTCGGATCTGTTCTTATGCAGCCGCGCCAGGAGCAGGGTCAATGAAGTGTAACTCGTCTTCTGAGTGAAGATCGCATCGAAGCGTTTCTTCAGTCCGTCCTTGCGTTCTTCCGCAGGTCGCGCCTTATAGGATTTTAAGTCGGCGTATAGATCCCAAATCTGGCCGCGAACGCGCGCGATGTCAATTCTGTGCTGGTCATTGAGCGGCAGCATCTTGTGAACGAGGCGTTCCGCGTGGACCCAGCATAAGCCGTGCGTGAGGACATTGAACTGGCCGGCGTCATCGCTGATGATGGCGAGGTTTTCGGCGATGTGCAGTCCCTTCAGGCTGCCCAGCAAGGCGCCTTCGGTAGCAATCCTGCGTAGCGCTGCACGTGCATGCCCAAGGCATCCATGTGGCCATGCCAAGCCTGTTGGTCGGCGAAGCCGGCAATCTCGTGGTTGCGCAAGACGTCCAGGAACACCTGGGAAAGTCCCTGCTTTTTCATGTAGGTCAGTGCGTGCGCATTGATCCGGTAGTCGGTCTGCCCGGCGCGCAGCAATTCGAGGAAGTTGATGCGGCTCTTGGTCGTGTTGCTCTGGAACCAGGCGAAGTACTGATTGCCAATATGCGTCACGTAGCCGTTGTTGCCCTGATGCCGGGCACCGGTATCGTCGACCGTCACATACGACGACAAGGCAAGGCCAACCCTTAGCAGCGCGTCTTTTTCCTCGTGAAACGATGCCTTGCCGTTTTGCAGCAGCGCGTCGATCTGTCCGGCTGAGATGTCGATGCCCCATTCGCGCAATTGCTCATGGAGCAGCGGCTGGGTAACGAGGTAGTGGTGGTGCTGGTACAGCATATAGCTCACCATCCAGTCCGAAATGGCCGTTGCGCAGCGACTCTGGCAGCCGCCCGGTCAGGTGTCGTCCGTCCGGTGTTTGCCAACGCGCCAGGCGATAGCGCGTGTTCAATGGCGTGATCAGAATATCCTGGACGATGAAGTCGCGATAGCCCTTGAAACGGGAGCCGGGCGGAATGACTTCGACTGGCTCGATGACGCGTTCGCGATCAATGTTCAGTTCTGCCGTCTTGTTTTTTTCTGCGAACCAGGACGCTTGCCGGTCTGGCCCTGCGCAGTCTTGTCATCCGCCTGTCCCGCTTCTTCATTCATGCGGCTCGGCTTGAAGACAGGGCGCATCTTCTCGCCCTTGAGAATGGCCACTTCGTCATTGAGGTGTCCGACCTGGTCCTCGAACGCGTAAATTTCTTCGAGCAGGCCCTCGGTGAAGGTTTGAAGTTTGCCGATCTGTTTCTTGTGCTTTCGCGGAAGCTCGTCCTTGTCGACATGCGGCAGAATGCGCTGCTTCATTTCGACGTGCGCGATGCCCGCTTCTTCGCTTTCTTCAGCCGCGCCAACTGGGCTTCAAGCGCCTGCGCCTGCTCGTACACCGCATTGGCATGGTCGGTCAGATCTTCGACAAATGCTACCAACGCGGCCACCTGAGGGCCAGCCTCCTTCAGGTCGTCAATCCCGGGCATCACATATTTTTTCTTGGTGACCATTGTGCACTTCGCTTAGGAACGTGTACGAAATAACTTCCCGAACTCATGAACCTGCCTGCGGTGAGATCGTGGAGTTCCATTTGGGGAAGATCGCGTCAAGCACAATTTTCATGTTGGTTTTCAGATGGTCTGCCGCCTTGCGGCCGGTTTCATAAGCGCTGTTGATGATGTCAACCGTGACGCGCAGTCCGGTGCTGGTCTGGGTGCGTTCGATCAATTTCTTAACCAGCAGCACGCTTTCAAATACCACGCCTTCGCAGGCCCGGGTGATATGCGGGAAGAGCACATGTTCGATCGGGTTGTGCTTGGAGCAGTACGGTGGATAGTGGGCCACGCGCAGTGCCAAGCCAGTGCGATTGGCCAACACTCCTGCAAGTCTTGCCGAAATAGCCAGGAAACCGCCGGATTGCTGCCTCCGCCATCACAGAGCATCAGCAACTGCGTTGCCTGCGGATGATCGTAGCATCCCTGTGTTTCCCACCAGCGCGCCACACTGTCACACGCCCCTTTTTTTGGATTCCACCTGATGCAAGCCCAGTTCATTGCAGGCGGCGAACACGCGGACAAATTTTTCCGGCGGATGGCCGCGCTCAATAGCCCTAGATTATTTATGCAACAACGTGTAACGCGAATAGAGTTCAAAAATCCCATCCAGAGAGTGTTGACTCCCGATTACAAGGCCCCGCAAATGCCCATCCATAGTGTTTCATGCATCACCCGCAGAAATTTTTATAACTTTACCTAGCAATATTTCGATGATGATATTTTGTTGACATAAAACAAATATATTGCCATTCCAACAAATTGCACGAAGAAATCATGTATAAAGAACACATGTCAAATATTTAACGAAATAATTGTTTCAGTTGCAGGGCAACAGCACGGCGAAGCATTTTAGTTCGGGAGATATCAGCGTTCAAGTATTGAGAAAAAAGTTATAACACTTGTAGATAGAAAACTGCCACGAAGAGATTTTAGCCATTGGCTTATTTGTACAGATAAAGGGGAGTCGTCATGAGACGCAATTGGATTAGTAGGTCCTCATGTTTCATCGAATTGACGTGTGCGCTTGGTATCGTGTTAGCCGCAACTCCAATTAGTTCGATGGGCGCAGAAGCAAGAGAACCAGGTGGTCATATAACGATCGGACGGGACATGCCGCAGCACAATGCGTTCCGTGCTGGCGACAAGGGTCAAGCCACCAATATTGCAACTGCGCGTGAAGATCTTGTCATCTCAGGCACAAAAGCTACGCAAGGGGTGCCGCAATCATTATCTGACGCAATGTTGAGCGACGTTGGCGGCGAGCAAGGGGACAATAACAGCTCTTTAAAATCCATCAACCACAATTTGGGCGCTGCAGGTAGCGCCCGCTCCCTGTCGAGCATGCGCGGGCCAGGTGCAGGCTCCGCCTCACAAATCGGGTCTAGCATTGCACAGGCAACATCCAGAGTAGGCACCGCCATCAACCACAGCATGTCTCCGCTGGGAAATCTTATGTCGGCCATGCCGGTGGCAAAATAATGCCCACTAAGAGACTCTCAAAAATTGCAATCCTACTACTAACAGTCACGTTAGTGAATGTTGACGGTGCCAAGGCGCAATCGGTCGAAGTGCCATCAGCACAAAATACTATTGCTAACGCAGTTTTGTCGAATACGTCCGGCAGCATCGCACTCAACACGAGTGCCGGCAATGGCACTTTACAAGCAAATATTGCTGCCATTAGCGTCGGCGAGAACCTCGCAATAGCAAATGTCATCAGCGAACAAGGCGCTGTGCTCACCAACAAAGCAACATTAGGCCACAACACAAGCGAGATTGGCACGAACGCTTTCCATAACGCCAGCGGCGTAATCAGGGTCAATCAGTCCAGTGGCAATGCCAACACGCAGGCAAATCTGGTGGCCATTGCAATTGGGAAAGTTGCGGAAGTGTCCATTGATCAACTCGGTAGCGTAATTACCGCACAAGAAAATCCTATTGGCGCATCGCCCAATGGCGATTCAAGAAAAAATACTGCAGTCATTGCCGACTCCGCGTTTTCAAACGCACGCGGCATTGTGCAGGTAAATCAATTGGCAGGATCGGGCAATAGCACGGCCAATCTTTTCACACTTAGCGTAAGTGTGGCTTCACCGTAGTTCGTAATTGAAAGTCAGTTGTTTCACGCAAGCAGTTCTTTTCTTTTAATGTAACGCTCAGGGAGTAACAAAATGAAATTCGCTAAACTCGCCATCGCATCCGCTGTACTCGCCGTATTTTCCGCTCCGGTTTTTGCTGATCCACCACTGAACACGGCCTTAATTACAAGCTCAACAAAGATCAGCAACGAGATCGCTGTAAAAGGAGACGTTGAGGTCGATGGAAAAATTACTGTCGCGTCCGAAGTCGGCGCGGTAACAGATAATAGCCAAGCTTCAGTCGGCAATCTGACTATTACACTGGGTGGCGGCAACACAGCATCAATTGATAACACTGGTAACGACCTCACAGGCAATATTGGCGCCAACATGGCTTCGGGTACCGGCAATGCGCAAGGAAATGAAGCTGCACTGGCTTCATTGGCGGATGCCAACTCAGTATTTGCATCGGCTCAAACTTTCTCAACGCAAGTTTCCGCCGTGAATGGCAATCTTGCCATTGCCAGCACCAACAAAGCGAAACTTAATGACTCGTTCAATGACGTGTCCGGTAACGTCGGGGTCAACATTGCCTCTGGTTCAGGCAACATGCAAGATAACCAGTTGGCAGCCGCCACACAAAACGCTACGGAAAACAATTCAAGTCGTATGGGTGGGCACCCGCCTAGCAACGGCGGCAATAAAGATGGCAATGTAGTGAAGGCAACTGGCAGCAACCAGCAACTGGTGGCACTGACGTTGAACGGTGCCTTGGATTGCGATCTGACAAATATGGCATCGATCTCCCATGCGCTGAATGGTGCTACTGGCAACATCGGTGCCAACATGGCAGCTGGCTACGGCAACTTGCAACATAACAGCTTGTCCATCGCTTCCGCTCAATAAGCACGCGACGCATAAAACAGCATCCCTGTTTTATGCATACCCGCCACCACTTTTTCTCCAAAAGAGATGGCGGGATAATCTCTCAGGCGAAATCATGTTTCTACGATTGTTCACGACAGGTGTTTTTGGGCTTCTCACGGTGGCATCGACCGCTGTGTATTGCCAGTCGACCATTCCGGCTGCGCCCACAATCTCGATGGGGAATCTGGTTCCTGGTCAGTCGTTGACAACGAAAACCATCAAGTCGATGCATGCCATGCGTTACAGCAACATAGTTCGGCAAGAAAAAGACTTTACCTGTGGTGCTGCTGCTTTGGCCACAATATTGCAAAACGTGTTTGGACGAAGCACGACGGAAGGTGAAATCGTTGAGGACATACTCATGAATACAGACGAAAAAATCGTCAGACAACAGGGATTTTCCCTGCTAGATATGAAGAAATACGTCGAGCGCATAGGCCTGCGTGGCCGAGGTTACCAAATAGATAAAAACAGTCTGCTTTCCACCAAAATCCCGGTCATTGCTCTTCAAACTACGCGTGGCTACCCACACTTTGTTGTGGTCAAGCGCGTCCTTAACGACATTGTTTATATCGCCGATCCCATTTTGGGGCACCGACAAGTTCCTTTGGACGAATTCGTCGCAGGCTGGAACGGGATAGTCTTCGCGGTTGTCGGCGCCGGACTGGAGTCCGACAACGTACTGCTCGAATCCGCCAAGTCGATCGCGTTGAATCAGCGTGCTGACATTGCAACCCGCATGCTACCGCCACAAAAAGAGTTTGGCTTTAGCTTGGATTCATTCTGAAAAATAGGGATAACGATGAAACCTAACAAACTTTACGCAATTGTCGGACGAGCAGCGGTAGTTTCGATGGTAGCGATCAGCGCCATGGTTGCATTGCCTGTTAATGCCAACACTAAACTTAAAATTTGCCCGACAGAGGGCTTATGTGGTCAGGCCAAAACTGTGACCGAAGCACAGATGGCAGATGTAGCCGGCAAGTTTACGGTCGCAGGGGACGTGGTTGGCATGCAATTGAATATGGTGTCAACTTGGCAGGCGGATAACGGCCAAAAGCTAGAAGGCACAGCGACTTTAGCGCTTGGCTTGCCCAATAATGGGCGGCCTGGTTATAGCAGCACACAAGCGAGTGCGAGTGGCACCAACGGATCAGATATTGCAGGGACACCCAATGCATCCGGCAATGTAAAAGGCAGTGCAGGATTAAGCAACATAAACGGTGCGTCTCAGGTGGTACAAGTTGCAGGTGATGGCAATGGCGCCTCCAATCTCACGGCAATCGAGGTAACCTCCAAAAACCTAAGCATGCCGACCGGAAGTGGTTTATCCAGCGCAACGTATAAAGCAACTAACGGTTCCGAAGCGCAAGTGGACATCGTGAATAACAGTATTTCAGTTCAATTGAAGATGCCAAACAATACCGGAATAGCCCAGCAAAACGTGAATCTCGCCAACAATGGCAATATTCATCAAAACATTCAAATCGCTTCCAGCAATCAGCATGTAATCAATCGGTTGCAGTTGCAGATACAAGTCAAGCCGATGACTAATCTCGGTTTGGCGCAGCAAGGGCTCTATCAAGCCTTGGGTACGCTACGCGGCCGATAGATTCAAAATAGTGCCGTAGAAAAATAAAGTTAACAGGCACTTGTTTTTGAATTTATACTAGTTTTAATTTCCTATAATTAAAAAATCCCCTATGACTATTGGCAAATTAATCTATATCGCAGCGCTTCCACTCGTTATTTCACCACTTTCCGTTTCGGCGGCTTCAGACGCCGAAGTGGATGCATTAATTGCCACGACCCACCTACTCACGCGCCGTTCTGAGGATCAGCAGCTCGCCATCACAGCACTGCAAAATAGAGTAAGCGAGCTTGAAAAACAAGCCCGTACCGCAAGCCTTGGCGATATGCGCGGACGCGGTGCCCCTGCCGAAAACCCCTCTCTGGCCACCGCCATCGCGCAAGTCAATCACGGTGTGACTGTGCAGGCGACGGCTACGCAATCTTCAACGGTGGTAGCAGATGCGCAAGGCGTAACAAATGTCAAACCTGGCACTGCGCAGGCGCAGGCAGTGACCAGCACACAAGGCATTCCTTTATTCGACCAGAAATTCTCATTCGAGCAAGGCTTGACCTACACGCATTACGACAAGCGCAGTTTGGTGTTAAGCGGGTTTTTGGCGCTCGATTCTATTTTGCTGGGAAAGATCAATCTGCAGCAGATCAAAACCGATCAGTTACAGTATGACCTTACTGGACGCTGGAATATGTCGGATCGCCTCAGCGTCGACGTCAACTTACCGCTGGTGTATCGCACATCAAATTATTTTTCGCCAGGAGCCGGCGGGTCCGCTGGTGCGATTAGCGATGGATCGAACGATTCGGCGGCGATGGGCGACACCAGTGCCGGCGCCTATTACCAACTCGGGAAAGAGTCTGCAGAATCACCGGATTGGATTGCTAGCATCCGGGTTAAAGCACCGACCGGACGCGATCCGTACGGCATCAAGTTAATTGATGCCGATCCAGACAACAACAATCTCTTGGTTCCATCGCGTCAGCCTACCGGCAATGGTGTATGGAGCACTTCGCTCGGCCTGTCTGCACTGAAAACGTATGACCCGATCGTCTTGTTTGCCAATATCGGCTACAACTACAACTTCAAACGCAGCTTTGACGACTTGTCCAGCACGCAAAACACAGTTGCTCCGGGTCAGGTGCAATTAGGGAATTCGTGGTCACTCGGCGCAGGGTTTGCCTTGGCAATGAATGACAGGACGTCGGTCAGTTTTTCGTATTCGCAGTCAGTGCAAGTCGCATCCAAGCTGCGCGCCGAAGGTGGACCGTGGGTACGTCAGGTTGGCAGCGAATCAAATTCTGCCACTTTTAACGCAGGACTCACCCGCCAATTCACCAAAAACCTGACGATGGTTGGTACTTTATCCATGGGCCTGACCCCCGATTCGCCAGACTTTTCCGTTGGCATTAAATTTCCTTACACGTTCTGACATAGCCGGCCAGTCAATGACTGGTGCCCTCCGAGCGTGTGATCTTGTTGTACACATTGTATTTGCCGGAAGGCTTGTTCATAGGGATGCGCTTGACAACCTCAAGCGTCGTCGCGTCATAGATGACCAGCTCGCCATCGTTTTCCCAAATGCTTACCACTGCATATTTGCCGTCGCGTGTAAATTCGGTGTGGGCGGCAATTTTGCCGGGGCTGGGTTTTAATACCTTGACGATTTCCAGCGTCTTCTTGTCGATGATCTGGATTACATCGTGATGTTTGGGATCGTTGAACGCATCGACCCATGCATACGGCGTGTTCTCATGGCTGCGCATGAAGAAACCTGGCCCCAGCGTCGGTATCTGTTTGATGGTTTTCCAGGTTTTCATGTCGATTACCGACACCACGCCGTCTTTCAGGTTGGGTGTTGCCATTACCGGACGGCCCTGATACTCCCAGGTTATGCCAGAACCCAGATGCGGCAGGCCGGGCAAATCGACATCGGCAATCTTACGCCCGATATTCAGATTCACCACCTGACCGTGACCACGGCGCGACGATCCGATTACATGATCGTAAGACGGATCGAAGAAGAAATCGTCGAGGTAGTCATCGAGCTTGATGCGACGCGGCGGGAACGGTCCCTTGACGGCCAACCCTTCGGCCATTTTGTAATCGTGTACCAAGCCGCCATAGACGGGCGGTGCGTTTTCGTCGTAGCTCATTTCCCATAGTTCGGGAATATCTTTTAGCGCTGCGATGAAGCTGTTGCGTGGCGCGGCGTCGTACACCGCGGACACGCGCGAGGATTTGCCGTTATCGTCCTTGACATCAATCACACGAATCGGCGACAAGTCGCGGGTATCGAATGCTACCAGCGTATTCGGAAAATAATTAGCGACCATTGCAAAGCGCCCATCGCTGGACACCGCTAGATTACGAGAATTGATGCCGGCCCGCACTTCCGCCACCAGTTTCAAATTCCAGATATCGTATTTGGCGATCCAACCGTCACGCGATGCAAAATACACATAGCGCCCATCGGGCGAAAACTTCGGGCCGCCATGCAAAGCGTAGCGCGTAGGAAAACGGGCAATCGCTTCGAATTTGTCACCATCTAGTATGGTCGCATGATGGTCGCCAATTTCCACCACCACGAACAGATTCAGCGGATCAGCCTTGAATACCGGTTTGTTTGGCAGACTATCGGCCTTTACGTATTCAATACGTGATGCGCGAATTTCATCCATACCCCAAACCGGCGTCTTTGCCAGCGGCGCATAAATCAAGTCGGCCAGGGCGCTAATTTCTTGTGCGCTTAGGGTGGTGCCAAAAGCCGGCATCTGGGTTGCAATGCGTCCTTCAGTGATGGTCTTGATGGCAGCCGGGCGCCGTAAGCGGGACAGATTACCCGGCAATAAAGCCGGCCCGACAGCACCCAGACGATCAGCGCCGTGACAAGAGGCGCAGTTGGCTTGGTAAATCGTATTGACATTCAATGCCGCAGCAACGGGCGCATCTGCCGGATTATCGGATGCCGCTGACGCTGAAAACGTGGTACCCGCCAGCACCGCTATCAAACCGGATAACAGCTTGTTGCCTGATGTTAATTTCATCCCGCAACCTTCGCCCGTCGAATCGGAATATACGGTGCCATCTTGACGCGCTCGCGTTCACCGCCCAGGCCGATTTCCGCATCCGACATGTAGCATGCAGGGTCTTCTTGCCATGGATCGTCGGTCAATTGCAACGCACGTACTCGGGTATTGCCGCCACAGACATCAAAATAACTGCATTCACCACAACGGCCTTTAATGACGCGCGGCACCGCTTTCAGGCCTGCCATCAATGGATCGGAAGTGTCGTTCCAGATTTCAGAGAACGGCCGGTCACGTACATTGCCCAAGTTGTGATGCCACCAGAACGTGTCTGGGTGGACATTGCCGAGATTGTCGATGTTGGCCACATTAACGCCGGACGAATTGCCGCCCCATTGCGCCAGTTTGGCGCGCAAACCCGCTTCACGTTCAGGGAAATGACGACGCACCCAGTGCAGCAGATACACGCCGTCGGCATCGTTATTACCAGTGACAAATTCCTTATCGACGCCCTTTTGGATATTGTCCCAGCAGGTATCAAACAGCAAATCCATTGCGTTGCGCGTGGTTTCCAAGAAGGCGTCGTGACCGCGATTCTTGTTGCCGCGCCCGGCATAGTTCAGGTGCGACAGATAAAATTTGTCAATGCCTTCGTCGTCCACCAGTTTCAGCAAAGCGGGCAGATCTTTAGCATTGTCCTGCGTCAGAGTGAAGCGCACGCCGATCTTGCTACCGGCGTCGCGGCACAATTTGACGCCATGCAGCGAAGCGTCGAACGCACCCTGCTTGCGGCGAAATACATCGTGCGTTTCGCGCAAACCATCCAGACTGATGCCAACATAATCAAAGCCGACCGCGGCAATACGTTCGATATTCGATTCATCTATTAGCGTGCCGTTGGTCGACAAGCCGACATAAAACCCCAACTCTTTGGCGCGTTTTGCAACGTCATAAATGTCTTCGCGCAGCAACGGTTCGCCGCCCGACAGAATCAGCACTGGCACGCCAAAGCCGCGCAAGTCATCCATCACGCCATACACTTCAGTCGTGCTGAGCTCGCCTGCGAAATCCTTGTCGGCCGAAATTGAATAACAATGTTTGCAAGTCAGGTTACAGCGCCGGATCAGGTTCCAGATCACGACTGGGCCGGGCGGATTGCGCTTGGGTTGCAGTGGCGTCGGATGGGCGATTTCTCGCATGTATTGGGTAACTCTAAACATGACTTTCCTTTTCTGGTCTTTCAGACGGCAATTTTTTGCGTTGCCTTGGTTTGTTGGTTCAGTCGCAAGCCGGTTTTTTTCAGGATGCGGGTGCTATACAGGATGGTGTGACTGCGTACATGCGCCTCCAAAAATACAGCGATTTGCGCCACTTGCGCCTCTACCTCGTCACGGCTTTTGCCATGCACCATCGCGAACAGGTTGTACGGCCATTGTGGCAAACAGCGCGGGCGGCAGTAACAATGACTGACGAAAGCAAAGCTGCCAACCGCTGCCCCTAGTTGATCCACCAGCGCATCCGGCACGTCCCACACCGACATGCCGTTGGCGCGGTAACCGATTGCATAATGATTCGGCACCACACCTACACGGCGAATCACGCCAGCCTGTTGCATGCGCAGCATCCGTGTCATAACTTCCTGCGGTTCCAGTTCAAGGCTTGCTGCGATGGCGTGATACGGGCGGGCTACCAGCGGCAGCCCGCCTTGCGTGGCCACGATGATGGCACGATCAATGGCGTCAATCGCTTGAAATGTAGTTGCGGATGTAAGGGGCATTCCGTTATGCCTTCAATTTTAGCTCGACGAAATACTCGCGAGATTTGGGAAAGTTGAATACGTTGCAGCCGGTTTGCTGCTCTATGGTGCTGATCACGCTGGCAATTTCTGCCGGGGTTTCCGTGGCGATCACGAACCACATGTTCAGATCATGTTCGCGTGCATAGTTATGCGCGACCTGCGGCAAGGCATTGACCTGTTGCGCTATCCGTTCAAAGTCAGCAAGCGGGGCATGCAGCGCGGCCAGAGTAAAAGCGCCACCGATGCGTTCAATCTGGTACAGCGGCCCGATCCGCGTCAGCACGCCTTCGGCCAGCATGCGCGTCAGCCGCACAAGCAGCTCGTCTTCGTCCAGGCCGAGGCGCTGCGCCGCTTCCAGATAAGGACGCTCGCACACTGCCAGCCCTTCCTGCAGGCCGTTGATGATGGCACGATCAATCGGGTCCATAAGCAAGCTCCGGCAAGGTGTTTGTATTCATTACGTTCGTCACGTTCGTCACATATTGGGCGCCGCATTGTTTGAAGCGACGGCGGCTAAATAGGATCGAATGCGGAAAATCGGTCAGGCCGCACCTCTGCGACAATTCAGCAATACGCTGTTCTACTTCGCTGCGGTTTTTGCCATGGATCATGCAAAACAAGTTGTAAGGCCAATCCGGCAAACATCGCGGCCGGCGATAACACAAGCTGACCCGGCCCGAATCAGCAATGCGCTTGCCGACGGCAGAAACCAGCGCATCAGGCACATCCCACACCACCATCGCGTTAGCGGTAAAACCGAGTTCATGGTGACGCACTACAACACCAAAACGCTTGATTATGCCCTGTTTGCACCAGCGTGCGAGAGTGACAAGCGCGTCCGGCTCGGCACAGCCCAATTGCGCAAATGGTCGCGAAACCAGCGGCAGACCATGCTGCAAGACAGCCATAAAAGCCTGCTCGTCTTGGCTCAAGGTAATCGGTGCGACTTCTGCCGGAGCTTGCTTGCTACTATCAAAAACTTGCAACGCAGTCTGGGATTTATTAAATCCCAGATCGAACCCCAGATCAATGTGAAACTGCTCCAGCAACGGCAGTATCAAAACCGGCCCGCAGGCGCATGTGGTTTCAATTTCGCGCAGCAACGCTTTCAGATGTTCGGCTGAAGGCGCGGTTGCCACGAACCAGAGATTGAAACGATGCTCGCGCTCATAGTTATGATTGACTTCGGCAAATGCATTTACCTGGAGTGCAACCTGCTCCAGGCGTTCGGCCGGCACAGCTATTGCTGCCAGGACACTGACGCCGACTACGTTTGGACGGAATACAGCACCAACCCGACTGACCAGACCACGCTCGCACAGGGACTGCAAAACTGCAATGACAGTCGCCTCGTCAACTTTCAGACGTTTGGCAAGTTCAGCAAACGGCTGCGCTACCAGCGGAAAATCCCGCTGAAAATTATTTAGCAACGTGCATTCCAACGCTTCCGGAATTCTATCTTGTTGCCGATTAATCGCACCCATAGATATCCTTTCCATCTCAGAATCCGATGCGCGTTGCACGAGGGGTGAAGAAAATGCCGCTTGGCGATTCAGCCGACAACACGCTGCGTTGGGTGAAATTCTCGGTGTCGTACACCACCACACGGTTGTCGTCGCGGGCCGAAATCCAGACTGATTCACCGCGCGGTGTGAATTCCATATGCAATACGGTTTTTCCGGGTGCCAATTGTTTGATAATGCTGCGGGTTTCGGTGTCGATCACATCCACTTTGCCATTATCCGGAAAGGCATAAATGACCCAAACCTGCCGGCCATCTGGCCGCGCGATGACAAATACTGGCTGACTGGATGCTTTGATGCGACCGACTTCACGCCAGGTTTCCGTATCTACCACCAGCACTTCGTGATGTCCGACAGCGGGCAAATACGCATAGCGACCGGCCACAGCCCAGCCGCGCAGATGCGGCATCTTATACACCGGCAGTTTTTCCTGTCCGCGGCCATAGCCATCCAAAATGCGGCGCACGCCCTGCTCCGGATGCCACAAATCCAGTAACGCCATACCATCTTCGCCAAACAGCCCAGCCAGATAGTAACGTCCATTCGGTGTAATCAAGCCGTCATAAGGCTGAAGTCCTACGTCTTTGAATTTTTTCACGCTCGGCTGGCCTGGATTGGAAAAATCTCCGACCCAAATTTCGCCGGCATCAAACAGGCTCCAGACAAATCGGTTGCCGGGTGCATCTGCCAGGCCAACCACCTTGGAACGCAAACCAGCCGTTCCATAAGTCGATGGAACGTCTGCAATCAATTCCAGTGTTTCCGCTGAAAACACCTTCACGCCACCCGGCACATAATTCTGCACCGCGACCAGTTTCCCATCTTGCGAAATCGCGCCGCCAATGCTGTTGCCGGCCTGGATCACGCGACGCTCGATTACGCCGCGCAGCAAGTCAACCTTACTCAAGCCGCCGTCGCGCCCAAACACATAAGCGTATCGGCCATCGCGCGAATACACGAGCGAAGCATGGGACAGATCGCCCAAGCCCTTCACTCTGGCGATGGCCACCATCTTACTGGTATCGACAATCTGCACGCTGCCGGTAGCGCGCTCGATGATGACACCCAAGTCGCCAGTGCCGCGCAGAACCGGAGTAGTGCAAGCACTCAACAGGAGTAGCGCGATTGCAAATAAAGCTGTTTGAAATTTTTTAATGCCCACTTGGGAATCCCTTTTTCAAATTGGATACGATCCATTCAGCCTCGGCATCGCTTAGGAACCGCTGCCAGGGTGGCATTGCCGTATCCGGGCGGCCATGCAAGATGATGGACTTGAGGTAAGCAGCAGATTTGTCTTTTAACGCTTCAGGGAGCAATGACGGCCCCAGGCCGCCTTTGAGCGTCATTCCATGGCAAGAGCCGCAATCCTGCCGCACCAGAAGAACAAGCGCGCCCCGCCTTGCAGCAGTAATGGAAGAATTTGGTGTTGCAACATAATCACTAGCAAAAGCTGCCGTGGAGAGGATCAGACCAAGGCCGGCAATACTGACAATAACAAGCTTGGTACATTGTTTGATAAAACACCGTTTTACAGACACGTCCAGACCTTTCAATATTTTTGCATCCAGATATAACTTTCTGTCGTTCCTCTCGTCCATTACGGCACAAAAATTATCCATGAAAGACACGTAAGACACGCACGACAAGAACAGAAATCAGAACACAGATATTTCATAAAAGTGACGAGTATTGCAATTTTTATAGCAATTACCGCATATTTTCATTGCGATAAAAAATATACTCTTATTAAACAAAGGAAGTATGGAACCAGAAGAAACACACAGACCCGAAAGCCTGTGTGTCGATACAAATGCTTAATTAAATTAAGCAATCATTCATTTGGTAGCTAAAACCCACTCAGTCATTATCTTGATGTCTGCGTCGCTTACCTTGGGACCATTTGCCGGCATCGGGATTGGACCCCAAACACCGCTACCGCCTTCCTTGATTTTCTTGGAAAGCATGGCTACCGCACCAGCATCACTTTTGTATTTAGCAGCAACATCTTTAAAACTAGGGCCAAGTATTTTCTTGTCGATACTATGGCAAGCCATACAGCCGTTTTTTTGCGCTAGTTCGGCACCATTGGAAGCCGCAAACGCGGCATTACCGCCAATCAGGAATGCTACAACTCCTGCACCGGCTGCCAGAATCGGAATGAGATGTTTTTTCATAATTGATCTCTTAGTAGATGTCGTGTTGCGTATTGTAGATATTAAATTTACCTGTTGGCGTAATCAATCTAGGATCCTTGATCACTGCTTTCAGTTTGCGTGTCTTATCATCAACTATCACAATTGCCGATTCCTTGTCTTTGGCACTCCAAACCGAGAACCAGACTTCGTCACCTGCCTTGTTGTATTCAGGCTGCACTACGCGCTTGGCACCCTCGCCCACATTTGCCCATTCCGCGATTGGCAGAACAACAAAGCCTTTGTCCAGCGCATTGATGTCATATACAGCAACCGATTGACTCAGCTTGGTATCTGGGTTCAGCGGCGTATCAACCCACAAGTTTTTCGATTTTGGATGCGTTTTGATAAACAAGGAACCACCGCCTTGTCCTTTCAAGGTTGAAACCACTTTCCATGCCTGTGCCTTATGCTTGACCGGATCGGTACCGATCAACGAGATGGTATCGTCGCCCAAATGGCTGGTCGCCCATACCGGACCGAACTTAGGATGTACGAAGTTGGCGCCGCGTCCTGGATGCGGTGTTTTGCCGACATCGATAATCGCCGCCATCTTATCTTCCTTGGTATCGACCACAGCAATTTTGTTTGAGGCATTGGCCGCAACAAGGAAATAACGGCCGGTTGAATCGAGACCACCATCGTGCAGGAATTTAGCGCCATCGAGCGTAGTGATTTTCAGATTATTAATATCTTTATAATCGACCAGTTTGATCTTGCCGGTTTCCTTGACGTTGACCACGAATTCAGGGCGATAATGCGACGCAACAATCGAGGCCACCCGAGGCTCGGGGTGATATTCGCCATCAACCGTCATGCCACGAGTAGATACAATCTTCAGCGGCTTGAGAGTATCGCCTTCCATGATCACGAACTGCGGTGGCCAGTAGTCACCGGCAATTGCGTATTTGTCTTCATAACCTTTGAACTTGGAAGTTTCGACAGAACGCGCCTCAAGCCCAACCTTCAGCTCTGCAACGCTGTCCGGTTTTTCCATCCACAAGTCGATCAGATTAACGCGTGCATCGCGGCCAATCACGAACAGGTAACGACCGGATGCTGAAGTGCGGGAAATGTGGACTGCATAGCCGGTTTTGACGATGTTGATAATTTTCTTGCTATCGCCGTCAATCAACGCCACTTCCCCTGCATCACGCAGAGTAGTGGAGATAATATTTGCGATATTGTAATCGTTCATTTTCTTGGTAGGTCGCTTGTCAACCGGAATATTTACCTTCCATGTTGCGAGCATGTCTTTCATACCGAATTCAGGCGGCACTGGTGGCTCTTGCTGAATATAGCGCGCCATCAAATCAACTTCTTTTTCTGTCAGATCACCGGAAGTACCCCAGTTCGGCATGCCCGCCGGAGAACCATAGTTAATGAATACCTTCAGGTAATCCGTACCTTTTCCAAGCGTAATGTCAGGAGTGAGGGGCTTGCCTGTAGCGCCCTTGCGCAACACGCCATGGCAGCCGGCGCAGCGCTGGAAATAAATCTTCTTGCCAGCATCAAACTCGGCCGTGGTCATCGGCGGTGCTTTTGGATTGATGTTTTGATGCATCTCTTCATTCGCCAGTGGCGAGCCCCCGGCCTGATATTTCACTTCGGCGTCGTCGGCGTGCGGTTTTTCCTCTTCGGCATATGCAACACCCAGCGCTAACGGTAACGCCGCAAGCAAAGCTACGATAGGGCGAATTAAAGGTATTCTTAACGCTGTAGTCATTTTAGTTCCCTTACTGTTGATAAAATCGGTCTTATTATTACTAGCTCACCCAAAAAACTCAAGTATTACAATTGCATTTATTGTATTTATTTGGCATTAACTGCGAAATTAAATCTTTCACCTCCGTCATGCGTAGACTGCTACAAAAAAACCCATTTCTCCTTAATGGATATCAATTTTATTTAGACAATGTCACGTTAAATTGATGGCGACGTAATACGTTGCAGCGTCCTGGTGCGACAACACATAATAATGAATGAGGAAAATCGTTGAATAACTTATCAATACCCCAAAAACAACCGGATGCACCTCAGGGCGAATCGGAGCCGCATACAGGCATCGTGTATCTGGTAGGTGCAGGCCCGGGGGACCCCGACTTATTAACGCTACGCGCAGTGAAACTGCTGGTGCAGGCAGACGTGGTTGTGTATGACAATCTGGTCAGCCAGGACGTCGTCAATTTTGTCCGTGATGGCGCGCAAAGGATCTACGTAGGTAAGGAAAAAAGTCGGCATACCATGCCGCAAGAGGAAATCAACTATCTACTGGTCACACTGGCAAGGGAAGGGAAAAAAGTCGTGCGGCTAAAAGGTGGCGATCCATTTATATTCGGACGCGGTGGTGAGGAGTTGGAAGTGCTGGTGGAACACGCCATCCCGTTCGAAGTCGTCCCCGGGATTACCGCTGCAAATGGGGTTTCATGCTATGCCGGCATCCCGCTTACGCACCGTGATTATGCGCAATCCTGCCTGTTTGCCACGGGCCACCTGAAAGATGGCTCGCTTGATCTGGATTGGCAGTCGCTTACGCGGAAAAATCAAACAGTAGTTATTTATATGGGCTTAGGCGCACTGGCTGAAATTGCGCAGCAGTTGATCACGCATGGAATGCCCGCCAACATGCCCGCTGCGATCATTGAAAAAGGCACTACCAGTAATCAAAAAGTCTTTACCGGTACGCTGGAAACACTACCTGATCTGGTGCGAACATTGGGCCTGAAATCACCTTGCCTTATCATCATTGGCCAAGTCGTCACCTTGCACAAGCGTCTGCAGTGGTTTGCAGGAGATAAAATCTCTCAAATGACACCGACACAGAAAATTGTTTAAGTCAACATCAAGCATCTACAAACAATCGAATATGAGCGGCTTAAGAAAATTTATGCTGTTCTGAGAGTTGCACGATAAAAATCAGACGGATTCACTCACGAAGTACGGGCGAATAATCGCTTGCACTTCGTATCTGAATCCGGGCAACTATAGTGAGATAGCGGTCATATAAACGGCTAACACAAGAGCGATAACGAATAGCCCGTTTCCAATTAATTTGTCCCAATTAGCAGATTTTCGCATCATGTTCTCCTTTATTTATATACGTATCAAGTTAGTATAATTAATAACAATATTAGAGAATTGATAATGCGCAACAAATACATCCTTTACTATAATTTTTTATTGTGTATTTTGGTATAGCAGGAGGGAATTGGACCTAAATTAACGCAGAATTGACTGCGTTAGCAGAAAATTAAGTTATTGATTTTTATTATTAAATGGTCTGCCCTACTGGAATCGAACCAGTAACCTATGCCTTAGAAGGGCATTGCTCTATCCAGTTGAGCTAAGGGCAGATTGACGTAACTGCTAAGTATGTGGCCTACGGCCTAGAGAGCCGTTGCGTTATGAATTTAACCTTGAACTCAAGGCTATTACTGTGTTGCGCTAAATTCGATTTGATTCAAAGAGTGCCAGCAAAAATAACTTCCTAGTGTTATTTTTCTGCAAAAAAGTCAGGTCAGATGAAACTGAATATCCCGCTGTTACTGTTCCCACCTTTTTTCGAAAGCGTCGAATTCTACCATGGATGGCGAGAACGCCTCCGATCAGACTTATCCGATGCGCATGCATCTGAATGCTATGGGCGAGCTGATTTGGTCTACAATCTGGCCACTTTACGACCCACTACAAAGGAAAATCATGTCAGAAATCATGACCGCCTCAGGCCTGCAATACGAAGAAATCACAGTAGGCACTGGCGCAGAAGCCAAGGCTGGCGTCCATGTCAGCGTGCATTACACCGGTTGGCTACAAAATGCCGACGGCAGTGCTGGCAAAAAATTCGACTCCAGCAAGGATCGCAACGAACCGTTCCAATTTCCGCTCGGTGCCGGCCACGTCATCAAGGGCTGGGATGAAGGTGTGCAGGGCATGAAAATCGGCGGCGTGCGCAAATTGATCATTCCGGCCGCATTGGGCTATGGCGCCCGCGGTGCTGGCGGCGCAATTCCACCCCATGCGACACTGATTTTTGAAGTCGAACTGCTGGGCGTCTGAAGCCCGCGTGAATAGCTATGAAAACGTTTGCTCGGGTTGGCCTGCTCCTTGCTGCATCACTGTCCAGCGGTTGCGTCGTGGTGACGGTCGCTGGCGCTGCAGTCTCGGTCGCCAGTACGGTAGTCGGCGTGGGCGTGACGCTCGGCTCCACTGCGGTTAGCGTTGCTGGTTCTGCTGTTAAAGGGGTTGCCAACGTCGGCTCTGGCACAGCAGAAACAATGACCGAGTAATATCGATGTCGCCGCAAGGGAATAAAAAACCCCACTAAAATCCAATACATCCCGTTCGGCGACTGGAATTATTTGTTCCATTTCATGCGCAAGGAACTCGACGCCGAGCCCCCCAATACCGGATAACCCTCCAAGGGATTTGACTGCTCGACTGCTTAAGATTCCCTTCAAAATCCGGCCGTTAAAAACAGCTCTGCCAGAGCAATATCTTCTTGCTGCGTCACTTTCAGGTTGCGGGCGTGGCCTTCCACTAGCAGCGGAATTTGGCCGATGGCTTCGATTGCACTGGCCTCGTCGGTGACATCTTCCACTTCGCGCAAGGCCCGTTCCAGCAATGCGTAACGGAACATTTGCGGCGTTTGCGCCAGCCACAAGCCATCTCGTGGAATCGTTTGCACGCGCCCTGCTTCGACCCGCTTGACGGTATCGACTACCGGCAGTGCCAGCAAGCCGCCAACCGGACTATCGCCGATGGCGTCAATCAATTTCGCGATCAGAGTTGGTGTCAGGCCAGGGCGCGCCGCATCATGCACCAGCACCCAATCGTTGGCAGCAAGTTGATTGCGCAGTGCTTGCAAGCCATTCAGCACTGAAGCTTTGCGCGTCGCACCACCGCAACGCAACACCGTCACATCCGGCAATTCGCCCAGAGCTTCGTCGATATAGGCGTCGTTTTGACTGACCACCACAAAGGTATGGGTAATGGATGCACTGTTTAAAAATGCAGCCACGGTATGGCGCAGCATTGGCTGGCCGGCCAGCGATAAATATTGCTTGGGGCAAGCGGCCTCCATGCGTGCACCGACGCCTGCTGCGGGAATCAGGGCAAAATGGCGTGCTTGATTCATAACCAGCCTTGCAACCACAGGTTGCTGTCAGTCAGCGCACGCCAAGGCATGCTGAAGCTGCGCCGCGAATGCACCGCTTCCAGTTCGATAGTTTCAATCTGAACCGATGGCGACTCTGGCGCAATCACCTTAGTGACAATAAAATGCTTTTCCTTATTGCGCGGTGTTGCGGCGGTCCATTTACTATGCAGCAATTTGTTTGGATTCAGTGGGCGTGTAGCCGGCAAAGTCATGTTCATGGTTGTGGTCATGGTTTATCCATCATTGCGGGTCTGACCGACCCAGATCAGCTTCTGCGTATCCAATCCCAGCTGCTCGGCCTGACGTAGCAATTGTGCACGGACATCCGCTGGCAGTTGCTTGTCCCTGGCCAGTATCCACAGATAGTCGCGATCCGGCCCGACCACCATCGCCCAGCGGTAATCTTGCTGATCCAGCGCCACCACGTGATAACCGCCATAAAATGGTCCAAAGAACGAAACCTTCAACGAAGCACGATTAGTATCTCCGGTGAAAACAGCGCGCCCGGTCGCCTCGCTCCATTTATTCTTTTTATTGTCATAGCCACGATTGATGACTTCCACGCTGCCATCGGGTTGCGGTCGATAGGTTGCGCTGACATCGCTTAAACCACGTTCGAACGAGTGATCCAGACGGGCTATTTCGTACCATTTACCGACATAACGCGTGATATCGAACGGAGTGACGGCAGTCATCCCTTTAGGCGGCGCAGTCGAGCAGGAAGACAGGCCTAGCAAGGAGGCCAGCAACAGTGCCTTAAGAATAAATTGACTGGCTGGATGCCGTGAATGCGTCATGAAGTGATTCCAATGTAATTGAAAAATGGCCAAAAAATCCGGGAATCATACACAAATTTGCAATTTTTCTAAACACAAGCAGACCTGCTAAGGCGGGATAAAAATTTGACGTTATTACACGGTGTTTAACATCGGCTTCACGCTTGTGACTCGGCACCCTGCCGCGGAAATTGTAGCGCAAATACCGATCAGACCCCTGACGGTCTTGCACAAACCCAACTGCAAGGAAAATTGCCTAAATTTGCCTGCCAGCGTCGGCTTTACAGGTAACAGGTTTAAAACGCATTAATGACATTGCAATCAAGTTTATCGCCATTTATCGCCATAAGCAGTGGCATCCGTTGGTGCGTGTTGGTGGCGTATGTCACTGCTGCCATAGGATATGCGTATCTTCCAGCGGAACCGCCAAACCCTTGCCATGTGCTGTCAGTCGCGCCGTATAGTCCGTTGCCGGACGCGCTGCAGGCACGCACGTGCGGTAGGCGTAGCCGTTGATTGCACCCACCAATTGCCGCACGCACTGCATTTCTATACACGCTGGCGCACCGTCTCCGATTCCATCCGCATAAAGCACAACCCGCACCGCCTCCGGATCAAGGCCATCAAGATAGACTTGCAGCTCGAATATGTGTTGCTCACCCGCTGTCTCAAGCTTCACTTCACCGAAGCGTAATGCGCTCCAATTTTGTTCCAGAGCATGCCGCCGAACCACCATATCCGCGCCGATTGCGCCATTGTCGTCAGCCCGTTCACGGTAGGCCGAGGCCGCCGGCAAGTAGTATTGCTCGGTGTATTCACGCACCGCACGGTTGCTGGAAAAACGCGGCGTCAAGCGCGCCATGCTTTCCCGCATCCGCGCCACCCAAGAATTGGGGATACCCTCTTCATCGCGCGTATAAAATTCCGGGATCACCTCGCGTTCGAGCAGGTCATACAGGGCATTGGCTTCGACAGCATCCCAGCCGGGATCGTTATCATGTTCCTGACCATCTCCCAATGCCCAGCCTACTTCCGGCGTGTAAGCCTCGGCCCACCAACCATCCAATTCAGACAGATTGATGCCGCCATTGACCAGCACTTTCATGCCGCTCGTTCCACACGCTTCCCAAGGGCGGCGCGGCGTGTTGAGCCAGACATCCACGCCCTGCACCAACTGCTCGGTCAGATGCATGTCGTAGTCGCTGAGGAAAATCACATGGTGGCGAACCGCGGGCCGACGGATGAAATGCATCCATTGCTGAATCAGGGCCTGTCCTGCCAAGTCTGCAGGATGGGCTTTGCCAGCAATGATAATTTGTACCGGGCGCTGCGGATTCGTCAATATGCGCAACAGTCGTTCTGGGTCATGCAGCAGTAGATTAGGTCTTTTGTATGTTGCAAAACGGCGTGCAAACCCCAGCGTCAATGTATTGCAGTCAAACAGATGCTTCGCACCATCAATCGCCTCGGGCGATGCACCCGAGGCAGTGAGTTGTCGGGACAATCGTTTGCGTGCGTATTCAACCAGAGACTTGCTGGCGGCGGTACGAAATTTCCAGAGACTGGCATTAGAGACGCAGCGAATGTCCGGCTCCAGGGTTTTCGTCGTCCCGATCCAGCGTTCCTTTCCGCAGAGCTCTGTCCAAAGAGCATCTGCCGCGGCCGAATCCCAAGTCGGCATATGTACACCGTTGGTTACGTGTCCGACCGGCACTTCTTCCGTCGGCCAGCGTGGAAACAGCGGCTGAAACAGGTGCCGGCTCACTTTTCCATGCAAGCGACTAACGCCATTTACCGCGCCGCTGCCACGAATCGCCAGATAGGCCATGTTGAAAGGCTCCGACGCATCGTTCGGATTCCTGCGGCCCAAGGCCAGCAAATCGTGCAGCGTTATGCCGAGCTTCTGCTTGGCATAACCAGCGAGGTATTGCTCGATGAGCGCCGGAGTGAAACGATCAAAGCCGGCAGCCACCGCCGTGTGCGTGGTAAACAGGTTACCGGCCCGGGTGACGGCCAGCGCGACCTCGAAGGTCTGCCCGGCTTCCTCCATGAAGCTTCGCGCGCGTTCCAGCACCGCAAATGCCGCATGCCCTTCATTCAGGTGACAGACTTCCGGCTTGATGCCGAGCGCCACGAGCAGTTGCCATCCGCCAATCCCGAGCAGCATTTCTTGTTTAATGCGCAACTCCGGCCCGCCACCGTAAAGTTCGCTGGTAATGCCGCGATGCGCGGGGTAATTCGCTGCGTCATTGCTGTCCAGCAGATACAATTTCACGCGCCCAACCTGAACCTGCCAGGCGCGCAGCCAGACCGAGTATCCAGGCAAGGCGATCTCCAACCGCAACCATTCTCCGTTCGCCTGGCGCAAAGGCGTGATCGGCAACTGTCCAGGATCGTTGTACGGGAAGAATGCCTGTTGCGCGCCGTCCTTGTCGATCACCTGGCGAAAATAGCCTTGTTGGTAGAGCAGCCCCACGCCGATCACCGGAATGCCTAGATCGCTGGCGGCCTTGAGCTGATCGCCGGCCACGTTCCCGAGTCCACCAGAATAAATTGGCAACGCTTCGCTCAACATGAATTCCATACTGAAATACGCCACACAGCTCAGCGGAGATTGCGGGTAGGCTTGCTGAAACCATGCGGGCGCTTCCGCCGCATCCCGCCTGGCTTGCACCAGATCATCCACATTTTTGCGGAAAACAGGATCGGCTAAAACATACTGCAGTTTCTCCCTTGAAGCTGTCTGCAAGACAACCCAGGGATTTTGGGTCAGTTCCCATAGCTCTGAATCAAGCTGCCGCCACACTTGATCGGTGGCATGGTTCCACGATGAACGCATATCCAAAGCAAGCTCGGCCAGGGAATCGAATCCCTCTACGTCCGATACATTCTTGAGAATGATGCTTGGTAACGTCATGACTCCTTGCTCCTGTTTGCACACGGATCACGGGAACATTGTCACGCTGAGGCGGTATTACGCTTCTTGAGGGGGAACAAATTTGTTAGCAATAAAATTTGGCAACAATAATACGGTTCTGTCGCAGTAACAACAGAGCAGCCGACCAATAGGATTGATGATCGTGACCATGAGGCATTAAACCCTGAGGTGAAATCTGCCGCGATTGTCCGCGTACAATTGCGCTACTGCGTCTATCCTGCATCATCAGAGACGTACGCGAACAATTGTTCAAGCTTAGCCAACACTTATCTAACATTTATCAAATTACGCAATATGATGAAAAAATCCAGTCGTGATGACGACATCACCCTCCCCAGCCGTTTTGAAGACGATCTGTATCAAAGTGAGGGTAAGCCCTTTGCTTTCGATCACGGCGATATGCGTACCTTGCACTTTGATGGCAGATTCATTCAAAGCGCAATGCTCATTTCGGAACCAGAACGGTTGTTACTGAGTTACACCCAAGCCATGATGGCATTCCTGCTTTTCAATCCAGAGCCGCAACATATCCTGATGATTGGATTGGGCGGCGGCTCGCTTGCCAAATATTGCTATCGTGCCCTGCCGGCAAGCCGCATTACCGTGCTTGAACTAGATGCTGACGTCATCAATCTGCGCGGCAAGTTCGCCATTCCTGACAACGACGCGCGGTTTCAGATTGTTCATGCCGATGCGGCCGCCTATCTGGCCGCCATGGAGCATAAAGTAGACATCATCTTGCACGATGGCTTCACTGCCGATGGTCTGGCGCCGTCGCTATGCACCGACGCGTTTTACCGCTTATGCAATAGCATTTTGGAGCGCGATGGCGTTCTGGTATCGAACCTGTGGGGCGATGCTGACGATCTGGCACCCGTCATGCAGCGTCTGTATGACGCCTTTGATTCGAAAATATGGTGGAGCGGCGCCAGCGGCAGTTTCAACCGTATCGTTTATGCCGTCAAAAGCATGGAAGAAGCCCGGTTCCAATCATCACTTTTAAAACGCGCGATGCAGCTCGATTTGCGCCACGATTTCTCTTTTTGCGAACTGATTGAACACTTACAGACTGCCTGCGGTAAAAGTCGCGCCGACTTCGAGGCCATTGCAGGCAATGACATGCGCGCTGCCTTCATGCAAGCCGACCCGCAAGACGCGTAAATAATCTGCAATGCCGGCAGCAGCTGTTTCAAATCACTCCCTGCGGCGCTGCAGTTTCGCGGATAATGCCGCTTCCTTGATCGTACTTAATTGCCATGCCCAACTTTGCATTCCCACTCCTAAAACCTTCGATGTCGCTGGAGCATGCGATTGCCCAAACGATTGCGCATTGCAAGGCCGGCCAATGGCACGAAGCTGAAAGCCTGTATCACGCGCTTAAACAATCTCAGATGTTCTCGCCCCAGGGCCAATACTGGCTGAGTTATATCGACGCACTGATCCAGGCCGGCAAACCGCTGCAGGAGGAGCCGCTGGTATCCATGCAGGTAGCACAAGTAGCTGAAGTAGCTGAAGTAGTTGAAATAACCGAAGTGGCAATAGAAGAAGTTGAAATAAAAGCAGCAGGGCAGCCAGCGCAGGAAACTTCTGTCAGCATCAAGCTCGCCAGGCAACCCAATCCCAGTTATACCGCCCGACGGCCGCGCTGGCCTTGGAAAATGGCGCTGGGCAGCGACCATGTTCCGGCGCGTCAGCAGATTTTTTTGTTACTGGCGCACTATCAAGGCGGACGCTATGAGCAGGCTGAAATACTGGCGCGCAGCCTTACGCACGTATTTCCCCACCACGATCTGGGCTGGAAAGTACTGGTAGCCGCGCTGCAGATGCGCGGACTAATGATTGAGGCGCAGCAGGCGCAAGAACAGCGCCGGATCAGCCGCACTGCCCGGCGCAGGAATCAGTTGCCAGCGTAGGGTTCACATTACGCCACATCCGCCCCACCATTAACCCCACGATGACGGGTCGATGATGCCGATGGCTTGCAACGCTGGTCTGCAAAACAAAAAACCTTGCATCAGATCAATGCCTGCATTGTGCAAAAAATCGCGTTCGGCCGTGGTTTCAATTCCTTCTGCCAACACCCGCACATTCAGCTCAGCGCAGATTGAAACGATGCCCTTGACGATGGCTTGTTTCGCCTTACTGGTATCAATATCACGTACCAGATCCATATCGATCTTGATGATGTCCGGCTGATATTCGGACAACAAATTCAAGCCTGCATATCCCGCGCCAAAGTCGTCGATCGCGGTGTGAAAGCCGAAGCGTCGGTATTCCCGGAAAATATTCACCAGATGCGGCCGATCCATTATTTGCTCGCCTTCGGTGACTTCGAAAATGATTTGTTCAATCGGAAAATTGTAAAGCCGTGCAGCTTCGAAAGTGCTGCGGATACAGGCTGCGGGCTGGTAAACCGCATTCGGCAAGAAATTAATTGATAGCAATTCTTTCATTCCCAACTCTGCTGCACCACGAATCGCCCTGACCCGGCACGCCTGATCGAAGCGATAGCGGTTATCGTCGGTTACTTGCGACAGAATCGAAAAGGCAGATTCGCCATTCACCCCTCTTACCAGCGCTTCATGCGCATAAATCGAGCGCGTACTCAGATCAACAATAGGCTGATAAGCAAACACAAAATCGAAATCTAGCTCCAGGTCGTTTTTGCAATGTTCACAACGTGCGGACGCAGGTGACTGGTCGGCCGGAGTTGGGTGAAGTAGAAACATGGGAGGGCTTTATAAAAAGAGGTCGTTCAGCGGATGCTGGTTTCTCAAAATCTTCTTTGCATTGCTCTGGCAGCGCAGGCGCTTCTTCGGCAAGCAGGCTGTAAACACATTAAACATTCGATATGAAATGCATAACTGCATCACTCTATACCTCTTTTTAATGCTGTAGGGAAATTGTGAAAACTAGAAGCAGAACTATTGATGTACCACGCACCTCCGAACTCTCAAGTTGAGAATTTCCGGCAACGGCGAGGCGCTAAAAAACAAACGTTGAACGAACACAAGTAAGGGCGGCGCAGCAGCAACGTGTCGTCTGTATATTCATTTTTTACGCATTTATTTAATAAAAATAACGCATATTTATATTGCGGTACTTAAAAATACTCTCTGTAAACGTAAGTACCAAACTAAACTGCGCACTTTGCATATTCCATTGTGGGAAATGGTTTTGCAAGAACAACGTTACGATAATATTTTTGTAGACCCTTTGTGTGGTGTTTAGACTTCACATGCTGCTTAGGCTTGGCATGGTATGGCACATGGGTTTGGCACCCATACGATCATTGGGAAAGATGTTCCGGAGTAGCTGGATGCCCCGTTCCGATCATTACGGGAGTCTGGGTGACCAGGCAATCCCGCCCCGCGGTTCTGCGCTTGTACGAGTAATGAAAATACCAAAATGAGTGCAGCAATGCTCAGTAGTTTTTGTATTTTCAATCCTTCGAATAGTCAGATTCAAAATCCGCATTAGCAGCGGCATGTGACCAGAACGCGGCAGGAGATATTTGGTTGACAGCGCCGTTCCGGCTACATAAAGTGCGCGATGGAGCACCCTACTTCGCTACCGCCTGCACAGATTCCCCTATAATGCAGACTCCAATTTTAATCATCAAACCCTGCCGAATCGGCAATCTTTGACTCTCATGACACTCTGCCTGTCATTACCGAATGTCTTTTGACCTTATAAAACATCTCCCCAAATCCGGCCATCGTTTCGCCCTACCCACCTTGCACGGCTCGGCCGATGCGTTTGCCTTAGCGCAAGCGGCGATTGCGCTGAAATCCGAAAAACGCATGCTGGCCATCGTGGTCGCCAATGCCAGTGATGCGCAGCGCCTGCGTGTAGAAATTCCGTGGTTCGGAGAACAGGGTTCGGACACGCTGCGCTGCCACCTGCTGCCGGACTGGGAAACCCTGCCCTACGATGCATTTTCACCGCATCAGGATTTGGTATCCGAACGGCTGGCAACGCTGTATGAAATCCAGAACGGCCAGTGCGACGTACTGATCGTGCCGGCCACCACCGCGCTGCTGCGGATGGCGCCGCCATCTTTTTTGGCGGCTTACACTTTCTTTTTCAAGCAGGGCGAGAAACTTGATGAAGCGCGCCTGAAGTCACAGCTGTCGCTGGCCGGCTACAGCCATGTGTCGCAAGTGATGTCACCGGGCGAATATTCGGTGCGCGGCGGCTTGATCGACCTGTTCCCGATGGGTTCGGCGCTGCCGTACCGGCTCGATCTGTTCGGCGACACGATCGAGACTATCCGAACCTTCGATGCCGATACGCAACGCTCGCTGTATCCGGTGAAAGAAGTGCGCTTGTTGCCGGGGCGTGAATTCCCGATGGACGATGCGGCGCGCACCGCGTTCCGCCATCGCTGGCGCGAACAATTCGAGGGCGATCCGACCAAATCGGCGACCTACAAGGATATTGGCAACGGCATCGCTGCAGCCGGGATCGAGTATTACCTGCCGCTGTTTTTCGACGACACCGCGACCCTGTTCGAATATCTGCCACCGGACACCACTTTCGCGCTGCTGGGTGATATCGATGGCGCGATCAAACGTTTCTGGACCGATACCCAATCGCGTTACAAATTTCTGAAATCCGACCGCGAGCGGCCTTTGCTGGCACCGGAAACCCTGTTCCTGAGCGACGAACAATTTTTTACGCAAGTCAAACCGTACGGGCGCTGGATCGTCACGCCTGCTGTGGATAATCATGCGGCATCCGAACTGTCGGTACCGATCCCGAATATCGCGGTCAACCGCCGCGCCGACGATCCGCTAGTGAACTTGCGCGCTTATCTGCTGCAAAGCAATCGGCGCGTGATGATCTGCGCCGAGTCGAACGGCCGCCGCGAGACACTGCAGCAATATTTCAACGAGTACAAGCTGGCGCTGACGGTATGCGACAGCTATGCGGATTTCGCCACGGGCAGCGACAAATTGATGCTGGGCGTGGCGCCGCTGCACGCCGGTTTCGAGCTGGGCAATGCTGCTGGCGGCATGATCTTCATTACAGAAACCGAGCTGTACGCCGGTTCCGGCCGCCGCGCGGGCAGGAAAAAGCAGGAAGGCGCAACACAAGTCGAATCGATGGTGCGCGACCTGTCGGAGCTCAAGATCGGCGATCCGGTGGTGCATATCAACCACGGAATCGGCCGCTACATGGGCTTGACCAGCATGGATTTGGGCGAAGGCGATACCGAATTCCTGCATCTGGAATATGCAAAAGAAACCAAGCTGTATGTGCCGGTATCGCAACTGCACGTAATTTCACGCTACTCCGGCGCATCGCCAGAAGATGCGCCGCTGCACGCGCTCGGCTCCGGCCATTGGGAAAAGGTTAAACACAAGGCAGCACAACAAATCCGCGACACCGCGGCCGAATTGCTGAACTTATATGCGCGGCGTGCATTGCGCCAAGGCCATGCGTTCGAATATTCGGCGCGCGACTACGAAGCGTTTGCCGACAGTTTCGGCTTCGAGGAAACGCCCGATCAGGCCGCCGCGATCACCGCGGTGATCGGCGACATGACTTCCGGCAAGCCGATGGATAGGCTGATTTGCGGCGATGTCGGCTTCGGCAAAACCGAAGTCGCGCTGCGCGCCGCCTTCGTGGCGGTGATGGGCGGCAAACAGGTTGCAATTTTGGCGCCGACCACGCTGCTGGCCGAACAGCATGCGCAAACCTTCGCCGACCGCTTTGCCGACTGGCCGGTGAAGATCGCCGAACTGTCGCGCTTTCGCAACGGCCGCGAGATCACGCAGGCGATCAAGGGCATGTTCGACGGCACGGTCGATATCGTGATCGGCACCCATAAGTTGCTGTCGAGCGATGTCATTTTTTCGCGGCTGGGTCTGGTCATCATCGACGAGGAACACCGTTTCGGCGTGCGCCAGAAGGAAGCGCTGAAAGCGCTGCGCGCCGAGGTCGACGTATTGACGCTGACCGCAACCCCGATCCCGCGCACGCTGGGCATGGCGCTGGAAGGCTTGCGCGACTTCTCGATCATCGCCACCGCGCCGCAAAAGCGGCTGGCGATCAAGACTTTCGTGCGTAGCGAGGATAACTCCGTGGTACGCGAAGCCTGCCTGCGCGAACTGAAACGCGGCGGCCAGGTGTATTTTCTGCACAACGAAGTCGAAACGATCCAGAACCGTCTAGCAATGCTGGAAGAATTGCTGCCGGAAGCACGCATCGCCATCGCCCACGGCCAGATGCACGAGCGCGACCTGGAAAAAGTGATGCGCGATTTCGTCGCGCAACGTTTCAATATCCTGCTCTGCACCACCATCATCGAAACCGGCATCGATGTGCCGACTGCCAACACCATCATCATGCACCGCGCCGACAAATTCGGCCTTGCCCAGTTGCACCAATTGCGTGGTCGGGTCGGACGCTCGCACCATCAGGCCTATGCCTATTTGTTAGTCAATGACGTGCAAGGTCTGACCAAACTAGCGCAGCGCCGGTTGGATGCGATTGTGGAGATGGAAGAGCTCGGCAGCGGTTTTTATCTGGCGATGCACGATCTGGAGATTCGCGGTGCCGGCGAAGTGCTGGGCGACAACCAGTCCGGAGAGATGACCGAAATCGGCTTCCAGCTGTATTCCGACATGCTCAGCGAAGCGGTACGCGCACTGAAAAACGGCGAAGAACCGGATCTGGCCGCGCCGTTGTCCAGCACCACCGAAATCAATCTGCACGCGCCGGCACTGCTACCGGGCGACTTTTGCGGCGATGTGCACGAGCGTTTATCGCTTTACAAACGGCTGGCCAATTGCGCGACGCAAGGCAAGATCGACGATCTGCAGGAAGAAATGATAGACCGTTTCGGCAAGCTGCCCGATCCGGCGCGGGCTTTGGTCGAAACCCACCGGCTGCGAGTCGCGGCCAAAACCGTCGGCATTGTCAAAATCGATGCCCATGATGACGCCGCGTTGCTGCAGTTCATGCCGAACCCGCCGATCGACGCGATGCGCATCATCGAGCTGATCCAGAATAACCGCCATTTCAAGCTTAGCGGCCCGGACAAACTGAAAATCACCGTCAGCATGCCGGACCTGAATGCGCGCGTGACACAATTGAAATCGACGCTGCGATTACTAATGATGGGCATGCCAAAAGCATCTGAAAAGGCGCCGCCGACCGTGCAGAATGCGCCCCAGGCCGCTAAAAAACGTCAGAAAGCGCATTAAATATGCCTTCCACACCATTAAACACATTTAAATAATAACCATGAATCTGATCCTGCAAGGCACCAGTACCGACCGCGCCGCCATCGAGCGCATTGCCGCGATGGCACTGGCCAAAAATATAGTAACCATTCACGCCAACGCTTACCGCTGCGAAGACATCAGCTACTCGGACGAAATCAAGGCACAGATAGATACTGAAAGCCACGCTGCCCAGCTGGATGCGGCGTTTATTCCGCCAAATCTGGCGTTGAGCGATTTCAAGTTGCTTGCGATGGACATGGATTCAACGTTGATCACCATCGAATGCATCGATGAAATCGCCGACATGCAAGGTTTGAAGCCGCAGGTTTCTGCCATTACCGAAGCCGCCATGCGCGGCGAAATCGCATTCCGCGAAAGCCTGACGCAGCGCGTCGCGCTGCTGACAGGACTGGATGCCAGCGCCTTACAACGCGTGTATGACGAACGGCTGCAACTGTCGATGGGCGCCGAGCCGATGCTGGCCGCGATCAAGGCCGCCGGCTTGAAGACGCTGCTGGTATCAGGCGGATTCACCTTTTTCACCGACCGCATGAAAACCCGCCTGGGTCTGGATGTCACCCATTCCAACGTGCTGGAAATCATCGACGGCAAACTCACAGGCCGCGTGGTGAATGGCATCGTCGATGCAGAAGAGAAAAAAGCCACGCTGGAACGTACCTGCGCGGCTCTTGACATCACACCCGCCGAAGCGATCGTGATGGGCGATGGCGCCAACGACCTGCAGATGATGGGCATCGCCGGCCTGTCGGTAGCTTTCCGCGCCAAACCTATCGTGCGCGCGCAAGCGGACGTGGCCTTGAATTTTGTCGGACTCGATGGCATCTTGTCATTATTCGGGTGATGACACCACTACCCTGCACCATTTCACCAACCGGGAGTACGCATGTCGCAAGAAATCGTTTTCGATAACAAACTAAATTCCGCCAAGAACCTGGCCTGGTGGCTGTATCTGCTGCATGCTGCCAGCTTCGTGTTTTCGTGGGGTTTGTTCTCGTTCATTCCGCTCATCGTCAATTATGTTAAACGCGACGATGCCGCCGGCACTTTCGTCCACAGCCATCACAGCTGGCAAATCCGTTCGTTCTGGTGGTTTTTGTTCTGGAGCGCGATCGGCTGGATCTGCATCTTCACCTTCTTCGGCATGGTGATTGGCATCCCGATTCTCGCCATCGTATGGATCTGGAAAGCGTATCGCCTTATCAAAGGCATGCTCGACCTGAACGACAATAAGGCAATGCCTATTTGAGATTTAATGGAGACAGCAATGCTGTCGGTGCGAATTTGTTCGCACGCGTAGGTATGAAATTGATATGCGAATAAATTCGCACCTACATGATCAATAACAGCGCACAAAAACAAGGGGTATGCCTGAATTTCATGCATACACCTTTTTTTACGGCTGACTTGAAAAATACTACCTGTATTTAAAAGATAGCCAATTATTGACTACGACAAAGCCTTGGCCATCGCCTGCTCCAGGTCCGCAATCAAATCCTGAGGATCTTCCAAACCGATAT
Organism: Burkholderiaceae bacterium; assembly: GCA_041736255.1. Taxonomy (GTDB): domain Bacteria; phylum Pseudomonadota; class Gammaproteobacteria; order Burkholderiales; family Burkholderiaceae_D; genus AVCC01. The sequence goes on from JBGSTZ010000054.1 coordinate 33,056, forward strand.
TCAGGCGCAGCAATTGCCCCTGGTGCGGCCAGTGAACCCGCATCGCCTGCATCCGGTATGGCACACACAGGCTGTTGGCGCCGCCCCAGCTATAACCAATCTTGAACAGTTTTAGCGCATCGACCAGTTTGTCTGTCTGCACTTCTGTGTAGCGGGCATCAAATATCACTGAAAACAAGCCGCCGGCACCCTGAAAATCGCGCTGCCAGATCTCGTGCCCGGGGCAGTCGGGATAAGCCGGATGCAGCACGGTGGCAATTTCAGGACGCGATTTCAGCCACGCGGCAACCGTGCGGGCTCCCGCATCGTGCGCCTTGAGCCGCAGTTGCAGTGTCGGCAGGCTGCGCAGCACCAGGTAGACATCATCCATGCCGACGCCAAAACCCAGCCGCATGTGCGCGGTGCCAAGCCGCCGGTTCAGCTCTTCGTCGCGGGTGATGACAGCTCCCATCAAGACATCAGAACCGCCGGACTGGTATTTGGTCAGGGCTTGCACCACGATATCGATCCCATGTTCAAAAGCGCGAAAGGCAATCCCGGCCGACCAGGTATTATCCAGCGCAACCAATACACCTTTCTCGTGTGCAGCCTTGCAAATCGCCGGAATGTCCGGCACTTCCATCGTTACTGAACCCGGAGTTTCCGTCCAGATCAAGCGGGTATTGGGCAAAATAAGAGCGGCAATATCAGCGCCGATCAGCGGATCGTAAAAGCGCGCTGTGATGCCGAAATCTTTGGCCAGCCAGCTTCCCAGCTCGCGGTTCGGGTTATAGACATTTTCTGGAATCAGCACATCGTCGCCGGATTTCAGGAAAGCAAAATCGACCATCGTGATCGCCGCCAAACCGCTCGGTGCCAGCAGACAATGCCGACCATCTTCAATCTCTGCCAGTCGTGCTTCCAGCGTGAATGTAGTAGGCGTGCCATGCAAGCCGTAAGTGTAGGCATCTTTGTGCTGCCAGTTGCGTGAACGCATCGCGGCGACATTGGGGAACAGCACAGTGGAGGCTGGCTGCAACGCCACCGGAAAGGCGGCAAAGCCCTCGGGTGCGCGGTAATCGCTGTGCATGAGCGCAGTCTGGAGGGATTTTTTATGAATCACGGTTGACCTTTGTTGTTCTGCTGATGCGCAGGCACCCTGCTACCGAACCAGCTGAAAATCAAGCCTCGGCCCATAAATCATGCGCGTCGGCGCCGTTGATGGTGACATCAATGAATTCGCCGACCACCAACTTGCGGTGCGGTTCAAATGGCGGTTTCACATATACCACGCCATCAATCTCGGGCGCATCGGCTGCTGATCGCGCCACGCCGCCATTGCGATCGACTTCATCGAGCAAGACGCGCATGGTCTTGCCGACTTTGGCTTGCAAGCGCTTCTTGGAAATCTCCTCCTGCAACAGCATGATCCGGCCGCGACGCTCTTCCCGCAATTCTTCCGGCACTGGATTAGGCAGTTGGTTAGCAGTCGCACCTTCCACCGGAGAATAAGCAAAGCAGCCCAGCCGGTCGATTTGCGCTTCTTTCAGGAAGTCCAGCAGATATTCGAACTCAGCATCGGTCTCACCGGGAAAGCCAGCGATGAAGGTCGAGCGTATCGTAATATCCGGGCATAACTGGCGCCATTGCTGGATGCGTTCAATGTTCTTTTCGCCGCTGGCCGGCCGTTTCATGCGCTTGAGCACATCGGGATGCGCGTGTTGCAACGGCACGTCCAGGTACGGCAATATCTTGCCTTCAGCCATCAACGGAATGATGTCGCTCACATGCGGGTATGGGTAGACATAATGCAGCCGCACCCAGGCGCCATATTGCGCAGCTAGTTCGCCTAAAGCGGAAACCAGTTGCGTCATGTGGGTCTTGATCGGCTTGCCGTTCCAGAAGCCGGTGCGGAATTTGACATCGACGCCATAGGCGCTGGTGTCTTGCGAGATGACCAGCAATTCCTTGACGCCAGCCTTGAACAGGTTCTCTGCCTCCAGCATGAGCTCTGCCACAGGCCGCGACACCAGGTCGCCGCGCATTGACGGGATGATGCAAAAGCTGCAGCGATGATTGCAGCCTTCGGAGATTTTCAGGTAAGCGTAATGTTTCGGCGTCAGCTTGACCCCTTGCGCCGGCACCAGATCGAAGAATGGTGCGTGCGGCTTAGGCAGATGCACATGCACCGCATCCATCACGTCGCCCAGTGCATGCGGCCCGGTAACGGCTAGCACTTTCGGGTGTACGGACAAGATGATGTCGTTGCCAGCGGCGTCTTTCTTGGCACCGAGACAACCGGTTACGATCACTTTGCCGTTTTCATGCAATGCTTCGCCAATGGCGTCGAGCGATTCCTGTACTGCCGCGTCGATGAAGCCGCAGGTATTGACGATAACGAGATCGGCGCCTTCATACGACTTGGCAGTCTCATAGCCCTCGGCTCGAAGCTGGGTCAGGATTTGTTCTGAATCGACCAAAGCCTTGGGGCAACCGAGGGAAACGAAGCCGACTTTGGGCGTGATTTGTGAAGCTACTGGGGAAACATTAGGCATAGAAAATGGCACAAAAAAAGGGTGCAAAAACGAATCCGTCATTGTACCCTCCTCATGTCACGCTCACCGGAACTACATCTGCATAGCGTTTTTTACCGAATTTGTACGGTAAAGTCTTTACTTCGAATCCCTACTTTGAGTCTCGACTTCATCTGACCCGTTCTCGCACAACCTAGCGGAAACAGGCTGCAATCGGCGTAAATCATTTTGGCTCGTCGTCCTTCTCGGGGGCAACAGGCGGAATAAAAGGAAAAGTATTAAACATGGTGGCGCTTTTGGTCTGCATCTGTTCTTGCATTTGCACAAACAAAGTTTTGCTCTGCTCGATGTAATTCGTCATCATGCCTTGCATCATCGGTCCCTGAACGCTCATGAATTGCGTCCACATTTCAGGGCTGAAAGGCTTGCCCTCATAAACGCCCTTCGAGTTTTCGGTCAGTTTGTTCTGAATGTCGATGAAAGCCTGGATATTTTTATCCAGATAGGAACCCATCATGCCTTGCATCGCATGACCATAATAACGAATGATTTGCGACAAGGCCGTGCTTGAAAACATCGGCACTCCGTTGGATTCTTCTTCCAGAATGATCTGCAAAAGAATGCTGCGCGTCAGGTCTTCATTGCTCTTAGCGTCGATCACCATGAAATCCTCATTGTCGAGGACCAGTTGCTTCACATCGGTAACTGTTATATACGAGCTCGTTTGGGTGTCGTACAGACGCCGATTCGGATACTTTTTGATCAAGCGCTCGGCAATTTTTTTTGCACTATTCATCGAAATTCCAGTTTATTGCGTCGCAATACATTTAAAGCCATTCAAAAAATGCACAGAAACATGTTTTTAGAAACTATATTATAGAGCGGAACAAAAGATATCTCTAGAATACGGACAGTTTTTGCATTATTGCTTTGCAATGAATGTTGTTTGCATGAAGCAGAAAAGGAGCCGTATTAACACGACTCCTTTTCTGCTGAGTATCTGTGATGCCGAAAGAGTCGAAGCGATAATAGCGCTATCACTCAGAATCTATAATAAGTTCTTCCGAATTCTCGACAGGCACTTAGCCCATGTACAAACCACCATTAAGAGAAAAGTCAGCACCAGTCGCATAACTTCCCTCATCAGAGGCGATCCAGGCAATGATGGAAGCGATTTCTTCCGGCTTTCCAAGACGTTTGACGGGAACAGTAGCGATGATTTTCTCCAGCACATCGGGCCTGATTGCATTGACCATGTCTGTGCCGATATAGCCAGGTGAAACTGTGTTGACCGTCACGCCTTTAGTCGCTACCTCTTGCGCCAAAGCCATGGTGAAGCCATGTAAGCCAGCCTTGGCGGTAGAGTAGTTAGTTTGACCAAACTGTCCTTTCTGACCGTTGACAGAAGAGATGTTAATGATGCGACCCCAACCGCGATCGGCCATGCCATCAATGACTTGCTTGGTCACGTTAAACAGCGAGTTCAAATTGGTATTAATGACTTCATTCCATTGCTGCAAAGTCATCTTACGAAATTGTCCATCACGCGTGATACCGGCATTATTGACCAGTACATCGATCTCACCAATTTCCTGCTTGACTACCTCGAAAGCTGCCTTGGTTGAATCCCAATCGGCTACATTGCCTTCGGACGCATGCACGTCGTAGCCTTCAGCGCGCATCTCAGCCAGCCATTTGTCCTTGCGGGGGGAATTCGGGCCGCAACCGGCAACTACAGTGAATCCTTCGCTGCAAAGACGTTTGCAGATTGAACTACCAATACCACCCATACCACCCGTTACATATGCAATGCGCTTTTTCATGCTGTCTCCTTCTTCGTTAAGATCAAGTTATTTAACTGCTTTTAGTTCGCTCTTACCTTGACGTAACGTCCCGGCGCGTCTTCAATCGGTTTAAATGTCGCATTTCCCAGCTTGCTCGGCGCCTTCACCTGCTTACCTGCATGCTCAGCCAAAAAGGCTGACCATTCCGGCCACCAACTGCCGGGATGCTCTGTTGCTGTTTCCAGCCAATCTTCAGAATTCTGAGCAAGTGTGTCGTTGGTCCAGTAGCTACGTTTTTTCTTCGCAGGTGGATTGATGACACCTGCTATATGGCCGGATGCCCCAAGTACAAAACGGTTTTGATCCTGTTGTTCTGGATTTAATAATGTAGTGGATGCATAAGCACTGCCCCAAGGCACAATATGATCTTCACGCGAACCAAAAACAAATACCGGTGCATCGATTATGCCGAGGTCAATTTGTTCGCCTGCGACCGTCAGTTTGCCCGGTACCTTGAGGCTATTTTCCAGATAAGTGTTACGTAGATACCAGCAAAACATCGGGCCAGGAAGATTGGTGCTATCGGCATTCCAGTACAACAGATCAAAGGGTGGCGGAGTCTCTCCCTTGAGATAATTCGACTGGACGTAGTTCCACACCAGGTCATTGGCGCGCAAACTGGAAAAAGTCGATGCCAGATCGCGTCCAGGCAACAAACCGCCTTTGCCAATTGCTTGCTCTCGCATCTTCACCTGCGTCTCGTCGATGAAAATATCCAGAACGCCGGTATCGGAAAAATCGAGCAGGGTTGTCAGCAGGGTAAGGCTGGCAATAGACTCCTCGCCACGTGCATACAGCACCGCCAGCGCAGTTGAAATAATCGTGCCGCCGACACAAAATCCCAAAGCATTAATTTGCTCCTGTCCACTCAATTTTTGCACGACGTGAATTGCCTTGATCGCGACTTCTTCAATGTATCGTTCCCAAGTCACATCCGCCATCGAATCATCAGGATTGCGCCAGGACACCAGGAACACTGTGTGGCCCTGCTCCACTGCGTAGCGCACTAGCGAATTTTCCGGCTGTAGATCGAGGATGTAAAATTTATTGATACAAGGCGGCACAATCAACAGCGGCTTTTCGAACACCGTTTTAGTCAATGACTTGTATTGAATTAACTGAAACAGCGCGTTTTCAAACACAACCGCGCCTTCTGAAGTAGCGACATTTTTGCCGACTTCAAAACTAGATTCATCCGTTTGAGAGATCCGGCCTTTTTGCATATCGGCCAGCATCAGAGCCATACCTTTGGCCAAGCTTTCGCCTTTGGTATCGATTATTTTTTGCTGTGCTTCAGGATTAGTGGCAAGAAAATTGGCAGGTGATAACGCATCCACCATCTGCTGCACAGAAAATATGATTTTTTGTTTTACGCGAGGCGCCGCCTCAATCGCCTCTGCCAGACTCATCAAAAACCGTGCGTTGAGCAAATACACTGCCGCATTGAATGAGGAGAAAGTATTCGATTGCCAGGCAGCAGAAGAAAATCGCCTGTCAGTCAGTACAGTCGCACTTTTCGTAAGCAAAAAATTCTGCCAAAGCGATCCCAACTGTTGTATATATTCATTTTGCAAACGCGTAACAGTGGACGGTGCAATTTTTGCACCTGCTTCTTTGAGAATGCCTGCGATCGGATTGGCATTGGCTGGCGGGACAGATTTGAGCCAGGATTGCCAAGGACTCTGGTCTGTCACTTGCGACAACCATGTGGTGACCATGGCTTGAGGATCCGGCTTATTCATGTTTGCTTCCTTATTTTCGCGTATCGTTGCAGTTTTTTACTATTACATCAATCTCATGTACATCGTTGCTACTGGATGGCTCTATGTTGTGCTCATGATGTCTATCACCGAGACTTCAGTCATCGCTGGAATTATGACGCTTTTAATGTATGGTGTGTTGCCTTTGGCAATTATTTGGTACGTTGTGCGTGCGCCACACAGAGCAAGGCTAAGAAAAAAACGTGAGCAAATGCAAGTCGCTTCTAAAAATCTTTCTGATGCTCCAGAATAAGCCGGTCATCAATAATTTCGCTTGACGGGATGTTGCCCTAAAACAGGGTCTCCTATTTGAGCCAGATCAATGAAGTCATTCTTCCTGTGATTTTATCGCGCCGGTAAGAAAAAAACCGGCGAAAATCACTGACGGTACACAACTCCCCGCCACTAATGCTATACACCCCTGCGTGCTTCAATCTGGCACGTGCCAATGCGTATATGTCGGCCAGATACTTACCTCCATGTGCAGCGATGGGCTTGAATGCGTTTGCATCTTGTGCAGAAAATGCCTGGCGCACATCTTCACCGACTTCAAAGTAATCTGGGCCGATAGCTGGTCCTAGCCATGTTGTTATATCACGCGCACCGGCGGCGCGCATATGGGCTACTGTTTTTTCCAGAATGCCGGCAGACAGGCTACGCCATCCTGCGTGCGCGGCGGCAACCACGCCTCCGTTCTGGTCGCACAACAAGACTGGCAAACAGTCCGCGGCCATGATCGCGCACACAGCGCCCTTTGCTGTAGTGAAACTGGCATCAGCCTCCGGCACAACGGATAAGACTGCCGCATCAACGATGACAGTGCCATGCACTTGCGTCAGCCAAGCTGGCTCGGATGGCAGCAATGTGTGCAGCTTGTTCCGATTTTCGCGGACATGCAGCGGATTGTCCATCACGTGCGTGCCCAGGTTGAAACCGCCAACACCGCTGCCGCTGCCGTCATCAAATGGAGCAAGACTGAACCCGCCGCGCCGGGTAGTGGAGAAAGCACCTACATTTGCAGGCAAATCAGGCCAGTCAGGGATGATCAAATCCATCGTTTTACCATCCGCCTTCATGCATAACCTCTTACAAGGAAGCTTCGATTCCTGCGCGTGCCAGTAGTGCCAGGAAATCATCGGCCAACGGCACACTCCATTCGCTAGCATCCCCTGTAGCGGGATGGATTAACCCAAGATGTTGCGCCTGCAGGGCTTGACGCGGAAAGACGGAAGCCAGATGGGCTTTTCCGTACAGTACATCACCGACCAAAGCATGCCCAATTGACATCATATGAACGCGAATCTGATGCGTGCGACCGGTTTCCAGCTTACAGCGCATCAGGCTAACCGGGTAACGCCCCAGCAGACCGGTGGTCAGACGTTCAAAATGCGTCACCGCCGGCTTGGCGGTCATGCTCTCCAGCACCGCCATCTTGATCCGGTCCCGCGGGTGACGACCCATCGCACCATCCACGGTGCCTATCAAATTCGGCGTTCCCCACACTAGCGCCAGATATTCTCGACGCACAGTGCGGGCTTGCAATTGGCGCACCAGATCGGTATGTGCTTCCAGTGTTTTTGCGACCACCATCAGGCCACTGGTATCTTTATCTAGACGGTGGACGATGCCAGCGCGCGGCACGCCGGAAATCGCCGGATAATGATGCAGCAAGCCGTTGAGCAAGGTGCCGGACCAATTGCCGGCAGCCGGATGCACTACCAGACCAGCCGGTTTGTTAATCACGATGATGGTGGCGTCTTCATACACAATTGCCAGATCCATGGCTTCCGCCGTATATGCATCGTCCTCTGGCGCAGGCTGCGGCGAGACCACTACAGTTTCATCACCAAAACTGGTCATCTTGGTCTTTGCGACCTTGTCATCCACGGTAACGTGCCCGGCTGCGATCCATTGCTGAATGCGACTTCTGGAAAATTGTGGAATCAGTTTTGAAATCACTTTATCCATGCGCTCGCCGCATACATCGGGTGTCAGCTTCAGAGTAATCGGTTCCATCTGAAGCAGCGCGCCGCTCTCTTCATCCGCATCTTCTTGCTCAGAAGCGAAAACAGGTTCAGTCAAATTGGGTATTACGGGTAATATCACGGCAGGTTCCATCAGCTATAATTACTGTTCTTGTAAAGATGCATTCTTGCACAACGTCATGCAAAAAAAATTATTTAAAATCGCAACTGTCCTTCTGGCCTTGTCAATCTCGGCATGCAGCTTGTTACCTGAAAAAATTGACGAGACTAAGGCTTGGTCGGCCTCGAAATTATACTCGGAGGCACGCGACGAACTGGCAAGCGGCAATTACGACAAGTCAGTGCAATATTTTGAAAAACTCGAATCGCGCTATCCGTTCGGCACCTATGCCCAACAGGCGCAGCTTGAAATCGCTTATGCGTATTACCGACAGGCAGATCAGCCACAAGCTCTGGCTGCGGCAGAACGCTTCATCAGGCTCCATCCAAATCACCCGAATGTCGATTACGCCTATTATTTACGCGGCTTGATCAACTTCAACGACCGCGTCAGTGCATTCAATTTCATATCGCGCCAAGATGCCACCGAGCGTGACCCGAAAGCAGCTCGCGAAGCATTTAATGCATTCAAGCAGCTTGTCGAGCGCTTCCCTGACAGTACATATACGCCTGACGCCATTGCCCGCATGAAATATCTGGTCAATGCGATGGCGCAATATGAAGTCCACGTAGCTAATTATTATTACAAGCGCGGCGCTTACCTGGCCGCAGCTAACCGGGCTCAATATGCGATCAAGGAATACCGCGAGGCGCCAGCACTAGAAGAAGCGCTTTTTATCATGGTGCGCTCATATGATGCGCTGGTCATGCCGGAGTTACGCGACGATGCTGAACGCGTCATGAAAAAGAATTATCCGAACAGCGTGTATTACCGAGGTGGCCCAGCTGAAGACAATCCTTGGTGGAAGCTCTGGTAGTTCCGTCAGTTTGATGAAATGCCCCGGATTGCGGGGCATTTTCATTTTTAGCGTCAAGCCAGCTTGCGACGGAACAACCAATTATGTGTGCTGGAACCATCGGCATCAAACGCATAGCCTTCCATGTCGAAATTCTGCAGTTGCTCCGGCTGCGTGACAGCATGTAATGCAGCAAAACGCGCCATCATGCCACGCGCACGCTTGGCATAGAAGGAAATGATCTTGTATTTGCCGTTTTTCCAATCTTTGAACACCGGCGTGATAACCGGCACCGACAACAAATCAGGCTTGACCACTTTGAAATATTCCTCGGACGCCAGATTGACCAGAGATGAATAATTTCTTTTTCGCAATACCGCATCTAATGATTTGGTCACGGCATCGCCCCAAAAAGCATATAAATTCTTGCCTCGCGCAGTGGCAAGACGCGTGCCCATTTCCAGCCGGTAAGGCTGCATCAGGTCCAGCGGGCGCAACACACCATATAAGCCGGATAAAATACGCACATGCGACTGCGTATAGTCGAGCTGGGCGGCATTCAGCGTTGCCGCTGCCAAGCCGGCGTATACATCACCGTTGAATGCCAGTACCGCCTGCTTTGCATTTTGTGGTGTAAATTCTTCACTCCAGCTAGCGTAGCGGTCGAAATTCAAAGCCGCCAGCGGGTCGGAAATATGCATCAGACTAGCGACTTGTGCCGGAGAGAACGTCTTTAGAGTATCGATCAGTTGCGCAGAATGCGCGATAAACTCCGGCAAGCTGCTTTTTATCGTAGTTGGCAGCGTTTCCATAGCGAGCGTTTTAGCGGGTGACAAAACAATCAGCATTACAACATCCATAGAAAATAAGAATGGAAAACATGATACCGAAACGCATCGTACTTGACACCAACGTTTGCCTGGATTTATTCGTCTTTAACGACCCGCGCTGGGCCGCTTTGCTGGCAGCGCTGAAAAGCGGCGCCGTTGAAGCTGTCACGAAAGCGGAATGCCGTATGGAATGGCAGATTGTCCTGGGCTATTCCCAACTGCACCTGAATGAAACCATGCGCGCCGAGTGCAATGCCGCTTTTGATGCGCTGATCGGCTGCATTGCGCCAGAACCGCGCACCAACATTAAATTACCGTTATGCAGCGACCCCGACGATCAAAAATTTCTGGAATTGTCGCGCGATGCGCAAGCAGCAACCCTAATCACGAAGGATAAAGCCTTGCTGAAACTGGCCAAAAAAATCGCGCGCGCCGGTCTTTTTGAGATTATTCTGCCGCAAGCTTGGGCGTTGTAAGTCTGAACTTTGCGCTGCTTGCGGTGATAATTGGCGCATATTCTCGCGTACACATTTAACTAAAAGATAATTTTCCATGGGTATTTTCAATACACCGCTGCCGCTTGGCGTCGCTATCGTCGCATGGTGCCTTGCCATTTTTAGTTTGTGGCGTTGCGCTATGAGCGCCCCTTGGAAGCGGCTGGAAGCACCAACGGTATTTTCAGCCTGGTGCGCGCTGCTGATCATGCTGACGATGCTGTGGCGACTACGCATCCACATCAACCACGATCTGAACTTGCATCTAATGGGATTGTCGCTATTCCCGCTAATGTTCGGCCGCTCTCTGGCCACGCTGGGCTTGGGGCTCTCCGTTATTGCCTACACCGCCCTGTTCAACGGTGTCTGGGGCAATCTTGGAATGAATTTACTGTTATTGGCGGTACTGCCCGCATGGTTTAGTGACGTCATATTGCATGTAATTAAACAGCGTTTGCCGCTTCACATGTTTGTCTACTTGTTCGGCAACGGTTTTTTCGGCTCGATGGTAGTGCTTTCCCTGACCGGTTTGATGTCAATTGCCGCCCACGGACTATGGATTGCAACCCCGTTATCCAGTTCCTTCGATACGATTGCCTACATGCTTCTGTTGGCGTGGGGCGAAACTTTCCTGATCGGGTTCCTGGTCACGGTCTTCGCGGTGTATCGGCCGCAATGGCTTTTCACCTTTGACGATGCATTGTATTTGCGCGGCAAGTAACCGGATTACATTTAAACTTTGGAAATATTATTGGAAGCGTATGCCCGCTGCGCATTTCGCCGCCTGTCACCCAATACAGCACCAGAGTTAAAATACCGACTCGACCACAGCATCCGATCCGATCATGAATCAGCCAAAACCGTTTGCACTCTCCCATTTCGAACCCATAGCTCTGCGCTCTAAGCTACCCAAAGTGGGTGCCACCATTTTTAGCGTCATGTCAGCGTTGGCGCTGGAAAAAAATGCGGTCAACTTGGGTCAGGGTTTTCCTGACTTCGACTGTGATCCGGCGCTGATCGACACGGTTACTGCAGCCATGAAAAGCGGGCTGAACCAGTATCCGCCGATGGCTGGGATTGCGCCGTTGCGTGAAGCTATCGCACGTAAGGTCGCGCAACTCTACGGCCAACCGTACGACGCCGCCAGCGAAATCACGGTAACCGCCGGTGCCACGCAAGGATTGCTGACCGCGATCCTGTGCAGCGTGCATGCCGGCGACGAAGTGATTGTGATCGAACCGGCATATGACAGCTATGTGCCGGCCATCGAACTCGCTGGCGGCGTGCCGGTTTTTGTACAAATGGAAATAGAACCGCGAGGCTATTCGGTACCGTGGCATAGAGTGGCGGCAGCGGTAACGCCCAAAACGCGCATGATCATCATCAATTCGCCGCACAATCCGACTGGCTCGATCCTGCTCAAAAAAGACTTGCAAGCGCTGGCCGAAATCGTACGCGACACCGACATATTGCTGATCTCGGATGAAGTATACGAACACATGGTGTTCGATGGCCTGACGCATGAATCGATCTGCCGTCATCCGGAATTGGCTGCGCGCGCCTTCGTCGTATCCAGTTTCGGCAAGACTTATCATGTTACCGGATGGAAAATCGGTTATGTGGCGGCACCGGCAGCCCTGATGGCGGAATTTCGCAAGGTGCACCAATTCAATGTATTCACCGTCAACACGCCGATGCAGCACGGCTTGGCAAACTACATGCGCGACCCAGCACCGTATCTGGAATTACCGGCGTTTTACCAGCGCAAGCGCGACCTGTTTCGTGATGATTTGATAAATAGCCGCTTCAGATTGCTGCCGTCGGACGGCACCTATTTTCAGTGCGTCGATTATTCAGCAATATCGGACCTGAATGAAATTGAGTTCAGCCAATTTTTGACCGCCGAAATAGGCGTGGCAGCAATTCCGATGTCAGCCTTTTATCAGCAGCCGAAAGAGTCTGGCATCGTGCGATTTTGTTTCGCCAAGAAAGATGCCACGCTTCAGGCAGCGTTGAATTTACTTGCTAAAATATAAAAAATACCATCACCACACTCTGGAAGATCGCGCGTTGATTCAAACTTAGTCCCAGCTTGGACTCAACCCTCTTGGAACCTCCAGTTAATAACCCACTCCATGCACCAGACAGAATTTATCTGTCGCGTATTGAGCTACCAAGTGGCTGCCATACCCTCAATAAAAAAGGAAACTCCATGATCGATGTCTATAGCTGGCCCACTCCTAACGGCCATAAAGTCCATATCATGCTCGAAGAATGCGGCCTGCGACTGGGCCACGAATGGCGCGTGCAGCCGATTGATATTGGCGCTGGCGACCAATTCAAGCCTGACTTCCTGGCAATTTCCCCTAACAACAAAATTCCCGCCATTGTCGATGCAGACGGTCCGGACGGACAACCCATCTCGCTGTTTGAGTCGGGTGCGATATTGCTGTATCTGGCCAGCAAATATGGTCAATTTATGGGCAATACCGATCGGGAAAAATTCAACACCATGCAATGGTTAATGTTCCAAATGGGCGGATTCGGCCCCATGCTGGGACAGGCGCACCACTTCCGCATCTATGCGCCGACAAAGATCGAATACGCAATCGAGCGCTATACCAACGAAGCCAAGCGTTTGTATGGCGTGCTCAATAAGCAGCTCGCCAAAACTGCTTATCTGACCGGCGACCAATACACGATTGCCGACATCGCTACCTTCCCATGGGCGCGATCATGGAATAACCAAGGCATAGATTGGGCCGATTATCCCCATGCGAAACGCTGGTTCGATGCAATCAGTGACCGCCCGGCAGTCCAGCGTGGGGTTCAGGTGTTGGCCGATCTGCGCAAGCCTTTAGTTGACGACAATGCCAAGGAAGCCTTGTTCGGGAAGGTACAGTATCAAAACAGGTAACTGGTTGATTTCTACGCAATATTAAATAGTGCAGGCCTCCGTTTCCGCACTACTAAAATCCGATTAGGAACCCACTGCCGTTGCCAGCGCCAGACCACTCAAATAGGCATTTTCAATCCGACCGCTGCCCTCCATCCCAATAGAGAACCAGTCGCCACAGGCACCGATGCCCAACCTTGGGCGCCATAGGCAATCCTCGGTCAATGGCTTCTGCGCCTGAGCGTAGCGCCAGCGGTGCGCACTGGCATGTACCGGCTGCACCTGCGAACCCGTCGCCTCATGAAAAGCCTTTAGCAACTTTTCTGTAATGCGCTCCTCATCGTCTTCCAGATGCTTGATACTCCAGGCGCTTGATGCATGCGCCACCCAGCGTTCGCCATCGCGGTGTTCCGGCTTGGAGTTATCACGAATAATCCAGGACAGGCGCGAACCGTTCACCCAAGCGCCGTCGTAACCGAGCTCCAACGGTACCGGAAAGCTCAGCATCAAAGTCCAGCACGGAGACAGTTTTGCTTTTGCCGCCTGCTTCGCCAAAGCTGGCGTCACGGATAACAACGGCACCGCCTGATCGGCCGGAATCGCCAGTAACACCGCATCGAATGGGCCTGCACTGGCATCAATTGCCACGCTGTTTGAACCGACCGACAACAGCCATTGCTTGCCGACCTGTTCGATTTGCCGCACCATCTGCTCGCAACGCATGTCCAACCCTTGCGCCAGATTTGTACAAAGTGCGTTCATGCCGGGGATCGCGATAAACCGTTTTTGGGCGCGTCCGGCTGGCTTGCGCACGCCCGGCGCACCCTGCACCAGTTGCACCAAATTCGGATTCCAGTCGATGATCCATTCTGCTTTTTTCCAGGCTGCAAGCTGCTTGCGAAAAATGGCAGAGTCGGCGGTCAGGTATTGCGCGCCATGATCAAAGCCGCCGAACTCGGTCTGACGCGTGCTCATGCGGCCGCTCACCTCGCGACTTTTTTCATATACGGTCACGCTATGACCCTGAGTTTGTAACTGATGTGCGCAGGTCAAACCTGAGATTCCGGCACCGATGACGGCAATATGCATGATGAATCCTTTTGTTGTGATGTAGATGGGCCAGATGTGAAACACAAACAAAAAAGCCGCTCACGGCAATATCACCGTGGCGGCTCTTGCATCAAGCCGCTAACGGCAAGACTATGATTATTTCTTTATGCGTCTGCCTCATCCGGCCAGTCGCGAATGTAAGCTTTCAGCATTTTGTTCTCGAAACTTTGTGCTTCCAGCACGGATTTGGCCACGTCATAAAACGAAATCACGCCCATCAAAGTTTTGGCGTCGATCACTGGCAGATAGCGGGTATGTTTTTCCAGCATCACGCGGCGCACTTCATTGATGTCGGTATCTGGCGTCACCGTCAGTGGATGATCATCCATGTGCTTGCGCACGCTATCGCCACCCACGATACCATTGTTCTCATGCACCGCCTTGAGTATTTCGCGAAAAGTCAGCATGCCGACCAGGTCGCCATATTCCATCACAACCAACGAACCTATGTCCTTTTCCGCCATCGTGTTGATAGCGTCGATCATCGGAGTATCGGGTGTGACCGTATAGAGGATATTGCCTTTGACCGTAAGGATTTCTGAGACTTTCATAATTCTTCTTTGTGTGATTGTTAATTGTGCTATGACTGTAGCGCAAGCACAGTGAAAAATCCAGCATGCAAAGCAATACAATGTATTTTGATGAATACTGCACATTGCAGCATCCAAAAGGCGCGGTGCTAAACTTCCTTCCGCACCGCAAAACCCATTAACGGAGAGCACATCCAGCATGAGCGGCCCACATTATCTCAAGTTCGACACCCTGGCGCTGCACGCCGGCGCCGCGCCCGACCCGACTACCGGAGCTCGAGCAACACCGATCCACTTCACCTCATCCTTCGTGTTCAAGGATTCGGATCACGCCGCTTCGCTGTTCAATATGGAACGCGCCGGTCACGTCTATTCGCGTATTTCGAATCCGACCAATGCGGTGCTGGAAGAGCGCATTGCGGCACTCGAAGGCGGAGTAGCCGGAATCGCCGTGGCCAGCGGCCAGGCTGCGCTGCATCTCGGCCTGGTCACAATTGCCGGTGCCGGATCGCACATCGTCGCCTCGCGCGCGCTGTACGGCGGCTCGCAGAATCTGCTGGCTTACACACTGAAACGCTTCGGCATCGACACCACCTTTGTTGATCCGCGTGACCTAGATGCGTGGCGCGCCGCAATCCGCCCGAATACCAAGGTGCTGTTTGCCGAAACCCTGGGCAACCCGGGGCTAGAGGTGCTGAACATTCCCCAAGTTGCAGAAATCGCCCATCAACATTACCTGCCGCTGCTGGTCGATTCGACCTTCACCACACCGTATCTGCTGCGCCCATTCGACTATGGTGCCGATCTGCTGTTTCATTCAGCTACCAAGTTCCTGTGCGGCCACGGCACCGCAATCGGCGGTTTGCTGGTCGATGGCGGCACTTTCGATTGGCAGCAAGCCTATAACAAAACCGGCAATTTCGCCGAACTGTGCGAACCGTACGACGGCTTCCACGGCATGGTGTTTGCCGAAGAATCAACGGTCGCGCCATTCGCGCTGCGGGCGCGGCGTGAAGGCCTGCGCGACTTCGGCGCGGTGATGAGCCCGCACAATGCGTTCGCGGTGCTGCAAGGAATCGAAACGCTGGGCGTGCGCATGGACCGGCATGTCGCTAACACCCGCAAGGTAATCGAGTTCCTGCTCGCACATCCAGCGGTGGCATCGGTGTCCTATCCTGAGCTGCCCTCGCATCCCGATTACGTACTGGCAAAGACCCTGCTGCCGAAAGGCTGCGGCGCGGTATTCACCTTCAGCATCCAGGGCAACCGCGCGGCCGGCCAGCGCTTTGTCGAGTCGCTGAACATCTTCTCGCACCTGGCCAATGTTGGCGACGCCAAATCACTGGTGATCCATCCTGCCTCGACCACCCACTTCCGGGTGCCGGCCGATCAACTCGCGGCGGCCGGCATCACCGAAGGCACGATACGGTTGTCGATCGGACTGGAAGATGTGGACGATTTGATAGAAGACTTGGCGCGCGGCCTAAAGATGTCGCAGCCTAAGAAAAAGGCCTGACATGCTAATCCACATCGACGGCGTCGAAGCCTATTGCTACAGCGGCGGCAAGCCGTTCAACCCATTGCTGCCGACGGTCGCCTTCATCCACGGCGCACAACATGACCATTCGATCTGGATCCTGCAGACCCGCTATTTTGCGCACCACGGCTTTAACGTGTTGGCCCTAGACCTGCCCGGCCACGGCCGCAGCAAGGGCGCGGCACTGACCAGCGTCGAGGCGCTTGCCGACTGGGTACTGGCGCTGCTGGATGCTGTCGGCGTCGAAAAGGCGATGCTAGTCGGCCACAGCATGGGCTCGCTGGTAGCGCTGGAAGCGGCATACCTGGCGCCAGACCGGGTCAGCCAACTGGCGCTGATCGGCACCGCCTATCCGATGAAAGTATCCGATATCTTGCTCGATGCAGCGAAAAATGATGAGCAGAGTGCAGTCGACATGGTCAATATCTGGTCACATACTTCGGTAGCGCAAAAGCCCTCCAGCCCCGGCCCGGGTTTTTATGTGATGGGCGGCAACCAGCGTCTGATGCAGCGCATCTCGAAGATCAATCCGGAGCATGTGTTCCACACTGACTTCACAGCTTGCAATGCGTATGCGAATGGCGAGATTGCCGCGCAATCGGTGCACTGCCCTACCCTGGTCCTGCTGGCCCGGCGCGACATCATGACGCCGATCAAGGCCAGCGCCGGACTGATTCAGGCAATGGCCCATTGCAAGGTGGTGCAGCTCGATAACTGCGGCCACAACCTGATGGCGGAACAGCCGGATGCAGTGCTCGATGCGCTGTATTCATTTGCCCAAACATCGACCGAAAGCACCACATGATCTGGAATGAACTCGATGGCGAACTTGCCAGCTTAGCGGCGCAAGGCCTGCTACGCCGTCGCCGCGTGCTGGACACGCCTTGCGGCGTCGAAGTCGAAGTCGACGGCTGCGCGCTGCTGTCGTTTTGCAGCAATGACTATCTCGGTCTGGCCGCAGAACCGGCGCTGATCGAAACCGCGCGCGAGGCAGCGTCCCGTTGGGGTGTCGGCTCTGGGTCTTCGCATCTTGTCGGCGGCCATCTGGCGCCGCACGAAACACTGGAACAACACTTGGCCGCCTTCGTCGGCAGCGCCCGTGCGCTGTATTTCAGCACCGGCTACATGGCCAACCTGGGCGTAGTGCCGACGCTGGTCGGACGCGGCGATGCAGTGTTCGCCGACCGCCTGAACCACGCTTCGCTGATCGATTCGGCGCAGCTGTCGCGCGCCAACCACCATCGTTATCCGCACAATGACCTGGCCGCGCTGGAGCGCCAACTGGAAGCCAGCACTGCCAGGCGCAAGCTAATTCTGACCGATGCGGTGTTCAGCATGGATGGCGACCTCGCGCCATTGCCGCAACTGCTGGAGCTGGCCGAGCGCTTCGACGCCTGGCTGGTGGTCGACGACGCACACGGCTTCGGCGTGCTCGGTCCGCAGGGGCGCGGCACGCTGGCGCATCTCGGCATCGAACTCGGGACCCATCCGCGCCTGATCTACATCGGCACGCTGGGCAAGGCGGCCGGTGTCTCCGGCGCGTTCGTGGCCGGTGCTGCCAATGTGATCGAATGGCTGCTGCAGCGCGCCCGCACCTATATATTCACCACCGCAGCCAGCCCGATCGTGGCTGCCACGCTGTTCAAGAGCCTGAAACTGATCGAACAGGGCGAGGCGCTGCGCAGCCATCTGCAATTGCTGATCGAACACTTGCACCACGGATTGAAAGACACGCGCTGGCAACTGTTGCCGTCGCCGACCGCGATTCAGCCCATCATCATCGGCGACAACGATGCCGCGCTGCACATCGCTGCAGCACTGTTCGAGCAAGGAATTTGGGTGCCGGCGATCCGCCCGCCGACCGTCCCCAAGGGCACAGCGCGGCTGCGCATCACGCTCTCGGCCGCGCACACTGTTGCGCAAGTTGACAGGCTGCTCGAAGCATTGAAGCGGCTGCAATGAGTGTGTTGATTTGATGGCACGGATGAGGCATGCATCCCGCTGCGTAGGACGGCCTGTTACTTGTTATGTATCAGCTAGTGTTTGGTATGCTGAAAAACAGTGCGCATAAATCGCCTCCTCAATTTCAGATTTTTAATGGGGTATAGTCAAAAATACATTAATTACCGCATATAACATATGCCTTTTAAAAAATACAACAACAGGTATATTTTAAGTAATGATGCCAGATGCTTGCAATTTGGTTCGCCGGCAACCAGGGTGAGTCAGTATAAGAACGCATATGCAATCGTGAAAAGCATTGCAGTGCGTATCAGACCAATACCTGGCGAGTTTGCGCAAAATACTTGTGAATTTGCTGCTCAAGATACGGGCCAATCATTTCCGCGGGCCGCCTGCCGTGGGGGCAGGCAAGTTGCGGTGTGGTTCCGAACAAGCGGCAGATCAGCGGGCGCTCCGCATAGACTCCGCAGCCATTGTCGCGCAGGTGCGGACAGCTTAAATCGGCAAGCGCCGCATCGTGTTCTGCCGCGCTTTTGACAGGAAGCCTTGCCATCTCTTCGGAAGAAGTGGTCACCGGGCCGCAACAATCGTGGCATCCTGGTATGCACTCGAATGCCGGAATGCGATTGCGGAAAAATTTTATTTTCAGGCTATTAGAGGTCATTCGGGTACGTTTAAATTTTGCCAATCCAAAGGATGCAGGCTCACCGCATAAAAATGACAAAGTTAGACGATAGCATCACAACTTCATCATTTTCTCAGCATAATTCCCGCTGCCCGATTACCGCAGGCAGCCGAGTAGGAGCCTTGATACGCAATTGCTTATTCACATTCATACGGCCAAATACGACCTCGATATCCACGGGGCGAACGCCAAACTCTTCAGCCAAAAATCGCACCATATAATCCGTTGCCTTGCCGGCGCGGGGCGCTGCCGTAACGCTGACTTTGATCTGTTTTCCTTTAATCTTGCCAATCGCATCGCGGCTTGCACAGGGCTTGCCGAGGATATTGAGCACGAGCGTGTCGCCATCCCAGACAAAAGCTGAATCCCGGGTAGAGGTATCTTTTTTCACAGTTCCTGCACTGCCTTTTTCACGTTTCATGGCTGCAATTATCCCTATCGAATGTGAGTACGCAAAGTCGCGTAAAAATGAGATTGAATTAGATTAGATATGCATGGCTGAACAGCCTATGACGATCTGAGCGGCACTAACAAGCAATATGCACGGTATCGAACTTGAATAATGTACAAGTCGGCGCGGTAAAGTGCAATATTTTTCAGTGGGCTTTTATGTGAGCTTTACTGCAAATTTCAGGTATTGAATCTTTGAAACCCAAGTGTGTATGAATGGATCTGGCGAAAGCGATGTCCGCCTAATAGTAATCCAATACCGTCCAGAAACCTCCATTTATCCCATATAAAACAACAGGATACACTATCACATCGTCCAAAGCCGTCTTTTGCCACTCGCAAAAAAATCCAGCTATTACTTGATAGTCATTTTGATAGTTAGAAAGATAGCATGGGACGCCAACAACAAAGACTTTCTGCATTACAAGTCAGCAAGCTTATCAAGCCGGGATTATACGGCGACGGTAGAGGCTTGACGCTGCAAAATACACCGACCGGCGCAAAATCCTGGCTATTTCGCTACTTGGTCGCTGGAAAACCTTACGGGATGGGCTTGGGTCCTACGCATACAGTCAGCTTGTCGGATGCAAGGCAGCAGGCGTTGGCCGCACGAAAGCCACTGCCAAGACCTTAAACCCTTCCTGCATGTGCGTTTTCGGACCACGGACGTGGGTCACTTAAAATCGGCACCCTGGGTAAAAAAATTCATCGGCGCAAATACTATGTAATATGCGGCAGTGATGCGGCGGGCCGACCTGACGTCCGTTATAACGTCACTTATGACGTCCGTTACAGGAACTTCTGCCCGATGTTGACGCTTGAGCGCTGGCCGATGGCGTCGAAATTGTCTTCCAGCCATTTGTCGGCCGCCGCGCGACCAATCTTGTGCAGCGACTGCAGAAAGGTCCAGTTAGTATTGGATTTGCTGGAGGCACCAAACGCGCGCATCTTGTTTTCCGCATCGATCGCGTGGATGCGCAGGCGCTTGTACTTCGTGGGATCGATGCGATCTTCCGCCAGTAGACGATTGACGAAGTTAATCGAGCGTAATTCCAGCATCAGCGGCGTGTTGAAACTGATTTCAATTAAGTTACCCCCGGCAAAGCCGGGGGTTTATTTTTGTTAGCCCCTCAAAGGGGCAAAAACGTGAAGCGCCTGAAGGCGCTGGCTCATATACCTAACTTGAGCTGATCGTAATGCGCGTCTTCTTTGTCTTGATTTC
>JBGSTZ010000060.1:0-12933 GCA_041736255.1 Burkholderiaceae bacterium
GAACGGCTATTTGCTCAGCACCGTGGATACGGTCATCAATCGAGCGGGCCATTTTTACTGGAAAGCATGCGCACCATGGCATGTCTGGTCGATGACATTTACGAGAAAGGCGTCAAACTAGGCGGCACAGAGAAAAAAGACCTTGAGCACCGCCTGTCACGATCCCCAGAGCTGAACTGGTGGGACATAACTATCCGGCCTAAAACGGTACATTTGTAATTTCTAAATACCTAAGGTGCGTGTACGAAATAACTTCCCGGACTCACGAACCTTTCTGCTTATTGCACAGTACTGGTTTGCATCAAACCGCCGCCCAATGCGCGATACAAATCAACCGCGTTGGTCAGGCGTAGCAGTTGCACCTGCACCAGCGTTTGCTCGGCGGCGAACAACTGGCGCTGGGCGTCGAGGACGTCGAGCGAGCTGGCGATGCCATTGCGAAAGCGCGCATCGGACAGTTTCAGGCGCTCGGCTTCGGCGTTATTGACTGCAGTCTGGGCGGCGATCTGTTCATCGAGCAGGCTGCGCGCCACCAGCGCATCGGAGACTTCGCGAAAGGCGACTTGAATCGCTTTTTCGTAATCGACGATCGCCAGGTTCTTGCGCACTTCAGCCAGGTTCAGATTGCTGCGGTTGCGCCCGCCATTGAAGATCGGCAACACCAGTTGCGGCGCGAATGACCAGGCTCCGGAGCCGGCATCGAACAATCCTGACAGCGCGCCGCTGGCGGTGCCGGCACTGGCGGTGAGTGCAATGCGCGGGAAGAATGCGGCGCGCGCGGCGCCGATGTTGGCGTTAGCAGCTTGCAATTTGTGCTCGAACTGACGGATATCGGGACGGTTGGCCAGCAGGTCGGAAGGCAGCCCGGCCGGGATCGTGGTGACGATATTGTGCGCCGACAACGGCTGCGCTGGCGGCAAGTCGGTTAGCGGCTTGCCGACCAGCAGCACCAGGGCATTTTGGGCCTGGGCGCGCTGGCGCGCCAGCGTGACCAGCGACACCCGGGCCGTTTGCAGCAGGGATTCTTCTTGCCGGATGTCGAGCGCGGAACTGGCGCCGACTTCAAAACGTTTTTGCGCCAATGCGTAGCCGCTGCTGCGGGCATCGAACGATTGCTGCGCCAGCGCCTGCTGCTGGGCAAATGCACGCTCGGCCAAGTAGGCTTTGGCGACTTCCGCCACCAAACTGATTTTGACCGACTGCCGCGCTTCTTCGGTGGCCAGATATTGCGCCAGCGCGGCGTCGTTCAGGCTGCGCACCCGGCCGAAAAAGTCCAGTTCGAACGATGCCAGGCTGACGCCGACGTCATAGCGTCCGCCGATGCTTGCTGTGCTGCCTTGCGATGCCAAATCGGCCGGCGTCCTGCTGCGCGATCCGCTGGCAACGCCATTCAGGTTTGGCAGCCGGTCGGCCGACTGGATGTTGTACTGGGCGCGCGCTTCTTCGATGCGCAGAGCGGCTGTGCGCAAGTCGCGGTTGTTCTCCAGCGCAGCGGCGATCAGGGCTTGCAATCGCGCATCGGTGAAGAATTCGCGCCAGCCGATGTCGACCGCCGAGCGGCTGGCGGCATGTGTCGCGCTTGTGTCATATGTCGCGCTTGTGTCGGCGCTACTGTAACTGGCGGCGACTGGCGCATCGGGACGCACAAATTGTGGCGTCAGCGAACAGCCGGACAAAACGCCGACCACCAGCAGGGCTAACGTCAATTGCTTGGGTACGGATTTAAACATTTTCATTCCCCACATCGATTTGCTTATGGCTCGCGTACATCTTGCGCTGGCGCTCGCTACCCTTGAACAGAGTGCGCACCACGACAAAGAAGATCGGCACCAGAAATACCGCCAGCACGGTAGCGGTAATCATGCCAAACATAACGCCGGTGCCGATGGCGCGCTGTGCGGCCGAACCGGCACCGCTGGCTAACACCAGCGGCAATACGCCGAGGATGAAGGCCAGCGACGTCATGATGATCGGCCGGAACCGCAGGTGTACCGCTTCCAACGTGGCCTCAATGAGGCTCATGCCTTGCGCCTGCAGGTCTTTGGCGAATTCAATAATCAGAATCGCATTCTTGGCTGACAGCCCGACCACCGCGATCATCCCGACCTTGAAATACACATCGTTAGGCATGTCGCGCAAGGTCACGCCGAGCAGCGCCCCGAGAATCCCGAGCGGCACCACCAGCATCACCGCTACCGGAATCGCCGTACTTTCATACAACGCAGCCAGCACCAGGAACACGGCCAGCAGCGATAGTGCGTACAGCATCGGCGCTTGCGAGCCGGAAGTTTTTTCTTCCAGAGATTGTCCAGTCCATTCGAAGCCGAAGCCGGGCGGCAGTTTGCCCACCAGCGCTTCCATCTCGTCCATCGCTTCCCCGGTACTGAAGCCGGGAGCCGCAGCGCCGGATATCTTCATGGCCGGATAACCGTTGTAACGGATCAGTTGCACCGGACCGGTAATCCAGCGCGAGCTGACGAAAGATGAGAACGGCACCATTGCACCCTGCGCATTGCGGGCATACAGCTTGTCCAAATCATCTGGCTGCAAGCGTTGCGGCGCATCGGCTTGCACGATCACGCGCTGCTGGCGGCCTTGGTTCGGGAAGTCATTAACATAACTGGAACCGAGCGAAGTCGAGAGCACGCTATTGATGTCGGCAAATGAAACCCCGAGTGCATTAGCCTTGTCACGGTCGATGTCGAGCTCGAGTTGCGGTGCATCTTCCAGCCCTTCCGGTCGCACCCCGGCTAACACCTTGCTTTGCGACGCCATACCCAACATCTGATTGCGCGCTGCAACCAGTCCGGCATGTCCGACCCCGGCGCGATCCTGCAGCCGGAAAGTAAAGCCGGCGGCGTTGCCGAGTTCAGGAATTGGCGGCGGATTAATCGGAAATATGATCGCATTCTTGATCTGCGACAGCGCCCCCATCGCACGGCCGGCAATCGCATCTGCCGAATCTTCCGGCCCGCGCTCGCTCCAATCTTTGAGCGGCGTGAATGCCAGCGCAGCATTCTGGCCGTTACCCGAAAAGCTGAAGCCTGCCACCGCAACGATATGGGCAATGCCGGGCTGTTTCAGGTAATAATTCTCGACTTGCTTGATAACCTCAAGCGTACGGCCGGTAGAAGCACCGGGCGGCAACTGGATATTGGTTACCAGATAGCCCTGGTCTTCCGCCGGCAAAAATGATGCCGGCAAACGCGCATACAGCAGGCCGACGCAAACTACGATCAAGCCATAGACCAGCATGTAACGCATAGTCTTGCCCAGCATTTTGCCAATAAAACTTTGATAACCGGTGGCGGTACGGCTGAAGCCGCGATTGAACCAGCCGAAGAAACCGGTCTTTTCGTGATGATGACCCGCCTCGACCGGCTTCAAAATTGTCGCGCACAATGCCGGTGTCAGCGTAAATGCCATCAGCACCGAGAAGAACATTGACGCCACCATCGAGAGCGAAAACTGGCGATAAATCGCACCGACTGCGCCGCCGAAGAATGCCATCGGGATGAATACCGCAATCAGCACCAGCGTGATACCAATCAGCGCGCTGGAAATTTGCCCCATCGCCTTGCGAGTGGCGTCGCGCGGCGACAAACCTTCCTCGCTCATGATGCGCTCGACGTTTTCTACCACCACGATCGCATCATCGACCAAGATACCGATCGCCAACACCATGCCGAACATGGTTAGCACATTGATCGAAAAACCGAACAGCAGCAAAGTGGCAAAAGTACCCAGCAACGCCACCGGCACCACAATGGTAGGAATAATCGTGTAGCGGATATTTTGCAGGAACAGATACATCACCAGAAACACCAGCACAACCGCTTCGAGCAGAGTCTTGACCACTTCTTCAATAGAAATCTGGACGAACTTTGAGGTGTCGTAAGGCACGATGTATTCAACACCAGCCGGGAAGAATTTCGACAGCTCCGCCATCTTGGCATGCACCGCCTTGGCAGTGCCGAGCGCGTTTGCAGTGGGCGATAGTTGCACCCCGATCGCGGCAATCGGCTTGCCGTCGATACGCGCTGACGTGGCATAAGACTGACCGCCGATTTCAATTCGCGCCACATCACGCAAGCGCACTATCGAACCATCGGGATTGGCGCGCAGCACGATGGCACCGAACTGCTCTACGGTCGACAACTGACCGGACACCACGATGGTGGCGGAAATTTGCTGCCCGACCGGGCTCGGCAAATCGCCCAAGGTGCCGGAAGCAACCTGGGCATTTTGAGCTCTGATTGCCGCCGAAACATCAGCCGGGGTCAGTTTGTAGCCGACTAGTTTAGTCGGATCAATCCAGATCCGCATCGCGCGTTCAGTGCCGAACAACTGGGCCTGGCCAACGCCTGGCACCCGTTTGATTTCGTTGAGAATATTGCGCGATGCATAGTCACCCAGCGCCACCGGGCCCAGCCTGCCGTCTTTGGATGCTAGCGTAACGAACATCAGGAAGTTGCTGCGTGACTTGGTAACCTGCACGCCTTGCTGTGTAACGGCTTGCGGCAAACGCGCCTCGACCCGTTTCAGGCGGTTTTGTACATCCACTGCGGCCAGATCGGCATTCGAATCCGTTGAAAAAGTCAGCGTGATCTGCACCTGGCCGTTGGCCTGGCTTTGCGATTCAACGTATTGCAGACCTTCGGCGCCGTTCATTTCCTGTTCGATCAGGCTGGTGACGCTGTCATCTAAAATCTGCGCAGTGGCACCCGGATAGGCGGCGTTCACCACAATGGTAGGTGGAGCAATGTTCGGATATTGCGATATCGGCAATTGCGTGATGGCCAAGATGCCGCCCAGCATGATGAAAATTGCCAGCACCCAAGCGAATACCGGCCTATCAATGAAAAATTTTCCCATTCTGTACCCCTTATTGCGCTTTTGCGGCTGGTGCAGCCGGTGTAACTACAGGAGTATCTTGCTTTTTATCTCCATTATGTTGTGCAGAAGGTGGTGTGCCTTTGGCAGTATCTGCAGCATTCTGCTGCCACGGTACCACCTTGACAGCAGCGCCCGGCTTGATTTTTTGCAGCCCTTCGACCACCACACGGTCGCCGACTTTCAGCCCGTCTGTAATCAGCCAGGCATTGCCCTGCGCGCTGCCGGTTACCACCGGACGTACTGCGACCTTATCGTCAGCGCCGACCACCATCACCGAAGCGCCGTCGACGCCGCGGGCTACCGCTTGCTGGGGCACGCTAATGGCTTCTTCCCGGATTCCTTGTTCCAGCTTGGCGCGCACATACATGCCGGGCAAAAGGGTGCGTTTCGGATTCGGGAATTCGGCGCGCAAACTGACCGCGCCGGTGCTTTCATCCACGGTGAGATCTGAAAACAGCAGTTTGCCCAGCAACGGATATGGCGTGCCGTCTTCCATCACCAGCGTGACCGCAGCCTTGCCCTGGCCTACGCTTTGCAGCTCGCCGTTAGCCAGCGCGCGCTGCAGTTTCAGCAAATCGGTGCTGGATTGGGTCAGGTTGACGTAAATCGGATCGAGTTGCTGAATCGTCGCCAATTGGGTCGCTTCGCCCTCGCCGACCAGCGCGCCTTCGGTTACCAGCGCACGGCCGATGCGGCCAGAAATCGGTGCGGTGACCCGGGTGTAACCGAGATTGAGTTGGGCAATAGTGCGCGTGGCCTTGGCTGAGGCGACATCTGCTGTAGCCTGCTTCTGCGCGGTGCTGACATCTTCATATTCCTGCTTGCTGACCGCATTGATTGCCATCAGCGGCTTGTAACGCTGCAGCTTCAAGTTGGCCTGCGCCAAGTTGGCTTCGGACTTGGCTAACGCGGCTTGCGTACTTTCGTAGGTGGCTTGATAGGAAGCCGGATCGATCCTGAACAATAACGCGCCGGCCTTGACTTCGCTACCCTCGCGGAATGTGCGCTGCTGCACGATGCCAGCAGCACGGGCACGCACTTGCGCGATGCGAGTGGCTTCCAGTCGGCCCGGCAGTTCGTTGCTGATTGTGAGTCGCTGCGACGCCACTGTCATCACCGACACTTCGGGCACTGGTGCGCCGGCACCGGGTGCAGGTCCGGCCTTGGGTTTTTCGCTGCAGCCAGCGAAAAGGGATAACACGGCGAGTACGGCAGCCAGGCGCGCAAAGCGTTGATGTGATGTCATAGAGCTCTCATACGGGTATGTTTGGAAAACCACCTGCCATGCCAACAGCAAGTAGGATGGGTGAAACCCGTCCCTCTCACTTTTCAACCGCTATCAATTGAATGATGGGTTTCACCCATCCTACATAGATTGATTCGGTACTGCTGCTGGTTCAACTGGAACTTGGGCTATTATATATACATTCGCGAATGTATGTTAAATTGATGGGCGCTTAAAAAATCCCCCGGATTTGTGCGCTATCGCACACTATAAGTAGTGGTGGTAAGTAGTGCAGGCCTCCGTGCCTGCACTACTGGCAACTAGGATATTTCATCATGGCAAGATGCACCAAAGAAAAAGCACTGGAAACCCGTGAGCGCATCCTCGATGCAGCCGAAGACGTTTTCCATGCCAAAGGCGTGTCGAGTACTTCGCTGGCCGACGTCGCCGATGCGGCCGATCTGACGCGCGGCGCGATCTACTGGCATTTCAAAAATAAGGCCGACCTGTTCGACGCGATGTGTCAGCGGATCCGGTTACCGATGCAAACGCTGTGCGATGCGATGACCGATGCAAAGAACGGCGATCCGCTGGGCGAACTGCGTGCTACCTGCCGCTTCCTCTTTCGCGAAACGGTGGGCAACCCGCACCACAACAAGGTGCTGGACATCCTGATACATAAATGCGAATTCGTAGATCCTAGCGATCCGATTTTCATCCGGCAGCAGGAGTGGATGCAGCAATGCGCGATCAATAACAGACGGCTGCTGTCGAATGCGATCGCGAAAGAACAATTGCCGGCCACGCTCGATGTGCGTCTGGCCAGCGTCATGCTGCACGCACTGATCAGCGGCCTGCTGACCGCCTGGCTGTTCGCGCCGGATAGCTTCGATCTGATTCAAGATGGGGGAAAAATCATCGATGCATATATAGCAACCCTACTCGCTGCGCACCCCGTGCAAGTTTGAACCCAAACATGGCTATGCATGCGATTGTGCCAGCCACTCTTCGCATGACGCGCCAGCGCTTATCCCTTACACTGCGTGCATGCCAAGCAAACAAAACCCTACGCTCACCATTGCCCCCATCAACAGCGATGATGGCGTGATGCTGCACGCGTCCGGCACCTGGCTGGTGCAAAAAATAGCGCAAAAAAAAGTCATGCAGGCGTTGCGGGCCAGCATTGAATCGCTACCGGCAGGCAGCAACAGCAACGATATGCAATGGGATTTATCGAAAATTGAGCGCATGGACCACATCGGCGCCCAGTTTTTCTGGAATCTGTGGGGCAAAGCCCTGCCAACCAAGCTGACGCTGGCACCCGGACAGGACAGTTTTTTTGCGCGGCTGGCGCAGGCCGGCGATCTCGCATTGCCGCCACAGCCGGTGCAAAGCCTGGCGGCGCTAGTCACGCTAGGCAACGGCATATTGCGTTTTTTCGAACATGTCCGGAGTTTCATCGGCCTGATCGGGCAACTGATACTCGATCTCGGTCAGTTTGTGCGCCATCCTGTACGCGGCCCGTGGAAAGAGGTTTCGGCGAATATCTTCCATATCGGCTTTCAGGCGCTCGGCATTACAGCGCTGGTCGGGTTTCTGATCGGCGTAGTGCTGTCGTATTTGTCGGCGCAGCAATTGCACACCTTCGGCGGCGACATTTATCTGGTCAATATTCTTGGCATGAGCATCATCCGCGAACTCGGGCCGCTGCTGGCGGCGATCCTGGTGGCCGGGCGTTCCGGCTCGGCGATCACGGCTCAGCTGGGCGTGATGCGTGTCACCGAAGAACTCGATGCGATGCTGGTGATGGGCATGCCGCACGGTTTCCGGCTGGTGCTGCCGAAAGTCATTGCGCTGGCGATTGCGATGCCGCTGCTGGTGATCTGGACCGATGCGATTGCACTGATCGGCGGCATGACTGCGGCCCAGCTGCAACTGGGCATGTCGCCCAGTTATTTTCTGCAGTCGCTGCCGGGTGCGGTATCGCTGCCGAACTACTGGATCGGCCTCGGCAAGGGTGTGGTGTTCGGCGGCCTGATCGCGCTGGTGTCCTGCCATTTCGGCCTGCGCATCAAACCGAATACCGAAAGCCTCGGGCACGGCACCACCACTTCGGTGGTCAGCGCGATCACAGTGGTGATCCTGGCCGACGCAGTGTTTGCCATCGTCTTCAGCGGAGTCGGCTACTGATGACTAGCGCTACCAATATCATCGAACTGCAGGATATCTGCATGCGCTTCGGGCGCAACGTGATCCTTGAAAACCTGAACCTGCGCATTGCGCAGGGCGAAATCCTGTCACTGGTGGGCGGCTCCGGTTCCGGCAAAACCACCGTGCTACGGCAGATTCTCGGTTTGCAGCGCCCCACCAGCGGCAGCGTGCGAGTATTCGGCGAAGATACCGCACGCACCAACGTGCAGCAGATGCAGGCGCTGCGCCAGCGCTGGGGCATGCTGTTCCAGCACGGCGCGTTGTTTTCTTCGCTGACCACGTTCGAGAATGTGGCGCAACCGCTGCGCGAATTGCGCTATTTGCCCGAAGACCTGATCCGCGACACAGTGTTGCTCAAGCTCGGCATGGTCGATCTCGGCCCGGCCGACGCGCTCAAGATGCCGGCCGACCTGTCCGGCGGCATGGTCAAGCGGGTGGCGCTAGCGCGTGCATTGGCGTTGGAGCCGGAACTGCTGTTTCTAGACGAGCCAACAGCCGGCCTCGATCCGGACATGTCGGAAACCTTCGTGCGCCTGATACGCTCACTGCACAAAGAACTCAAGCTGACGGTAGTGATGGTCACGCACGACCTCGATACGCTGCTGGCGCTGTCGAGCAAAATTGCGGTACTGGCCGACAAGCACGTGATCATCAACGCCGCACCAGCCGAAGTGATCGCCTTCGAGCACCCGTTCATCAAGGATTTCTTCCTCGGCGCACGCGGCCGCCGCGCACTGGAAGCATTGGAAACCCTCCCTCTCCCCGACCCTCTCCCAAAGGGAGATGGTGAGAACGGCAGCCCGGAAAATAAAACCCTTTCCGTGCCGAATCAATAGAATGGAAACCCATCATGGAAAATAAATCACACGCGCTGATGGCTGGCCTGTTTACCGTTGCTTTGATGATTGCAGCGGTGTTTTTTGCGCTCTGGTTCAACCGCGACAGGGTCGATCGGGTGCCTTACGAAATGGCGACCACGCTGGCGGTATCGGGCCTGAACCCACAGGCAGCGGTGCGTTATCGCGGGCTGGAAGTCGGCAAAGTGGACAGCATCGGCTTCAATCCGCAAAAAGCAGGTGAAATCCTGGTGCGGATCAGCGTCGACCCGCAAACCCCGGTTACGCAATCAACCTTCGGCACGCTAGGCTATCAGGGCGTGACTGGTATTGCTTATATCGATCTTGACGACGACGGCAGCAAGCCACAACCTCTGGCGAGCGACAAAAACCGCCCGGCGCGAATCGAAATCCGGCCCAGCATCCTCGACAACATCCAGATCCGCAGCGCCGCGATCCTGAAGCAATTCGAAGGCCTGACCACCAATTTCAATGCCCTGCTAGCACCGGAAAATCAACAAAAAATCATCGGCGCCATTGACCACATCGGCAGCGCCGCCGCCGCGCTGGAAACCTTGCCAAAACAACTGGGGCCCACTCTGGCGAAACTGCCGGCGCTGGCGGACCAGGCGCAACAGGCGCTGACCTCGATCTCGGCGCTGTCCAAAGATGCCAGCGCGCTGGCCGCCGATCTGACCCAGACCAGCCGGGAATTACAAGCCCCAGGCGGGCCGCTGGCCAAAATCACCGATACCGCAGATCACTACAGCACGATTGCCGACAGTATCGCACGCGATACCTTACCCAGAATCAATGCCCTGACGGGCGAAGCACGCAGTACGATTCAAAGCCTCAATCGCAGCATCGAAAAACTCGGTGAAAACCCGCAAAGCCTCCTGCTCGGCACACCCGATCCGGCGCCGGGGCCGGGCGAGCCGGGCTTTCGTAATGAATAGCGGAGCGGTTTTGGCTTGTGTAAGTTGGGTTAGCGGCTTTATCGCGTAACCCGACATTTGTGGCTGGGAATGTCGGATTAAGCTAGCGCCAACCCGCCTTACCGATTCCGACAAAACGATTGCAAAAAAACAAAAAAATGGCAGTATATGCAAAAAACATGCATTTTCTATATATTATAATTACTACTTCAAAAATACATATGTACGTATATAAATAACATACGAAACCGGACAAGCGCCATGAATCCACTCCAAAAAATCACGTATTACCTGCGCATCGCACTCCTGTGCACGCTCGTCGCCGGCTGCGCCACGCGCGCCGCGCCGCTCAATTTGTACGATTTCGGCCCCTTGCCCTCCCCTGCGAATCGTGCCGCGAATGCGCCGCTGCCGGCGCTAGCGATTGCCAGCGTGGATGCATCCGCTGCGCTCAGCAGTCAACAGATGTTGTACCGGCTGGCCTACGTCAACGACTTGCAAACCCGCTCGTATGCCAGCAGCCATTGGAGCATGGCGCCGGCACAACTACTGGAACAACGCCTCAAGGCGCGCCTGGCGCAAGCTGGCACTGTAGTGTTGTCGGCTCGCGAAGGCGCACGTACGCTGCCGCTGCTGCGCATCGAAGTCGATGAAATGCTGCAGAATTTCAGCAGCACGAGCCAAAGCCAGGCGCAACTCGCATTGCGCGCCACCCTGTTTCAGGATCGCACCCTGCTGGCGCAAAAATCATTCCAGCAGCAGGTTGCCGCAAGCAGCGCCGACGCCGCCGGTGGCGCACAGGCGATGGCCAGCGCCAGCGATGCCTTGATCGGCGAAATGATGACGTGGCTAGCTGACATTCCACTGCAAAAATAATGCCTGACATAGCACCGCCGCAAACTCCGTTGCAACCGCCGTTGCAACCGCCGTTGCAACCGCCCTTACAACCCTCTCCGCTGGCGCGCATCGCGCTGCTGGCGTACCTGTTCCTGATCGTGTACGCCAGCTGGTTCCCGTTCTCGGGCTGGCGCGATGTCGGCCTGTCGCCCTGGGGTTACCTGTGGGCACCGATGCCCAAATACTGGACCAAATTCGATGCGCTGATCAACATCGCCGGCTACATCCCGCTCGGCATGCTGATCGTCTTTACACTGTATCCGTGGTTTAGGAAGGCCGGCGCAGTCGCCATCGCCATTGTGGCTGGCGCACTGGTATCGGGGACGATGGAAGCGGTGCAGCAATATTTACCAACCCGAATTCCGTCGATACTGGATTTTTACACCAACTTCGGCGGCATCTGCATCGGCGCTTTACTGGCAGCCTGGAGCACGACCGCGCTGCTGGAACGCGGCCGCCTGCGCCTGCTGCGCCAGCAATGGTTTCACCACAAAGCCAGCAACGGCATGATTTTGCTGGCCTTATGGCCGCTGGCGCAAATTTACCCGCAAGGTTATTTATTCGGCCACGGCCAGATCCTGCCGATACTCTTGGGATGGGCTTCGGATAAGCTACCGGACTGGGTTCCGGAGCCGATTTCGGATTGGCTACCAAACTGGCTAAGCGGCTGGCAAAGCGAACTACTGGCAGCCCCGATCCATCTGAGCAATTTTCTCAGCCGCAACGCCGATACCAACGCCGGGCGATACTGGCTGCTGGAGACGCTCATCACGGCTTCCGGACTGACCGGAGCGGTGTTGATGCTGCATTGCCTGCTACGCAAAAGTACGCCAAAATTGACACTCACGCTGGTGTTGGTCGGCACCGTTCTGGCGGTCAAATCGCTCGCTACTGCTTTACTGTTTGCCCCCGAAAATGCCTTTGTCTGGCTCACCACCGGCGCCCAGGGCGGCTTGCTGGTGGCGGCGCTGATGCTGTCCGGACTGATGTATACACAGCCCGTAATCCAGCGCCGGCTGGCGGTGTTGATGCTGAGCGTGAGCCTGCTGGCGGTCAACATCGTACCGGCCAACCCCTACTTCGTAGCAACGCTACAAGCCTGGGTGCAAGGGAAATTCCTGAACTTCAACGGCGCCGCCCACTTCCTGTCGCTTCTGTGGCCGTTTTTAACGCTGTGGTTTCTGCTGCATCCGCTGCACAACACCAAACGCCAGCACCATGAGGAATCGGACAAAACGTAAAATATTCTAGGTATATATAAATACAGTGTAATTAGCGCATATTTATATTGTCAATTTAAAAATACATAGATGTGTATATAAAAATATCCAAGGGAGGCTACAGCTTCGCTATTGCTTGCACTTACCCTGGCTCGTCCTGTCCATCACACACCTTGCTTATACATTTTCCCTGCGCAAAGCCAATTTTTTTGCTTTCAAGGCTGGCGCAGCCGGTGTCATTTTCACGCTTCCCGCCGGCGCTCTTGCAGAGCCAGCTTGTGAGGCAATCCGTACTGGAATCGTTTGCACTCCCGCCCCGCCCGATGCCAGCTTGAATGCGCTCACCAGTTGCGCCAATTTTTCCGCCTGCGTTTGCATGCCCTCTGCGGCTGTCGCAGCCTGCTCCACCAGCGCGGCATTTTGCTGCGTCACTTCATCCATCTGCACGATCGCCTGATTGACTTGTTCGATGCCGGTGCTCTGCTCCTGGCTGGCAGCGGTGATCTCGCGCATGATGCCCGCCGCGCGTTGGACCGAGGTGACGATCTCCGCCATCGTCCGGCCAGCGTCATCGACCAGCTTGCTGCCGGTATCGACCTTATCCACGGAATCGCCGATCAGCGTCTTGATCTCTTTTGCGGCGCCGGCCGAGCGCTGCGCCAGGTTGCGCACCTCAGCTGCCACCACCGCAAAGCCGCGGCCCTGCTCGCCGG
>JBGSTZ010000066.1:0-8216 GCA_041736255.1 Burkholderiaceae bacterium
TGCCGTATTCAAATTGGAGTGCCTGAATATAAAGCTCAAAACAAACCATTTCGCGATAAGGGCAAAACTCTTCATCAAAGCAACCCGACAGGCCTATGCCGAACTACAGGCTCTGCAGGCTGCGTAACATCAGTTAATTAACATTAACATTAACGTAACATTAACGGCTCTTGTCGTCAGACGAAGCCTAGTCTGCATGGCTGTGCCCATGGCCGCCTCCGCAGCAACCGTGGCCGAACAGGTGCATGGACACGAACGCCACGCCGAAAAGTACCCAGATCCAGTTCTCTGTTAGCCAGGTCATGCTCAACTCCTTGTTGTGAAAAATTTATAAGCGTCGTGGCGCATCATTCGGATGCCCCGCCTTCACTTGCTTGTCCGTCGATACTGGCGCCTCCTCCATTACCGGATCATCGGGGTGCTTGACCATCCTTGTTGGCATCACCGCCAGAGCTTTCGACAAGTTGCCGCCACTGGCCGAATCGTGGAATGAACATCGGTACCCGCCGCTGATAAGCGCGGTATTCCTCCCCAAACTGCTCAAGCACCTGTTTCTCTTCGCGGCGCGCCAGCAGCCAATAGGCAAGCACGATGACGGGAAACAAAGCCACTGAAAATAGCGTCGGCCAATGCACGACGCCCTCGCCGAAAAGTCCGATGAACAAGCCGGTGTACTGAGGATGCCTGACCAGGCTGTACAAGCCTGTGGTGACGAGGCGGTTCTGCTGGCGCGCGCGGTAGAGCTCGCGCCAGCCTTGTATGAAAAGGCCGATACCGACAAACAGCAGCGCGTAGCCGAGCAGCATCGAGATCAGCATGCCTAGCTCGCCCATGCCCAGCACCGTGGACCAGAGATTGGCGGTGACGTTTGCGCTGTCGAGTCCGAAAAACCGGACCATCAGATAGATGGTGAGCGGGAAGCCGTACATTTCCGCATACAGCGCGATGATGAACGCCTGGACCAGCCCGGCGCCGGCCCACTCACGCCATGTTTTCGGGGCAAGGTAACGGTACAGCACCCAGGATGCCAGCACGATCATGATCGCTGCGACGCCCCAAATGCCGGAATGCGTAATATCTTCATTCATGCTGAAATTCCTCCTGGGTGCGCGATGGCGACAGACTATTCATGTCATGCGAGCTAGTTTTTTTTAGATCTATTTACATCTGATGTGGCTTGTAGAAAATACCATTGGCCTCCTGTAACTCGCGCACGTAGCGCACGATATCCGCCAGTTGCGCGTCCGTCACTTGCGGTTGTGCCAACATGTCACCGTAAGACCAGTGATGCTGCTGCACGCCTAGGCGGACAGCGCGGCTGAAAGCTTCGTCGCCGTGATGACCCGGGTTGTAAATGTCGTTTACAAGCGGCGGCCCCTCCTTGCTGCCGCTGCCGTTCGCGCCGTGACACTTGGCGCAGTTGGCATCGAATGCCACTTTGCCGATGGTTGCTTGCGCCGATAGTTGCGGCACTTTGACGCCGACCGCAGCCCTCTCGCCGTCATTCTTGAAAAATTGTGATGCAACGACGCCGATGATGATTACCACCACGGTTGCAATCAAGGTGGTGGGGATATTTTTGGGCGGATTCATGATGGGATCAATTTTGAAGTTAAATATTTTAGTTAAAAAATCGGGGTTGGAAGGTGGCTACACCACCTTGACCTGCCCCATCATGCCGGCGCCTTCATGTTCGAGAATGGGGCAGTGGAACATGTATATGACTTACGCAAAATATTGTGGATTATCAGTAGTGCAGGCCTCCGTGCCTGCGGCCCGATGCAGGCGCGGAGGCCTGCATTACTTGATATTGCGTAAGTCCTAATGTAGATGTCCTACTTAGCCATCGGCATATCGGCGGCTCCCTTGCCGTTCACCATGGAAGCATCCTTGCCGCCCATGTTCTTCATCATCGACATTTCGCTTTGCATCATTTTCATGTGTTCGCCCATCAAGCCCTGACATTCTTCGAGCGTCTTGGCGTTCATCATCTTGTCGTGCATGGGCTGCATTTTTTTCATCATTTGCTCCATTTTCTGCATTTGCATGCCAGTTGGCGCTGATTGCTGGGCGGGCGCGCTCATGGACGTTACGGCTGGTTTGGCATCGGCAGGGTGGTGTTCTTCATTCGCGGCAGCGGCACCAGAAAGAAGTGTAAAAAGTACTGATGTACCGATGATTAACATTTTTTTCATGGCAAGGCTCCGGGTGGGTAATGACAGTTATTGCGCAAATGCTGCAGATGCAAAGTGCCTGTTATGGCGACTGGTACCTGCGTATCTATGCAGATAAGTATAGAAAAAAGTAGTAAACAAGAACCTGACAAGCAGATTACAGTTTTGTAATCTGTCTTGAATACGGTTTATTGGGAGGCACAGGCCTGACTGCCTGCGTTAGTTAATTGCTCTCTACAAACACTGGGATCGGACAGTCCAGCGTGTCGGCGATGGCTCGGAGCAATTCGGCTTGGCGTTCCTGGATCAAGCCGTCCGCACCGACGACTTGCAGGCACGCTTCGACCACAATTTTTTTGATGTGCGGGGTGGCCAAAGCGAGGCGGTCGAGTGCGTTATCCAGTTGTTTCAGACCGCATTCTTCTCTCGGCAAGAGTTGGCGCCCGTCTGCCTTGGCCTGTAGCTGAAGTGCGCCGGTTTGGAATGCTTTTTCGATTTCGGCTGCATTGCTGCTGCTGGCGTACGCCAACGCCGAAAGCACAACATCGCAATCCCGCACCAGCGGAGCGAGCGTGCGGTATTTAATGGATCTCGAATGGTTTTCGCCCAACTGCGGTGCAAGATGGCGACGGACTATTTTCTGCAAGACAAACTCGAAAATATCGATCTGCGTATCGCTTTCTATCAGCCATTGCAAGGTCTGGCTAAATTGCTGGAACGCGCCGGGCCGAAGATGACGCAGCGCGGGCAAAGCGAGGTTCGCGAGGGGCAAGCGCGCGCGTAAGGCGGCTGGGCCGACTTCAGGCCAAAGCGCTGCGGTTGTCTCGCTAAGCTCCGGCCCGATGCGCCTGGCAATCTCCGTGAGTTGCTTTGCGCGCAAGGCTTGCTCCGTACTGAGAAGCATCGCATAAATAAGTGCAGCGGCGTCGAGAGGTTCGCGCGCGGCGGACTGGACTGTTTCGGAGAATGCACTGCGCAAATCCACTGCGTAGCGCAAGTGTAGCGGCGTTGGATTGCCCAGACTCGGCAGCACGGCGGCCACTTGAACGGTGTTGGCAGCGAAGCCAGCGGCGCCGGCTCGCATGCCCGGCATCCCTGGTATCGGTGGAAAGGGAAGTGGAAATTGTGGCGACGGCGATTTTACCGTCTCGCGGGCGGATTCTGCTGCAACTGCCGGCGCGTCGCCGTGTCTGAATTCTCCATCCCATTCCGGATCGATGGCGCGGATGCGCGCTTCGAGCGGCGGGTGAGTTGCCAGCATCCCGAACAGCGATTTCCCCAGGCCGTTGCTAAAGAACATGTGACTGGCTTCTTCAGCGTGAGCGGATACCAGCCGCGAGCCGGTGCCGCCAATTTTTTGCAAGGCACCGGAAAGCCCCGCAGGATTGCGGGTGAACTGCACCGCAGAGGCATCCGCCAGAAATTCCCGTTGCCGACTGAGGGCGGCCTGGATCAGGCGGCTAAAGAAAACGCCGATCGCACCGATGATGATCAGGGCCAGCCCGAGGAACATCATGGGATTGCGGTCCCGGCCCCGGCCACCGCGCGAATAGAGCAGAATCCGGCCGATCACCGTCAGGCACACGATGCCGAAGATGACTCCCATCAGGCGCAGATTTAGGCGCATGTCGCCATTCAGGATGTGACTGAATTCGTGGCCAATGACGCCTTGCAGCTCATCGCGGCTGAGCAATGTCATGCAGCCGCGCGTAACGCCGATGGCGGCGTCGCTGGGCGTATGTCCGGCAGCAAAAGCGTTGATGCCATCTTCGTCTTCGAGCACGTAAATCTCGGGAGCAGGAACGCCGGAAGCGATCGCCATTTCCTCGATCACGTTGCGCAGTTGTCGCTCATCGGGATCGGTCGTATTGGGTTTGATGAGTCGCCCGCCGAGCGATTCGGCGACGGCGCTGCCGCCTTTGGCCAGTGCTGCGGTTTTATACAGGCTGCCAATGGCGACAACACCGAGCGTGCCGATCACCACATACAAAAAAAGCTGGGGATTCCACAGCGCCAGCGCGGGCGCCGGGCCGCCAGATTGCTGCTGGAACTGGCTGCCATAAAAAATCAGCAGGCTGGCGAAATAAACCGATGCGATGATCCCCGCCACCGCGATCAAGAAGTAGGCAACCAGTAACTTCGTGTTCTTCCGGGCCTGGTCCTGATGTGCAAAAAAATCCATGTATGAGGCCTGTTCAGGAGAAAGAAATTTTCTGCGGCTCCCGTTGCTCCGCATTCTCTATGACGAACAGCTCGGCGGCGTCGAAGTTGAAACTGGAGGCGATGATATTGCTGGGAAAAACTTCCCGCTGCGTGTTGTAGGCCATCACCGAATCGTTATACGCCTGCCGTGCAAAGCCTACTTTGTTCTCGGTCGAGGTCAGTTCTTCCATCAGGCTCAGCATGGTTGTGTTCGCTTTCAGGTCGGGATAAGCCTCGGACAGCGCGAACAAGCGACCGAGCGTGCCGCTGAGCGCGCCTTCGGCGCCCGCCAGTGCCTTCATGGCGACGGGGTCGCCGGGGTTGGCAGCCGCGCCTGCGTTGGCGGACGCCGCCGCATTGCGCGCCGCGATGACGGCTTCGAGCGTACCGCGTTCGTGTTTGAGGTACGCTTTTGCGGTCTCGACCAGATTCGGAATCAGGTCGTAGCGCCGCTTGAGTTGGACGTCGATTTGCGCATAGGCATTTTTGAAACGGTTGCGCAGCGTGACCAGCGTGTTGTACATGCCGATAATGAACAGCGCGGCAAACAATATCAGTGCAGCCAGCACGATGATGGTAATCAGTAATGAACTCATGAATTGTATTTCCTTTGGTTATTCGTCAAAGCAAGGCGGGCAAGCCAATTGCATGGTGGAAAACATTGTCTACGAAAGACACGAAAAGCACTAAACGGTTAAACGGTTAAACGCATGATGCGCCTCGTTGCTGGGCTGGAGCACGGTTCTTGGTGG
Source organism: Burkholderiaceae bacterium (assembly GCA_041736255.1). Taxonomy (GTDB): domain Bacteria; phylum Pseudomonadota; class Gammaproteobacteria; order Burkholderiales; family Burkholderiaceae_D; genus AVCC01. The sequence continues at coordinate 5,129 of JBGSTZ010000066.1, forward strand.
AACGCCCGCAGTTCGCGCCCGGGTGCGCTCCACCAAGAACCGTGTTTATTTTTTTCGTGGCTTTTGTGTTTTTAGTGGACCGGATTTTTTTGTACGTAACGTCAGTTACGGCAAGGTAAGCTTCAATTCTTTTTCGATCGGCGGATAGCAGACCCCGGTGCTTTTATGGCAGCCCTGATAAGCGGCTACCAGCGTAAAGCTTTTTGCCTTTGGCGCGCGCTGCAGCGTGATTACGGCTTGAATCGGTTTCTCGTAGGTCTCTGTCCTGCCGAAAGTCGGGTCGTTGGTAACCTTGCCGTCCGGCAGAGCGACTTTTGTGACAACAACATCGCTGGAATCCTTGACCGAGAAATGGATTCTGTCCTTGTACATGTAATACCCTTTTGACGGCATCAAATCCGCAACCAGGGTGGTTGGCCCCTTGAAGGCGACTTTCACTTTAAACGCCAGGTCAGGCTCCAGCAGTTCATCCTCTTTCGTGTTTGAAAAAAGCCCCCCGAGCCGTTGTTGCAGACTGGGTCCGGACGATGTTTCGGCAAAGCTGTACTGGTGCATGCCAAGTGCAATAACAGCCAGTGCCAGGCATGATAAGAAACGTTTTTTAAACATGGGTGTTCTCCATCGAACATAAAAATTACGGAATAGTTTGTGCCGATTGTAGGCGCTGCATTGCTATGTGCAATCCGGACCGCAGCACGTCATGGTGCTTCCATCTGCACGCAATATTGCTTCAACTTCACAAGCCATATCGGCGTCGGGCAGGCTGTAGACCGGTGCGAAACCGCCACCCGGAGTACGAAAATTCGTGGTCTGGCCTTGGTACATGCGCGCTGCAGTCCACTGAACACTCCCATCGTAGGCATAACTGCGGAGGTCAAACTTGAGCAATCCCGGATTCTCATGGCTGCCAATGACCCTTTCCCCGGGCGTCACGATAGACTGTGCCACGTAATCGCCGGCCAAAATTTCCTGCCAGACGCGCTTGGTGAGCTTGTCGCCCCGATAGGCGGCACGTCCGCCATAGCCTGCGGTCGGCTTGAAAAAGAGCTGGCGGCGCTCGCTCCACAATCGCTCGGCTTGGGCTGCGTCAACTATTTCCGTGTGCGGGATGTTGGCCAGCAGTATGTCCTGAACCTTCTGCGGCACGCCCAGCGCCTGCAATCGGCCGCCATCGCAGAGCAGCGCCAGATTGCGCTTGTCGGCATACAGAGCATGCGCTTGCGGGTGCGGTGTCAGCACCACCGCATGTTCAAAATAGGCCGCCCGCAACGCTACGCTTGCCGGCGATTCCAGCATGAAATCCGTTAGCCGGTTGTAGACCAGATTGACGGCAGTCTCGCCATGCCACAAAACGCCATCATGCAACTTCAGTTCCGACGGGTCGGCGATTACAGCGCGCAGACCATGACGCTCGAACAGTTTCTGGAACAAGAGGAATTCGGGATACAGATATTGCTGCTGCGGTTCCGTGTCAACGATGGCGATGGTTTGCAACGGACGGTCGCGGCCGCAGAGCCGCCATTCAGCGTGGAACATGTCAACGATGTTCTGTTCCAGCGCCGCGGCAGAACTCGCTGCCGCGGCCAGTTGTGCCTTGTCGAGGCAACAAGCGTTATGCGCGCGCGCCATGACGGCGTTCAGCATCGCACCGCCGGCATTGGTATTGATTTCGATAAGCCCGATGCCGTCTGCGTGCAAGTGAAAGTCGTAGCCGAAAAAGACACCTTTTGCGCCGCCGGGATCGTGGCTGGCAATCGCGGGCGCATTGGCAAGTATGTGTTCCCGATAGGCCGGCAGCGCAACTACCGACTCAACGGCACGCACCACTTCTGCCATGCGTTTTGTCTGGCTATCCGATACGAACACAGGTTGCGCCGAAAACAAGTAAGGGCAGCGTTCCTCGACCAGTGCCAACAAGTCGGGCGAGCCCAATTCCACTGCCAATGCTTGTCGCAGTGCGTCGTTATCCAGGCTGATGCAGAAGCATTTGCTGTTTAGCTTCTCGCTCAACAATGCGGTAAAATTTTCCGCATCAGCGACGGGAGCAGGAGTCATTGTTTCAGGCGTATATGTATTCACAGTTTCTTCCTCCTTGAGCCAGCGAGAGTCCACCATCACCATCCAGGCTCATTCCTAACTTTTTCGAACAAACGTTTTCGTACTCATGGCTGATCCGGCACAGTCTCGGAGCGGGTACTGACGTGAAGGAATTTTTCTACCGGCATTATCGCCACGATTCCTGCACCCGGCACATCGGAATGCGCGCTATCCATGATGGCAGTTGTTAGCGCATCAAGCTTGGATTCTTCCACGAAAATCTCGATCTTGATGTGCTCAGTCAGATGATTTTTTGCAAAAAAATCCGGGTTTCCACCAAAACCATTTACCTTGGTCACGGTCATTCCGCGTACATGAAGACTGCCAAGCTTTACTTCTAATGCGCTCAAAACGTCGGGTCGAATGATTGCGACCACATATTTGAAACTCATCCAATTCTCCTCAATAACGATTATTGCCGGGCTTCTATAAATGCGGGGCGGGCGGCGCATCTCGATCGCAGTACGGCCTATTAAGTACGGCCGCCCATCCAGCCCTTTATTTATTTAACTGCGTTGACAGCGGTCACGACGTAGTCGAGGTCCTGCTTTACGAACTCGATCGCCACTTTCTGGCCGACCGCGAACTGGTCGAACAGAGTCTTGTCTTTCACCGCGAAACGCATCGTCATTGCCGGCCATTTCAAACTTTTGACCGGACCGTGTGCCAGCGTCACTTTACCCTTTGCAGAATCGACCGCCTTCACCACGCCAGTCGCCTGGTGGCGCATTGCTGCGGCGGTCGTGCCTTGGGACATTTTGTCCATTTCCATGCCCTTCATGTCCATACTCTTCATGTCGCCGGATTGTGCGATGGCAAGACTGGATGCGGACAAAGCGAGAATCAGTGGCAGGGTTGTGCTAAGTTTCATGATGATTTCCTTGGTTGTTTAAGATGCAGTTGAAAACACTTTTTTATCGTGCGAAACAGCTTCATAGGATTGATTTTCGGTCGGCGATGCAATCCTTTCCGCACGAATCCGACGCCGGCG
>JBGSTZ010000097.1:0-12154 GCA_041736255.1 Burkholderiaceae bacterium
GTGAATTACTCCTGAACGATCGATTATTTCGATTGAAAAAAGTTAACACTTTTGCCACAAGTCCACAAGGACATCAGCGCTTTTATTGAATATGAATCATGAAGCCGTCCGCCGGAACGCTTTTGAAATGAGAACTGCTGCGTTAATCCTACCACTCCACATCTGCCACTAGAAGTGCACCGCGCAGTGCATTGCAAACCACGACGCGCTCGGCTGCGCGCAAATCTGCCAATGTCAGGCGACGTTCGCTGGCGGCCCATTGCGGATCAATCAGCAACACGCTACGCATTACGCCTGGCAGCACGCCAGATGCCAAGGGCGGTGTGTACCAGTGCCCTTGTATCCGCAGAAAAATATTACTGCGTCCACCCTCAGTTAGTTCGCCATCGGTATTGGTAAATAGGGTATCAAACGCACCTTTCTCCTCTGCCGCACGCCAAGCAGAGTCGTAGCGCGCTCTGAGCGTTGTCTTGTGACGTAAAAACAAATTTGCAGCATCGATGGTTTGCGCGCCTATCAGAATCTTGACTTGCGCCGGCAACGGCGTCAGCGGCGCGGTCTGTACTAGACACTGGCCTGACTGATCCAGTGACAATTTGGCCCGATATGCGCGATCTGGCGGCAAATCACCAAGAGCATTTGCCAAGGTATTGCGCACTTTGCTATCTATATATGTAAAGCCGAAATAGTTGGCAGAAGCGCGCAAGCGCTTCAAGTGCAGATCAAGGTGGCGATAACCTTCTAAGCGGGTCACATGCAATGTTTCAAACAACTCAAATTCATGCCGCAAACCGGTGAGGAATCGGGCTTTTAACTGGCACTCGGCATACTCTTCTGCAATTTTACTATCGTGCACGATCCCAGCCCCGACACCCATCTCTCCTGTGCGAATACCGCCGAAGGCAGGGGCTTGCAAAGCCAGGGTGCGAATCGGAACGGAAAGACAAAAATTACTAAGTTGGGTTGCGTTGTTTGAGGGCGGATCGAACCAGCCGATGCTACCAGTGTATATCCCACGCAGATCCGATTCCAGTTCCCGAATAACTTGCATCGCGCGCCGCTTGGGTGCGCCGGTGATGGAGCCGCAAGGGTAAAGCGCTGTGAACAGTTGTTCAAGCGTGACATCTGTGCGCAGTTGGGCGCAGATAGTTGACGTCATCTGCAGCACCCTACTGTAACGCTTGACCGAAAACAATTCCGGCACTGCCACCGAACCCAGCTCTGCAATACGTCCGAGGTCATTGCGCAGCAAATCGACGATCATCAGATTTTCTGCCCGGTTCTTAGGGTCATTTGCAAGGGTTAGCGCGTTGACAGCATCCTGCCGGGCGTCTCCGTCTGCGGCTGCAGTGCCCTTCATAGGACGCGTTGTCAGGCGGCCGTTTTCGTGCCGCACAAATAACTCTGGCGAAAACGACAGCACCGCGCCCCCATCCGGCAATGCGATCAAGGCACCATAGGGTACCGGTTGACGCTGGCGCAAACGCAGGTAGAGCGCATGCAAACTGCCAAAAGCATCAAAGCGCAAACGATAGGTGTAATTGGCCTGGTAGATGTCACCGGCCTCAATATAAGTACTAATCCGTGCGATAGCTTGTCCAAACTGGCTTTCACTAATATTGGCTTGAATATTTGCGATGCCCGCATGTAACTCCTCACTTTGCGTGCTATCAGATTGATGATTGTGATCGCTTTGCGCCGCCAACCACGCCTGCACTTGATCGACGGAAAGTTTCTGACAACTTTTAAATAACAGAATTTGCGCCAAAGGCTGCGACGCAACTCGATGCTGCGCCGTTCCCATCAGCTCCGGGCCAAGCTCATAAGAAAATAGGCACACTGCATACAAACCACGTTGCAATGTTTGTTCCATTTGGGTGAGTAAGGTGGGAAATGCATGACCCTCGCTGCAACTCAGCGTATCGACATACGCCGTGTAAAGGCGTGAACGCGGATTAGTGACACTGGAGTCGCAATCATCGAGCAAGGCGAAAACATTCTTGGAATTCTTAGCGGAAGTGGAAGCAGGAAAATGCAGCACAGGGAAGCAGACTTTCAAATGAGGAAAAGATTAAAACCAGCAACGATATCGATTCTTATTGTAGGGCTTTTCCACAACATCCCACCGCCACAGTCGAGAGATTGTGTGCGGGTCCGGTAACCATGCGTACAATCAACAAGGCTGTATTGCGATACAGCAGCAATGTGTGTTTAAGTTTACCGTTTTCTTCACCAAATAAATTATCCCAAGACAATTGATGCCCAGAATTCATATCGCTACGGATGGCGTTCGCAACGTGTCTAAGCGCAAACATTTTTCTGCATTCATACCTGCGTTACTGGCACTGCTGACGGGGCTGATTGTCACGTCAGCATGGTTCGCTAGCAGCCGGCACCTGGAGCATGAAAAAATAGATGCTAGCTTCAAACAAAATGCTGCGATTCACCTGCAGACGTTCCAGAACGAGCTGGATAACGCGATCATGGCGCTGCGCGCGATCAATCAACTGTTTGTGGTGAATCCATCGTTAAGCCGGGAGCAATTCCTAGTTTTTACTCGCCCCTTGCTGGAGCGTTATCCCTATATATTGAATTTTGACTTCCATCGCATCGTTTCCCACGCTGAACGCCCGGCTTTCGAAGCTGAAATACGCAAGCGCTATCCGAATTTCGCGATAATGGAAGCAGGTGAGCAGGGGCGCATCACGGCCGGCTCCAGGCCACGGTATCGGGTAGTGGATTATATTGAGCCGATGCAAGGCAATGAAGCGGTATTCGGATTCGATGCCGACTCTCAGGATGGGCAAACAGCAGCAATGCAGCGTTCTGTCGATAGCGGGCAACCGACAGCTACCGGCCTCTATCGATTGCTGCAGGAAAAAAGCAACCAGCGCGGGTTCCTGGTATTAATGCCGCTGTATCGGCCAAACGCTAACCTGCACGATGTCGCGGCGCGACGGCGAGCATTGATTGGAGATACCGCGGTTGCTTTTCGCGCTGGCGATTTGCTCCGGCAAATTCTCTCCAAAACACAGCTCTTGAATGCGCCTGACATCAGCATCAGTGTGTATGCCAACGCCACACCGGATGAAAAACATCTTGCGTTTAGTAAAGGCAACAAGGTTAGCAAAGACATATCGGCAAATGAAGGCGTATTGCCGCACTGGCTTTTTTACAATCAGCCAGAAACCGTCGCCATGCAACTCGAAGTTGCCGGCAACCCGTGGCAGATGACGGTCTCAGCCGCTCCCGAGCCGTTTTACAGAGCAAACAATAATGCGCTATATGCATTGATTATGAGTACGTTGCTCAGCATACTGGCCGCCGCTTATGTGTATGCGCTGTCATCGCGCTCCCGACGCATTCAGTTGCTGGTTAATCTGCGTACTGCTGAATTGCAACTCTCGAACCAAAAACTCAACGATGATATCGAGGCACGGAAACAGACCGAACACCGCTTGCAAATACTGGAAAGTGCAGTGCAATCAAGCGCCAATGCAATCTTCATCACCAGTGCGAGCGCGCCTGACTATGCGATTGAATTTGTAAATCCTGCTTTTGAGCGCATGACCGGTTACACAGCAGCAGATGTGATCGGAAGGAATTTGCGCTTCCTGTTTCGTGATGACCAGCATCAAAATGGCGTCAAGAATATCCAGGAAGCGGTGCGCAGCCGGCGCGAAGGCCATGCCGTTATGCGCAATTATCGCAAAGATGGCACGCTGTTCTGGGTCGAAACCTATTTTGCACCCGTCAAGGACGAAGCCGGCCAGGTCCACCACTTCGTAGTTTCTAGTCATGACATCACAGCCAATAAACGTTATCAGGCTGAGCTGGAATTCCAGGCCGGCCACGATGTTTTGACGGGCCTGGCCAATCGCAATTTGCTGGACGATTGTTTAAGCCAGGCGATTGCCCATGGAACGCGCCATACGCATCCGGTCTGGGTGGTCTCCATCGACCTCGACCGCTTCAAATTTGTCAACGACACGCTGGGCCACAAGGCGGGCGACATGCTGCTCCAGGCGATTGGCCACCGGCTCCAAATGGCCGTGCAGGAATCCGACACCGTGGCACGTTTAAGCGCCGACCAGTTCGTGCTCGTGCTGCAAGAACACGGCGACGATCACCTGACCTTGGCGACAATGCAGCACATCATGAGCGCGGTAGCGCAGCCGTTGTCGATCCAAGGCCATAATTTTCAGCAGAAATGCAGCATCGGTATCGCCATCTATCCGACCGATGGCGATACCCCGGAAATACTCAGAAAGCATGCCGACATCGCGATGTACCGCGCCAAGGAAAGCGGTCGCAACAACATCCAGTTCTTTGCGGCGAGCATGAATGCGCAAGCATTGGAAAGACTGCGATTGGAAGACGATTTGCGCAATGCGCTGGAGCATGACGAATTCCTGCTGCACTACCAGCCGCAAGTGGACTTGTGCAGTGGGCATATCGTCGGCATGGAAGCGCTGATCCGCTGGCAGCACCCGAGTCTGGGCATGATTCCACCGGATCGTTTCATTAAGCTGGCAGAAGAAACTGGCCTGATCGTGCCGATCGGCGCCTGGGTAATGCGCACCGCATGTGCCCAGAATCGAGCCTGGCAGCTGGCGGGGCTTGGGTATTTGCGGGTAGCTGTGAATCTGTCAGCGATCCAGTTTGCCCAACAGGATATCGTCAAATCGGTTGCCTCCGTTCTGGAGCAGTCCGGGCTGGCGGCGCAATATCTGGAAATCGAGCTCACAGAAAGCCTGGTCATGACCGACGTCGAACAGGCGATCGGGATTCTGCGCGAGCTCAAAGGGCTCGGCGTGCAACTCTCGATAGATGACTTCGGCACTGGTTACTCCAGTCTGTCGTACCTAAAACGGTTCCCGATCGACGTCCTGAAGATCGATCAATCCTTCGTACGCGACATCACCGTGGACCCCGATGATGCAGCAATAGTGGTCTCGATCATCTCGCTGGCGCACAGCCTGCGGATGCATGTAATCGCCGAAGGGGTTGAAACCGCAGCCCAACTAGCGTATCTGCAGCGCAACCATTGCGACCAGATGCAGGGCTATTATTTCAGCCGGCCGGTACCCGCTAACGAGTTTGAACTGATCCTGCGGCAAAACAAAAGCTTGCCAACCGAGGACGCCTGAGCCAGCGTATCCGCTTTACTGAAACCACGGTCCAAGGAACGGACGCGGTTGATTGGGTGATGTGGCAAGGGAATTAAACCAGCAGCAAGGTGATTTGCCCTTGCAGACTGCCGGACGGCAGTTTCTGGAAACCGGTCTTGGCAAAACGATGCCAGCCACCGATGACGAAATTGACAATCAAATTGGCCCGCGCTGGCACTTCCGCTTCCTTCGCATGGCCTTGCGTGACGGCGATCCGCAACGATTGCTTGATGGCCAGTTCGATACGTTCGACGAACTGGTTCATGCGCGCTTGCAGGCGCGCATCTTCATTCACCAGCGCCTCGCCTATCATCACCCGCGTCATGCCCGGATTGCGCTCGGCAAAGTTGCACAGCATCACGGTGATGTCCTGCGCCTGCGACAACCCGTCGTCCTGCTGCTCCGTAATTTGATTGATCAGACCGAACACCGAGGATTCGATGAAATCAATCAAGCCCTCGAACATCTGGGCCTTGCTGGCGAAATGCCGGTATAGCGCGGCCTCCGAAACAGCCAGCCGGTTGGCCAGTGCAGCAGTGGTGATCTTGACGTTTTTCGGTTGCTCCAGCATGGCTGCGAGCGCTTGCAATATTTGGAGCTTGCGCTCACCGGATTTTACTGTAGCCATATTCTCGGAAAAAAAATGAATGCACTGTTGCAAGGCTGCCATGCGTATTTGCGCTTTGCGCAAAGCACTTGGAGAATTCTGTTAGAACTGGAGTATGCTAAAAAAACAACTAATTGCCACATATATTTATTGTTGTTTTTTAAATACTCCACTCATGACATCATACACTTGCAGACGGTGTGGCAAACCTTACGCCAAACTTTGCATTAATCTTTAACGCACCAAAGTGCACCAAACTCAACGCAAGCGATGCAGTTGGCCGGGCAATTGCCGCACTGACTTTACTTTGACGTCGATATAAGCGGGACGCTTGCACCGCTTGGGAGCGCCCGGCACTGCCAGATATTGCGTCACCCAGGCAGTGCGCATGCCCAGCTTACGGGCGACTTTCAGTGTGGCCGCGGTATCCTCTACCAGAATGCAACGGCTGGCACAAACGCGCTGCCAGGCCATCAACTGGCGCAGCATCAGGCTGGACGGCTTGGGGCGCAGCTTGCCGTGCACCCGCATCGACTCGATAGAAACATGCGCGGCAAAATGCCGGTGCAAGCCAAGATGGCGCAGCACTGCACGGGAATACTGGTACGGCGCGTTGGTCAGTAGTATCTTGCGCCCGGGCAGCCGCCTGAGCAGTTTCGCCAGGCCGCGCTCGGCGCGGATCATCGCCCTGACATCGTCGAAGAGATGCGCGGCATGCAAAAAATCTGCTTCCCGCACCGCGTGATGCTTGACCATGCCGAGCAAGGTCGCGCCGTAACGCTGCCAATAATCGATCCGGATCGCATTCACGAGCTCCGGATCGGCCGGCCCGGCGTCACTTCCCAGCACCTGCGCCATGAACGCATTCATGTTGACGTTGATAGCCGGAAAGATCGCGTGCGAGGCGTTATGCAGCGTGTTGTCGAGATCGAATAACCACAGAGGCCTAGGTCTGTGGTTCAAATTAGTTGCTGCAAATCAGTGACTGCGGATCATGGTGCCGAACGCCTGTTCGGTCAGCACTTCCAGCAACAGCGAGTGGGCGATGCGGCCATCGACGATATGCACCGTATTGACGCCCGATTTGGCGGCATCCAGCGCCGACGAAATCTTCGGCAGCATGCCACCGGAAATGGTGCCGTCAGCAAACATTTCATCGATTTCGCGCGCAGTCAAATCCGTCACCAGATTGCCATCCTTATCCTGCACGCCGGCGATATTGGTCATCATGATCAGCTTTTCGGCCCGCAAAATTTCGGCGATTTTGCCAGCCACCACGTCGGCGTTGATATTGTAAGCCTGGCCATCCTCGCCGAAACCGATCGGCGAAATGATCGGAATAAAGGCGTCGTCCTGCAGCGCCTTGACCACCGCCGGGTTGATCGCGTCGATTTCGCCAACGAAACCAAGATCAAGAAATTGACCCGGATTCTCCTTGTCTGGCATTTGCATCTTGCGGGCGCGGATCAGGCCGCCATCCTTGCCGGTCAGGCCGACTGCCTGGCCGCCGTAATGGTTGATCAGCATCACGATATCTTGCTGCACTTCTCCGCCCAACACCCACTCCACCACTTCCATGGTTTCTTCATCGGTGATGCGCATGCCTTGCACAAAAACGCCTTGCTTGCCGATTTTTTTCAGTGCGCTATCAATTTGCGGCCCACCGCCATGCACCACAATCGGGTTCATGCCAACCAACTTGAGCAAAATCACGTCGCGCGCAAAGCCGTGCTTCAGGCGTTCATCAGTCATCGCGTTGCCGCCGTATTTGATGACAATCGTCTTGCCGTGGAATTTGCGGATGTAAGGCAAAGCTTCCGCGAGGATTTCGGCCTTGATTTCCGGCGCGACAGAATTTAAATTGCCGCTGGGATGGAAGTCAAGATGAGTGAGTGCAGTCATGGTAAGTCCTGAAATATTTTGCGCGATTTTACAGGGAAAATACGCTTTCTTTGTAGTTGCGGCCTGGATATTGTATGCAGAGGCGCCAGCAGGCCGAAACATGTGGCATCGGGCCAACAGGGCGCCTCCTGGCAAAACGCGGCTTCTGCCTTATTCGCAGCCACGTAGCGTCTGGTCTGGAAAATCTATAACAATCCGTTCGAGCGCCGCCATGCTGGCCAAATCCAGATCGCGCATCTGAAATACCACGTTGCCCGTTGCCACGCTGCGGGCCCCGATCCGGGCCGACTGCACGCCTAGTTGCCTGAGTTTGTCCAGATGCACTTTGGCCGCCGATTCCGCGTTGTATACGCCCAGCGAAATGCCCCAGAACAAATCAGGCTTGGCTTCGTCTTGCATGAGGAAGAAGTTGATCACGCCACGCTGGCGCAACTCTGCGACCTTCTGCTGCGCGCCGGCCTGGCCTCCCTGCGGCGGGATATACACCATGTAGCTGCCGATTTCGCGCACATTGCGGCGCGATTGCCGGTCACCCAGCGCCAGCGCCGCAGTCCGTTCCTCAAAACGCTTGGCTTGCGCCAGCGGAAAATTGCCGATTTCGGTGCAGGCGATCAACTCTGGCGGCGCAGCTTCGGCCGGCAGCACTACAGGGTTCGCCTCCACCACAGCTCCGGCAGCGAGCAGATGCAGCCGGTCCGGATGGATTTGACTCTGGATACGCTGTGGCTCGCGCCCGTCCGTCATGAAAGTATCGAGAGCACCCCAGTTCAAAGCCAATAACGCAGCGTTGAATGACAATAATATCCAAAAAGTGAATTTCAGCATGAGGGTTCCGTATCCAAATTCGCAGCCTGCAACGCTACCACTTGCAAGCCGATAAGCACCAGATTATCGACAGTTTTGTGCGTCACCCGCAGCTGCGGTGCGATATACGCTGCAGCGCCGCCGGCCACCACGCACAGCACCGTCGCATGCTGCTGCACATGCGCGGCTACTGCGCGCTCGATGGCGCCAGCCTGGGCAGCAAGGCAACCGGCCACAATGGCGTCATCGGTATTGTCGGCAAACGTCTGCGCCTGCGATAACGACAGCGATAATGTATGTGTCACTTGCGGCAACTGCGCGGTATTTTTCGCCAGCGCACTTGCCATTAAGCCCAGGCCCGGCAAGATCATCCCACCGACAAAAATTCCCTCCGCACTGAGCGCATCGACCGTGGTGGCGGTGCCGCAAGTGGCGACGATTAAAGCTTGCTGCGGAAACAATGCGTGCGCGCCAATCAGGGAAGCGAAGCGGTCGCAGCCGAGCTGCGCCGGATCGTGATAACCGTTGCTGACCCCGCCCAGTTGCGGCATTGAAGCGAACCACGCAATCTGCTCTGGCTGCAATCCGGCGACTTTCAAAGCTACCTCCAGGTTTTGGCGCAATGTGGCACCCGCCACGTTGGACAGCAGCGCGCGCGAAAACTGCAAGCCTTGCCAAGTTTGCGCCAGCGTGCCGACTTCAGCGTGGCCGACCGAACCAGATGCGCTCCAGCGGCCCAATTCCGCGCCAGCATCGACCAGCGCCCACTTGATCCGGGTGTTGCCGGCATCGACCAATAACAGCATGCTTAATTTCCCTTAACTTCTCTTTTTACGCGTAGCGATACATCGCCCGCCAGCACGGCAACTCGGCCGGCGGCAGTATCCAGTAGCAAGCGACCGATGGCATCCACCCCTACCGCCACGCCTTGCTGCACCACCTGGCCGCGATCTAGAATCGCCACCGCTTGGCCGGCGAACGCATGCAAAGCATTCCAGCGCGCCACGAAAGCGCCAAAACCACCCGACCCGAATTGCACCAACGACTCCGTCAACGCATTCAGCAATGCTGCCAGCAACAAGTTGCGGTCCAGCCGCGCCAGCCACGGTGCATCGGCCACCACGCGCCCAATCTGCGTTTCGAGACTATCCGGCACGCTCAAATTCAAGCCAATTCCGATCACCGCCCAAGTACCACCCTGCCCGCCTTGCTTTGATGCAGGCATGGCCGCGGTCTCGACCAGAATCCCGGCCAGCTTGTTGCCGCCTTTCAGCACATCGTTCGGCCACTTTAAAGCAACGCGAACATCAAAGAGCGCCAGCGCCTCGGCCAGCGCCACCCCGACCGCTAGCGGCAAACCCAGCAGCGCCTGAATCGGCAGCGCGAAACGCCACGCCAGAGAAAACGTCAAAGCCCCGCCTGGCACCGAATGCCAGCTGCGCCCGGCGCGGCCACGGCCGGCAGTCTGGCTCTCGGCCACCAGCAACAGCGGCGACGATAATTGGTCCAGCCGCGCCAGCAAATCGGCATTGGTCGAGCCGGTTTCGGCCACCAGCTCAACAGCGACCTGCTGCGCGCTGGCCTGACGCAAGGCGGCAATGCGTGATTCTGAAAGTGAAATATCCATGCCGCGCATTGTAGCGGGGTGGCGTGCCGATGTGTTTAGCGCCGCAATGCATCGCCTTGGTGGATACTTGCATCCGTTGCGCCTTACGGCCGTAAAATCCTTTCTCCTTTTTTGTATGAGCACCACATGCCATTTCCCCACCATCCATCGCCCTGCCAACCCCTTATCAGCCCGTTGTTTGCCGGCTACAAAGTGTGGGTGAAGCGCGATGATTTGCTGCATACCGACGTGTCCGGAAATAAATTTCGCAAGCTTAAATATCCGTTGCTGGCATTGTGCGCGCGCGAGCGTGGCGCGACGCTGGTGACGATGGGCGGGCCGTGGTCGAATCATTTGCATGCATTGGCGCATGCGGGTGCGCTGTTGGGCTGGTCAACGGTAGGCCTGGTGCGCGGCGCGGCAGGCGTGACTACTGCCACGCTGGAGGATTGCCGGCGGCTCGGGATGCAGATTACATTTGTGTCGCGCGAAGATTATCGGGCGTTGCGCGAACATCCCGAGCAATGGCGCAGGCATCTGATTGATCTGGAGGCGAACACAGACAACAACCTGGTCTGGCTGCCGGAAGGCGGCAGCGCGCTGGCAGCGGTGCGCGGCGTGGCGGAACTGGTAGCCGAATTGCCTTTCATTCCCGACACGATGCTGGTCGCTTGCGGGACCGGCGCGACGCTGGCCGGTTTGCTGGCCGGGTTGCAAGGGCGTGGGCGCGCAATCGGCGTTGCCGTGTTCAAGAATGCCGAATATCTGCATGGGGAAATTGCGCGGCTGTTGCGCCAGGCGGGTTATCCGGCTTATGACAATTACACCTTGCTGACCAATTGCCATCACGGCGGCTACGGCAAGGCGCCGCCGGCGCTAAGGCAGTTTTGCGCTGATTTTGTACAGGAAACCGGAATCCCGATTGAGCCGGTGTACACCGGCAAGCTGTTTTATGCGCTCAGGCAAATGGCGCAATCGGGCGCATTTAGCCCGGATGAGCGCATCGTCGCGGTGCATACCGGAGGCTTGCAAGGAGCGCGGGGATTTGCGCCGTTGGATGGCCGCTGAAGGCCGCAAGGCGCGGTCGGAAATTGCATGATACAGGATTGTGTATTCTTCATTACCGCAATTAAAATATGCGGCAATGGCACTGTTTTTAACTATACCCAAAATTATTTTTTCGATATATTCATGTCGTGCATTGTAACGGTAGTGGTGCGTTGGTCAGTGACAGATACCGCAGGTAGAACACAGCCAGAAAAGCAATGCACTTTCCAACCAGCATTCGCACCCGGTCGAATCGCGGCATCTACAACGCCAACTTGCCTTGCGACGATGCGTCGGCCAGTGGCCTCGGCTTCGCGAATGCCAGCAATTCGCTCAAACGCGCTCCTTTGCTACGCCACTCATAAAGAAAGCGCTGCCTCGCCCAGCGGCACGTAATGCCACAGCAATCCACTGCGCTCCGCCCGATCCAGATCATTGATTCGGCTGCTTCTCCAGTACCCACAGCATTCCCGATAAAAGCCGTTTCTCCCGCGCCTTTGCCGAGTTTGCCCAATCCCGCCTGCCAGAGCGTGTACATGCAGCCCTCATTGCAGAACATTTAGGGGACCAGTTGATTTGCCATATCAGCCGGGACAGCACTGCCATCATTGCACGCGAACGCGCGCAAAATAAACGCGCTAAGTCAGCAGCGCCCATTGCGGCCATGCCTGCACCACCCAGAAAACGGGGGCGTCCACGTAAAGATGCGCCAGCAGTCATCATTGATAAACCACCCACACGCATTGAGCAGCAACAAACACAATCGTTAGCGAGCATGCTGCGCGATTTACCCCGCGCCTGTGACACCGGTAGCAAAGCCGATAGCAAGGGTTTCAAGTCCAGTTGGAATGGCTACAAATTACCTATCGACACGGACGATGGCGACATTCCTGTGAGTTGCATTTTAAGTTCAGCATCCCTGCACGATAGTCAAGTCATGATGCCCTTGATGCTTAAAACGGGTGCCCAAGTACAGTACTGTTACGATCTCGCCGATGCCGCCTATTGCAGTCCATT
>JBGSTZ010000114.1:0-5149 GCA_041736255.1 Burkholderiaceae bacterium
GGCAAACCCAAGAAAGTGGTATTGGTCGCATGTATGCATAAATTGCTGACGATTCTGAATGCAATTATGAAGTCAGGAAAACCTTGGGACGATAATTTTGACCCAAATTCCCCTTGACTTGGAACACAGCTGCTCTCCCGCGAGCGGGAGAGGGGAGCAAAGTGAGTCGCTACGCGACTTTCACGTTAAGACAACAAAAGGTACAATGCGCGCCATGAAAAACATCGTTATCTTGATTTCCGGGCGCGGTAGCAATATGGAAGCCATCGTGCGTGCTGCAGAGGCTGAACGCTGGCCGGCCAGAATCGCCGCTATCATCAGCAATCGCGCCGACGCGGCAGGTCTGCAATTCGCTGCCGCGCACGCAATCCCGACTGCGGTGGTGATTAACCAGGATTACCCATCCCGCGCAGAGTTCGATGCAGCGCTGCAAACGACGATAGACAGTTTTACACCCGATCTGGTGGTGCTGGCAGGATTCATGCGGATTCTGACGGAGCCGTTTGTGGCGCATTATGCCGGCCGGATTTTGAATATCCATCCATCCTTGCTGCCGAATTTCCCCGGGCTGGCCACCCATCGGCAGGCGCTTGCTGCGGGTGTCGCCGAACATGGCGCGACGGTGCATTTCGTTACCGCGGAACTCGATCACGGCCCCGTCGTGTTGCAGGCAAAAATTCCTGTGTTGTCGGACGATACCGAACAGTCTCTAGCCGCTCGGGTACTGGTGCAGGAACATATTATTTACCCGCGTGCAGTCGGTTTGTTCATCGAGGGCAGCCTGGCTTCACAGCAAGAGCAAGAACAGCAGCAGCAGCAACACCGCACTAATACCGACGCATGTCGGCCAGACACTATAAAGAAAGATTTCGCATGAGATTGCCACCCGCGGTCATACACCAAACTGAAGAAGTATTGCGCGAAATATTGCGTTTTACCGGTCCCGCCGACAGCACGCTGTCACGCTATTTTCGCGACCACCCGCGTTTGGGTTCGCGCGAACGCGGCGTTATTGCCGAAGGCATTTACGGCCTGTTGCGCAACAAATCGGTATATTCCAGCTTTGCTGAATCGGGCGGCGGAAGTGGTGGCGCAACTATTCGCAAGCTGACCCTGCTTGGCTTGGCAGACGCTGTGGGCGTGGATTCGCTCGGCGGGGTGGGCGAGGAAGAGGGCGAATGGCTGACGCGCGTGATGGAAATCGACCGACGCCTGTTGCAACCTTCATTGCGCTCGAATTTGCCGCAATGGCTGTTCGAAAAGCTGGTTGCGCGCGACGGTGAAGAGCAAACTTTGCAATTGTCTGACGCCTTGAATCAGCCGGCGCCGTTGGATTTGCGTGTCAATTCGATCAAGGCGTCACGCGACGATGTGATGGCAAAACTGGCCGAAGCCCCAATTTTGTGCGAGCCGACACCGTATTCGACTTTGGGGCTGCGCGTCATCAAAAAGCCGGCATTGCAAAATCTCCCTTTATTCAAGGACGGTGCGATTGAAGTCCAGGACGAGGGTAGCCAGTTGCTGTCCCAAGTGGTGGGCGCCAAGCGCGGTGAAATGGTGGTCGATTTCTGCGCTGGCGCGGGCGGTAAAACCTTGTCGCTGGGTGCCGCGATGCGTAACACTGGACGCCTGTATGCGTTCGATGTTTCTGAAAAACGTCTGGCCAAACTAAAGCCGCGCTTGGCGCGCAGCGGTTTGTCGAACGTACATCCGGTGTTGATCGCTCATGAACGCGACGCCAAGATCAAGCGCCTGGCCGGCAAAATTGACCGTGTGCTGGTCGATGCGCCTTGCAGCGGATTGGGCACCTTGCGCCGCAATCCGGACGTTAAATGGCGTCAGACGCCGGAATCGATTAAGGAACTCAATGCCAAGCAAAGCGCGATCTTGGATAGTGCAGCAAGACTGGTCAAGGCGGGCGGGCGACTGGTGTATGCAACCTGCAGTTTGCTGAACGAGGAAAATGAAGATATCGTCAGCCAATTTTTATCCAATCATCCGGAGTTCGCGCTGTTGCCAATGAAAGAGGTGTTGGCAGAGCAGAAAATTGCGCTTGAGATGCAGGATTATTTGAAATTGGCGCCGCATCTGCATCACACCGACGGCTTCTTTGCCGCCGCCATGGTGCGCAAGGTGTTGCCAGTGGCGACAGTGGCTAAAACTGAGGCAACTGAGGACACAGCAACTGAGAACACTGAAGCTGCGCCGGATCAGGTTGACTGAGTTCTTTAATATGCAGCGCATTCTGAAGGCTTGCGTCGCCCTGATTGGCGCTGGCGCGTTGTTGGGCGCCCCGGCAGCGCGTGCATTCGATGCCTCCTCGCCAGACCCGATGATTGCGCAGGGAACCCTGCAAGCCGCTTTTTCGCCTTGGGATGATATCGAGTCGCTGATTATCAGCGAGATTGACGGTGCGAAAAAGCAGGTATTGGTGCAAGCCTATCTGCTGACCAGTAAAAAAATTGCAAAGGCGTTGATTGCCACACAGAAGCGCGGCGTTGGCGTAATGGTGCTGGTGGATGCCAAGCAATCGGCCAGAGTTCCATCTTCCAAAGCACAAGACTTGTCGCTGGCGGGCATTCCTGTATGGCTCGAAACCCGATATCAGAGTGCCCACAACAAAGTCATTCTTATAGATGTCGATACCCCAAGCGCTACAGTGATCACCGGTAGCTACAACTTCACCTGGTCGGCGCAACACAAAAATGCGGAAAATATTCTGATTGCCCGCAAAAATCCCCTACTGGCAGCACGCTACGCCCTGAACTGGGAACGGCACCGACAGGATGCAACGCCTTACAGGTAAAGATATCTGATATTTGATATCTGTTGGCCGCTGCGTATTCCCGGCATCAATCGGAATAATGTAAATGGCGTACAATTTCAAGTTTCGTAAGCACGAATTCTGTTCAATCTATAGGGAATAGTCGCGCTAAAGCGATTAACTCTGGAGAAGTAATGATTTCAAATAGTATTTTTGAGGCGGTGCTGGATTTCCTTTCCAATGGCATTACCCGGGCAAGTGGATGGCAAGTGTTCATTTTTACAGTGGTCGCTACGCATATCACGATTGCTGGGGTCACGATTTTCCTGCATCGTTGCCAGGCGCACCGGGCACTTGAACTGCATCCGATTCCGAGCCACTTTTTTCGTTTTTGGCTGTGGCTGACTACCGGCCAGGTGACCAAGGAATGGGCTGCAATTCATCGCAAGCATCACGCCAAATGTGAAACCGAAGAAGATCCGCATAGCCCGGTCACGCGTGGTATCAAAAAAGTCCTGTTCGAGGGTGCTGAACTGTACCGCGCCGAATCAAAAAATCGCGAAACCATCGAAAAATATGGCCACGGGACACCCGATGACTGGCTGGAGCGTCATGTTTACACCAAACACAGCATGCTGGGCGTGGTGCTGATGCTGTTTATAAACGTGTTGTTGTTTGGGGTGATAGGAGTCACCGTGTGGGCAGTACAAATGATGTGGATTCCGATTACGGCCGCCGGCATTATCAATGGGATTGGCCATTATTGGGGTTATCGCAATTACGATTGCGCGGATGCATCCACCAACATCGTACCGTGGGGGATTCTGATCGGCGGCGAAGAGTTGCACAACAATCACCACACCTTTGGCACCTCGGCAAAACTATCCTCGAAATGGTATGAATTTGATATTGGCTGGATGTACATCCGCATGATGGAAATCGTCGGTTTGGCAAAGGTCAAGAAAATCGCGCCGGAGCCAAAATTTGATCTGCAAAAGCAGGTCGCTGATCTCGATACGCTGCAATCCGTAATCGCCAACCGATATGATGTGATGGCTAAATACGCCAAATCCCTTAAATGTGCATGGCATGACGAATTGGAGCAACTGAAAGAAAAAAACCAACTTAAATCGGGATTTTTGCGTTCGTCCAAAAAACTTTTGCAACGTGAACCAGAGAAGCTGGAAGCTACGCACAAGCTGCAACTTTCCGAATTATTCGCGCACAGCAAGTCGCTAAAGACCATGCATGAGATGCGTGTCGAATTGGGTGCGATTTGGGGGCGTTCACACGCCAGTCGCGATCAATTACTGCAGCAGTTGCAGGATTGGTGCGCCCGGGCTGAGGCTTCAGGCATCAAGGCATTGCATGATTTTTCACTGCGCTTGCGAACCTACTCTTAAAGAGTAGGTCGTCTATAAAATGGCCCGGAGTATCCGGGCCATTCTTTTTAATGATTTTGGCTGAAAATGCTGCAGATAATAAAAATCCCCGCAAGACAGAATCTTGCGGGAATTTTTATTATCAAAAATCGGTTACCTGATTTTTGTTTCTTTGTATGTAACATGCTTACGCGCCTTGGGATCGAATTTAATGATCTCCAGTTTTGCAGGGGTGGTGCGCTTGTTTTTCGTCGTAGTGTAGAAGTGACCTGTACCTGCAGTCGATTCCAGCTTGATTTTGTCGCGGCCAGATTTTGCCATGATGTTTTCCTTTATCCCGTTGCGCTAATTAAACTTTTTCGCCGCGGGCACGCATGTCGACCAGTACGGCATCAATGCCGAGCTTATCGATGACACGCAAGCCGGCATTCGACAAACGCAGGGAGACCCAGCGATTTTCGGATTCGACGAAAATGCGGCGATTTTGCAGATTAGGCAAAAAACGGCGCTTAGTTTTGTTGTTTGCGTGGGAAACATTGTTGCCAACCATCGGCTTTTTCCCAGTAACTTGGCAGACACGTGCCATGCTTTACTCCTTAATGGATTCCGAATTCGGAAAAAATGAGAGTATAGACAAAAAACTGTTTTTTATCAATGACTTGTGAAAATTAATTGTGTCATAGTTTTTCGTTAAATTTAACAAATTGAATGAGATGCGCTGCTATTGCTGTTTTGAGGAAATTGAAAATTGCTCTAATAAAATATACTGGATTATGTATTTTTTAAAATACCCTATTTATATGCGGTAAATAGTTCTTTATTTCATATACCCTATATTTTTTATTTGCATAGAGTGAAATATCGTGACTATTCAGCAGCTACGCTGTGGGCCGAATAGGATTGCCATTGAAGGCGTGGCGTAGCACTTCGAGCATGCCGTGACCTTGCTTGCGCAGTGTGTCGAGGCAGGAGCGGATGACGCAGAAATTTTCGGCCCCGACCA
>JBGSTZ010000017.1:0-42068 GCA_041736255.1 Burkholderiaceae bacterium
TCCCATGAAACCGCTGGAATTCAAAACGTGGTTGGAGCAACTCAATGCGCTCAACCGTGGGCAAAAAGACCGCCTGCGCACTGCATTGGAGCGACGGGAAAGCACAGAAGCAGTGATCCGGCTGATCGAGCACAGTTTGCAGGAAAAGCCTATTTGCCCACACTGCGGCCATACGCACCTGCAGCGTTGGGGCAGCAGTTGCGAGCTGCAACGCACGTTGCAGCCAATGCCTGGGCACTTTCAATGCCTTGACGCACAGCCCGCTGGCGCGCTTGCGCCACAAAGAGCAATGGCTCCATTATTCCCAGTCCTTGATGGACGGCTTGAGCGTGCGCAAGGCGGCAGACTGCTGTGGCGTGGCCAAGAACACCAGCTTCAAGGGGCGTCATCGTTTTTTGCAATCGCCCGCCCAGCAGAAAGCCCAGAAAATGCAGGGCATTGCCGAAGCGGATGAAACCTTTTTCTGGAATCCTTCAAAGGCAAGCGGCACTTGCCCCGGAAAGCGCGCAAGCGCGGCGGAAAAGCTGCCAAACGGGGCACTTCGTCCGAACAGATTGCGGTCTTGATGGTGCGGGACCGGGATGGCGCCACCGCCGACTTTCGCCTCCCGGGCGTGAGCGCGGATGACATGGAACCGGTGCTAAAACCGTTGCTGGCCACCGATGTCATTCTGTGCACCGGCGGAGCTGCCGCCTATACCGTTATCGCCAAAAACCTGCACATAGCGCATCACCCGGTCAATATCTCGCAGGGCGTGCATGTTCGGGGTGCGTACCATATTCAGAACGTCAATGCCTATGACAGCCGGCTCAAGCGATGGATGCTGCGCTTTCACGGCGTTGCTACCGACTATCTTGCAAGCTATCTGGGATGGCGCAGAATGCTGGAGCGTTTCGGCAAAAACCTTTCCCCAAGCATGGGTTTGCGTGCTGCTTTAGGGAAATAAAGACACTTTCAACAGGCCATTGCGACATAGCCTAATAATTTAATCACTGGTCGCGGTAGGGGCTTCAGGTAACTGACGTCCTACCGCGACCGGTTTGTCTATGGGCATATCTGCACTGGTAGGGGATAGTTTGCTGGTCGAATTGTGGGGCCGCAAACACCTTGGCCGGGTGCGCTCAGTCAAATCCCCTTTATGGTATTTTCGAACGGCATAGCCCCCCGCCGTGTTGGGATTTTTAATTGATGGCGGCGTGCAATTTAAGGCTATCCTGCTTGGCATGTTGATATTCATGTTTATCGGTTCGTTGCTGGCACTAGGACCTATTCGGCAGGCCGGCTTAGCTTTGAATGAATAATCAAAGCACGATTCTACAAATTGCACCGGCGAGCCGGTATCTGCGCTTGGCTGGATTGTCGAGCGTTTGATAACCGCCCGCTTAATGCTTTTCCCAATATTCCACTTGCGCATACACGTGCCGCAGAAAGTCGATAAAGGCCCGGATCCGCAGCGGCAAGTGCTGGCGTTGCGCATATACCGCATAAATATCATTACCGGGAGCGGCGAACTCGTCCAGCACCGTCACCAGCTGACCGGATTCGAGTGCACTACGCACTTCCCACATCGAGCGCCATGCCAGACCGCGACCGGCCAGCGCCCAGTCGTGCAATACCTCGCCGTCATTACAGACCATATTGCCTGCCACTTTGAGCGTGATGTTTTTGCCGTTCTGGCGGAAAGTCCAGCCGCGCTGGCTGCCATCAATCGGCAGGATCAGGCAATTGTGTTTGGCCAGGTCGTCGGGAACTTGGGGTGTGCCGTTTTTTTTGAGGTAAGACGGCGCCACCACCACCACGCGCTTGTTGTCGGCCAGTTTGACGCCGACCAGATTTGAATCAGCCAAGGTGGCGATCCGGATCGCGACATCGATTCCTTCGCCGATCAGATCGACCAGGCGGTCGTTCAGATTCAGGTTCAATGCGACGTCTTGATGTTCGGCCAGAAAAGACGGCAATAATGGCGCAACATGCATCCGGCCAAAGCCGGCCGGGGCCGAAATGCTGAGGGGGCCGCTGGCGCGGGCGCTGCCTGCGGTGACTGCGGATTCGGCATCTTCCATGTCGGCCAGAATGCGCTGGCAATCTTCGAGAAAGGCTGCGCCTTCGTTGGTGAGGGCGATTTTGCGGGTGGTGCGCTGCAATAGCTTTACTCCCAGCCGCTTTTCAAGCGCATCGAGCCGCCGGCCTATCATTGCCGGGGCGATGCCTTCGGCTCTGGCTGCTGCAGACAGGCTGCCCCGCGTGGCTGCTTCGACGAAGGTGGAAATCTGTTTGAAATGATCCATGATGATGTTGGGCCGGTTGATAATGCAATGTTTTGTTTGTGATTAAAACGCAATAATAAATTGATAAATCATTTTGATTACATCATTTTTATCTAATATACTGGATTCTAAACACACCGTAAAATAAGCATCCCGTTCTAATCGTCTTGTCGTTACTAGCGACGCCCAACCAAAACCCACTATCAGGAGCACAACATGACAAAAATCACTTTGCCAGCCGGCATGGAAATCAAGGCCGAGATCGCACCCGGCTACGAACAAATTCTGACCACCGAAGCGCTGGCGCTGGTGGCCAAGCTGACCCGTGCGTTTGAGCCGCGCCGCCAGGAACTGCTGGCCGCGCGCGTGGTTCGGGCGCAAGAACTCGATAATGGTAAATTGCCGGATTTCCTGCCGGAAACTGCGCACATCCGCAACGGCGACTGGAAAATCGCACCGATTCCAAAAGCACTCGAATGCCGCCGCGTTGAAATCACCGGCCCGGTAGAACGCAAGATGGTCATCAACGCTCTGAACTCCGGCGCTGACAGCTACATGACCGATTTTGAAGATTCGAACACGCCGAACTGGGAAAACCAGATCACCGGCCAGATCAACATGAAAGACGCGGTACGCAAGACCATCGCGTTGGAACAAAACGGCAAAAGCTATAAGCTCAACGACAAAGTTGCCACGCTGGTGGTGCGCCCACGCGGCTGGCATCTGGACGAAAAGCATGTGCTGATCGACGGCAAGCGCATTTCCGGCGGCATCTTCGATTTCGCGCTATTCATGTTTCATAACGCCAAAGAACAATTGGCACGCGGCGCCGGCCCGTATTTCTACCTGCCAAAATTGGAAAGCCACCTCGAAGCCCGCCTGTGGAACGATATCTTCGTGATGACGCAAAACGAACTCGGCCTGCCACAAGGTACGATCAAAGCTACCGTGTTGATCGAAACCATTCTGGCTGCATTCGAAATGGACGAAATCCTGTACGAATTGCGCGAACACTCCAGCGGCTTGAATGCCGGTCGTTGGGATTACATCTTTTCCTGCATCAAGAAGTTCAAGAACAACGCAGATTTCTGCTTGGCCGACCGTGCCAAGGTAACGATGACCGCACCATTCATGCGTTCCTACGCATTGCTGCTGCTGAAAACCTGCCACAAGCGTAATGCACCAGCCATCGGTGGCATGGCGGCACTGATCCCGATCAAAAACGATCCGGCAAAGAACGACATCGCCATGGGCGGCGTGCGTGTGGACAAGGCGCGTGACGCTACCGACGGTTACGACGGCGGCTGGGTTGCCCATCCTGGCTTGGTTGAATTGTCGATGACGGAATTCAAAAAGGTACTGGGCGACAAGTTGAACCAGATTGAAAAACAGCGCCCGGACGTGAACATCACCGCTGCTGACTTGCTCAACTTCCAGCCAGAAGCCCCGATCACCGAAGCCGGCTTGCGTTACAACATCAACGTCGGTATCCATTACCTCGGCGCATGGTTGTCAGGCAATGGTTGCGTACCAATCCATAACTTGATGGAAGATGCAGCTACCGCAGAAATCAGCCGTTCGCAAGTGTGGCAATGGATTCGCTCCAGCAAGGGCGTACTGGAAGATGGCAGCAAAATCACTGCAGACAGGGTGCGCAAGATGATTCCGGAAGAGCTGCTCAAAGTCAAAGAAATCGTCGGCAGCGGCGCGACGTATGACCGCGCTGCGCAAATTTTCGAGGAAATGTCGACTTCGGAAGACTTCGCCGAATTCCTGACCTTGCCGTTGTACGAGGAAATCTAAGGGTTTATTCGCATGACACAGCACTCTGGCGTCATGCGGGTATTACTCAAAATTTCAGGGATTTAAGTCATTGATTTTTATTGGTATGAAGATTGGCTTAAATATTTTGGAATTATAAATAAACCGAGTACAATTCCGCCTTCGGTAAAGGCATTCAATGGCGGGGTAGCAAAGAGGTTATGCAGCGGCCTGCAAAGCCGTTTAGATGGGTTCGATTCCCGTCCCCGCCTCCAGTCTTATCGGTCAGAATAAAAAAATCGCCCACTACACTATGTAGTGGGCGATTTTTTTACCTGGCTTTTTCATCTGTGTGCGATTGCATCGCATAACACCCATAAATAAGAAGATGTTATTTGGTGTGTTGAAGTTGATAAAGATCATGCTTATTGATGCAAGACAAGTTTAAGGTAACTATTTTGAACGTAAGGAGTTACCACTATGAAACTGCTATCCGACCTTTTTTCCACCGACTACGGCTTGATGAGCATTATCGGAATTATATTTATGATCGGAATGGGTGTGTTTTTCATACTTTATTTCAAGCGCAAAATGGCAGAAGACGGTCTTGCCGCAGACATCAAGCAAGCCAGTGACTTAGTCAATCAGCGCAAACTGAAGTCCGGAGCGCCGCAATAAAGAACAAATATTAGTAACATTTTTATATTAAAAAGCCACTTGCTCCGGTATCCCGGATACAAGTGGCTTTTTGTTGTGTGGTGCAGATATAAAATATACTAAATAATGTATTTTTAAAGTGGCAATTAATATATGCGGTAATGGGCATGTTTATTGATATACCCCTGTACTATGATTTTTTGCTGTGCTTTTATTGTGGTGCGCTATATTGATATCTACAGGGCCATCAGAGTGTTTTAACAGGTGGCGACAGATATATTTGCGCGCTAAGCGAGAACGCCATGACAGAAGCTGATTCCTTTCCTTGTCTGGTTGCCGACATCGGCGCCACCAATGCGCGTTTTGCGCTGATTGAGCACAAGGATGCTGCGCTCAGCCATTATCGGCAGTTGGTTAGTGCCGATTTTGCCGATTTGGCGGCGGCGATCACGCAGTATTACCAGTTGACCGGCATCTTTGTCGGTGGTGCGCAAAGACCGCGGCGGGCGGCGCTTGCGATTGCCACCACAATCTCCGGCGATTGGGTCAGCATGACCAACCAGCGCTGGGCGTTCTCGATTGAAGCGACGCGCCAGCGCCTCGGGTTCGACCAGTTACGGGTGATGAACGACTTTACCGCTCTGGCAATGGCGTTGCCGTTGCTCCAACGCAGCGAGTTGCATCAGGTTGGCGGCGGCGAACCGGTGCCGGATACGCCGCTGGCCCTGATCGGTCCCGGCACCGGGCTCGGGATGTCCGGGCTGATCCCCTGTGGCAGCGCTTGGGTGCCGTTGCGCGGAGAGGGCGGACATGCCACTTTCAGTCCTGCCAATCAGCGCGAGATGGATATTCTGGCCATAGTGCGACGCGAATTCAGCCATGTTTCCACCGAGCGGCTGGTTTCCGGCAGCGGATTGATTCCTTTGTACCGCGCAATTGCGGAACTGCATGGTGAGAGCGTGATTCCGGAAGCACTTTCTACCGCGCAAATCAGTGCGCGAGCGCTCGACAATAGTTGCCCCGCATGTGTGGAAACGCTGGCAACTTTTTGCGCCATGCTGGGTACCGCGGCTGGAAATCTGGTCCTGACCCTCGGTGCGCAAGGTGGTGTCTATATTGGCGGCGGGATTGTGCCACGGCTTGGAAGCTATTTCGAAACATCGCCGTTCCGACGCCGTTTCGAGGGAAAAGGTCGTTTTTCCGATTACCTGTCGACCATTCCCTGTTATGTGATTCTTGCACCGGATGCCGCTTTGCGCGGTGCGGCCAGCGCACTTGCATAATCCTGGGAACGCCCCGTTTTAAGTTTTAGCCACGCAAAGTAGCAACGCATACGGAAAGCGGGCTAATAGTGCGGCGACTTCAAGCCGCACACCTTCCGGTTCAATGCTGCAGAGGGTTTCATTGGTGAAAACGTTTTTCCACGTTTTGCCGGCCAAATTCTGCGGCAAGTCGATATGGGTATCAGCCCAGACCTCGGCTCCGACAGGGAAGCGATCGCCATCATCGCCATCATCGCCATTGCCATTGCCATTGCCATTGCCCACCAGCGCGTAAAATAATCGGGGCGCGACAATGACGACCGCAGCTTCCTTGCTGCAGCGCGCGAAAGCGCAGATATGTTCACCCCGGATGCCCTCCGCCCGCAGAGGCAGATAATCCCCGTCCCGAAACAGGCTTTCGCATTGCCGGCGCAGCTCCAGCGTTTTCCAGATCAGATACAGTTTGATGCGGCCATCTTCCATTGTTTGCAACAGCGCACTGGCGCGTTCGGCGCACTGATCGGGGCCGGCTGCAAAATGTGTTTTCAAACCATCCAGCAGGGTGCGCCGTCGTTGGTAGTCGACAGATCTTCGATTGTCCGGGTCGGCCAGACTGAAATCCCACAGTTCGTTGCCTTGATAAATATCGGGCATGCCGGGAGATGTCAATTTGAGCAAGGTTTGCGACAGGCTGTTGAACATGCCGAGCCGGGAAACCATTTTCTGGAAAGGCAGGAAATCTGCAATAAACGGGTTCTTACCCGGCACTAGCAGCGCTTTGATGAATTTCGATAGCGCGCTTTCGTATTCCAGATTGGGGTTGATCCAGCTGCTGTTTATCTTGGCTTCTCTGATCGCTTTTTGCATGTAGTTTTCGATCCGTTCGCAGAATTCCGCCAATGTTGCCTGGTCCAACGGTTCCAGCGGCCATGCGCCGATCAGCGTCTGATGCAGCAGGTATTCGTCATTGGGCGTAGGTGCGTTTAGGCCATCTTCGCCTAACAATATTTTTTTGTTGATGTTGAATCGGTTCCAGCGGCGTAAGCGTAGCTTCCACAGTGCCGGTATTTCCGACAGGACGTTGATGCGCGCCCGCACATCTTCGGAGCGCTTGCCGTCATGGGTCGATGTGGCGAGCATGGTGTTCGGCCAGTTTTTGGCGCGGTCCTGGCTTGCAGCGTGAAATGCCGCCAGCGTGATGCCGAAAGTGCGTGGGTCGCCACCTACTTCATTGAGCGAGCTCAGCCGGTGGTAGACATAAAAGCTGGTGTCTTCCATCCCTTTCGCCATCACCGGGCCGGTGAATTGCTGGAATTTCATCGTAAATTGTGTCACTGCTTCGCGATAAGCATGTCCTTTGCCCTCGGCAATACTGGTCAGAAGCGTTGCGCGCACAAAATCGAAAATGCTGGTGTCTGCCGCCGTACTCTTCTTTTTGGCGGCCGACACCGCCCAGCCGATAAAGCGCTTGTCGTCTTCCGATACTGCATAGGCAGTAACGTAAGTGCGGTAGACCGGAAAACAGGCGGTGATTTCGGCCAACGCGTTGCGCAAAGTGATGGTCGTGAAATCGCAAGTATGCCGGTCCAATTGCGCGATGCGGTCGAGCTGGTTGGCCAGCACGTTGAGTTCGCTGGCGAGGACGACTTTCATGATGAGTTTCTTGCTGCGGTAAAGTTGCTCGCTGAAATCGATCCGCTCGCCGATGAATGCGGCATATATGCGATCCATGCGCTCTTCGTTGCCGGCATCGACGAACAGGCCGTTGACCACATTGCCAAACCGGTAGCCAGTGGTGCCATGTATTGGCCAAAGTGTGGGCAGGTGTTCATAGCTGGCTATGATTTTTTCAGCCACGATATAGAGCCCGCTGTGTTCGGTTGAAACTTCGGTTGAAATTTGTGGTGGAAGACCGGCTGTAAGCTCGGTGAGTCGGGCTTGCGGCTGGATTAATGCATCCCGACAAACCTGCTGCAATCGACGCAAGTATTGCAAGGGATCGTACAGACCGTCCGGATGGTCGATGCGTATTCCATCGACTTTTCCCTTTGCAACCAGGTCGACAACCAGGCGATGCGTAGCATCGAAAACTTCTTCGTGTTCCACCCGCAGCCCGGCCAGACTGTTGACGTCGAAAAAGCGGCGGTAATTGATTTCATCGGCGGCCACGCGCCAATAGGCGAACCGGTAAGCCTGCGCCTTGATCAATTGATGCAGCAGATCGAAGCTTTCCGGATTTCCCGGGTCGCCATTGAATTCTGCAACATTTTGCTGGATGAACTGGTTAATGTCGACAGAGCCGGCACACAGTGTAGCCAGATGGTGTTTGTGGATTTCCTTGTCGCGGCTGCGCTCCGCCCTTTGTTCCGGCGCCAGGTCGGTGCGTTGCGGCAAATGGCCAAATGCGGTGATGATGCTTTGAAACTCCAGCAACTGGGGGTGACTCGCCCCGAGTATTGCCGCCAATTGTTGCCAGCGGTGGCCAATGACGCGCAGATACTCGCTCGGATCGAGCGGGAAGCGGTGTTCGTTGTACCAGATGCTGAATTCACCACATGGTTGGTCGAAAATCAGTTTCAAATCACCCGACTCAAGCACGTTGCCATACTGGTCGCCCAGCACCGGCACCAGCACCTTGCCGCGCAACTCTTCCTTTTGCGGGGTCCAGTCGATATCGAAGAATTCCGCATACGGCGAAGACTGCCCATTCTCCAGCACATCAAGCCACCATTGATTGTCGCTGCCCATCACGCCCATGTGGTTGGGAACGATGTCAATGATTTGCCTCATGCCGTGATGCTGCAATGCCGCGACATAGCGCTCGAACGCGATGTCGGTGCCAATCTCGGGGTTGAGTGCATTGTGGTCGATGATGTCATAGCCGTGCATGCTGCCCGGCCGCGCCTTGAAAAAAGGCGAGGCGTAGCAATGGCTGACACCGAGCGCATCCAGATAGGGGACGAGTTCTTCTGCCTGGGCGAAAGTAAATGCGTGGTTGAACTGCAAACGGTAGGTGGCGCGTGGCATGGCGGGCGGATTCGTCCCGGTAACCGGGAGCACGCCACTTCCGCGTTCCTGCCGCAATGCTGCGGTCAGTGTTTGTATGTGCGAGTGATCAGCCCACTGCTCCAGATCGAGCGTCAATTTGCGTTGCCAGTTAGGGTACTTGCCTCCGCTGGCAGGGAAGTTAACTTGCTCTACTTGCCCAAATATATCTTCCAGTTGCACCACCATGAATTTGGCCGGAGTCCGCGCCAGGGTGATGTGGATCGCAAGCGATAATTCTTCTGTCATTGCGGGATATGCAATCGGATTCACGCTGGCGCCAGCCGGCAACAACTCTGCCCGTTCCAGCGCCAGCAGCAACTGGGCACGACTCTGAGACCGGTCCAATAATTGTGCGTCGCGCAACTGTAGCGACGGGAACAAGTCCAACTCACTGCGCAAGTCGATGTCCCGCCCCAGCCAATAGCCGGCTAGCGTCGGCAAGTCATGGGTGCTGGCCGCCACCAGCGATTGAGCAGGATAATCGGCCGCTGTTTTGAATGCTCCGTCCGGCTCCTTTTCAAAGTACAAAAGACGGTAGGAGAATACCGCGCTTTGTGCGAGTGCATCGCGAGCCTCCTGCGGCACGGTGCCCAGGTCTTCGCCGATCACTGCGCAACAATTGCGATGACTTTCCAGCGCCACGATTCCGAGTAGGTCGGCAAACGGGTAACGCACATAAGTGCCGGCGCTCGGTATGCCGCCGGCAGGCACCCAGAACAGCCGCATCAGCCCCATCACATGATCGAGCCGCAGCGCACCGCAGTGGCGCATGTTTTCGCGCAAAGTTTCAATGAATGGCGCATACGCCGCTGCATACAAGCGTTGTGGAATCAGTGGCGGCAGCCCCCAGTCCTGGCCCAAGGTGTTGTATTCATCTGCGGGCGCTCCGATATATGTGTGCCGGGCATACAGCGCCTGCTCGGCCCAGCATTCGGCGCCATCGGCGGCGACGCCCACCGCAATATCCTGGTAAAGACCGACGCCCAGCCCGAGTTCCAGCGAACGCTGTCCCACCGCTGCCAATTGCAATTCGGCGTTCCATTGCAGGTATGCATAAAATTCGATGCGTGCCACGTTTTCTGTCGCGAATGCGGCCACCGTAGCAGAAGAGGGGTCCTGGTACTTCTGCGACCACTGATGCCAGCCGTGTATCGAACTGTCGATGTGGGAAAAATGCTCCTGCAGCGCTTCGAACAATGCCTGATTCCACAATGCTTGCCCTCGCTGCGCCTGAAAGGTGCGAAAGGCGCGCGCACGCTGACTGTCCAAGTCGAGATGATGTGTGCGGAAATGGCTGTACAACAGTTCCAATATTTGCAACTTGAGCGCGCTGACTTTCTCATAATTCACCAGTTCACTTGCACGCAGGGTCCGCAGATGGGCCTGAAACCCCGGCTCGCCAACTGTGTTCCGGGCCGGCTCACATTCGTTAAATTCTACAATGCCTTCCACGTCCAGGAACAGCACATTCAGAGAGCGCCGGCTGGACGGACTGTAGGGGCTGGCCTGCTCCGGATCGCACGGAAACAGCGCGTGCAGCGGACTCGATCCGACGAAACCGGCCCCCGCTTGTGCGGCAAACTCCACCACGCTTTTGAGGTCGGCAAAGTCGCCAATGCCCCAGTTGCGTTGCGAGCGCAATGCGTACAACTGCACTGCTAATCCCCACACCCGGCCGTCACCTGTGAGCGCGGGTGGCAAATAACAGGCGCTCGGAACTACGATCAGACGCATCACGCTGTGCTGCGATCCCTCCGTTTCTAAACCCTCAGCTGCCGCGTCAATTTCCAGCCGGTGATAGCCACTTGCCAACGCAAATGGCAATGGCAACCCATAGCGCACAAACGAGACATCTACGATCTGTCGTTGTTCCAGCACGATAAGTTCGGCTGGAGTGCATCGTCCGCCGCTGGTTTCCCCGGATTCCAGTGTCAGACGCCACTCAAAAACGTTTCTTGCCATTGTTAGCGGGATGGTCAGCGCGACCTGGTGCGCGGTGTGCGTCTCAGTGATCACCTGGACTGGCGCCAACATGTTGCGCCAGGATTGTGCCTCGCATTCTGCAACTGCACGTTCCAGATCGGCGGCGCTATTTGCGTCGATGTGCATTGCTGCCAGCAGCGCCTGTTTGGTTTCTTCGGAAGTTACATGCCGGTTGCCCCATATATCAAGATATTCCGGCTCGATGCCGGACAAGGCACACAGCCGGTCAAGCAGGTGTTGATTAAGCATGTTGCTCCTTGCTCTTGTCGAGAAACCATGCGACTGACCAGGGCGGTAACATTTTGCTAAAGAGGCTTGCGGCCACTGCTCCATCGCTGGCATAAAAGAGTTCCCCTGGCGGACGCTGGATACCAGTCAGCGCTTGTGCAGCAAGATTGGCCACCAGACTGAGGACGCTGTCGTTGCCCAGGCGCCAGTGCACCACTAGCCCGGTGTCGGCGACAATCTGATACTGCGCCTGTCCGCCGCGAGTCCCGATTAAGCGCGGCATGATGAAATCGCGCCGCAGCGCAAGCAGGGCCCGATAGTGTGTCAGCCAGGCGTCATGCGGCGGTACGGCAAGGCAGTCCCAGTCGAGTTTGGCATGCTCGAAAGTGGCCGGATCACACGGGTCCGGAATCTCTGCGAGGCGGTCTGATGCGCTTGCATCATTCGCATCTCCGAATTGGGTAAATCCTGCAAATTCCCGGCGGCGTCCTGCTATTACTGCCGCTGCCAGCTCCGGCTCAAAATCGCAGAAAAATTGAAACGGCTGGAATGCGCCGAATTCTTCCCCCATGAAAAGCAGCGGCGGCGAGGGCGCGAGCAACAGGATGGCGGTCACCGCGCGCAATGCCGCCGGATCGGTCAACCCAGGCAAGCGTTCGCCGAACGCGCGGTTGCCGATCTGATCGTGGTTTTGCAGGAATCCGATGAAAGCTGCCGGAGGCAGATGCGCACTCGCTGTACCGCGCGGTATTCCAGCGTGAAAGCGCGATGCCTGGCCTTGATACGCGAAGCCTTGGGTCAGGCAGCAGCCGAGATGTTCCACCGCACTGTCGGCGTAGTCGGCGTAATAGCCATCGGTTTCGCCCGTAACCAGCACGTGCAGCGCGTGATGAATATCGTCATTCCATTGCGCCGTGTACCAGCGCGGCCGGCCGGCATCGTCGCGCTCCAGATAACGGGCATCATTGTTGCCATTTTCAAGGATCAGGTGGATAGCGCGCTGCCGCCCCGGCCCTGCCTGCACCGTTTGCGCCAGTTCGATCAGAATGTCGGGCTTGGAATCGTCGCAGATCGCATGCACCGCATCGAGCCGCAAGCCGTCGAAATGAAATTCTTCCAGCCAGTACAGCGCGTTGTGAATGAAAAAATCGCGCACAGTGCGGTTGCCGGTGCTATCGAAATTAATCGCAGCACCCCACGGCGTGTGATGGTGTTCGGTATAGAACTGTGGTGCGTAGGCGTACAGATAATTGCCCTCGGGGCCGAAATGGTTGTAGACCACGTCGAGCAGCACCATCAAGCCCTTGCGGTGCGCGCTTTGGACCAGCGACTTCAACTGCTCCGGGGTGCCGTAACTACTGTCCGGCGCGAATGGCAGGACGCCGTCATAACCCCAGTTACGCGCGCCCGGAAAGTCAGCTACCGGCATCAGCTCGATTGCGGTGACGCCCAGCTCAAGCAGATAATCGAGCCGTTCCTCGACACCCAAAAACGTGCCTGCCGCGGTGAAGGCACCGACGTGGAGTTCGTAAATCGCTGCATCCTCCCAGCACCGGCCGCGCCAGTCGGCGTCATGCCAGTTAAACGCATCGGGGTCGACCACGCAGCTTGCGCCTTGCACGTCGTCCGGATTCCAGCGCGAAGCGGGGTCGGGCACTGTCAGCTTGCCGTCGATCCGGTAGCGATAACGGCTGCCGGCGTGTGCGTGCGGAGTCAGCAACTCGAACCAGCCATCGGCTGTGCGATGCATCGCGATGACATGTTCTGCGCCGGGTGGGGTCAGGCAAAGCTCGACACTGCGTGCAGCCGGTGCCCACAAGCGAAAGCGCACGCAGCCATCAACCAACTCAGCCCCGAACGGCATCCTATGGTGGCGGTTCATGCGGCCCTCCGACTATCTTTGCTTGATCCTGGTTGATTTCCTGCAACAGCGCCATGGAGCGCGCTTCGAGCGGGTAGCCGTCTCCGGCTACAAATACGCGCGCTGGATTACGCTCGAGTGTGTAATGGGTATCGAATAGGGTCTGCCAGTGCGTGCCGGAATCAAAATCCGGCAGGGTAAATTGGACCATTTCGTGATGCGCGTTTAACAGCAGCAGAAAATTATCATCCCGCAACAGACGTCCTCTTTGATCCTGATCATCCAGTGCTTCGCCGGAAAGCAGCAAGCCCAGGCATTGGGCTAAAGAATGCTGCCACTCCTCGTCGCTCATCTCGAGGCCGTCAGGATTGAGCCAGAGAATATCTCGTATTTCAGATCCTTTTATGCCGCGTCCCTGGAAGAATCTGCGGCGGCGAAAAATCGGATGTGCTTTACGCAATCCGATAATGTGTTGCGCAAAGGCGAGCAATTCCTCATCTTCCGGCGTCAGATCCCAATGTAACCAGCTCGTTGCATTATCCTGGCAGTAGCCGTTATTGTTGCCGTTTTGGGTATGGCCGATGGCATCTCCCGCCAACAGCATGGGCACGCCGTGCGACAGCAGCAGTGTGGCGAGAAAATTGCGCTTTTGCTGCGCCCGCAACGCGTTGATCCCGGGGTCATCGGTCGGCCCCTCGACGCCGCTGTTCCAGCTGAGATTGTTGTCGGTGCCATCGCGATTGTCTTCCATGTTCTGTTTATTGTGCTTGTCGTTGTAACTTACCAGGTCGTGCAATGTGAAGCCGTCGTGGGCGGTGACGAAGTTGATGCTGGCGTGTGGCCGTCGGCCACCTTGTTCGTACAGATCGCTCGATCCTGTGAGCCGGTAGGCAAGGTCGTCGATCAATCTGCCATCGCCTTTCCAATAGGCGCGTACCGTATCGCGGTAGCGGTCATTCCATTCTGCCCAGCCGACCGGAAAATTGCCGACTTGATAGCCGCCTTCGCCCAGGTCCCATGGCTCGGCGATCAGCTTGACTTGCGACAGCACCGGGTCCTGGTGAATGATGTCAAAAAAGGCGCCAAGCCGATCCACCTCGTGCAATTCGCGCGCCAGGGTGGCGGCAAGGTCGAAGCGGAAGCCGTCCACGTGCATCTCCAGCACCCAGTAGCGCAGACTGTCCATGATCAGTTGCAACACGCGCGGATGCATCATGTTGAGGGTGTTGCCGGTGCCGGTATAGTCGATGTGGTAGCGCGGATCC
This sequence comes from Burkholderiaceae bacterium, assembly GCA_041736255.1. Taxonomy (GTDB): domain Bacteria; phylum Pseudomonadota; class Gammaproteobacteria; order Burkholderiales; family Burkholderiaceae_D; genus AVCC01. Next base: position 14,333 of record JBGSTZ010000017.1, read on the forward strand.
TCGGCCTGCAGACGGTAGTAAGCGACGTTGTCTATGCCGCGAAAACACAGCGTGGGCCCGAGTCGATTCCCTTCGGCGGTGTGGTTGTAGACCACGTCGAGGATGACTTCGATGCCGGCCGAATGCAGCGTTTTGACCATGGTCTTGAACTCGCTCACGACGCCGGTCGCCGAGTAGCGCTGTTCGGGTGCAAAAAAGCCGATCGAGTTGTAGCCCCAATAGTTGCGCAAGCCTTTTTGCACCAGGTGCCGGTCGTCGATGAACGCATGCACCGGCATTAGTTCCACCGCAGTAATGCCGAGCCGCAATAGATGGTCGATGGCCGGCGCAGTGGCGAGTCCGGCATAGGTGCCGCGCAACTGCTCCGGCACCTCGGTATGCAGCGCGGTATAGCCCTTGACGTGGAGTTCATAGATCACGGTTTGATGCCATTCGATGCGCGGTGGTCGGTCATCACCCCAGGTAAAGGCGTTGTCGATCACCCGGCATTTCGGCATGCCCGGACCGCTATCGCGGCGATCGAAGGATAGATCTGCGTTGGGGCTGCCAACCCGATAACCAAAAAGAGCATCGCTCCAGCGGATAGAGCCGGCAATCGCTTTCGCATAAGGATCCAACAACAGCTTGTTTTGATTGAAGCGATGGCCGCGCTTGGGGTCGTAAGGACCTGTGACCCGGTAACCATACAGCAGGCCAGGACGGGCTTGCGGCAGATAACAGTGCCATACCAGATCGGTCTGTTCGCGCATGGCGATGCGTTGAATTTCAGCGCGGCCCTTGTCGTCGTACAGACATAATTCGACTTGTTCGGCATGCTCGGAGAATAACGCGAAATTTACACCTTGCCCGTCCCAGGTCGCTCCCAGCGGATAGGGCTTGCCCGGCCAAGTTGTAGTGAAGATTTTGTTCAAGGCGAACTCCAGACTAGTAATAATGAAAATTTCACGCGGCAATTAATGATGCGAATCTTTTGTGCTAAGCCCTGTATATTTTGTTATCGCAATTAATTTATGCGGAAAATGCCATGAAAATTACAATACTCCCTATGTTTATTCTTTATCATTCCCATCCCACACATCCTTGTCCGGATTCGGCCACCATCGTTGCAACAGCGCTGCAGCCCATTTCTGGCCAGCGATCCCGAATGCCAGCGCCAGCGCAAACACAACTCCGGCCAGAATGATCAGAAAACTCTGGCGCACGATATCGCCGCCGATATTCAACTGGTCGAGTGCGATCAGGACTACAAAGACAATAATTGCAGTGCGCGCCAGGCGTCCGAGCAATTCCGCATCCGCCAAATCCATGCTCCTGCAGTATGCGGTGACGAGGTTTTCGATGAAATGGGCGAAATAGGAGCCGAAGGCGAGAATCACTACCGCCAGGATAAGTCTGGGAACGAACAGCATGATGCGCCCGAGAAGATCGGTCACATGGGACAGTCCCAGGCTGTTGAAAGCCAGAACCAACGCGGCCAGGATGACCAGCCAGTAGATCAGGTCTCCAAGGATATACGAGGTGTCGGTTTTCATCCCACCTTGTTGCAGGAAACGATCCATCCCGGCGCGCTCGGTCAGCACATGGAAATTGACTGACTTCAAACCTTTCACCACGGCGAGCCTGATGGCTTTCGCAATCAACCAACCCACTACCGTGACAATGATCGCAAGCAGCAATTTAGGCAGAAATTCGCCCAATTGGATGAGAAAAACCCGTACCGGCTCCAGTAAAATATTCACCTGTTCCATCACGCCCCTTTCCGAATCAAGTTAGAGGTACAGGCCTGGAGGCCTGTATTTGCCGCACTATTCAGCAGGCTATAAATTCTCCCTCTCCCGCTTGCGGGAGAGGGCCGGGGGAGAGGGTGTTCGCAATATGCAAGGTGTCAACATAAGACGCAACCTTGATTGCATTGCCACATTGATGCGGCCGGAATATTTGCTGACTCACTCTCTCCCGGCCTCTCTCCCGGCCTCTCTCCCGCAAGCGAATCGCATGCGATTCGGGCCCCAGAAAAAGCAATGCCGGGATAGGGATCAAACATCAAACAGTCCCAGCCTCACCTACAAAACTATGGCGCCGTAATATCTAATATGCCGCTCAGCGGGATGTGAACCCATCCTGGCCGATTCGCCAACTCATAACGCAATTCGTAAAATGCTTTTCCCATCAGAAATAGCTCAAGCAAACCTTGCAAGTCTTCCGATGCTGCGTAAAGGCCGGATGTCTCTGCCGCTTCCCGATACGCTTCGACGAACACCCGCGCTGTCTCGGACTCCCAATCATGACCAAACGGTGCGAGCAATATCATGTCCTCGGGGCGCTCGGCCGTGCTGTGCAATAACGCGGTGTGCATCGCATAGTTAAAGGAGCGCAGCATGCCGGCGACATCCACTAGAGGAGAGTGCTTCTGCCTGCGCTCGGCAAGCGAACGCGCCGGTTCACCTTCGAAATCTACAATCACGAAATCATTTTGGGTCAGCAAAATTTGCCCCATATGGTAGTCGCCGTGATAACGGATTTTGACCGCCTGCACCTGCTCCGGCACGCAGCCTTCGATTTGCAGCAGGATATCCTCGCGCCTAGCAAGCAGGGCGTCGGCTTTTGCTTGTGCAGTTTCGGTCAGCAACGCGCGGCTGCGCGCGAGTTGGTCCAGCGTCGCGCCGGCTTCCTCGCGTATGCGCTGCATCCAGTCCGTCAGGTCTTGTGGTTCAATCGGCTCCGGGTCGAACGCCGGGTCGCCCGTCTTCGTGGTAAGCGCGATGTGCATCTCAGCCGTGCGTTGTCCGAGTACGCGAATCAGGGCCAGGTAGCCGCCATGGACGTCCGGTACTGTTGGTGACAACAGTTGGCATTGCTCGAAAAATCGCGCAAGGTAGTCCAGGGTGTAAGTCCAGCCGTCGCCTTGATTATCGACATAGCCCTGCAACATCGCCAGCATCATGGTGTCGCCCTGGTTTGTGGTGTATTCGACCGTCCCAGCCACCGGCACGCTGTGCGCAAAGTGCGCTTTCTCGGTCAGAAAGCGTCCTATCTCAACTTCGGGGTTTATACCAATCTGCAAGTGCCGGTAACCTTTCAGGAACAGGTTTCTCTCACCTAGTTCCACAATGGTATTGCTGGTTTGCGCCACGCGTACCTGTACTGCAAGCGGCTGCTGCAATTTCCCGACCAGATCGGCGAAAACGCCGGTTGGAGAAAATCGAATGGTGCCACCAACGCAACGCAAAACCTGGTTGGAGCCTATCGCGCTCACCAGCGCGCGGCAAAATGCTTCATCGGCGAAAGCGTCGGCCAGGATGCCGACCTGCGCCTGCTGTCGCACCTTGGACACCGTCATGGGCAATAACTTGCGCAGTCGCGATTCTTCTTCGACACCTTCCCAAAGCAGCGTTAGCGGTAAAAAATACACCTGCGCTGCAGCATGAGCGTCAGCGGCATCGCCCTCTGCATGGAACAAAGCCACTAGTGTGTTGGTGTTCGGATTGACCCACTCGACGTAATCGACCAGTGTTACCCGTCGCAGCGGTTCTCCTTTCGCAGCAAACCAGCGCTGGGCAACGACGAAGCGCGGCAACACTTCACGTTCAAATTGCGCCCGTACTTTTTCGGCCAAAGCGATGCGCCATGGCACCACGCGGTCGCGGAAAAAGCTGCTCCAACCATCAAATAGCACCAGCACCGGCAGCTCCTCGTGCATTACGTGCTCCTCGTGCCAGGCTGGCATTTCCTCGTCTTTCGTGAGCTGGAACCAGTAAAAGCCGTGACCCGGCATCGTCAGCAGATAGGGCAGTTCGCCGATGGGCGGAAAGGCGGTGCGCCCCATGACTTCCACCGGAACGCAGTCGCGGTGGCGCATCAAGTCGAGTTCCACCGGCTGCGCGGTACGTGCCAGGTTGGCCACGCAGAGAAATATTTCGTCTTCATCCTGGCGCAGATAAGCCAGTACCTTGCGGTTGCTGGCCCGCAGGAATTCGAGCTTGCCGCGCCCGAAGGCTTTGTGCGCTTTGCGCACCGCCAGCACGCGCCGCATCCAGTTGAGCAATGACGATGGATTGCGCATCTGCGCTTCCACATTCACCGCCTGATAACCGTATTCCGGGTCCATAATCGGCGGAAATTTCAGCCGTTGCGGATCGGCGTTGGAGTAGCCGGCATTGCGGTCCGGGCTCCATTGCATCGGCGTGCGCACGCCGTCGCGGTCGCCAAGATAAATATTGTCGCCCATGCCAATTTCATCGCCATAATAAATAATCGGTGCGCCGGGCATCGACAGCAACAGGCTGTTCATCAACTTGATCTTGTCCAGATCATTTTCCATTAGCGGAGCGAGTCGCCGCCGAATCCCCAGATTCAGACGGGCGCGTGGGTCGGCAGCGTACATCCGATACATGTAATCGCGCTCCTTGCTGGTCACCATTTCCAGCGTCAGTTCGTCGTGGTTGCGCAGAAAAATCGCCCACTGGCAATTTTCCGGAATGTCCGGCGTTTGCTGCATGATCTCGACAATCGGATGCCGGTCTTCCTGCGCAATGGCCATGTAGATGCGCGGCATCAGTGGGAAATGGTAAGCCATGTGGCATTCGTCGCCCTCGCCAAAGTAGTCGCGCACGTCCTCTGGCCACTGGTTGGCTTCGGCCAGCAGCATGCGATTTTGATAGTGCGCATCGATGACTGCCCGGATCTGTTTCAATACCACGTGGGTTTCGGGTAAATTTTCGTTGTTGCTGCCTTCGCGTACGCAGAGGTAGGGAATCGCATCCAGCCGCATCCCGTCCACCCCGAGGTCGAGCCAGAAGCGCATCACGCGTATCACGGCCTTGACCACGCTCGGATTGTCGATATTCAGATCCGGCTGGTGCGAAAAAAAGCGGTGCCAGTAGTAAGCCTGGGCGACATCGTCCCACGCCCAGTTGGATTTTTCGGCATCGGTAAAAATGATGCGGGTTCCGGCATATTTATTAGGAGTGTCGCTCCAGACATAGAAATCGCGTTTGGATGATCCCGGCGGCGCGCGCCGGGCGGCCTGAAACCACGGATGCTGATCCGAGGGGTGATTGATGACCAGTTCCGTGATCACGCGCAGCCCGAAGCGGTGCGCCTCGCGCACGAACAAAGCAAAATCCTTGCGGGTGCCATAGTCCGGATGCACATTGCGATAGTCGGCAATATCGTAACCGTCATCCTTGAGCGGAGACGGGTAGAACGGCAGTATCCAGATCGTATTGACGCCAAGATCGCGGATGTAAGCAAGTTTTTCGGTAAGTCCCTTGAAGTCGCCGATGCCATCGGTATTGGTGTCGAAAAATGCTTTTACATGCACTTCATAAATGATGGCGTCCTTGTACCACAGCGGATCATTGGCCCAGGCGACTTTCGCCGCAGCGGCCGCAGCAGTCACGGAATCGATTTGTACTGTTGTCTGATTGAACGCCTTGCTCATTCGCTCTTCCTTTCTACCTTCCTGCCTTCCTTACAAGAAGTAATCAAAGTCACGTTCGGTGCGCAGGTGTCGGCGCAGCTGAAAAATATGCGCCGTCGTCACTGCCGGGTCCAGCATCACGAAGTTGCGCGAACCTTGCCACAGATAACGCGCCCCGCTCAGCAAATCATGCATCTGGTAGGGCGTATCGTCAGGGAGATCGAATTGCACCAAATCCAATTCGACCCAACCGCTCTGCTGGTGGTGCGGATCAAGGTTAACCAACACTATTACAATGTTAGAAAGATCTTCGGTGAGCTTGCCGTAACACAGCAGTTGATCGTTATTTACCGTTAAAAATTGCAAGTTCCAGTCGTTTTGCAGTGCCGGGTTGGTGTGGCGAATACGGTTCACCCGGCGGATGAATTCACTCAGGCTGTCAGGATGGGCCAGATCCCATTGATGCAATTGGTACTTCTCTGAATCCTTATATTCTTCGCTATCTGCCGCTATGGGTTTGCGTTCAATCAACTCAAATGCGGGTCCGTAAATGCCGTAGTTGCTGCACAAGGTTGCCGCCAGCACCAGCCGCGTCATAAATGCTGGTCGGCCGCCGAATTGCAGGTAGGCAGGCAGAATATCCGGCGTGTTCGGCCAGCAATTGGGCCGGAAGTATTCGCGACTTTCATCTTGTGTAAGTTCGGTGAAATACGCGATAAGTTCCTTTTTGGTATTGCGCCAAGTGAAGTAGGTATACGACTGGCTGAAACCGAGTTTGGCGAGCCGGTGCATCACTTTCGGGCGGGTAAATGCCTCGGCCAGGAACAGCACTTCCGGATGATCGCGTTTGACTTCGCCGATCAGCCATTCCCAGAACGGAAACGGTTTAGTGTGCGGGTTATCGACCCGGAATATCGCAACGCCCTGATCGATCCAGAATTCCACGACGCTCTTCAACTCTTGCCACAGGTCTTGCCAGTCGGCGCTTTCAAAATCGAATGGGTAGATATCCTGATATTTCTTCGGCGGGTTTTCGGCGTACTGGATGCTGCCATCCGGCCGGTGCCGGTACCATGCCGGATGTTGCTGCGCATACGGGTGATCGGGCGCGCACTGGAAGGCAATATCGAGCGCAATCTCGATACCGAGCGCCCGCGCTTTCTCAAGCAAGGATTGGAAGTCTTCCAGTGTGCCAAGCTCGGGATGCAGCGCCTTGTGGCCACCTTCGGCGCTGCCTATCGCCCACACGCTGCCAACGTCGCCTGGTCCCGCTTGCAGCACGTTGTTCGGTCCCTTGCGGTTGACGGCACCTACCGGATGCACGGGAGGAAGATACAACACATCAAATCCCATTGCCGCGATATACGGCAACCGCGATTCGCAATCCTTGAGTGTTCCGTGCCTGCCTACCTCGGGCGCGGCGGAGCGCGGAAACATTTCATACCAGGTGCTGAATTTGGCGCGCGCACGGTCGACCACAACCACCAGTTCCCGTATCAATTCGCTGGCAAAGCGCCGGTCCGGATAGCGCGCCATCAGCAGGCCCAGTTCGCCGGACAAGGCAATGCCGGATTTTTCTATGATGTTGTTTTCGCCTGACAGTGCATCGTGCAGCGCTTTCAGGCGGGCAGCATCGCCGCGCTTGGCTAATTTGCCAGCAGCAGCGACCAGTTCGGCCCCGACCAGAAGCGCGATGGCTATGTCGTCAGGATCGGTGCGGCGCACAAAGTCATGACGCCAGGAAAGGAAATGATCGACCCAGACGGTCACTGTATAGCGGTAGCGGCCGATATTGGCGACCGTGAATTCCCCGCGCCAGCGGTCATTTCCAAGCGCCTGCATGTCTATTTCGGCCCAGCTCCGATCGTTTTCATTACGGTAACGCAACAGGCAACGCAACACATCATGGCCGTCGGCGAAGGCATCAACTTCCACCACGACCGCTTCGCCCACAACCCGCTTGATGGGAAAGCGCCCGCCATCGATTTCTGGCTTTACGTTCTCAATGACGGCCCGTTTGCGGCTTTCGTCAGGCGTTTTTTTCGCTTTTATCACAGGTATGCCTTGAAATAAGCAACTGCCAGCGGCGGCAGCGTCAGCATCAGCGAATGGCTGCGTCCATGCGCCGGGATTGGCGCTGCTTCGACGCCACCCATATTGCCCTGGCCGCTGCCGCCATACAGCGCGGCATCGCTGTTGAGCAGCTCGCGCCAGAACCCGCCGTGTGGCACGCCGATTTGATAGTTATAGCGTGGCATCGGCGTGAAATTGCATACCACCAGCATGATGTCGTCCGGGGTTGAACCCTTGCGCAAGAAACTCAAGACGCTTTGCTGCGCATCGCTGCAATCAATCCATTCAAAACCGTCCGGCGAAAAATCTAGCGCATGGAGCGCAGGTTCGCTACGATAAATACGGTTGAGATCCTGCACCCAGCGTTGCAGGCCGTGATGTTCCGGATATTGCAGCAGGTGCCACTCCAGGCTTTCGTCATGCTGCCATTCGCGCCGCTGTCCGAATTCGCAACCCATGAACAGCAGCTTCTTGCCCGGATGCGCCCACATGTATCCATACAGCAAACGCAGGTTGGCAAACTGTTGCCAGCTGTCGCCGGGCATTTTTCCTACCAATGTACCTTTGCCGTGCACCACTTCATCGTGCGATAGCGGCAGCACGAAATTTTCAGTAAATGCGTAACAGATGCTGAACAACAGTTGATCCTGGTGATACTTGCGGTTGATCGGGTCGAGGGAAAAATACGCCAGCGTGTCGTGCATCCAGCCCATATTCCATTTCATCCCGAAACCCAGTCCGCCTAAATAGAGTGGACGCGACACCGCTGGCCATGCAGTCGACTCTTCGGCAATGGTGTGCACGTCGGGATGGTCACGATAGATCGCCAGATTGAGGTCGCGCAGAAAGCTGACTGCTGCCAGGTTTTCATGTCCTCCATGCACGTTCGGTATCCATTCGCCCGGCTTGCGGGCGTAATCGAGATACAGCATTGACGCCACCGCGTCCACCCGCAAGCCGTCAATATGATATTTCTCCAGCCAGAACAGCGCGCTGCTGGCCAGAAAATCCCGCACTTCGTTACGTCCGTAATTGAAAATGCAGCTGCTCCATTCGGGATGGAAGCCTTGCCTGGGATCCTCATGCTCGTACAAATTGGTGCCGTCAAAATTGGCGAGCCCGTATTCATCGTTAGGAAAATGCGACGGCACCCAATCCAGAATCACCCCGATGCCGTTCTGATGCAGATGGTCCACCAGAAACATGAAATCTTCCGGTGTACCAAAGCGGGCGGTCGGTGCAAAGTAACCGGTGGTTTGATAGCCCCATGAACCGTAAAATGGGTGCTCGGTGACCGGCATCAGTTCGACATGGGTGAATCCCATTTCCTTCACGTAAGCGGCAAGACGCGGTGCGATTTCGCGATAGCTGAGAAAACGGTTGCCTTCTTCCGGCACGCGCATCCAGGAGCCAAGATGCAATTCATAGAGGGAGAAGGGCGCATCGAGCGCGTTGGCCGTGTGGCGGTCTTGCATCCATTGTGCATCGCCCCAATCGTAGTTGAGTTGCCAAATACGCGATGCGGTGCTGGGTGCAAGCTGCCAATAAAATGCAAACGGATCGCCCTTGTCCACCTGGAAACCATCGTGTTTCGACACAATATGATATTTGTACGCAGCGCCGTGCCCCACATCCGCAATGAAGCCTTGCCAGATGCCTGAATCATCATTGCGCAATGCCAGCGGATGCGACTGTTTATTCCATCCATTGAATTCGCCGATGACGAAAACGCGCGCTGCATTGGGCGCCCACACGGCGAACCAGGTACCCGCTACGCCGTCTTGCTGAATGGGATGGGAACCTAATTTTTCGTATAAACGGACATGCGCGCCCTGTTTGAATAAATAAATATCATGATCGGTAAGGTGCTCCGGGACCGGCTCGGTCTTTGACGACTTGATATTTTTAGTTCTTGGCATCATCAGTCCTGTCAGGTTTTCAAGAACGCATCAGGGTTCGCTACCCATTCGGCTTATCTTTGTGCCACAGCTAATGTAGACACTTCACTGGATTTGGCAGACAGCGCGTTAATGAATAACGGCTTCGCAGTTGCCGATACGATTTCGGAATATAAAGCGATATATTTTTGCGCCGGAACGTTCCAGGAAAAATCGCCGCTCATTGCATTGCGCTGCATGATCAGCCACTCGTCGGAATTACCAAATAGTGCAAATGCGCGGTCTACTGCGGCGATCATGTCCTCCGCTTGTTCGCCCTCGAAAAGTATGCCGTTTGCCCCCTTGCATATGGTGTTACCTGTGCTACCTGTGCCGCATGTGCTGCCGGAGCCCGGGTCGATGATCGTATCGATCAAGCCGCCGACTCTGGATGCAATCGGAATCGTGCCGTAACGCATGGAATAAATCGGGGTCAAGCCATACGGCTCAAATCTGGTGCCGTGCAGCAGCATATCGGCACCCGCATGCAAAGCGTGTGCGCGTCGTTCGTCGTAGCCGATATAAACACCTAGCCGCCCCGGGTAGCGCCGGGCCAGTTCTTTGAATCCGTTTTCGTAGGCATGGTCTCCGCGCCCCAGCACCACTACTTGCACGCGCGGATATTTATCCAGGATGGCAGGCAGTGCCATTAGCGCGACATCCGCCATTTTTTGATGGGTGATCCGGCTACCCAGCGCGAGCAATGGCGCAAACGGATCAACCGGCAGGTTAAACATTTTCAGCAATTCCTGTTTGCAGCAATTCTTGTTGCGCAAACTGCGCCGTGAGAAATGTCGCGCTATCAATGGGTCTTTCGCCGGGTTCCAGAGGTCCATGTCGACCCCGTTGGAAATCGGCACGAGCGCTTGCTTGCGATGATTGAGCACGCCGTCCAGGCCATTGCCGAATTGCGGTGTCAACACTTCTCTGGCATACGACTCGCTAACGATGGAAATGCGATCGGCATACTGAATACCAGCTTTCAGGAAACTGAGCCTGCCCCAGAGTTCGATCCCATCTGGATGTAGCATGTCGTCAGGTATGCCGAGTGCAGGTCCGAGTTCGATTGGAAAATTGCCTTGAAACGCCAGGTTGTGAATCGTCAATACCGAGCCGACTTGCCTGATGTTATGGGTGCGTAGCAGGAGCGGAATCAGGCCAGTATGCCAATCGTTGGCATGCACGACATGTGGCACAGCCAGTGGTGTGCGTCCTGCGCAAATACGTACAGCAGCATGGGAAAACGCCGCAAAACTCAATGCATTGTCGGCATAATCCTTGTCATTCGCATCCATATAGGGATTGTCAGATCTGGCGCGAAAACTGGCGGTTTCTAATAAAAAAACCGGAATATCGCTGTCGGGTATGAAACCTTGATGTAAGCGAGCAGACCCGTCAGGGAGATCGCCCAAAATTGCAACTTTGTTCAATCCAGTCGCTCCATCAAGCGCAGATGGGTAACCAGGCATCAAAATACTGGCATCGATATTTTTTTCACGCAAAGCGGCGGTGAGTGCCGTGATGACATCGGCCAGACCGCCAGTTTTGACAAGTGGAATGGCTTCAGAGGCGACTAACAATACACGGGGGCGCAAAATAAAACTCTCCTAAAATAAATTTTGTAGTCGCTGCACCTCTGCTTTGAATTCGCATTATTTCAAAAAATGATTGCCAATATGCGACCCATTACGCAATGACACAGTTTTACAGAATCCTTTTTTGACCACTGCACTAATAAATAATAAGTATCCAAACAAAGCTATCCTTACGTAGGATCAAAGGTTTTGCTGGTTTTGGTAATCGTTTAGTCGCACTTAGGGCTGATTGAGTTATTTTGGTGCCGGATTGAAATTCGACCTTACAAATCTATTGCTAAATAAAAATTTTATAGGTTTGTTTGTGGCATATAGTATTGTTTCATTGTAATGATTTACCGGTGATGTGCGTTGGATCACACTGATTGCAAGAAAAGCGTTTTTAATAAGCCTTGGTCAGTATTTTTTGTGTAATTTAAGAAGATTTCCAGTAAAACCAGATTCAATTTATTAATGCGCTCATGCAACTAATAGCCTCATTTTTTCAATGCCATTTTCTGAAGTTGTGCCTGTCGATACGGGGCAAATCTTGACATCCTTACCCGCCCAAATTTCCTTGGAATATTCTCGCTTTCGTCGCCGTCTGGTTGCGGGATTGCTGGCAATCGCCTGTCTGGCCATCGTTGCTGCATCCTGGAATATTTATACATCCTTTCGTGAACGGCAAGATGCGGCGCGCGTTCATACAAAAATCTTCGTGGATGCGGTTGCGAGCCACGTGTCAGACTCTATTCAACTGGTCGATTTTGCGCTTATTGGTTTTGCAAACGCCATCAAGGTGTTGCCTTCAGAACAGCAAAATTCCACGGCAATCGTCCGACAACTGCTTGCCAGCCACGCACCTACTTCCAAAGCCGGTTTATGGATTATATTCATCGGTGTCAACGGGGTCGGCGTTGCGGCATCAAATGATTTCGCTGTGCAGGGAGTGTCGTATGCAGACCGCAGTTACTTTCAGGCCCACATTGGGGCACGCACTAATCAAGTTTTGTACATCGGTGAGCCCCTGATTGGGCGAGTGTCGAAGGAACGGGTTTTTACATTGAGTCGGCGTGTAGTAGACGCCCAAGGAAAGTTCCTGGGCGTTGTTGTCGCCCCAGTGGATGCAGCGCGTTTTGCTGCGATGTTTGAACTCGTGCGATTCAATGAAAAGGATATCTCGATCGCACTTGTCCATCAGGGCGGCAAAATAATTGCCAGAGCACCACAGTTTGAACAATCGTTCGCGGCCGACATAAGGAATTCAGATGTCTATCACCAATTGACTGGCGTGTCGGCGAAGACTTTGCGGGTGATTAGCGCGGTTGACGGGAAACCGTTGATTTCCAGTTTTCGTATTCTCGAAGACAGCCCCTTGATTGCATTTGTAGGGATGTCCGTTGATTCACTGCACTTGACTCTGCAACAAGATTTACTGAATGGCGGCGCAGGCATTTTATTGATGCTGGCGATCATGCTGCTGATCACGCATCTTGCACTGCGTTCTTATCGCAGTCTTGAAATCAGCACACAAGCGCTGCAAGAAAGCGAAACCCGCTGGAAATTCGCACTTGAGGGTGCGGGCGAGGGTGTATGGGACTGGAATGTTGCGTCCAACGACGTGTATTTTTCGACCCGCTGGAAGCAGATGCTGGAATATGCCGAAGATGAGCTGGAAAACAATTTCGACGTATGGGAAAGCCGGGTCCACCCGGATGACAAGCCAGGTGTGATGGCAAAACTCCACGCATGTTTGGAGGGTTATACACCGGTTTATCTCAGCGAATACAGGATGCGGCGCAAGGATGGTAGCTGGGTATGGAATCTGGCCCGCGGCATGGTCCTCGGTCGGGATGCAGACGGCCAGGCACGCCGCATGATTGGCACGCAAGCGGACATCACCGAGCGCAAACAAGCTGAACAGGCACAGGTGCATAAAATAGTCGAAGCGGCGCCTGACCCAATGTTGCTAATCGGTAATGATGGCATTATTGCCTTTGCCAATGGCGCTGCCCAGGCAACTTTCGGCTACACGCTCAAAGAATTGACAGGCATGAATGTGGATGACCTGGTGCCAGTCCACAGCCGCAGCAGCCATGCGCGTTATCGCAAGGCTTTTAAAACCCAAAAGACGCAGCATCAGAGCGATTTGAAAAGACCCCTTACTGCGGTGTATAAGGACGGCACCAAGTTTCCTGTCGAAATCAGCCTTAGTTCAGTTCAGATGGACGGTCAGCCGGTAGTTATTGCCAGCATCCGCGATATCACTGAACGCAAGCGGGCTGCAGAACTGCAACAGCAATCTTTTATTCAATTGCGCCAACTTTCCGACCACCAGGAAAAAATCAAGGAAGAGGAACGAAAACGCATTGCGCAAGATATTCATGATGATTTGGGTCAGAACTTGCTGGCCCTGAAAATGGACGTGGATATGCTGTATATGCGCACCGCTGACAGACATCCAAAATTGCATCAACGGATTTCGCTGGCAATTAACAACATTAATGCCACCATCAAGTCCGTGAAATCGATCATGAATGACCTGCGCCCTGATGCGTTGGAGTTGGGATTGTATCCAGCGGTGGAGTGGCAAGTAAAACAATTTGAGCGCAGAAACGGGATCGCCTGCAAACTGGCGACAATTGCCCAAAAGATTGAGTTTGGATTGGATGCGGCACAAACCGCAGCAATATTTCGGATTTTGCAAGAGTCGCTGGCGAATATTGTCCGCCATTCCCATGCTACCAAAGTCGATATAACGCTCAGCCAAGACGAAGATGGCTTTTTGATGGAGGTAACGGACAACGGACAAGGGCTGCAGCCAGCCGATAGAAGAAAGGCAAATTCGTTTGGTCTGATGGGAATCAGGGAACGCATCCATGCACTCGGAGGCGAACTTATCATTGCAAGCACTCCAGGCAATGGCACTGTCTTATCCATCTCCATTCCCGCGCATTTCACGCGCCAGTTAGGCAATATGGAACCTGTCCTTTGATGGTGCGAAGAGGCATTGCTACTTTGGGTTAATAAATTTTCACTTCGGACTTTTCTTGCTACCTCGCATGTGTTAACATGCGGGCTCGCTTGAGATAGGAAGAAATTTATTGCTATCAATAGTTCGGAGAAAAAGACATATTTTCGTTAATTTTTCCCCGCGTCAAAGGTAATGCGGCTGTAGCTCAGCTGGATAGAGTACTTGGCTACGAACCAAGGGGTCGTGGGTTCGATTCCTGCCAGCCGCACCAGTATTAAAAAATTGATAAGTCGTTACAAATCAATTTTTATTGTTTTTGCAATGAACGTTATTGCTTTCAGAGTAAGCAGTATCAAGATGTTTAGAGTTGAACGTGTCAGTGAAACATAGCCCTTTCAATCTAAAATATCATGTTACAATCTGTTTTTTTAGCGGCTGTAGCTCAGCTGGATAGAGTACTTGGCTACGAACCAAGGGGTCGTGGGTTCGATTCCTGCCAGCCGCACCAGTATTTAAAGCCGTTAGTGATCAAAGTCACTAACGGCTTTTTTACATTCAATGTTCTTGCGTAAGATGCTTGATTTGCGTCTGGACGATTCAAGTTATTCTATTGCGCCTATTCAGGCGATGCGAGTGATCGGATGCTTGGCGCAAAATGCGCGATTAGCCGGACTGAATTTAATCAAAATTAGGCTGCTAGGTTTTTTTAAAATTTATAGAGTATAATTGCTAAATCGTTGAGATTCGAGCGAGTAGTGCAGTATTAGTCTGTCATTCCTTTCTTGCTTCAATCGATGTAACGGGCATATGCCCAACTTAACTGAAATAGGAATTGCAATGGCAACTGGTATCGTAAAATGGTTCAATGATTCTAAAGGCTTCGGCTTCATCACACCTGATGAAGGCGGAGAAGATTTGTTCGCTCACTTTTCAGCGATTCAATCGAATGGCTTCAAGTCTCTGCAAGAGAACCAACGTGTGTCTTTCGAAGTAACTGCTGGCCCTAAAGGCAAGCAAGCTTCGAACATTCAGCCTATCTAACGCTGAATACAGCGAGATAGAAAAAACCCCGGCTTGCCGGGGTTTTTTTTCGCCCAGAAAAAAGTCATATTTATTTTTTAGCATGCATCTTTCGACTTGTTATTTAACAATGCCCCGCAGTGCAACAGCGTCCTATCATTAATCGATGTTGATGAAAACATAGATGCTTGAAATAGATGCACGTTACAGTGCTTGAAAATACATTTTTTAGCCTTATTTCACTTTATATACATGATCGGAGTACATATGCGTGCTGATAAATGGACGACAAAATTGCAAGAAGCTCTTGCAGATGCCCAAAGCTTAGCGGTGGGTAACGATAACCAATATATTGAACCGGTTCATTTGCTAACTGCCTTGCTGGATCAAGACGACGGCAGCGCGCGCTCCCTGATGCAGCGCGCAGGAGTCAATATTGGCAGGCTTTCCACCGCACTGAAAGGGTCAATCGACCGCTTGGCGAAAGTTAGTGGTACTGGTGGCAATATACAGGTAGGACGCGAACTCAGTTCTTTGCTGAACTTGGCTGATAAGGAAGCGCAAAGGCGTAACGATCAGTTCATCGCAAGTGAAATGGTGCTGCTGGCGATGGCGGATGATAAGTCGGACGCCGGTAAGCTGGCGCGCGAAAATGGTCTGACACGTAAGGCGTTAGAATCTGCAATTACTGCAGTGCGCGGTGGTGCCACCGTGAATTCGCAGGAAGCAGAAGGGCAGCGCGAAGCCCTTAAGAAATATACCGTGGACCTGACCGAGCGCGCCAAGATGGGCAAGCTGGATCCGGTAATCGGGCGCGATGATGAAATTCGCCGCGCAATTCAGGTACTGCAACGCCGTACTAAAAATAATCCTGTTTTAATTGGTGAGCCAGGGGTGGGTAAAACTGCCATCGTGGAAGGTCTGGCACAGCGTATCGTGAATGGCGAAGTGCCGGACAGTCTGAGGAATAAGCGTGTGCTTTCGCTTGATATGGCGGCTCTAATTGCCGGTGCAAAATACCGAGGTGAATTTGAAGAGCGCTTGAAATCTGTCCTTAAAGAGTTGGCGCAAGACGAAGGTCAAACCATTGTGTTCATTGACGAATTGCACACCATGGTGGGCGCTGGCAAAGCCGAAGGTGCAATGGATGCCGGCAATATGCTGAAACCGGCATTGGCACGCGGTGAATTGCATTGTGTCGGCGCCACCACGTTGGATGAATATCGAAAATACGTTGAAAAAGATGCCGCATTAGAACGGCGCTTTCAGAAGGTTCTGGTGGATGAGCCCAGTGTGGAAGCAACTATCGCTATCTTGCGCGGCTTGAAAGGGAAATACGAAGTGCATCACGGGGTCGAAATTACCGACCCGGCGATCGTCGCCGCAGCCGAGTTGTCGCATCGCTACATTACTGATCGCTTTTTGCCGGATAAGGCCATTGACTTGATCGACGAAGCAGCTTCCAAAATTAAAATCGAAGGCGACTCCAAGCCCGAAGTAATGGATAAGCTTGACCGTCGCATCATTCAGTTGAAAATCGAGTGCGAAGCGGTGAAGAAGGAAAAAGATGAGGCATCACTCAAACGTCTGGGGCTGATTCAGGATGAAATTCTCAAGCTTGAGCGTGAGTATGCTGATTTTGAAGAGATATTAAAAGCGGAAAAGGCTAGTGCGCAAGGGAGTACCCATATCAAGGAGGAAATAGAAAAAACACGACTGCAGATGGAGGAAGCGAAGCGCAAGAGCGACTGGCAGACCGTGTCCGAGCTGCAGTACGGTAAGCTTCCTGAGCTGGAAAAAGCGCTGGAAGCGCAGACACAGCAAGATGCGCAAGTCGACAAGTTGCTTTCAAACAAGCCTAGATTGTTGCGCACCCAGGTTGGCGCGGAAGAAATCGCTGAAGTAGTGTCGCGCGCGACTGGCATTCCTGTAGCCAAAATGATGCAGGGCGAACGCGAAAAATTGCTACACATGGAGGATGCCTTGCATCAGCGTGTGGTAGGGCAGCAAGAAGCCATCGTTGCCGTGTCGGATGCAATCCGGCGTTCACGTGCCGGCTTGGGCGACCCGAATCGTCCTTACGGTTCGTTCATGTTCCTCGGCCCGACCGGTGTCGGAAAAACCGAGTTGTGCAAGGCATTGGCGACGTTTTTGTTCGATACCGAGGAATCCATGATTCGCATCGACATGAGCGAACTCATGGAAAAACATTCGGTAGCGCGTCTGATCGGCGCGCCGCCAGGCTATGTAGGTTACGACGAAGGCGGTTATCTAACGGAAGCGGTGCGGCGCAAACCATATAGCGTGATCTTGCTCGATGAAGTTGAAAAAGCGCATCACGATGTATTCAATGTGCTATTGCAGGTGCTTGATGATGGCCGCATGACGGATGGACACGGGCGTACGGTGGACTTTAAGAATACGGTAATCGTGATGACTTCCAATTTGGGTTCGCACAAGATTCAGGCAATGGAGGGTAGCGATCCGGCGTTGGTAAAAATGGAAGTGATGGCGGAGGTGAGAGCACATTTCCGTCCGGAATTCGTCAATCGCATCGATGAAATCGTGGTGTTCCATGCACTCGATGAGAAGAATATTGGCGCCATCGCCAAAATTCAGCTTAAAATTTTGGAGCAGCGTCTGGCAAGTATCGAAATGGCAATGGAGATATCAGACGAAGCGCTGCAGAAAATTGCGGAAGCAGGTTTTGATCCGGTGTATGGCGCGCGACCGTTGAAACGCGCGATACAGCACGAAATTGAAAATCCGCTATCTAAACTAATATTACAAGGGCAGTTTGGCCCTAAGGATGTAATTAAGGTTAGCGTACATGAAGGCCATTTCACTTTCACGCACTAAACATTGATGATGTAAAAAATCACTGGCAAACGCATGTTTGCCAGTGATTTTTATGTTTAATGCGCCAATATTTTTGGCTACATCACATTCAAATTAACGGCCGCGGCCACCTGAGCGATGTTGCGCCGAAGATCGTACCGCAACGTTGCCATTGGCTTGCGCCGGGCCGGAGCGTGGTTTGGCAGGTGCGCCGCTACGTGGTTTGCCAGCACCCGCACCTGAGCGGGGCTGTTGATTTCTGCCACCACCGCCCGCGCTACGCAACTGAATCGGCTGTGCTTTGGCATGCGGATCCGGCTCAAAACCGTCGATGATTTCACGCGGCAATTCGCGTCTGATCAATTTTTCGATATCTTTCAGCAAGCTGAATTCATCGACACAAACCAGCGAAACGGCTTCGCCCGTGGCGCCGGCACGGCCGGTGCGGCCGATCCGGTGCACGTAATCTTCCGCCACGTTTGGCAGATCGTAATTGACCACGTGCGGCAATTGGTCGATATCGATGCCGCGTGCGGCGATGTCGGTTGCGACCAAAACTTGCAGATTGCCGCCTTTGAATTCCGTCAATGCCTTAGTGCGGGCAGACTGGCTCTTGTTACCGTGAATCGCCATCGCGCTGATGGCATCTTTTTCCAGTTGCTCTACCAATTTGTTGGCACCATGTTTGGTGCGTGTAAACACTAGCACTTGCGACCATTGACGGGTCTTGATCAAGTGCGACAACATCGGATGCTTTTTGTCGCGATCGACCGGATGCACTTTTTGCGCAATGATTTCGACGGTCGAATTGCGCCGTGCCACTTCTATCATCGCAGGTGCATTGAGCAGGCCATCGGCCAGCGTCTTGATCTCTTCAGAAAACGTAGCGGAAAACAGCAGGTTCTGGCGTTTTTTCGGCAATACAGCCAGGACGCGCTTGATGTCCTTGATGAAGCCCATGTCGAGCATGCGGTCAGCTTCGTCCAGCACCAGAATCTCAACGTGATTCAGGTTGATAGTGCCTTGCTGCATGTGGTCGAGCAAACGGCCTGGCGTGGCAACTAGGATATCGACGCCGTGCTTGAGCATCTTGATTTGCGGGTTGATGCCGACGCCGCCGAAAATCACGGCAGAAGTCAGCTTCACGTATTTGCCGTATTGACGTACGCTTTCTTCGATCTGCGCAGCCAGTTCACGGGTCGGCGTCAGGATAAGGGTGCGAATTGGCGTGCCTTGCACATTCGGATTTTTGGCGACGCTAGCTAACCTGTGCAAAATTGGCAGCGTAAAAGCGGCCGTCTTGCCGGTGCCAGTCTGTGCGCCAGCCAACAAATCGCCCCCTGCCAAAACGGCAGGGATAGCTTGCGCTTGAATAGGGGTTGGTGTGGTGTAGCCTTGTTCGGTTACAGCACGAAGAATTGCATCGGACAGGCCGAGTTCAGTAAATAGCATGGATGATTTTAAAAAGATCGGCCTGTCGCCATTCAAGGCGCCAGTCGCAGGCAAACAGATCGGTATGCGGAAAAGTCGTAATAGACAGCGACAAGGGGACTGGTAAGCTGTCGCGTCCCGCAGTATAGCAGCAGCTAGGGCGCAAGGGGAATTTAACGATTTAGTGCTGTTCTCAGCTTCCCAATGTAAAAAAGCCATCGCATATGGTAGCGATGGCTTGTTGTGCTTGCTGAGAAAATTTATTTTTCTGCGAATGGCATCAATACAGCCAGCATTTGCGCGAATACCTTGGGATTGCCGGCAATGATATTGCCATGATTTAAGTAGTCAGATTCACCGGAAAAATCACCCATAATGCCGCCAGCTTCAGTCACTAGCAGAGATCCTGCAGCGATGTCCCAAGGTTTTAAACCCTTGATAAAATAACCGTCAATATATCCGCAGGCCAGATAGGCCAAGTCTAGTGCGGCTGAGCCACCTTGACGTACCCCGTGAGATTTCTCCGACATGATGCGAAACATTTCGAGAAACTCATCCATGTTTTTGGCGCTGGTCAGGCCAGTGCCAAGCAAGGTATCGCACAGTTTGTCGTGCTTGGTCACGCGGATGCGTTTTTCGTTCAAGTAAGCGCCGGCACCTTTGGTGGCCGTAAATAAATCATTGTGGTTTGGGTCATAGACAACCGCTTGTGTGATGACGCCACGCTGCTGGAGTGCAATCGATACGCAATATTGCGGATAACCGTGAATGAAGTTGGTAGTGCCATCGAGCGGATCAATGATCCAGACATTTTCATTGTCGTCGTTTAGATTGGCAGATGAACCTGATTCCTCGGCCAGAATGGCATGGCTGGGGTAGGCTTTCTGTAAAATCTCAATGATTGCCTGTTCGGCAGCCTGGTCGACATCGGTCACGAAGTCGTTGAATTGTTTTTCGGTAACCGTAACGCGGTCGGGATCGAATGCGGCGCGACTGATGATAGCCGCACCGCGGCGGGCGGCTTTGACCGCCGTATTGAGCATTGGATGCATAGTGTTTCCGTTAAAATGGCGGCACTGCCTGGTAAGCAATAACGCTGCAAGCAAAACCCGCACAACATGAATATTAAAGAGCGATGCGGTATATTTATGGCCAGAATGTCTGAACAAGACTCCTGATTCCCCAGTTTTAACCGCGCAATGGCGCTATTTTAAATGAACCTGCAGCAAATCAATACGTCTCTTTTTCAGCGCCTGCGTTTTATCTTGGTCGAAACCAGTCGTTCCGGCAACATCGGATCGGTTGCACGTGCGATGAAGACCATGGGTTTCTCGGATCTGGTGCTGGTCAATCCACGCTTTGCAAACATGACGCAGCAGGACGAAGCAATTGCGTTTGCCAGCAGTGCGCAGGATATTCTTTCTGCTGCACGTGAAGTCGGATCAATTGAAGAGGCACTGGAAGGGTGTAATTTTGCTGCGGCTGTTAGCGCCAGATTACGCGAATTCTCACCACCCATTGTGTCGCCGCGCAATCTGGCGAGCCAGTTGGTGGCAGATAGCAGCTTGAATGCGGCACTCATATTTGGTAACGAGCGCTTCGGCTTGCCAAACGAAATAGTGGAAAAATGTAATGTGCTGATCAATATTCCGGCCAACCCAATGTATTCTTCCCTTAATCTGGCGCAGGCAGCGCAAGTGTTGGCCTACGAATGCCGCGTTGCTGCCATTGGTGATGGCGTGCCTTCCAGCAGTGGCATTGGTTTTCAGGGTGCGGCGGCCGGTCTTGCGGAAATCGAGGGAATGTATATACATCTGGAGCAGGCGCTGACTGCAATCGGATTTCTAAACCCTGAGCAACCGAAGAAGCTAATGCCGCGCCTAAAGCGGCTGTTCTCGCGTACTCAACTGGAGACGGAGGAAGTCAATATCCTGCGGGGAATTGCCAAAAAAATCCTGAGCAAATAGCCGCGCTGCTGTTTTGTTCTCTATTTTTATACAGCACATTGTGTATTTTTCGCTTCGATTTCGCAAGTCCGACAGGCTGAAAGCTGCACGACAAACATTCTCAGGTCCAGGACCGCAGCAGTCCAACTGCCAGGCCTTCAAGGGCAAAACTGTCGTCGTCCGTCTTGACTTTTATCGGGGTGAAGTCTGGGTTTTCCGGCAGCAGTTCGATCATCGCTCCGGTTTTTCGGTAGCGCTTGACGGTCACATCGTCACCCAGTCTGGCCACAATAATCTGGCCGTTTTTAACACTCTCCACTTTTTTGACAGCCAGTAAGTCGCCATCCAGAATGCCGGCATCGCGCATGGACATTCCCCGCACTTTCAGCAGAAAATCGGGCTTGCTGGAGAACAGTCCCGGATCGACCTGATACGTTGCTTCAATATGTTCCATTGCCAGTATCGGCGAGCCGGCTGCAACGCGGCCAACCAGAGGCAAACTTAACTGCACCGGTACAGCGTGCGGCACCAGCATTTGCACTTCGTCGCCATGCTGGCTCTGTTCCTGATTGTGCATGTCACATATGTCACGTAAGCGAATGCCGCGCGATATTCCAGGTGTAATTTGGATCGCGCCTTTACGTGCCAATGCTTGCAGATGTTCTTCGGCGGCGTTGACCGAGCGAAAGCCGAGTTCCGTCGCGATTTCTGCGCGCGTTGGTGGAAAACCTGTATTTGCAATTGCATCCTTGATCAGGTTCAGAATTTGTTCTTGGCGTGCGGTAAGTTTAAGCATGGATTTTTTGATGCTGTTTATATAAACAGCGTGTATTTTTGTACAGTGGGCCTTTGAATGCAAGTGTATTTCCACTTTATGGTCCATTATTTTGTGGGTTTTTACCTTGCGTATTGTCAGTACTCTTGAGTTTTCGAGGGTTTAGCAGTATAGTTCTGGGCTTTTCTCTTCCCACACTCGTCTTGACGCCGAGGTGGGCGATTTTTAGTCAGTCCATAAGGAGTTTATATGCGTCATTATGAAATAGTATTTATCGTGCACCCGGATCAAAGCGAGCAAGTGCCTGCAATGATCGAGCGCTACAAAGCCAGCGTTACAGCGCGTGGCGGTCACATCCACCGCGTGGAAGACTGGGGCCGTCGCCAAATGGCTTACATGATCCAAAAGCTTGCCAAGGCACATTACGTCTGCATGAATATTGAATGCGACAATGAGACTCTGGTAGAAATTGAAACAGCTTTCAAATTCAACGATGCCATCTTGCGCCACCTCACCATCAAGACGAAGAAAGCTGAAACAGCCCCATCGCCAATGATGAAGAACGTGCAAAAAGAAGATGCTGCAAAGAGCCATCGCACTGAAGCCCCTGCTGCACCAGCAGCTCCAGCACCAGCCGCGGCAGCTGCGTAATTGCGGTTCAGGTAGTGCACTGAATAGTGTGAATCGGCTTCAATTTGTTGCCAGTATTATTGAGCGCGATGTTTTGCGTTACACCCCGGCAGGTATTCCGATGGTGGGAGCAAGATTACTGCACAGTTCACAACAAACAGAAGCAGGCACTGACAGATTGGTCGAGTTTGAAATCGCAGCGCTAGCCGCAGGCGAAATTTCAGGGCAATTCAGTCAGGCTGATTTAGGCAATATGTTTCAGTTCACCGGATTCCTGGCACGCAAGAACCGCAACAGCAAAAGTCTCGTATTCCATATCGTGGATTTCGAGATACATCCGTTAGAAAATGATTAAAAATACAGGAGCCAAAAATGGCATTCGGTAAAAAGTTCGATAAAAGCAAGCTCAAATTAAAACGTCAGCAACAAAATCCATTGTTCAAGCGCAAAAAATTCTGTCGTTTTGCAGCAGGACACGTGGCCCAGGTTGATTACAAAGATATGGATACGCTCAAGGATTTCATTCAGGAAAATGGCAAGATCATGCCAGCACGCCTGACAGGCACCAAAGCTATCTATCAGCGCCAAGTCGATACTGCTATCAAGCGCGCACGTTTCCTCGCGCTGATGCCGTATACCGATCTGCACACTGCGTAATTCGGAGAAAAATATGCAAGTTATTCTGTTAGATAAAGTCCTTAATCTCGGTAGTCTTGGCGAGATAGTTCGCGTCAAGGATGGTTACGCTCGTAATTTCCTGATCCCAAAACGCATGGCACGTCGTGCGACTACACATGCCATCGCTGAATTTGAACTCAAGCGCGCAGAACTGGAGACGGCTGCGTTAGCTAAGTTGGTGATTGCGCAAACACTGGCTGCAAAATTGACCGGCATGACGGTACAAATCAACCAAAAATCGGGTGTTGATGGCCGTTTGTTTGGTTCAGTGACTACTGCTGATATTGCAGAAGCGCTCACTAAGCAAGGCTTTTCCGTTGAGAAAGCGCAAGTGCGTTTGGATCAAGGACAAATCAAGATTGTTGGCGACCATGCTATTTCGGTTGTGCTGCACACAGATGTAGTGGTTGATGTGACTATTGCTGTTATGGGCGATCACGCTTAATCGCATTGCTGTCAATGCTGTTTAAAAAGCCGGGCTTGCCCGGTTTTTTTTAATGCCGGTTTTTTTAGCTGACAACGATGCTGCCGCGAGCCACTTCATGAAATTTAGCCATGCTTCCCATCGCGTAATAATGGTATCGGCTGCAACTGGAAATTTTTAGTCGCTTGGAATTGATCCCCACCGGGAGCGGTATAATGCGCGCCATGAATAATCGTTCCGATCCTCAAATAGAATCTCTTCGCGTCCCGCCGCATTCCATTGAAGCAGAACAATCGGTATTAGGTGGTTTGCTGCTTGATAACGCTTCTTGGGACAGGATTGCCGACTTTTTACATAGCGATGATTTTTATCGCTTTGACCATCGCGTCATTTTTCAGCATATCGTCAAACTGATTAACGGTTCCAGACCTGCGGACGTGATTACGGTTTTCGAAGCTTTGACCAGTGTCGGCAAGGCTGAAGAAGTCGGCGGCTTGTCTTACCTGAATGCGCTGGCCCAAAATACGCCGTCTGCCGCCAATATTCGCCGTTATGCAGAAATCGTACGTGATCGGGGAGTGTTGCGCAAATTGATTACGGTATCCGATGAAATATCCGGTCAGGCCTTCAATCCGCAGGGCAAGGAAGTCAAGCAGATGCTGGACGAGGCTGAATCCAAGATCTTTGCAATTGCCGAAGAAGGTTCCCGTGGTGCGCAAGGATTCCAGGAAATTCAGCCCCTGCTAACCCAGGTTGTCGAGCGCATTGATGAGCTTTACAACCGCGACAATCAGAACGACATCACGGGTGTTCCGACCGGATTTACCGATCTGGATCGCATGACATCTGGCTTGCAGCCAGGCGACCTGGTTATCGTGGCAGGACGACCATCGATGGGAAAAACCGCTTTTTCAATCAACATTGGTGAAAATGTCGCTATTGAAAGCGGCCTGCCGGTGGCGGTGTTCTCGATGGAAATGGGGGGCACGCAACTGGCCATGCGTATGCTGGGCTCGGTCGGTCGTCTGGATCAGCACCGGCTGCGCACCGGACGTCTGAACGATGAGGATTGGCCGCGTCTGACCCACGCGATTCAAAAGATGAATGATGCGCAGCTTTACATCGACGAGACGCCAGCGCTGAATTCGATTGAGCTGCGCGCGCGTTCCCGTCGCTTGTCACGCCAGTGCGGCAAACTTGGCCTGATCATCGTCGATTACCTGCAGTTAATGTCTGCCAATAGTTCCGGTGAAAATCGCGCTACCGAAATTTCCGAAATTTCCCGCAGTCTAAAGGGCTTGGCCAAGGAATTGAATTGCCCTGTGATCGCTTTGTCTCAGTTGAATCGTTCGCTGGAGCAGCGCCCCAACAAGCGGCCGGTAATGTCCGATTTGCGGGAGTCCGGCGCGATTGAGCAAGATGCCGATGTCATCCTTTTCATTTATCGCGACGAAGTATATAACCCGGATTCACCCGACAAAGGGACCGCTGAAATCATCATCGGCAAGCAGCGTAACGGACCAATTGGCAGCGTACGCCTGACTTTTATGGGGCAATACACCAAGTTTGACAACTACACCGGCGGGCAAAATTTCCAAGGCGGCGATTGATTGACAGTGGCGTTTTATTTTTGTGTATACGCCCGGTGTTTAACTGACGTTCTTGGATATTTTCAATAAAGCTGACAACAGAAGAAAGAGTCAATATGTTCGGACGTTTGATGCCTACCGAAGGCAAGTTTTTTGATCTGTTTTGCCAGCATGCCGATTTGTGTGTGCAAGGTGCGCAAGAGATGGTCGGACTGATGACAAATTTCGATGACATTGATATGCGCGCACATGCTATCGAAGTCCTTGAGAAACAGGCCGATAAAGTGACTCACGAAACTATTGATCTGCTCCATAAAACGTTCATTACACCGCTGGATCGGGACGATATTCATCAGTTGATCACGCGCATGGACGATATCCTCGATCTGCTTGAGGATGCAGCGCAGACCGTCTCACTGTATGACATCAAGGTCATTACGCCCGAGGCTAAACGGTTGGCAGAGCTTTGCCTGGAGTGCACCGAAAAAGTCAAGGCTGCAGTTTCCATGCTGCACAATATGAACAACTCGGAAAAAATGTTGGTAATTTGCGAAGAAATAGATCGGCTGGAATCGGATGCGGATCATGTCTTGCGTGCAGCAATGTCGAAACTGTTTCGTGATGAACCCGACGTGCGCAATCTGATCAAGTTAAAAGCTATTTATGAAATTCTCGAAACAGTCACAGACCGATGCGAGGATGTTGCCAATATTATTGAAGGCATCATTGTTGAGAACGCGTAACATTTCTCAGTACATTCCAGAATTTGATGCCGGGTTTCGCTAGAGCCTGACTTTGAAATTCGAAAGTAGCGCGTATTACAAAAATTCCAATAAATATGTATTCCCTTGCATGCTCTTTTAGTGCGTGTATCAAAATGTTAAATGGATGCCATGCACTCTCTTCAAATCAGCATGTATGTCCTTGTCTTCCTGATTGCGCTGGCGTTATTGTTCGACTTCATGAATGGCTTTCATGACGCAGCAAATGCCATTGCAACGGTCGTATCAACAGGTGTTTTGAAACCGCGAACTGCAGTAGCAATGGCAGCTTTCTTCAACTTCATTGCAATTCTGATCTTTCAATTAAAAGTGGCCTCAACAGTAGGCAAGGGCACCATTGATCCTAATGTTATTGATCACTATGTGGTTTTTGGCGCTCTGATCGGGGCAATTTTTTGGAATTTCTTGACCTGGTGCTACGGTATTCCATCCTCGTCGTCGCATGCCCTGATTGGGGGCCTGATTGGTGCTGCTGTAGCGAAATCAGGAACCGACTCGCTGATAGCGGGCGGCCTCCTTAAAATTGTGGCGTTTATCGTACTGTCTCCATTACTCGGCTTCATTTTCGGCTCAGTCATGATGCTAATAGTTTCTTGGCTATTTGTGCGATCCGCGCCGCGCCAAGTGGATAAATGGTTTCGGCACATGCAATTGTTTTCGGCAGCTATGTATAGCCTCGGGCATGGCGGCAATGATGCACAAAAAACCATGGGCATCATCTGGATGCTACTGATCGCTTCGGGATATATGGGCGCTAACGACTCTTTACCGCTCTGGGTCATCATTTTCTGCTACAGCGCAATTAGCCTTGGAACTTTGTTCGGTGGCTGGCGTATTGTCAAGACGATGGGGCAGCGCATCACAAAACTTAAGCCCGTCGGTGGTTTCTGTGCCGAGTCTGGCGGTGCGGTGACACTATTTTTGGCAACGGCGCTGGGCGTACCCGTCTCGACTACACACACCATTACCGGTGCGATTGTGGGCGTGGGTTCGGTGCAAAAAATGTCTGCGGTGCGATGGGGGGTGGCTGGCAATATTGTATGGGCATGGATTTTTACTATTCCCACATCCGCTTTCGTTGCAGCCATTGCCTGGTGGATAGGTAGTAAGATTTTATAAATAAATAAGGTAATCCCCCGGCTTTGCCGGGGAGACTCACTAGGTTTGACCGAGCGCTACGGTCAGGCGGATTCTTCTGACTCGATCAAAAGTTAGGAGAATTAGTCTCGTATGTGGGTGGCTAAATCAAAAGGAAGAGGGCGATTTCGATAGCGAGACGATTCACCGGAAAAACCAGGAATTTCACAGGTGAGAATTTTTGGGCCAGAGGTTGCTTTGTGACCACGATTGCACTCGATGAGGAGATGGTCAGGGCTTACGTCAGAAATCAAGACAAAGAAAACGCGCATTACGATCAGCTCAAGTTAGGTATATGAGCTAGCGCCTTCAGGCGCTTCACGCTTTTGCCCCTTTGAGGCTAACAAAAATGTGACTGTTCAGCCGCTACGCTGTGGGCCGAATAGGATTGCCATTAAAGGCGTGGCGTAGCACTTCGAGCATGCCGTGACCTTGCTTGCGCAGTGTGTCGAGGCAGGAGCGGATGACGCAGAAATTTTCGGCCCCGACCACAGTTCGGAAGCATC
>JBGSTZ010000061.1:0-3585 GCA_041736255.1 Burkholderiaceae bacterium
GCAGCGCGTCGCCATCGCCGCCCTGCTGGCGCAGGACACGCCGCTGCTGCTGCTGGACGAACCGGCCAATGCGCTCGACCTGGCCCATCAAGTCAGCGTGACGGGCTTGTTGGCGCAACTGTGTCGCGAGCAAGCCAAAACCGTAGTGATGGTCAGCCACGACCTGAATCTGGCGCACAGCGTAGCCAGCCATGCATTGCTGTTAATGGGCGACGGCAGTTGGCAAGCCGGGCCGGTGGCCGAAGTCATGCAACCGGCCATTCTGAGCCGCTGCCTGGGGCATCCAATCGAAGCGGTGCAACATGGAAAACGGACAATTTTCATCCCCTTTGAGGAGACGACATGAACACAGTAAATATCAATGACAGCAGCGATGGCATCAATCAGCGTCATCAAGCACGCATGGCGCGCAAAAAAGCCCACATTGATGGAAAAATTGAACAGGCGCAGCGCACCGCCGGCGTAATTGTCGTCAATACCGGCAATGGCAAGGGCAAAAGTTCCAGCGGTTTCGGTATGGTGATGCGCGCGATGGGACACGGGATGCAGGTTGGCGTGGTGCAATTCATCAAGGGCGCGATGTCTACCGGCGAAGAACAGTTCCTGCGCCGCTTCCCCGATGAAGTCCACTTCCACGCGATGGGCGAAGGATATACGTGGGAAACCCAGAACCGCGAGCGCGACATCGAAAAAGCCCAAGTCGCCTGGGAACAGGGCAAGCATTTCCTGAACGACCCGGCCATCGGACTGGTGCTGTTCGATGAACTCAATATCGCGTTGAAATACAACTATCTGGACCTGCAACAAGTCATCAACGACCTGTTGTCACGGCCGGAGATGCAGCATGTAGTCATCACCGGCCGCGGCGCACCGCCGGAATTGATCGAAATTGCCGATACCGTCACCGAAATGCAGGTCGTCAAGCATGCGTTCAAGGACGGCATCGTGGCGCAGGCAGGCGTGGAATGGTGACGCGGCAAAAGGATGTTGCCTGTGTTGCCCGCATTTTTCTGGTGTCTGCGGTTGCGTCCGGTCAAGGCAAGACCAGCGTTACCGCAGCCCTGGCGCGCAAATTGACGCAACAGGGTTTACGGGTACGGGTATACAAGACCGGCCCCGATTTCATCGATCCGATGCTGCTGGAACGCGCCAGCGGTGCGCCGGTATATGCACTGGATTTATGGATCGTCGGCCTGCAAGCCTGTCGCGAGCAACTGGCGCAAGCAGCCAGCGAGGTCGACGTGATTCTGATTGAAGGGGTAATGGGTTTGTACGATGGCACGCCCTCTTCTGCCGATCTGGCACGCGCGTTCGGCGTACCAGTATTGGCGGTCATTGATGCGGGTGCGATGGCACAAACAGCAGGCGCGCTGGTGCTGGGTTTGCGCGATTACGGCCCGGTCGATCTGGTCGGTGTGATTGCCAACCGGGTCAGCAGCCCGGGCCACGCCAGCATGGTGGCAGCTTCGTTGCGCGATGTACCACTGCTGGCTACGCTGCCGCAACAGTCACAATCTCTGCCAGAGCGGCATCTGGGCTTGGTGCTGCCGAATGAAATAACTGCGCTCGACGCCTTGCTCGACCAACTGGCCGAACAATTGATACTGGATGACGTGCTCTGGAGCCGGCTGCGGCCAACCCGGCTGGAAGCGCCAGAACCCTCAATACCGTCGGCTGCTGCGTTGACAGGCAAAACCATCGCCATCGCCCACGACGCTGCATTTGCCTTTTTGTACCCCGCCAATCTCGATTGTTTGCGTGCACTCGGTGCCACTCTCCACTTTTTTTCTCCATTAGAAAATACGTCGGTGCCAAGCAATGCCGACGCACTGTATTTGCCGGGCGGTTACCCGGAGTTGCATGCAGAAATTCTTTCAAAGGCGGGCGTCTGGCAGGCATCTTTGCGCACTGCGCATGCGGCAGGCCTGCCCATACTGGCCGAATGTGGCGGCATGATGGCGATCGCCGATACACTGACCGACCAGCAAGGCGAGGTCTGGTCGATGCCCGGATTATTGCCTGGAAATGTGCACATGCAGACGCGGCTAGCAGGACTTGGTTCGCAAGGCATGGCAACGCAGCATGGCGAATTACGCGGTCACACTTTCCACTATTCCACTCTGGAGAGCACGCTTGCGCCGACCGCACATACCGTTAAACATCCCTCCGGCGACGCTGGCGAAGCCGTCTACCGCCTCGGTTCACTTACCGCATCGTATTTCCATGCCTACTTTCCCTCCTGCCCGGATGCGGTTGCGGCCCTGTTTCTGGGCGAAGACTGGATCGGTGCATGAGCCGTACTCTGATTCTGGGCGGCGCCCGTTCCGGCAAGAGCGCCTATGCTGAAAATTTGGCGATTGCCAGCGGTCGCGAAGTGGTATATCTCGCCACCGCGCAGGCCGGCGACGCTGAAATGACAGCACGCATTGCACATCACCGGCAACAGCGGCCTGCCATTTGGACGACGGTGGAAGAATCGCTGGCGCTGGGCGACACGCTGTTGCAATGGAGCACGCCTGAGCGTCTGGTGCTGGTCGATTGCCTGACCTTGTGGCTATCGAATCTTTTGTTTGCCGAAGCGCAGGATTTCCCGGAAATCGGCCATGGTCATATAACGCCGCCGGCCTGTTTTGAAGTCCAGCGCGCACTGTTTCTACACGCTCTGGAAACAATGACAGGCGATGTGGTGCTGGTCTCAAACGAAGTCGGCATGGGCGGGGTTGCGTTCAGTGCAGTCTCGCGCTGGTTCGCCGACGAAGCCGGACGCCTGAATCAAGCGGTTGCGGCCCGTTGCGAACGCGTGATTTTGGTTGCAGCCGGTTTGCCACTGGCGCTTAAAGGCGACCGATGCTGATCGGGCTGGATTTGCCGTTGCTGGTGCTGCTGGCGCTGGCCGGAATCGCGCTTGATGCGCTGCTGGGCGAAGCGCGGCGCTGGCATCCGCTGGTGGGTTTCGGGCGCTGTGCGAATCTGATCGAACGCCGGCTGAACTGCGGCAGCAATCGGTTCTGGCGCGGGACGCTGGCGTGGCTGCTGGCGGTCATGCCTTTCACGCTGCTGGCGTTGTGGCTGACCGATATTGGTATTGCAGGACTGTTATTGCATGCGCTGCTGCTGTATTTTTGCATCGGCTTGCGCAGCCTGCGCGAGCATGCGCTGCCGATTGCCCAAGCCTTGACGCATGGCGATCTGGCGCAGGCGCGCCTGCTGACCGCCCGCATCGTCAGCCGCGACACCCAGGCCGCGCAGGAAACCGATCTGGCGAAAGCCGGGGTGGAATCGCTGCTGGAAAACGGCAACGACGCGGTATTCGGCACGCTGTTCTGGTTCATCGTTGCCGGCGGGCCGGGCGCGCTGTTGTTCCGGCTGGCCAACACGCTGGACGCGATGTGGGGTTACCGCACTCCCCGCTTTCAGGCATTCGGCTGCTTTGCGGCGCGCTTCGATGATGTGCTGAACTGGATTCCGGCCAGATTGACCGCCTGGTCGTATCTGTTGCTGGGCACGACGCTAGCGGACAAACGCCGCGCCTGGCAGTGCTGGCGCACGCAGGCGCCTAACTGGTCCAGCCCGAACGCCGGGCCG
>JBGSTZ010000098.1:0-17442 GCA_041736255.1 Burkholderiaceae bacterium
CCTTGCCGTCATTGATGACGTTTCTTCGGGGGATATAGCCAAAATCTTCCAAAAAATATGTGTCGGCTGCACGCCAGGATCTCCTCTGCGGATCCTGGCGTTCTGCGCCTCGCGCAACATATCTTTGGCCGCAACATATAACGGATTGTCGTTGCTGACCGCCGGACGGCTAAACGAGGGCATTAAGCCCAGCGCTTGCAGGGTGGCCAGCATCGTGGCACCTTTCATCGGGCTGCCATTGTCAGAATGCAGCACTACCTGATTCCGTGCGATATGCTCCCGTTCGCAAATGTCGCGCATGACTTCGGCTGCCAGTTCGCTGCTTTTTTGCCTCATAGATCTGCCAGCCAACGATTTTCCGGCTAAAAATATCCATGAATAAATACAGATAAAGATAGATGCCCTTGACCTGTGTCGGCAGATACGTGATGTCCCAACTAAATAACTGATCGGGTGCCGTTGCCGATAGCGCACGCGGCTTGCTGCGCTGTTGCGCCGGCCGTTCCGCGCTACGGTGCATGAGCTGGTTTTCTGCTCTCAAGACGCGGTAAAACGTCGACTCAGAAGCGATGTATTGCCCGCGATCGGCCAGTCTTGGGACGATTTGACTTGGTGGCAAGTGCCCGAATTCGTCCGAGTTCGCCACTGCCAGCAGGCGCTGACGTTCGAGCATGCTGAGACCGTTTTTAGGTGTCTGCACCCGCATTGGCCGCTGATCGCCGCGCGACTGGCCGCACTGCCAGCGTTGTAACGTGCGTTCAGACAGACAGATAACCGCGCAGGCACGATCCTGGCGTGCTCCCTTGTCTATGGCCTCGGTCAATAGCGCCATGACTTTGCCGCGCTCTGCGAGGGAGGTCATTCGACCTCGTCCTCCCACAGCGCACGGAACTTTTTTTGCAGGATCAACAGTGCTGCTGCCTCTGCCAACGCCTTGTCTTTGCGCAACAGCGAGCGCTTGAGTTTCTCATTTTCGTCTTTCAGCGTGCGCAGTTCACGGCTACCAGCCGCAGTGTTTTTTCCCTCCACGCAGAAAGCGGCCTTCCAGCTGGTCAGATGATGCGCAAACAACCCGCGTTCACGACACCACGCGTTGAGCGCTTCGCCGACCAGTCCGTGCGTTTCCTGCAAGGCCGCCAGCTGTTCCTCAGCACGCCAGTCCTGGGGACGTTTTTCCTTGACCGTCGATACACTGCCTTTGACCACCGATTTTCTTTTCATCCAGTATTTTAAGGTGTGGTAACTGACATTCAGCTCTTCCGCGACCGATCGCACTGTCCGACCTCCACGGGAAAAGATTTTGACCAGTGCTTGTTCGATAAACGCCTCGGAATACGTTGTTTTCATAGTTGCCTCTATTTTTTAAATTAAATTTAGAGGCGACAACTAGCGTGACACAGGGGGATGAACCGAATTCATGAGCGCAGCATTCGGCGTGACTAAACTGTTCCCCGCAACCGCGGGATGAACCGCGTTAGGTTTTGACATGCACGCCTTGTTTGTGCAGTTCGCTGACCAAATCAACCAAGTTTTTGACGCTGCGCGCCAGGCGATCCAACTTCCAGATCACGAGGGTATCGCCTTCACGTAGCATTTCCAGCGCCTTTGTTAGTCCCGGTTTTTCTTTACACCTGCCGCTGATTTTGTCGTCAAATAGCTTCTTGCAGCCCGCTTTGGTTAAAGCTTTTATTTGCAGGTCAAGGTTCTGATCCTGCGCCGAGACGCGTGCGTAGCCAATCAACTTGGTTTATCCCTCGCCTTATCAATTTGTACTTGAACAGCCTGCATGGCTGCCTCATGGCTGTACCACTTCACATTTGGATCATCGGCCTCCCGCAATGCCTCTTTGATCTTGCGGGTGATGCGCTCCTACTGTTCGGGCCAGAGAACTTGCTCCATGCGCAATGAAGCTTGGCCTAGCAGATGCAGCAAACTGAACAAGCGCATGTCCTGAGTGGCGACGATGTGCTCGCGTGTTTTTTCTTTCCGGAAGCCGCCCGCGCTGCCATGCACAACGATCGCCGGATCGGTTTTTTATTGTCCATCTTATTTATCAGCACCTGTCTCAACTACGTATTTTTACAAAAAAGAAAAATCATTGTTCATGCCACTTTGTGTGACATCGCAACGAATGCATCATGGCGCAAGCCGAGATTATTTGATTCCAATAAATGAATAGATAAATGCGTTTCCAAAACCATGTCTTCGCCTAGACCGATGCCGAAGTCGGAGCAATAGATGCTGTCTATTATCAAGACGCGTTGCCATGCGGATCGGTTGCAGAGACTGCAATTTGTAGAACTTGTCTGATAGCGTAATTGGCAAAACGCTTATAACTTTTTTGCCAACGCTTTCAGATAATTAATATTCGATATGTCGAAATTGCGGTCGCCTGCAACATAGCGACAACAGTGGTAGGCTAATAGTTAGTCCGCACAGGCGTGCATATAATAATTAAACTCAACCAAGCAGATTCAGCTTCGATTGCCTATGTTTAATATTGAAAAAATAGATTCTTGCCACATCGTTGACTGGCATGAACGCGACGACGGAGTAAGTCCTTTGTATGCGAAATCCGTTTATTTCGCGTTGCTCAACGAGCGTGACAGCGCACAGGAGGGAGTCGATGAACCGACTCGCACGGCATTGCGGAGTTTTCTCTCTACGCAATTGCACGCCGCCAGTAAGCTGTCAGATGATTTGCCTCGCGATGTGCAATTACTGCCGGCATGGATGGAACACGGCAGGGAACAGATAGGGCGGCAGTATCGCGCATATCTGGAGGCGCGCAAGGCGGGCGGGGCACGGCGTTATTTCAGCAGCAAGTCGCATGCGCTGTATTTCCTCAAGTCGGTTGCGCCGACCAAACTGGTTGATGGCGCATGGCTGTACGGCTTGCTGTCACAGTGGAGCGATGCTCGCTTTGCCTCGTTGATCCGTATTTATCTAGAGGAACTCGGCGAAGGACGGGCTGAAAAAAACCATGTCGTGCTGTATCGCAAGCTGCTTGCGTCGCATGGCTGCGAGCAATGGGAGAATCTGAGTGACGACCATTTCATCCAAGGCGCGATCCAGTTGTCCCTGGCGTATCATGCGGCTGATTTTTTGCCCGAGGTAATCGGATTTAATCTGGGCTATGAGCAACTGCCGCTGCATCTGCTGATCACCGCCTATGAACTCAATGAGCTCGGTATCGATCCCTACTATTTCACGCTGCACGTGACGGTCGATAATGCGGCGACCGGGCATGCCAAAAAATCGTTGCAAGCCGTGCAGGAGGCAATGCCGCGGGTGGCCGATCCGGAGGATTTTTACCGGCGGGTGGTCAACGGCTACAAGCTCAACATGCTGGGCGTAGGCACCACTTCGGTCATCCAGTCTTTTGACTTGCAGCAGGAATTGCTGTCGGTTTTCGTATCCAAGGCGGCCGTTGGATCAATGCTGCATTCCGATTATTGCCGCGTTGCCGGCAAAACAGTAAGCGACTGGTTGTCTGAACCCGGCCAGTTGCCGGCGTTTCTCTCCAGCATGGAACAGGTGGGTTGGATCAAGCGCCATCAGGACCCGCAGAACAGCCGCTTCTGGAAACTGATCCACGGTGAGCGGGCGGAAATGTTCGGCGTATTTAATGCCTATGAGCAGCAACTGATTTACGATTGGATCGCCGGTGTGTCCAATGCAGAAACCAGTGAAAAACAAGCTGAAGGCAAGCCGCGCCAGTTCACCTTCAAGGCCCAGCAGCGCATGCTCGATACATTGGGCCAACGCAGGGCCGATCAGCCTGGCCGGCCGCATTTTCCAGCGACGCGCGGCGTGATCCGCGAGCATTTTTCGCATGATCGCGCTGCCGACTGCCAGAATGATTTCAATACGGAACTGCGCTTACTGGAGCAAAAACTCGCCGCGTTGTCGAGCAAGGAAGAAGCGATGACTGTCCTGACCGGATTGATGTCGCCGGCCAATCATCATACGGCTCCCGGGTTGATGGCAACACGGATTTTTACGCGCTTGTTCGGCTAGGTGCCGCTGACGCTGATATTGGCTACGCGTCAAAGCGATCACCGGCCAACACAAACAATCACGCTGAAAGATAAAACAATGGTGCTGTATTTGAACCGACCATTACGCAAGCCGTCATGCATCAACAACTGAGCGTGTCTAATGCAACAAATCAGGATGCCGCGCTGCTGCGGCTGGCGCTGGTTTTGAAAGAGGGTGGCTATCGCTTCACCACGATCACGCCGGCCACGCATGCGCGCGTTAATGGCCGGCCCGGCAATGAATGGGCAAAGGACGTGGAAGGGGTGTTCGGATGGAGCCGGCCATTTCGGCCACATATACTGCCGCCGCCGTTATTTGCGCTGATGCATGCTGCCGGTATTGCGATACGTCATGGTGAAGGCTGGCGCAGCCTGATACGGGCTTCGACGTTGCATGACCAATTTTTTCTGCATTCAGCTTATCCGACTACCGACGCCGAAGCAGTGTTTTTCGGCCCGGATACGTATCGTTTTACCGCGGCGTTGAGCAGCCATCTAGCGCTACGTACCCGGCCGGTGCGGCGCGCGATCGACATCGGCTGCGGCGCTGGTCCGGGCGCGATTGTGGTCGCGCTGGAGCGGCCTGACGCCGAAGTGCTGGCCGTGGATATCAACGATGCCGCGCTGCGCCTCACGACCCTCAACGCAGCACTAGCCGCTACGCCGAACATTGTGCCGCGCCATAGTAATCTGCTGTCTGAGGTCGATGGCGAATTCGATTTGATCATTGCCAATCCGCCTTATTTGCTCGATCGGGCGGAGCGGGCATACCGGCATGGCGGCGGCGGACTCGGTGAAGGCTTGTCGCTGGCAATTGTCGACGCCGCAATGAACAGTCTTGCGCCCGGCGGCGCCTTGCTGCTATACACGGGCGTAGCGATTGTTGATGGCTTTGACCGTTTTTATGCGTCGGTTGTAGCACGGCTCAACGATGCCGACGTTGCATGGGATTACCGCGAAATCGATCCCGATGTGTTCGGCGAGGAATTGCTGGAGCCGGCTTATGCAGAAACGGACCGCATTGCGGTGGTGCTGGTCACGGCGACCAGAACGCTCTGATCTGAATCCTGTATTCGCTACCTGTATCCAGCAGTGCTCGCCTTATTGCGCGTAACTTCTCGGCTGATGGCGGATTTTCTGCACTTAAAAAATGTGGCCGTCGCATGACGTACCGCACAACAAGTTTTGGTTGGGTGTGAACTTTGCGCAGTACGAATTAGTCGCATGGTATTACCTTCACAGGAGCACCGGCTATGAGCAAATCCTTTCGCAACCAGAACAAATCAATGGGTGGATCTTCCAAAATGACGGGGTGGCGCGGCACGCTACTGCTTGGCTTAGCTGGATTGGCCGCGTCCGCACTCGTCGTGCGTAACAAGACGCAACAGGCCGAACGCGACAATCCGCCGACAGGCAAATTCGTTGAAGTCGACGGTGTGCGCCTACATTACATCGATCGCGGAGAAGGACCAATAGTCGTGCTGTTGCATGGTAACGGGGTGATGGCGAAGGATTTCGACTTCAGCGGTGTCACCGACATGGTTTCTGAGCATTACCGTGTGATTGCATTTGACCGACCGGGCTATGGCTACAGTCAACGTCCACGCGACAAGACATGGACGCCGATGGCGCAAGCCGAGCTCCTGCATCATGCATTGCAAAAGCTCGGTATTGATCAAGCCATCGTGCTCGGCCACTCATGGGGCACTTTGGTCGCTATTGCCATGGCGCTCGAATTTCCTACTCAGGTGCGTGGCCTGGTTTTGCTTTCGGGTTACTACTATCCGAGCATGCGGCTCGATGCCGCCGTAGTCGCAATCCCTGCGATTCCTGTAGTGGGCGATGTTATGCGTTATACCTTATCGCCTTTGTTGGGCAGGATGATGTGGCCGGCGCTAGTGAAAAAGGTTTTCAAACCAGTAAGGGTACCTGAACGATTCCGCCGTATGTCTGCCTGGATGGCCCTGCGTCCGTCACAACTTAAAGCAAGCGCCGGAGAAGCGGCGTTGATGGTGCCGTCAGCTATGACGCTGTCGAAACGCTATACGCAACTGAAGATGCAAGTGGTAGTCATGGCTGGCGATAAAGACCATGTTGCAGATGCCCACGATAATTCGGTACGCCTGCATGACGAATTGCCCAACAGTGAACTGCGCCTGTCTGCTGGTGTGGGTCACATGGTGCACTATGCTGCGCCGGAGAAGGTGGTGGCGGCGATCGATTCGATTATGACGGAAGTGCAGCCGTCATCCGTGCCCCAGGCTTTAAGCGATGCCGAAAGTATTGTTCGAAGTTAAAGTGCGGTTGCCGGCACTAGCCACGCCCCGCCTTTGGGTCAGTCCTGCGCCACAAATTTGTAATGTTCAGAAGTTCCGCGGGGCTGGTCGCTCTTTGCGATCACAACTTTCAGCACGAGTGGCTGCAATCAAAACGAAGCACGCGATGACCGCTTGAATGGCCGAATGCAGCGTTGAACCAAGTTGCACTGTTGAGGTCGTATTGACAACATCCGTCATGCAAGATGGGTGATGCATTGGCCAAAGGAGAATCTTCATGAGAAAAATGATTATGCTGGCGATTGTTTCTTACATCTGGCGCAAGTTCAAGACCCGGGCATTGACGCGCAGCCGCACCGTCAAGCGACCGTTTTGAGTTTTATCAGTAGCAGGCAATAGAACGCAGTTAGAGGATAAGGATAAGCATGCGCCTTATGATTAGCGTACAAGGCGCTGTAATGGAGAGCGCCTACGCCGACTGAACCAAGCATCGTGGTGTACGTTTAGTTTCTATTGCTAAGTTGCAATGAATTAGCATAACGGTGCGTACCGGCTTCTGTCATTGTGATTATGCCTGGCGACTTAAACACGAAGTCGCCATCGAGCAATGCGGCTTGTAGTTCGAGTGCGAAATCTTCCGAAGTAACATCCCTCTCACTCATGCATTTTTCGAGCACTTCCAGAGGTACGGAGCGCGTAGTATCCGGATCGAGTTCTTTATAGCAGCTCAACAATATCGTCCGCATTTTCATAAATTCTCCACCTCATTAAATAAACAAAATCAAAAATCAAGTATTTTTTCGTCGAGTGCAGAGAGGACGACCCAACGTGCCAGTGCATCACCAATTCCAATACAAATACTAAACTGAGCCTGATTAAATAGACAAGATCATTATTAGAGTTATTTAAGTGGCCCCCACTGTCCAGACAAATATTTATCAGATTTATCAGCAACTCTTGCAGCGCGGCGCATGTGGCATCGGTCAGGGCCGATTCGACCGGTTGCTCCACGGGGTCACGCGCCAGACCCTCTGCCGGCAACGGCGCGCTGAGAAAAATGGGGATTCTGAAATTTTTGTGAATTTGAGCGTACAACCGATTTAAGGAGTCAGAACTACCTTGCGGCAGTTGTCTTCTTTTTGATCAAACATCCGATAGCCTTCAGCAGCTTTTTCCAGGGGCAGGCGGTGAGAGATAATAATTTCCGGATGCAACTTTCCGGCTTCAATAAACTCGAGCAGTTCCGGCATAAAACGCTGAACGTGGGTCTGCCCGGTTTTAAAACCAATGCCCTTTTCAAAGACATCCCCAAATAAAAAGCCGTGGATGAAGCCGGCGTAGATACCGGGCACGCTAACCGTACCACCGCGGCGCACTGTAGCGATGCATTGCCGTAACGCCTTGCCGCTGCTGCCTTCTATTTTAAGATTTGCCATCACGGTTTCTAGCGTGCTGCCCTTGGCCTCAAACCCCACGGCGTCAATTACCGCATCGACGCCTCGACTCGAAGTGTTCTCAATAATCATTTCGGCCGCATCGACCTTATCGAAATTGATCGGGATCACGCCATACTGGCTACGGGCAAACTCAAGCCGATAGGGATGATGGTCAATCATAAAAATCGTCTCGGCGCCCAACATACGGGCACATGCGGCTGCCATCTGACCCACCGGACCAGCGCCGAAAATAGCCAGAGTGGAACCTTTGCCTACGCCTGCATTTAATACCGCCTGATAACCGGTCGGGAGGATATCGCTCAGAAAAAGTACTTGTTCGTTGGTCAGTACAGCAGGAATTTTAATGGGTCCCACATTCGCCTTGGGTACGCGAACATATTCGGCCTGACCGCCTGGCACGCCGCCATAAAAATGCGTGAAACCGAACAGTGCCGCGCCTGAGCGTAAGCTTTTTTTGTTCATGATCGTGCCGCGATCCTGATTGGTTGTCTCACAGGCAGAATACAACTGCATATCGCAAAAAAAGCAATTCCCACACGCTATAACAAAGGGCACAACCACCCGATCGCCTTTTTGCAGGTTTGTCACCGCCGGACCCGCTTCGACTACCGCCCCCATGAATTCATGTCCGAGAATATCTCCTTCTTTCATTCCGGGAACTTTGCCGCGATAAAGATGCAAATCTGAACCGCAAATGGCCGTGGCCGTGACTTTCAGAATGATGTCATCCTGCTCCAGAAGGATCGGATCGGGAACGGTATCGACTTTGACATCGTTACTGGAATGGTAAACAAGGGCGCGCATATCGTTTCTCCGTCGAAAAATGATAAAGGAATAACCTAGTCTCTAAGCGACTTCAGCTGGGTATAAGCCAACGTAGACTTAGACCATTAGGTGAGAATTTCCTGCGAGAGTTCCTATAGTGGATCCACAAATCCGGACAAAAATTTAAGGCATGCCCTGTTGTAAAAAAACAGGTATGCAGTAAGCAAAAGGGAAGTTATTACAGGCACGCAAGTAACCTAGCTTGCATCGGAAGCTGTCATGAGGACAACTTGACCCTGCCATATTTGTGCGGCGTTAATAGACAACCCTCAAGATGGCCTGACCAGTATCCTCGCACCCCAGAAAATAGCTGGCGGAAGAGCATGGACACTGCGATGAAGTCCGATTTAGCGACGTTCCAAGAGCGCTATCAGCGCATGTTTTTCATGGTCGATTTCACCACGGGTGCGAATGCCCAATCGTCGCAGGATCGGTAACGGCGGGCACCAGCCCTGCACACCATGTTGAAACAGAAATGTCAGCACCACAGCGGGCAGCGCCAACCATTTTTTGTTGACTGTGATGCCCAGCATCAAGCCCGTGAATGCCAAGGTCGAGGCATTCACCTCCAGCACGCGTTCCACATCCCATTCTTCGTCGAGTTCTTGAATTCGGCGCTCAATCGCAGCATGGGTGCTGTTGACATAGCTTTGGACTTTACGGTCAGTTTCCTGGTCGATTTTCTCGTTCAAATGCATCGACGTCGACCGCCGTACCCGGTCGGCGCTAGCTTTGGTAGGACTTTCAGCATGAGTTAGCTGCATGGCAATCTCCTTGTAGTATTTACGAAATGCGCAGTCAGGTCTTGTGACGACAGCTATTAATGCCTAACAGTCTGTTTAACGGACAGTACCCAACGGTTGCGGTGACCAGAGCGATTACCGCAGCGACGCCCATTGCCATCTTCCAGACAGTGTCCACTTCAGACAGAAAGGCAAACGCTGCTAATGCGATACCAAGTACTATGCGGATTGCTTTATCGGCACCGCCGACGTTACAGGTGACAGACATGATCATCTCCTTAAGTTACTTAAGTTACTTTGACGGCGGCGCAGCAATCTGGCCTTTTGCCGCCTGTTGATCAACAACGCCGGGAATATCCGACGTTGGCCGACCGAACTTGCCCTTCAGACTATCCACGCCGGACTGTGGCTTGGCTAACTTATGCAAATCGGCGCGGTCTGTACGCGTTTGCATGCTGTCGATGTCCATTTTTTTATCGCGCTTTTCAACTAGACCGGGCATCGCTTCACCATCGCGGTTGAACGACCAGGCAAGCATCGGCTCCCCCAACGGCAGCTTGTCGCTGGCATGGCCCTCGTGTCCGGTATTCCAGACATGCCAGGTTTTGCCGTAGCTATTCATCTTGTCTTTCATTAAGGCTTTTTCGGCCACCTTCGGAATGCCGGGGGCAACAAGCTGGCCAGACAGAATTTCGCCATTGTGGGGATGCCAGTATTCTTTTTCTTGTTCCAACAAGGTATTGAATATTTTTTCTGAAATGATGTATTCCATGCCGTGCATATTGGCTTGGGCGGTGTTGCTGTCAAACAGCACGCACTGTGCAAAATCCTCGTTCATCTGGTGGCAGTAATGATGTGCTTCCATTTGCAGCTCTGGATGGTCTTTCATCGGGTGAAAGCCAACGAGATAGACATCGAACCCTTTCAAGGGCGCGTTACTCTGCAATACCTTGGCACCAAACTCCAGTGCCTTGGTCTTGCCCGTCTTTTCGCTGCCGGCAGGGGCGGTCTTGGGTGGCGCCGTTTCTTGCGCCGTCACGACGCCGCCAAGGGCAAGCGCTGCAATGGAAAAAGAAAAGCAAAGGCAAAGC
The DNA here is from genome assembly GCA_041736255.1 of Burkholderiaceae bacterium. Classification (GTDB taxonomy): domain Bacteria; phylum Pseudomonadota; class Gammaproteobacteria; order Burkholderiales; family Burkholderiaceae_D; genus AVCC01. Next base: position 10,433 of record JBGSTZ010000098.1, read on the forward strand.
ATGCCAGAACGTGCTTTGATAACGGATGTCATCGTATTCCTTCCGACGTTTATGCCTCGGGTGCGCGAGCGTGAAAGACCTGGATGCATATCAGATTAATAAATAATATGTAAGTTCATCAGATTTAAAAGGTATTTTTGTGGTTTGTAACGGGTTTTATCAAGGCTATGTCGATGATCGGTGATCGTTCCCTCAGGGCCCGGATCAGGTGGTTAGCCCACCTTACATTTGTCCGAGTATGTGCACGTAGCGGACGAAGCAATCTACCAATAGGGCCAAAATAAGCTGAGCAGCGAGCCTCCGAGCATAAACAGCCCGCCCATCAGCGCGAGAACCAGGAACACCATGATTAGTATGAAGCGCCCCAGACAGCCGCTCGGTCGTCGTTCAACGGGGGACGCAGCCTCGCCATCAAACACTGTTTCCCGGTGCATGCGGCGTATCTTGGCTGCATTGCGGAGCAAATCGTACAAACTTGCCCCGCGCATGATGTGTTCATCGCGCACGTCGCTTTTTGCTTCTTCAACAGGCGGCAAGCGCTCGGGACGGTCGCTTGAACCCGCGCCGGCTCCGGGCCGTCTCGCCGGCGAAGGCGGAGGACGCGGCGCTGCTTTCCATTGCTGCATGAGGTTGGCCAGACAGCATGCATGAACCACTGCGCCTGTGGGGACAAAAAAACCAAGCCGCCATCTTTGCCCAGGATCGGCCGGCCATGACGGACATCGCCCATGAGTTTGCAGGTTATGTTTCAGGGCTACTGCAGCAGCGTTGCGCTAACGCCGCCCTGGACGGCCAGGATGTCACCGCCAGCCTGGCCAGCCAACAAGTCAAAGGATGATCGTTAAGCCAGGCGAAATCGTCAGTATCTTGCGTAATTGGACGGTGGGTGAGATCGGCACTTTGTCAGCAGCGGTCGCAATCGTGACCCAATATCTGGCAGAACACACCGACTTACAGCAACAGTTACGCACGCAGCCATCTTTGCTGCCCAATGCCATTGAAGATATTTTGCGAATGCACGGCCCGTTACTGGCGAACCGTCGCGTGACGACCCGAGCCGTCGAAATCGGTGGGCGCACCATTGGTGCTGGGGAACGTCTCTCTCTAAACTGGATCGTTGCGAATCGGGATCACCGTGCTTTCCCGGATTCGCAGTCATGCCGACTGGACCGCGATGCGAGCGCGAATCTGCTGTACGGCGCGGGTATTCACGTCTGCCCCGGCGCACTATTAGCGCGCATGGAGTTGCAGGTGGCGATGCAGGCGCTACTTGGGGGCACCGTCGGTATCGACCTGATTGCACATCGTCCGCCAACCAGCGCGGTTTATCCGGCTTCGGGCTTTGCCACCTTGCCCCTGCACATCACATTTTCTCCGCAGCCCGTCGCCCGCCATCAGTGACTTCGCCAAACACCAACAGCACAACGGTCCAGCACCCGGTCAAGCCCGCACTGAAGACGCGCCTGCGGACTGATCTGGCTGGCCTTTCCCCGGCATATTTCGGGTTGGTGATGGCCACCACCGGCATCGTCTCTATTGCCGCCCATCTGCAGACGACCCGCCTTTGTTAGGCGGAAGGATTTTTTCGTAAATGCGTGTCACGCCTCAATTTCGAACCCGACGCTATAGTCCACCAGTGCCGGATGACACTTTTTCAGCTCGAACAGGCCGAAGTGATTGAGGTGATGCGTCGGGTGTGGACTGAATACGGCCAGCAATTCCGGCGTGCGCGTTTTCCCCCTCCAATCCCTTGAGCGCCTGCTGATGGTATGGCCGTTGCGAATCCACTATAAGGAGCAAAATTATTGTATGTGTAAATATCTATGCGCCTTGACTATGGCTTGCGTGCTGCAACCGCAGCAGAACCGAGATCGCCGCTTTCCCGCAATGCATAACGGTTAAGTACCTCGCGGTAAAACAGCAGCATCCGTTCTGCTTGCTTACTGGCCGACCATGTTTGCGCATAGTCGCGACCTGTGTCTCCCAGTTCGCGGCGCAGCTTGGCATCACTTAACATCCTGACGACTTTGCCAGAAAAATCAGTCAAATCCTCCTGTGCAATCCATACGCCCAAACCCTCTTGCAATACATCGCGTGTTCCCAGTTCTGCGGTAGAAACGACGGGGACGCCTTGTGCCATCGCTTCCAGCAAAACCAGTCCCTGCGTTTCCGTTCGCGATGCAAATATGAAAATGTCCGCAGCGCGATAGCAACTGTTCAATTCGGTATGACGATCCAGGTAACCGATGAACATGACGTTCGCGCCCAGCCCGAGTTCCCTGACTTCACGTTGCAGGCTTTCTTGCGCCGGGCCTTCGCCCGCGATGATGAACAGCACGTCGGCGATTTCTTTTCTGATCCGATCAACTGCCTTGAGCAGAAACCCGATGTTCTTTTCATGCGCCACGCGTCCTACAAAAAGCAGTACCGGGCGGTCTTGCGGAATAGCGTATTTTTTCCGAAACGCGGCACGGTCTCCGGGTACAAAACTACCCGGTTCGATACCGGTCGGGATGACTTCGGTAGGGGTCGAGATGCCGTAGTTTTTTAATACATGCAGCATCGGATTGGACGGCACAACCATGCCATCCAAACTATTTCCCTGGCTACGGGAGAAGCGCTTGGCGACGAATCGCATCGCTTTCTTCGGGATAAAGGGAATGTAGTGATGCAGATATTCTTCAAAAAAAGTATGGTAAGTCTCGATGCAAGGGATACCAAGCAAGCGTCCCAACTTGGTGCCCATGTAATGCGCAACGAACGGTGTTTGTATATGGATGATGTCGTAATGCGCGCTGCCCAATTGGGCAAGATGCTGCATTAACCACTTGTAACGCATCAGTCTGTCCTCGGGGTCGAACGGCAAACGGCGTGCGGGCACGCGCAGGATATGTGTTTCGTCGGCGCTCGGCGTGCCGTAATCGGGGGCGATCAAATGGACAGTATGTCCAAGCGATTGCAGGTTGCGCCGAAAGGTTTCTATGGAGGTAGAAACGCCATTGATGCGCGGAAAATAGACATCGGAAATAAACAGGATTTTCATGATTTTTTCAGCGAGACCGGGTGGATGCATTTTTGTTCCATGTAAATCGGATGCCAAACATCTCTGGCTAATTTGGCGTAGTAAATCATGTTCGGTCTTAGTAATGCAGGCCTCCGTGCCTGCATCGGGCCGCAGGCACGGAGGCCTGCACTACTTGCAGCAACAGCAAAAATCATGTCGTGCTTTTCGTGCACAACATAAGTTAATGCAGCAAAACCAATACCCAAACAGTCACAAGATTGAGCAAGCCAATCAGCACTGCGGCGCTGCCGATATCTTTTGCGCGCTTGGCGAGCCGGTGGTCTTCGAGAGAGATGCGGTCCACCGTTGCTTCGATTGCAGAATTGAGCAATTCGACGATCAGGAGCAGCAGCACGCAGGCGATCATTAACGCGCGGCCGAACATGTCATGTTCCAGAAAAAATGCCAGCGGCACCAGAACGGATGCCAGCAAAATCTCTTGACGGAAAGCGTCTTCATTGCGATAGGCTTCCTGCAGGCCGGCGCACGAATAGGTGAAGGCATTCAGCAAGCGCCCAAATCCTTTTTTTCCTTTGTGGGGGCTTTCCATAATTTATGTCTCAAGCGATGAAAGTGTAGTTTCTGCGGAATTGGCCGAGCTAACTTGAGGTGTTCTGTCAAGTGCTTTATCAGGTGCTCCATTCCATGCAATGAGCTCCATGCGCCCATCCAGATGCTCGACGATGGCGGTGCAACTGTCCACCCAGTCGCCGCAATTGAGGTAGGTCAGGCCATCGACTTCCTTGATTGCCGGCCAATGGATATGGCCGCAAATTGCGCCATCCACACCTTGTTCGCGCGCGTGGCGGATGACCGCATCTTCAAAATTGAAAATAAAGCTGACGGCAGTCTTTACTTTGCGTTTGGCGTAGCCGGCCAGCGACCAGTAACCGGGACGTCTGAGCGTCCGGCGCAGCCAGGATAAATAGACATTCAGGCTTACCAACAAGTTGTAAGACTTGTCTCCCAAAATCGCAATCCACCGATGATGGCGCGTGACCTGATCGAATTCGTCTCCGTGCAACAACAAATACCGGCGGCCGTCCGCAGCGGTGTGGATGTATTCATGCTCCACCATGATGTTGCCGAATAAAGTGCCGACATATTCGCGGATTGCCTCGTCATGATTGCCGGGGATGAAAATAATTTTGTCACCGTGTCTGGCACGACGCAGCATCTTTTGCACGAAGGTATTCTGCGCCAGCGACCAGTGCACGCCGCCGCGACTCATGGCCCACAAGTCAACGATGTCGCCGAGCAGGAACACATGTTCGGAGGAATATGCTTTCAGGAATTCAAGCAGGTGGTGGGCCTGGCACGCCTTGGTGCCGAGGTGGATGTCGGACAGGAAGATCGAGCGGACTTGTCGCATCGTCATGGCGCTGCAGCTAAGACATAGGGCGCAAGACAATGCGCGTATTGGGCGGTGTTTTCCATGCAGGAATCATTGCATGGAAATATTTCAGCGTTGTTACAGCTTTATTTTTCTTTGGGAGAAAATATTCCATCCCATCCACTGGAGGCTATTCGCAACTGTTCTGAGCCAAGCCTGGTCAGCGTAAATTTGCCACCGTTTCCCAAGGCTGTGCGCAACAACCAGTTGGCGGCTGGCCCCATGCGAATCTGCTCTTTGGTAAACCGGATTTCTAGGTCCGCGCCTGTTTTGCAAATGACGCCAACGCTCTCTGCCCAAAGCCCTTCTCTGGTTTTGATAAATTCCAGAAACAGGGCCCCCTTTTTTTCAAGAATGGACACCTGCAAGGGTTTGCCATCTTCCATGCTGGTCTCTTCCCATTGCAGCGGAAACACCGGATCGCCCAGCATGGCTTTCAATTCGCCGATAGTTGCGGCGCATGTTTCAGACGCATGCGCCGGGCCATGCAATGACAGCAGCATGGGCAGCAAAAGCAATAAACATATTCGACGCATATTAAGGCCCCTTTCTGTAGGCGCTGCGCTTTTCCGCCCTACTACTCTTTATCGCGCCAGTCCGGGTTGAGTGAATAATTAAGGATTTTTGTTCGTCCCTGATGCATTTTGGTTTTCATGACGGGGTCTTTTTGGAAACAATTTGCGCCACAGAAAAATAGAGGGAAGAAGGGTAAAAATAGCCTGTGGAATAAATCCACCGCCGACAATCGGTTTCAATATTGCAACCCAGAAGAACTGCATGAGAAGTAGAGCCATGAGGAACGCACCAATACGAAACCAAGTCGGCGTAGGGGTCTCAACTATGATTGGCTCTGGAGGGCGGTCAGGGATTTTTTCTCCCCTTGTTGTCAGTTCATTTTCGAGAATTGCGTAGGCCAAGTCTGTAAGGGCGCCCTGTTCGTGAATAGATAACAACTCTTCAACGGTTTTGCTCTTATACAACGTTTCAAAATGTTCTTTTTCTGCTGACATATCATTGCCTTTTGAAAGTAACTGCTCCATGCAGAGTTAGGTTGCTCCGTAACAGGCGGAGAACGGTTAACCATGTACGAATCACCAAATAGCATCTTTACCAATCAGATCGCGGCACATCCCAGGTACCCACTGCCACACATCACCAGGGCAGCGCTCCCAAGTGAGGTAAGAATCTTCGGCTCTCGCCTCATTTCACAAAACGATCAGATTTGTGTCTTTCCAATTCTTTCTAGTCTCCAGCGGCACCTTTCGTAGTTTCCCTTGAACCGCTCGCTTGAAGTTTTCCTTCTTCATCGCGATCACCTAACGTGATTTAATTTCCATTTTGCAATATATCCATGTAAATTCAAATAGACAACTTTTTTCAAGTCCCTTGAAATATTTGGGGTGATTAGGTGCGACACGCCCAATAAAAAACCCGGAACCAGTCCGGGTTTTTTGCGTTCATCGCGAAACTGCCTACATATTCCGCCGATACTGCCCGCCAACCTCAAACAGCGCGGTGGTGATCTGCCCCAGCGAACAGACCCGTACCGCTTCCATCAGCTTCTCGAACACGTTTTCGTTGTTGACTGCAGCCTGCTGTAATGCGGCCAAGGCTTGTGGGGCTTGGGCTGCGTGGCGGCTCTGGAAATCGGCCAGGCGGGTCAGTTGCGATTGCTTTTCGGCTTCGGTCGAGCGGGCCAGTTCGATTTTTTGCGGCGCGTCGCCGGCTTTCGGGTTGCGGAAGGTGTTGACGCCGACGATCGGCAAGGTGCCGTCGTGCTTCATGTGTTCGTAGTGCATTGATTCTTCCTGGATTTTGCCGCGCTGGTAGCCGGTTTCCATCGCGCCCAGCACGCCGCCGCGTTCGGCGATGCGCTCGAATTCCTGCAATACCGCTTCTTCCAGCAGATCGGTCAATTCCTCGATGATGAAGCTGCCCTGGATCGGGTTTTCGTTTTTGGCCAGGCCCCATTCGCGGTTGATGATCAGCTGGATTGCCAAAGCCCGGCGCACCGATTCGTCGGTCGGGGTGGTGATCGCTTCGTCGAAGGCGTTGGTGTGCAGGCTGTTGCAGTTGTCGTAGATGGCGATTAGCGCCTGCAGCGTGGTGCGGATGTCGTTGAAGTCGATTTCCTGCGCGTGCAGCGAGCGCCCGGAAGTCTGGATATGGTATTTCAGCTTCTGGCTGCGCTCGTTGGCGCCGTACTTGTCGCGCATCGCGACTGCCCACAGGCGGCGTGCGACGCGGCCCAATACCGTGTATTCCGGGTCCATGCCGTTGCTGAAGAAGAATGACAGGTTCGGCGCGAAATCGTCGATGTGCATGCCGCGCGCCAGATACGCTTCGACGAAGGTGAAACCGTTCGAGAGCGTGAACGCCAGTTGCGAGATCGGATTGGCGCCGGCTTCGGCGATGTGGTAGCCGGAGATCGAGACCGAATAGAAGTTGCGCACCTGGTGGTGGACGAAGTATTCCTGGATGTCGCCCATGACTTTCAGGCTGAATTCGGTCGAGAAGATGCAGGTGTTCTGGCCCTGATCTTCTTTCAGGATG
>JBGSTZ010000137.1:0-19190 GCA_041736255.1 Burkholderiaceae bacterium
GTGGTCGGGGCCGAAAATTTCTGCGTCATCCGCTCCTGCCTCGACACACTGCGCAAGCAAGGTCACGGCATGCTCGAAGTGCTACGCCACGCCTTCAATGGCAATCCTATTCGGCCCACAGCGTAGCGGCTGAACAGTCACGCATTGTCATTGTATTTTCTGATTTTGTATGATGCCGACAGGGGTTTTCTGGATCAAAAAATTTAGTAACCCTCGGTATTCAAACACGCGTCATCGCGCCCAGACAATACTGCGCCATCGCCTGTAACACTGCAGCATCCTCGCCGACCGCATCCACTTGGCGCAAGTGCAAGTTGGGATACTGTTCGCGCAGCCCGGCCATAAGCAGCGGCAAGTCGCGTAACACATGGCCACCCTGCCCCAAAAATACGGGAACGATAGTGATGTCGCCGCATTGCGCCTGCACCAGTTGCGCTACTGAAGTAGGCAAATCCGGTTGCATGAATTCAAGGTAAGCGTTGCAGACCGTAATGTCGGGTTGCGCTTGCTGTGTGATCTGTTGCAGTTTCTCAAACGGCATTGCCCAACGTGGATCTCGAGCACCATGTGCGAACAAGACCAGTGCACGTTGTTTAGTATGTGTTTTCATTAATGTCTCTCAACCCAGAATAATGCACTCAGTGCTGCCAATAGAAATAGCGTGCTCGGCAAGACCGCTGTTGCGAACGCAGGCCATGTGTTTAACAAACCCAGATGCGAAAACAGGTTGTTGATCAACTGAAAACTCACGCCTATCATGATTCCGGCAAAAATTTTCAGGCTGACACCGCCTGAACGAAAATGCAGGTAGGCAAATGGTAGCGCCATCGCCATCATCACCAGGATCGCAAATGGGTAAATAACTTTATTCCAGAAAGCAATTTCGTAACGCTCGGTACCTTGCTTATTTTCTTCCAAGTGTTTGGTATAGGCGGCGAGATCCAGCGCAGACATGCGATCCGGATCGGCGAAGAGTACCGAAAGGATTTCGGGCGTGATTTCGGACACCATATTCTGGCTCGGCAGTTTTTCAATCGCGATTCTGCTCGCCGTATTATCTTCAAATCCGACGGCGGGAAATCGTGTTGACTCGACATTTTTCAAGCGCCAGTTATTCGCTCCGACATATTCGGCACTTTCGGCCAAAATCAGCGCAGTCATGTGAAACTCGAGATCGAGTTCATAGATTTTTACGCCAAACAACTGACCATCGGTGCGCAATTCGCTGACATTGAGAAAGCGCGAACCGATCAAGTCACCACTGGTACCGTTCGACCGAATTACATCCTTGGTCCATAAGCCGGTGCGAAACCCTTGCGACAGCGACGAACCTTGACTGCTCAACTTCAGTGTCTCAGCCAATCGGGTGCTGGCCGGCACCACAAATTCACCGAACAGAAAAGTCAGCAGCACCAGAATCAGACCTATTTTGGCCAGCATCCAGCCTGCCATTGCAGTCGACATGCTTGCTGCGCGCATGATGGTGAATTCGGAACGCGAGGCGAATTGCGCCAGTACATAAATAGTCCCGATCAGGGCCGCAATCGGCATCAGTTCGTAAGCATAGCCAGGCAAGCCCAGCAAAACATACAGGAATGCGTGCTGCAAGCGGTAGCCACCCCTCCCGATCGATTGCGACTCAGAGATCAGATCAAAAAAAGCAAACAGCGCCAAAAAAGCAATCAGAACAAACAGTACCGAACGCAATATTTCAACGGCAAAATAACGTTGCAGGACTTTCATTGTGGGGCCCGTCCAGCGTTATTGGTCTTGGCATGCTTACTTCGTGACCAGATCACCAGAGGATGAAAACTGCTATTCACATTCAGGCGCCAGGAAAACATCGCGACAATCAGGAGCACTACAATCAAGTGGACTGGCCACCAAGCGATACCGAACGGTAATTTGCTCTGCACTACCAAGGCCTGAAAGAAGCTCACCATATTGCTATAAGTAACAAACAACAATAGGGCGATGATCAGGTTAGCCGAACGGCCAGCGCGGGGATTGACGAAGCTCAGAGGAACTGCCAGCAACATGAGTAAAATACCCATCATCGGCAGAGAAAGGCGCCATAGAACTTCCCCCATGTTATAGGCGCTACGGTCGGCCAACAACGCGTTTATCGGCAGCGCACGCGCTGTCTTGTCGCCAACAATGGTTTGCGAGTTCGCGGTCACCAATACGCTGTAACGCTCGAACTCCATCAGCCGATAATCCGGTGCGCTCGGTATGCCTTCATAACGCCGGCCTTTGCGCATCACCAGAAATTTGTCGCCGCGGTCATCAATTTCAATCGTGCCTTCCTTGGCAACCACGACGCTGTTGCGGCCATCTTTGATGGTATTGACGAAAATATTCTGCACTTTACTGACATCACCGGATAAGCCTTCGACAAAAAATATCCGGTCGGACGATGCGGATTCCTGAAATTTTCCCGGCGATACGCGCGAGATATCTTCTCGCTTCGCGAAGCGCTCCCGGAATTCTGCACTCTGGCGGTTGGCCCATGGCGTGACTATCAGGCTCAGGAGCATCGTTAGCAGGACGATCGGAACGCCAAAACCCATTATCGGCCTGATCCAACGCGTCAAGCTTACGCCTGCGGCGAACCAGACCACCATTTCGGAATCCTGGTACCAGCGGCTGAGGACTAGTTGCACTGAGATAAATCCAGTCAGGATCAAAACTATCGGCAAGTAATTTAGCGCCAAAAATCCGAGCAACTGCACCACATCGGCGGACGCAACTCTGCCGCCGGCAGCCTGACCCAGGACGCGAATCAACATCACGGTGATCGTGATGGTAAAAAGTGTCGTGAAAACGGCGCCTGCAGTACTCACCAATTCGTGTTTAAGCGCGCGCTGAAAGATCATTCGAAGGCTATAATTAAAAGTTGATCAAAGGACTGAGGAATTAGCCGTGGACTTTAGCATAAAAACAATCGACACAAAAAACACTCTCGACAGTATCAAAACCGGCTGCATCGCAGTAGGCGTGTATGAAAACAAGATACTGACACCGACAGCAAAGACTCTTGACGCGAAAGGCGCCATCAGCACGGCAATAAAATCTGGCGATATCAGCGGCAAAGCTGGCTCCACCTTGCTGTTACGCGCCGTTGATGGTGTTAACGCAGCCCGGGTTCTGCTGGTCGGTTTGGGCAATGAAGAAACCGTCAGCGATAAAAATTTCATTCAAGCGGCTCAAGCAATCGCACGCGTATTCGCCTCTTTGGGCGCAAACGATGCTCTGATCGCTTTGCCGTTGTCAGCAGTTAAAGAGCATGATGTTGCCTGGGCGATTCGATGCATTACGTTGGCCGTGCGTGAAAACGCTTATCGCTGCGATAGCCAAAAAAGCAAACCTGAACCAGCCCAAGGCTGCGTGCAGAAGATTGATTTTGCCATCGAAGCCGCTGCGGCAACTGAAACAAAAAAAATACTTGCTCAAAGCCTGGCGCTGGCCAACGGCATCGACCTGACCAAGGATCTGGGCAATCTGCCGGCCAACGTCTGCACCCCAACTTATCTGGCCAACACCGCCAAAGAACTCGCCAAAGATTTCAAATTCGGCATCGAAGTGCTCGATCGCAAGCAATTGCAGGCGCTCAAGATGGGTAGCTTCCTATCGGTCGCCAACGGCAGCGAAGAGCCGCCGAAATTCATCGTCCTCAAGCACATGGGCGGCAAGGCGAAGGATGCGCCGACGGTGCTGGTCGGCAAAGGCATCACCTTCGACACCGGCGGCATTTCGCTGAAAGCCGGCCCCGGCATGGATGAGATGAAGTACGACATGTGCGGCGCGGCATCGGTGCTCGGCACTTTCCGCGCTATCGGCGAAATGAATTTGAAGCTGAACGTCATCGGCATCATTCCAAGCAGCGAAAACATGCCATCGGGCCGCGCCACCAAACCGGGCGACATCGTCACCTCGATGTCCGGACTCACCATCGAAGTTCTGAATACCGATGCCGAAGGCCGCCTGGTGCTATGCGATGCGCTGACCTACGCCGAACGCTTCAAGCCGGCTGCGGTGGTTGACATCGCGACCCTGACCGGTGCCTGCATTACCGCGCTAGGCCACCACAATTCCGGCTTGTTTACCCGTCACGATGCGGCGCACGACGCGCTTGCCGACGAACTGCTGGCCGCCGGTCGCGCCACCGGCGACACCGCATGGCGCATGCCGATCGAAGACAGCTATCAGGAACAATTGAAATCGAATTTTGCCGACATCGCCAACATCGGCGGCCCACCAGCCGGCAGCATCACCGCCGCCTGCTTCCTGGAACGCTTCACCAAAAAATATACCTGGGCGCATCTGGATATCGCCGGCACGGCATGGAAATCCGGCGCTGCCAAAGGCGCAACTGGACGCCCGGTATCGCTGCTGACTGCTTTTCTACTCAACCGCGCACAGTAAGCCGTTTTCATGAAACTAGCCACATGGAATGTAAACTCGCTGAAGGTCCGCTTGCCGCAGGTGCTGCAATGGCTCACCGACAACCCGGTCGATGTGCTGTGTCTGCAAGAGACTAAGCTCACCGATGATAAATTCCCTGTGGCAGAGATTGAGGCATCCGGCTATCAGGTCGCCTTTAGTGGACAGAAAACCTACAACGGCGTAGCCATCCTGTCGCGCCACCCGATCACCGACGTGGTCAAGAATAATCCGTTGTTTGCCGATGATCAGCAACGTATCATTGCCGCCACCATTGAGCATGTCCGCATCGTCTGCGCCTACGTCCCGAATGGGCAAGCAGTCGACTCGGATAAATACCGCTACAAGCTGGCATGGCTGGAGGCATTGCGCAACTGGTTAGAGCAGGAGCATCTGGCCCATCCGGATCTGGCACTGTTGGGCGACTACAATATCGCTCCGGAAGATGCTGACGTATACGATCCGGTCGCATGGGAAGGTGCAATTTTGTGCTCGGAAGCAGAACGTGCGGGGTTCGACCGTTTGCTTAATCTCGGGCTGAAAGACGCTTTTCGCATGTTCCCGCAAGAGGCAAAATTGTTCAGCTGGTGGGATTACAGGCAGTTGGGATTCCGCCTTAATAAGGGTCTGCGCATTGACCATATTCTGTTAAGCGAACAATTGGCGCAGCGCTGCAGTGCCTGTAGCATCGACCGGATTCCGCGTAAATGGGAGCAACCATCGGATCACGCGCCGGTAATTGCAACGCTGGAATGAGCATGCTGCCGATACCGTATTAAAACCGGTGCCGGCCACATCAAAATTTACTTGATAAGCTTAGACAAGTCCCGAAACTGCGGATGTTTGGCATCGCGCAGCCACTCGAACAGCACCATTTCTGTAGTGACCAGCCCGATGCCGGCAGCATGCATGCGTTTCAATGCGGTGTGCTTGCTGATCGCGCTGCGCGAACCAACCGCATCGACCACCAATCGCACGTCGTAACCTTGCGCATGCAACTGCAATGCGGTTTGCAGCACGCACACATGCGCTTCACAGCCGCTTATTAACAGAGTCGGCGCACCGCTTGGAGCCAGGCGCTGTAACGCTTCCGAAAAAGCCGGCGTACCGCAAGCGCCAAACGTGGTTTTTTCCACGCTCTCGCCGCACAAGGCGGCAATTTCGGGCGCAGTATGCCCCAGTCCGACTGGATACTGCTCGGTCGCCAGAGTCGGAACCGACAGCGATTGTGCCGCCTGTGCCAGTATCAGCGCATTGCGCAGCACCGCCTCGCCATCCAAAATTGCTGGCATTAGCCGCCCCTGAAAATCGATTACCAGCAGCAGGCTGCTGGCTGCATTGATTAAATCCGCGTCGATCAAGCGGGCGTCGCGGATGGGCTCAATAACAGAATTGGTGGACGTCATCGAATATTCTCCTCAGTCATTCAAAGAAATACATGTCCAGGAAAGACACGAAAAGCACGAACAGGCCTTGCAGCCCATTGTGCTTCTAAAAAAACAAAGAGTATCGCCATTTTTACAGCATTTACCGCATATTTTAATTTCGACTTTAAAAAAACACTTATGACAACGCTGGCTTTTGCAAATTATTCTGCCAGCGCCGTTGGGCTTCGCTGCGCTCAGCGCCAACTTATCAGCTGGCGAGCGCGCCTTCGATCTGTTTCAGCGAAGTCGGGTCTTCAATCGAAGACATGTCGCCTGGATCGCGCCCTTCGCAGATGGCCTGGATTGAGCGGCGCAACATCTTGCCGGAGCGGGTCTTCGGCAGTTGCGTAATGAAATATACGTGGGCCGGACGCGCCACTGCACCTAACTGGTGATCGACTACGCCCATGATTTCCTTTTCCAGCGCTTTCTGTGCATCTGCCGTGTTGGCTACAGCGGGATTTTTCAGGATCACGAAAGCAACCGCAACCTGCCCCTTGAGCTTGTCTTCGACGCCGACCACCGCGACTTCGGACACATTGGCATGGCTGGAAATGCTTTCTTCGATTTCCCGCGTGCCGAGCCGGTGACCGGCGACATTGATCACGTCGTCGGTGCGGCCGAGGATGAAGTAATATCCGTCCGCATCGCGAATGCCCCAGTCGAATGTCGAATACACATGCTTGCCATTCAGCACGCTCCAGTAGGTGCTGGCGTAACGCACATCGTCGCCGTACACGGTCTGCATGCAGCCCGGCGGCAGCGGCCCTTCGATCATGACCACGCCTTTTTCGTTGGCGCCGCATTCTTCGCCGGTCGTTTCATTGAACAGCTTGACGTTAAACCCCGGAGTCGGAATGCCGGGACTGCCGAGCTTGGTCGGCATGTCTTCATACCCCTTGGCGATTGACAGGATCGGCCAGCCGGTTTCGGTCTGCCAGTAATTGTCGATGATCGGTACGCCCAGAGCATCCGAAATCCAGGCCGAAGTGGTTTCATCCAGCGGCTCGCCGGCCAGATACAGCGCCTTGAGCGATGACAGGTCGTATTTCTGCATGAATTCAGGCGGCTGCTTCTTCAGCACACGCACCGCAGTCGGGGCCGAGAACATGCGCGTAACCTTGTATTTCTCGACGATGCTCCACCAGATGCCGGCGTCCGGCGTGGTTGGCAAACCCTCATACATGATAGTGGCCATGCCGGCAATCAGCGGACCATAGACGATATATGAGTGGCCGACTACCCAACCGATATCGGAAGTGGCAAAGTAAGTCTCGCCCGGATTGCCGCAGAAGATGTGCTGCATCGAGGAAGCCAGCGCGACTGCGTACCCGCCGACATCACGCTGCACGCCTTTTGGCTTGCCGGTAGTACCGGAGGTATACAGGATGTAGGACGGCTCGTTCGATTCCAGCCAGGTCACTGGCACTTGGGCGTCAATGTGTTGCGCGCGCAGCGCTGCGTAATCGACATCGCGTCCGTCCACCAATTGCATCGGGGCCAGCTTGCGATCGATCAGCAGAACCTTGCCCGGCTTGTGGGTGGAAAGCGCAATCGCTTCGTCCAACAAGTGCTTGTAAGGAATCGGCTTGCCGCCGCGGGAACCAGCGTCGGCAGACACGATCAGCTTCGGCGTCGCATCTTCAATCCGCGTGGCCAGGCTATGGGCCGCGAAACCACCGAACACCACCGAATGAATCGCGCCGATGCGGGCACAGGCCAGCATGGCAAAAGCGGCTTCGGCGATCATCGGCATGTAAATCAATACGCGGTCGCCCTTGCCCACCCCCAGCGTTTGCATGATGGCTGCCATGCGGCTGACTTCAGCTTGCAATTCCTTGAAGGAATAAACTTTCTCGGTTCCGGTTTCGGTCGAAATCGCGATCAGCGCGGCTTTGTCGCCTTGGGTATCAACCCAGCGATCGACAGCGTTGTGGCACAGATTGGTCTTGCCGCCGACAAACCATTGAGTGAATGGCGGTTTTGAATAATCAAGTACTTGCGAGTACGGTTGCTGCCAGTCGATCAGCTTGGCTTCGCCATCCCAAAATGTTTGCGGCTGTTCAATCGAATTTTTATAGATTTCTGCGAAATTCATGTCTTCTCCGAGTCTCCAAGCGCTTGGGAATCAAGCGATATTAAAAAATAATATTAATGTCAACAGCTTACTGCTCACTTACCAAAAGTGCAGTGATTAAAAGGCCTACAGACAATTGCCTACACGCCTTTTTGATAACTGTTCTGTGAAAATCAAACCGCATAGAGATCAACACATTGTTTTGTTCAGCGTAATGGCTGTGCTTCAGGTCAAGCGAGAAACTAAAGTCGGCAGCATTGTTCCTCAGAACGCGTCGCCGGGCACACGTACCCAGCCTTCCATCAGCACCCGGGCGCTGCGACTCATGATGGCCTTGGTCACAGTCCATTCATCATTAACTTGACAGGCTTCTGCACCCACCCGCAAGGTGCCCGAGGGATGGCCGAAACGCACCGCCGCTTTTTGTGAATCATGCGCACTGCCGCCGGCGGCAAGATTCACCAGCGTGCCCGGTATCGCTGCGGCGGCACCGATGGCAACAGCTGCCGTACCCATCATCGCGTGATGCAGCTTGCCCATGGACATTGCGCGCACCAGCAGGTCGATGTCACCGGCAGCGACATGCTTGCCACTGGAGGAGATGTAATCGGCTGGCTTGGCGACAAAAGCAACCTTAGGAGTGTGCTGGCGATTTACGGCTTCATCAATATGTTTGATCAGGCCCATGCGCACTGCGCCATAGGCACGAATGGCCTCAAACTTGGCCAATGCCTTGGCATCGCTATTGATGGCATCTTGTAGTTCGATGCCGGTATAACCGATATCTTCAGCATTCACGAAGATGGTCGGGATGCCGGCATTGATCATTGTGACTTTCAGTGTGCCGCCCGGCACCACATCTGCGGGCACTTCAAGATCATCAATCAGGTGTCCAGTCGGGAACATGGAACCGCCCGCGCCTTCTTCATCGGCGGCAGGGTTCATGAATTCGAGCTGCACTTCTGCTGCGGGGAAGGTAACACCATCAAGCTCGAAGTCACCGGTTTCCTGTACTGCACCGTCTGTAATGGGAACGTGCGCGATGATGGTCTTGGCGATATTCGCCTGCCAGATGCGAACGACTGCAATACCATTTTGCGGGATGCGGCTGGCTTCGACCAGTCCGCTGCTGATGGCAAATGAGCCCACGGCGGCAGAAAGGTTGCCGCAGTTGCCGCTCCAGTCGACAAATGCCTTGTCGATGGATACTTGGCCGAACAGGTAATCGACATCGTGGTCAGTCTTGCTGCTCTTGGACAGGATGACCGTCTTGCTAGTGCTGGAAGTCGCCCCGCCCATGCCGTCGGTCTGCTTGCCGTAAGGATCGGGGCTTCCGATCACCCGCAACAACAGCGCATCGCGTGCTGCACCGGGAACCTGTGCGGCCTCGGGTAAATCCTGCAGGCGAAAAAATACGCCTTTGCTCGTACCGCCACGCATATAGGTGGCGGGAATCTTGATTTGAGGTACGTTAGCCATGAATGTTTTCTCGTTGTTTGTTCCTTTTATGGCGGAAGGCGCTGCGCTTTTCCGCCCTACAAGGGGGCCGTAGGGCGGAAAAAGCGCTTTCCGCCGAACGACAGTTTCTTAAGCAGCCTTGGAAGAAGACTCGAGGAAGTCCTGCGCGAAACGCTGTAGCACACCGCCGGCTTCGTAGATCGACACTTCTTCAGCGGTATCGAGACGGCAGATCACTGGCACTTCGACCCGCTCGCCGTTCTTGCGGTTGATCACCAATGTCAGAGTCGAACGCGGTGTACGTTCACCGATGACATCGAAAGTTTCGGTGCCGTCGATTGCGAGCGTCTTGCGGTTGACCCCCGGCTGAAACTCCAGCGGAAGCGTGCCCATGCCGACCAGATTGGTGCGGTGGATACGCTCGAAGCCTTCGGCCACAATGGCTTCCACACCGGCAAGGCGCACGCCTTTGGCGGCCCAGTCACGTGAAGATCCCTGACCGTAGTCGGCGCCGGCAATGATAATCAATGGCTGCTTGCGCTCCATGTAGGTTTCAATTGCTTCCCACATGCGGGTGACCTTGCCTTCCGGTTCGATACGGGTCAACGAGCCCGCTTTCATCTTGCCGTCCACCACTGCCATTTCGTTCTTCAGGGTCGGGTTGGCAAAAGTGGCGCGCTGCGCGGTTAGGTGATCGCCACGATGCGTTGCATAGGAATTGAAGTCCTCTTCCGGCAAGCCCATTTTCGCCAGGTAGGCGCCGGCTGCGCTGTTGAGCATGATGGCGTTTGACGGCGACATATGGTCGGTCGTGATGTTGTCACCTAACACCGCCAGCGGTCGCATGCCCTTGAGCGTGCGCTCACCGGTCAACGCGCCTTCCCAATAAGGTGGACGGCGGATGTAAGTGGTCTGTGGGCGCCACTCATACAGCGGACTGACCTTCTCGCCATCGTCTGCCTGCTTGGCAAACATCGGGACGTAGACCTTGCGGAACTGCTCGGGCTTCACGCTGGAAGCGACGATGGCGTCGATTTCTTCATCAGACGGCCAGATGTCTTTTAGTGTCACCGGCTTGCCTTCGGGGTCGAGACCCAGAACGTCTTTCTCGATATCGAAACGGATGGTGCCAGCAATCGCATAAGCAACAACCAAAGGCGGCGAAGCCAGGAAAGCTTCTTTGGCGTATGGGTGGATGCGACCGTCGAAGTTACGGTTGCCGGACAGCACGGCTGTGGTGTACAGATCGCGCTCCAGAACTTCTTTCTGAATCACCGGATCGAGCGCGCCGGACATGCCGTTGCAGGTGGTGCAGGCAAAAGCCACAACACCGAAGCCCAATTTCTCCAGTTCTGGTAGCAGTTTGGCTTCTTCAAGATAGAGCTGTACAGTCTTGGACCCCGGTGCCAGCGAGCTTTTCACCCAAGGCTTACGGGTCAGGCCCAGCTTATTCGCGTTGCGGGCGATAAGACCGGCAGCAATCATGTTGCGCGGATTATTGGTGTTGGTGCAACTGGTGATGGCAGCGATGATCACCGCACCGTCAGGCATTAAGCCCGGTTCGTTCTCTACCTTGCCGCTAATACCGCGCGCAGCCAACTCGGAAGTTGGCACGCGGTTGTGCGGGTTGCTTGGTCCGGCAATGTTGCGCACTACTGAGGACAGGTCGAATTTGAGTACGCGCTCGTACTCGGCACTCTTCAAACTGTCTGCCCACAGGCCGGTGGCTTTGGCGTAAGTTTCCACCAGTTTGACTTGCTCATCGTCACGACCAGTGAGCTTCAGGTATTTGATGGTCTGCTCGTCGATGTAGAACATCGCCGCGGTGGCACCGAACTCCGGCGTCATATTCGAGATAGTCGCGCGGTCGCCCAGCGTCAGGTTGGAAGCGCCTTCACCGTAGAACTCCAGGTAAGAGGACACCACTTTCTGTGTGCGCAGGAATTCGGTCAGCGCCAACACGATGTCCGTCGCGGTGATGCCTGGCTGCGGACGGCCGGAGAGTTCCACTCCGATGATGTCCGGCAGGCGCATCCAGGAGGCTCGGCCCAACATCACGCTTTCGGCCTCCAGGCCACCCACGCCGATGGAGATTACGCCCAGGGCGTCGACCATCGGGGTATGGCTGTCGGTGCCGACCAGAGTATCCGGGAAGGCGACGCCGTCTTTTACCTGCACCACCGGGCTCATGCGTTCGAGGTTAATTTGATGCAGGATGCCGTTGCCAGAAGGAATCACGTCGACGTTCTTGAACGCTTTTTTGGTCCAGTCAATGAAGTCGAAACGGTCTTCGTTACGACGATCTTCGATGGCGCGGTTCTTGGCGAACGCGTCCGGATCGAAACCGCCGCACTCCACCGCCAGCGAGTGGTCTACCACCAGCTGCGTCGGCACGACTGGATTGACCAGTGCGGGGTCACCGCCCTGAAGGGCAATCGCGTCACGCAGGCCAGCGAGGTCAACCAGTGCGGTCTGGCCCAGGATGTCATGACAAATCACACGAGCCGGGAACCATGGAAAGTCCAGATCGCTTTTGCGCTCGATGAATTGTTTCAGGGAATCGTTCAGGGTGGCGGGATCACAACGGCGTACCAAGTTCTCAGCCAGTACGCGTGAGGTGTACGGCAGCTTGTCATAGGCGCCGGGCTGGATCGCGTCGACCGCAGCACGCGTGTCGAAAAAATCCAGCTTGGTGCCCGGTAGTGGTTTGCGGTTTATGGTGTTCACGAATTAGTCCAGAAAGAGTGTGATGGCCAAGGAGATTTGCTTACGGTCATTGGCCGGCACGAACTGCAGGGAGTCGAAGCCGACATCCCTGCGCAAAAAATTTATCGGTTATCGATTATCGGGTATGACATTCGTTAGCAAGCTGATGGCCTGCCTTGGCGTTCAAAAGCATGGATTTGGCCGGAATCTGAATCCAGACGTGACCGCTGGCCACATCTTCATAGCGCAATGCGCCGGTAGAAGTCGTAACCGCTTGCAGCGGATAGGAGCGCCCCTTCCAAGCTACATTGATCGCGTCCGGATGCTTCAAGTCGGCACTTACGTCAACCTGATTGCCCAGTTCACACCGAAAGTTGCCTGCAATCAAAAGTGTTTTAGCATACGCTGCCGGCTGCAGCATCGGTATTGAAGCCACTGGCTCCGGCTTGGTTTCCGACAGTGACACCTTAGATGCACAAGAGGACAATAAGGCGACGAAAACCAGGGTGGATGTCAGTCTCAGGGCAAACATAATATTCTCCAATACCGATACGCGCCGGCCGGGTTGGCTAGCGTTCGCCGATTGCTACGAATTTTAAATCGTCTGGACCGACATAATTTGCGGAAGGTCGAATAATTTTGTTATCGATGCGTTGTTCGATAATGTGCGCGGCCCAACCTGAGGTGCGGGCAATCACAAACAACGGCGTAAACATTGCAGTTGGCACCCCCATCATGTGATATGACACTGCCGAGAACCAGTCCAGGTTCGGGAACATTTGTTTAATGTCCCACATCACGGTTTCCAGGCGCTCGGCAATGTCGAACATTGCAGTCGAACCGGCTTCCACTGACAAATTCCGTGCAACTTCTTTGATGACCTTGTTGCGCGGGTCGGATACGGTGTACACCGGATGACCGAAACCGATCACAACTTCCTTGTTTTCAACGCGGTTGCGGATGTCGGCTTCAGCCTCGTCAGGATTGTCGTAACGCTTCTGAATTTCTAGCGCAACCTCATTAGCGCCGCCGTGTTTTGGACCGCGCAAAGCACCGATTCCGCCCGTGATGGCGGAGTAAATATCGGAACCGGTGCCAGCGATAACACGACTGGTAAAGGTGGACGCATTGAATTCATGTTCCGCGTACAAGATCAGCGAAGTGTGCATCGCTTTTTCCCATGAGGCAGATGGTTTTACGCCATGCAGCAAGTGCAGGAAATGGCCGCCAATCGAGTCGTCGTCGGTTTCAACGTCGATGCGCTTGCCGTTGGTGCTGAAGTGATACCAATACAACAACATAGAACCGAATGATGCCATCAGACGATCAGCGATATCGCGCGCGCCGGGGACGTTGTGATCATCTTTTTCTGGTAGTGTGCAGCCGAGTACCGAGATACCG
Source organism: Burkholderiaceae bacterium (assembly GCA_041736255.1). Classification (GTDB taxonomy): domain Bacteria; phylum Pseudomonadota; class Gammaproteobacteria; order Burkholderiales; family Burkholderiaceae_D; genus AVCC01. The sequence continues at coordinate 13,513 of JBGSTZ010000137.1, forward strand.
GTGCGCATTACGTCCATCGGGTGCGATGCGGCAGGCAGCGCTTCCAGCGCAGCCTTGACGCTGGCAGGTAAGCCGCGCAGGGATTTCAGTTTAGCTTTGTAGCCTTTTAGTTCAGCTGCGGTCGGCAATTTTCCGTGTACCAGCAGGTAAGCGACTTCTTCGAATTCGCAGGTCTCGGCGATATCCAGAATGTCATAACCACGGTAATGCAGGTCGTTGCCGGTCTTGCCGACGGAACACAATGCGGTGTTACCTGCCGTTACGCCGGACAGCGCGACAGATTTTTTAGGCTTGAAGCTTGCTACTTGCGGTGCGCTCATTTTTTGTTTCCTAACTAAAAAAAATCTTCTTTCAAGTGTGCAGGCATTGCGGCATGCACACCTGAGAATACACTACGAAATATTGTATTTCCGCTTCTATATCAACCGTGAACGCGAAAACTAAGCTGACAAAAAGCGTATTTTATTTGGCAATGGAATTACTTCTTCTGTGCCGCAAACAAAGCGTCCAGATGCTGCTCAAAATCGTGGTAATTGATGCGATCGTACAGTTCCATGCGTGTTTGCATGGTGTCGAGCACATTCTGTTGCGTGCCGTCGCGGCGGATTGCGGTATACACGTTTTCGGCCGCCTTGTTCATCGCGCGGAAAGCCGACAATGGATACAGCACCAGACTGACATCGGCTGATTTCAGCTCTTCCACCGTAAATAGCGGCGTAGCGCCGAATTCGGTGATGTTGGCCAATACCGGCACTTTGACTGCCGCAGCAAATTTCTGGTACATCGACAGTTCGGTAATCGCTTCCGGAAACAGCATGTCAGCACCCGCTTCAACGTAAGCGATGGAGCGCTCCAACGCGGACTCCAACCCTTCGCTTGCCAGTGCATCGGTGCGCGCCATGATCACGAAATTCTCATCGGTGCGGGCATCGACTGCAGCCTTGATGCGGTCCACCATTTCCTGCTTGCTGACGATTTCCTTGTTAGGACGGTGACCGCAACGCTTGGCGCCGACCTGATCTTCGATATGGATTGCTGCTGCGCCGAATTTAATCATCGACTTAACAGTACGCGCTACATTGAATGCACTGGAACCGAAACCGGTATCGACATCGACCAGCAGCGGCAAGTCGCAGACGTCGGTAATGCGGCGCACGTCGGTCAGGACGTCGTCCAGAGTGGAAATACCAAGATCAGGCAGACCAAGCGAACCGGCTGCAACACCGCCACCAGACAAATAAATCGCCTTGAAACCGGCACGCTTGGCCAGCAGTGCGTGGTTGGCGTTAATCGCGCCGATTACTTGCAACGGGGACTCTTCTTGCATCGCCTTGCGGAAAGCGGCACCTGCGGAATATAAACTCATGTTTTCACCTTGTCTGTTGAAATGTTTCATCTAACTTTAACTGCGTACACTATTGCAATCGCCGTGCCAACATAGTCGAATTTCCAGCATATATGCAATTAAAACTTAAAATATCCTGCATATTCATTAGCTTAAATAATATTTTTATGCAATACACAACCTGCCGCAATGACATGATATGAACAATTTTTGTTTCATTCTCGTTACAATCATCGTCACATATGAAACATTGAAACAATATTGAAACACAACTGGAACATGCGCCCCAATCCTAACTACCATCACAACGACAGCAACAAGGAAAAACCCGTCATCTGGACTGTTTCCGTGTCGCGTTTGGCAGACCTGTTCCGCGACATCACGCTGGAATACGATGATCGCGCCACCATCGAGCCGATTGATCTCGGTTTTGAAGATGCAGCACGCCATATCCGCGAGCGCATGGTAACGGAGCGCTGCGACGCGGTGGTTGCCGCCGGCTCCAACGGCGCTTATCTGAAAAGCCGGCTGTCGGTACCGGTGGTGATCGCCAAGGCCAGCGGTTTCGACGTCATGCAGGCGCTATCGCGCGCGCGCAAGATCACGTCCGACATCGGCATCATCACCTATCAGAGCACGATGCCGGCTCTGAAAGAATTTCAGAATGCATTCGGCTTTCGCATTGTGCAGCGCAAATATGTCACCGAAGAAGACGCCAGGGCCCAAATTAACGAACTCAAGGCCAGCGGCATCAAAGCCATCGTCGGCGCCGGACTGATTACCGATCTTGCGGTAGAAGCCGGGCTGGCAGCGGTCTTCGTATATTCGTCTGCATCGATCCGGCAAGCCTTTGACGATGCGCTTGAAATTGCCAAACTGACGCAACTGGAATCTAAGCGTGGGCGCGGCAGCCCGCTTGCCGCGTCTGACACCTTGCGTGCCAAACACGGCATCACCGATTTGCGCGGAGAATCCAGCGCCATGGAAGTATTGCGGCAAACCGTGGTGCTGTATGCCAAATCCCCCGCCACTGTGCTGATTCAGGGCGAAACCGGCACCGGCAAGGAACTTGTGGCGCAAGCGATTCACCGCGAAAATCCGCGCATTGCAGCCGGTAACGGGCCAAACAGACCATTTGTCGCTGTCAATTGCGGCGCGATTGCGGAATCCCTGCTGGAATCGGAATTGTTCGGCTATGAAGAAGGCGCATTCACCGGCTCGCGCCGCGGCGGCCACGCCGGACTGTTCGAAACGGCCCATCGCGGCACGCTGTTTCTAGATGAAATAGGTGAAATGCCACTGACACTGCAAACCCGATTGCTGCGGGTGCTGGAAGAACGCGAAATCGTGCGCGTCGGCGGCACCCGGCCGATTCCGGTCGATGTGCGCATCATCAGCGCCACCCATTGCGACCTGGAACAACGCATCCGCGAAAGGCGTTTTCGGGCTGACCTGTTTTACAGGCTGGCGGTGCTGCGCCTGACGCTGGCGCCGCTGCGTGAGCGCGGCGAAGACCTGATTCCATTGTCTATCTGGTGCTTGAAAAATGCGCTGGCCGCGCTTGGCGCCCGTCCGCATCCCAACTTGCAGGCGGAAATAAATACATGCGACGTGTTGCTGCAAAGTTATGCCTGGCCCGGCAATGTGCGTGAATTGCGCAATCTGATGGAGCGTCTGGCGCTGTTTATGGCGTCTGAGCCGTTGCAGGCGATTTCACCCGGATTTATGGTGAAAGTAGCGCCCGAATTGCTGCGGTCTTCATTTGATGCGGAGATCACGGAGCCGGATATTGCGCTGGACAAACTGCCGGCAAAGCAAGTCGAAAACACCCACCAAACACTGGAGCGCTTCGACGGCAATCGCAGCGCCGCAGCTAAGTATTTGGGTATTAGCCGCACCACGCTGTGGCGCCGGATGCAGTCCGGAATGTAAAAAATACCATATAAGGTATATTTAATTACCGCATATGGAATATGCGGTAATGCGCATTTTTATTGGCATACCCCACTATTATTTACAGATATTACAAAAAAATTCAGTCCACGAAAAGCACAAAAAACACGAAAATGAATCTGTTGCTTTATTTCGTGCTTTTTGTGCCTTTCGTGGACAAAGCCTTAAATCTCAACCTGCGTGCCCAACTCGATGACGCGATTAGCGGGGATGTGATAGTAGTCGGCGGCATCGCGGGCATTGCGCGACATGCCCGCAAATAGTCTTTCACGCCACAGCGCCATGCCGGAACCGGGAGTGGGAATAACGGTCTGGCGGGCGATGAAGAACGATGTTTCCATCATGTTGAAATCGAACCCATGCTCCTTTGACAGTTCCAGTGCCTTGGGAATATCGGCCTCGTTCTTGAAGCCGTAATGCATGTCAAGTTGATAGCAATTGTGTCCCAAGTCGTGAATCTGGATGCGCTCCGTGAACGGCACCCAAGGCACATCGCGTTGATACACGGTCAAAAATACCACCCGCTCGTGCAGCACTTTGTTGTGCGACAGGTTATGCAGCATCGCATGCGGCACGCCGTCACCCGGCCCGCGCATGAAAATCGCCAGCCCGGGCACCCGTAGCGGCGGGTCGTAAAACAGCGAAGACAGAAAATCTTCCAGCGGAATCGCATGTTTTTGCAGGTTGGCGCGCACCAGGTCGCGCCCGCGTTTCCAGGTCAGCATGACCGTAAACATGAATGCGCCCAGCAACAACGGGAACCAGCCGCCATGCAGTATTTTGAGCGCGTTGGCTGCGAAGAAGGCAATGTCGATAATAATAAAGAAGCCGGTGGCACCGATGCACAACGCCAGATTGTATTTCCATCCGACCCGGATCACGAAGAAAGTAAGCACTGTGGTGGCTATCATGGTGCCGGTTACCGCAATGCCATAAGCGGCCGCCAAGTTGGAAGAAGAACCGAAAGCCAGCACCGCCAGCACGACTGCGCCCCACTGCAGCCAATTAACCAGCGGAATGTAGATCTGACCGATCTCTTTCGACGAAGTTTGAATAACCTTCATACGCGGCAGAAACCCCAGCGCAATGGCCTGCTTGACCATCGAGTACGTGCCGGAAATCGTCGCCTGCGAGGCAATAATCGTAGCCACTGTCGACAGGACGATCAGCGGATAAATGCTCCAGTTACCGAGTTGCTGGTAAAAAGGGTTCGTGACCGCCGCCGGGTTATGCAGCAACAAGCCGCCCTGGCCCAGGTAATTCAGCGCCAGTGCCGGAAACGTGATGAAAAACCAGGCCATGCGCACCGGCTTGCGACCGAAATGTCCCATATCGGCATACAACGCTTCGGCGCCGGTCACGACCAGCACAATCGCACCCAGTGCGACGAAAGCAATCCAGCTGTTCTCTCTCATGAACAGGAACGCATGCAACGGATTTAAGGCTGCAAGGATTTCCGGTGCGGCGACGATATTCACGATACCCATGCCGGCCAGGGCAGCAAACCAGACCACCATCACCGGTCCGAACCATTTACCGATGCCGGCCGTGCCGTTTTTCTGTAACGCATACAAGCCGGTAAGCAGCATCAGTGTCAATGGCACCACGTACGGTTTAAAAGCGGGCGTTGCCACTTCCAGCCCCTCGATCGCGGACAAGACCGAAATCGCCGGGGTGATGATGCCATCGCCAAAAAACAGCGCGGCGCCGAACATGCCGATCACCAGCAGCGGGAAATAGGCTCGGGAGGTTTTACCTACCGAAGACAAGGTCAGCGTCAACAGCGCCATGATGCCGCCTTCGCCATGATTGTCGGCACGCAGCATCAATGTCACGTACTTGAGTGAAACCACCAGAATCAGGCTCCAGACGATCAGTGAAACTACACCCAGCAAATTGGCATGACTCAATGCAAGTCCATGCTGCACCGAAAAAACTTCTTTCATCGCATACAAGGGACTGGTGCCAATGTCGCCATAGACGATACCAACGGCTGCCAAAGTCAATACCGTCAAACTGCTTTTTGGTTTTTGTGAAGCCAATTGCGCACCTGTAGGTTATTTTGCTGCGTCGCAGCATATTGGATGTTATTTTAAAAAGCAAGTCGCACTGTTGCATTTCGGCCCCATTGTGCCTGAGATACGGCATTACGGGAGTGCCGCAACGCGGAATGCGAAAGTGGTTTTTTGTTTTACAGCACAAGTCGGCGCGTTTGCTCCAAATGACAAGCTTGAAAAGCGGTGACTGTTCAGCCGCTACGCTGTGGGCCGAATAGGATTGCCATTGAAGGCGTGGCGTAGCACTTCGAGCATGCCGTGACCTTGCTTGCGCAGTGTGTCGAGGCAGGAGCGGATGACGCAGAAATTTTCGGCCCCGACCA
>JBGSTZ010000140.1:0-7113 GCA_041736255.1 Burkholderiaceae bacterium
AATGCTGAACGCGGTCAATCAAATACCTCTGACGCGCTTCGCTTGCCTTATCAATTTTGATTAAAAGATATCGTAAATCGCCGCAACGCGGCAACCCACATACAATTATTTAGAGGCGACAACTAGTCTGGCACAGGGGGATATTTGCCCATTATATTATCTGAATGCGATTAACGTTTAAGCAGGGACGGTGCTTGCTACCTAGCTCTGACCGTGTTTTCCAACCGGAAACAGTACCTTATCAAACATGGCGTTTGCCTCCTGATTGGGGTTCAATAGGGCAGGCAGGCGTGTTGCCGGAGTTGGATTTCGGGAACCAGGCCTGGGTTCGATTGGCAAAGGCGACCAGCGACAACATTACCGGCACTTCCACCAGCACGCCCACTACAGTGACCAGTGCCGCGCCGGAATTGAGCCCGAACAGACCAATCGCCACGGCGACCGCCAGTTCAAAGAAATTGGAGGTGCCGATCAGTGCACAGGGCGCGGCGACATTGAAGGGCACCCGCCACAGGCGCGCAGCGCCGTAGGCGATCGCGAAAATACCGTAAGACTGAATCACCAGCGGTACCGCAATCAATGCGATCAGCAAGGGCTGGTCAAGAATGATCTGGCCCTGAAAACCGAACAGCAGCACCACAGTTCCCAGAAGACCGAGCACGGACAGCGGCTTTACCCGCGCATTGAAGCGTGAGACTGCGGCTTCCGCCTGCAAGACCGTGCTAGCTTTGGCGCTGAGTTGCATGCGCGTGAACACGCCGGCGATCAGCGGAATCAATACATACAGCCCAACCGACAACAACAGGGTAGCCCAAGGCACCTGAATATCGGTGACGCCAAGCAGAAAGGCAACCAGCGGCGCGAAGGCGAAAATCATGATCACGTCATTTAGCGCCACCTGCGCCAAAGTATAAGTGGCGTCGCCACGAGTCAATTGCGACCAGACGAACACCATCGCGGTGCACGGGGCGGCGCCGAGCAAAATCAGCCCAGCGATATATTGGCTGGCGTTGGCAGGATCGATCAGGTCGACAAAAAAGTAGTGAAAAAATAACACCCCGAGGCCAGCCATGGTGAAAGGCTTGATCAGCCAGTTAACCGCCAGTGTGATGATCAGCCCTTTGGGTCTTTCATGAATGCGTTTCAGGCTAGAGAAATCCACCGACACCATCATCGGATAGACCATGAACCAGATCAGAATCGCGACGATGAAGTTGACGGAACCATATTCAATTCCCGCAAGGGCTTGAAATATGCCGGGAAACAGGCTCCCAAGCGTGATGCCGGCCACGATGCAAATCGTAACCCAGGCTGTCAGAAAACGTTCAAAAAACCCCAGCGGCACCACGACCGCGGCCGCCTGGTTCGGGATGACTTCAGATTGTGCAGACATGATTACTCCATGAAAAAACATTACGCGTTATGGCTTTGGGCTCTGGCCCATCTCGCGCAATTGCTTCTGGAGCGAGATGCGATCGAGTTTGTCGAGTGGCAGGCTCAGGAACAGCCGGATGCGGTTGGTGATTTCCATGTGGGTGTGTGCAAAAGCCCTGCGCTTGATCGCGTCGTCGCCTTTTACGTGTGAAGGGTCGGCAAAGCCCCAATGCGCGCTGACAGGTTGCCCCGGCCAAAACGGGCAGGCTTCGCCGGCCGCCTGATCGCAGACGGTGAAAATGAAATCCATCTTCGGCGCGTCGGGTGCGGCAAACTCGTCCCAGCTTTTGCTGCGCAGCGTGCTGACGTCGTAATTGTGACTACGCAACAAATCCAGCGTCAGCGGATGCACGTCGCCGCGCGGGTGGCTGCCTGCGCTATAGGCACGAAAGCGTCCGGCGCCAAGCTGATTCAGGATCGATTCGGCAATGATGCTGCGCGCCGAGTTGCCGGTGCAGATGAATAATACGTTGTAGATTTTGTCGCTCATGGCGCATTCCCTTTGGTTATAGAGTGGTTGATGTTTGGTCGGGCTGCGGCACATGCGTGAGCGCCAGCAAGCGTGCTACGCCGATCGGTTCTTTGGCCAGCAGCGGCACCAGCGCGGTGCGTTGTGCGTGCTGCGTTGCCACAAGTTCGATCTGCACCAGTTCGTTAATGGCGCGCTGGCGCAACAGGCGTGATTGCGGTTGGGCGGCGACCAGGCTGTTATTGACGATCCAGGCCCACGGTTCGATGCCGGCGCGGCGCAGGTCGGCTTGCAGACTTGCCGCTTCCAGTACCGGCGTGGTTTCGGCCAGCGTCACCAGCAGCACCTTAGTCTGGGCTGGGTCCTGCAACTGCATCATCGGCGTGGTGAAATGCAGATGCGGATCGCTCAGCTGACGTGCCACCTCGCGGTGATAAGCGCCGGTGGCGTCCAGCAACAGCAGCGTGTGGCCGGTCGGTGCGGTATCCATCACCACGAATTTCTTGCCCGCTTCGCGGATTGCCCGTGAAAACGCCTGAAACACCGCGATTTCTTCGGTGCAGGGCGAGCGCAAGTCTTCTTCCAGCAATGCGCGGCCAGCCGCATCCAGATTCTTACCCTTGGTGTCGAGCACGTTTTGCCGGTAACGGGCAGTTTCCGCCTGCGGATCGATGCGGCTCACGCTCAGATGTTCCAGCGTGCCGCCGAGCGTTTCCGCCAAATGCGCAGCCGGGTCGGAAGTGGTCAAATGCACCGGCAAGCCGCGTTCGGCCAATGCTACCGCGACCGCTGCCGCCAGCGTGGTCTTGCCGACGCCGCCTTTGCCCATCAGCATGATCAGCCCGTGACCGTCGGCGGCGATGGCGTCGACCAACGCATTCAGCGTGCTTAGTGTATTCAGGGTCGGCGAGTCGACGGCATCCAGAGCTGGCACCGGTGCAGAATCGGTGCCGGAAGCGGGTTCGTCTGCCGTCAGCAATTGACGCAGCGCATCCAGTCCGACCAGATTGAATGACTTCAGCGCGACACGGTCGGTCGGCAGCGCTTGCAATGCTGCCGGCATCTCGGCCAGCGCCTGCTGCTCGCGCTTGAACACGGCTGCAGCCAATGGATCATGCGCAGCTTCACGCTGCGGCAGGATGCCGTTGATCACCAGATATTGCTGCTTGAGGCCAATCGCCGCCAGTTCTTCATGGGTGCGCGCCGCTTCGCGCAGCGTCGCCTGCTGGGCGCGAGCGACCAAGACCAGGCGGGTGCTCGCCGGATCGGATAGCGCTTCGACTGCCGCATGGTAGCGATCGCGCTGCTTTTCCAGCCCGGCCAGCGGGCCCAGGCAGGACGCGTCGCCCTTGCCCTCTTGCAGAAAATCATCCCACGCGCCCGGCAATTGCAGCAGGCGTATCGTGTGGCCGGTCGGCGCGGTGTCGAACACAATATGGTCGTAGCAGTCAAGCAGCGCCGGATCGGTCAGCAACGCAGTGAACTCGTCGAAAGCGGCGATCTCAGTGGTGCAGGCACCGGATAATTGCTCTTCGATGCTCTTGACTACCGCATCCGGCAACACGCCGCGCACCGGGCCGACGATCTTGTCGCGGTACAGTTGCGCCGCTGCCTGCGGATCGATTTCCAGCGCCGACAGCCCCGGCACCGCATCGACTTTTGTGACCTGATTGCCGATGTCGATGCCGAACACTTGCCCGACATTCGATGCCGGATCGGTGGACACCAGCAGCACGCGCTTGCCCTGATCGGCCAAAGACACCGCATGCGCGCACGCCAGCGAAGTCTTGCCGACGCCGCCTTTGCCGGTAAAAAACAGGAATGGCGGCGGATTGTCGAGAAATTGCAGGTTCATTGTCTGCGCTCCCATCAGCAGCATTTGCTGCCGCTGCAGCAGCCGCCTGCGGGTTTCGCCTCGGCTTCGGGAGCCGTGATGCCGGTCCAGCGCACCAGTTCGGCGCGCAGTGGATAACGCCCGGCCAGCGCGACTTCGCCATCGACTAACACCAGCGGCAAGGCTTCGGCGCCGGAGCGCTGCAGAAAGCCTTTGACCAGCGCATTCTCGGCAAACGCCATCGGCTGCTGCGCCAGATTAAAGCGCTCGACCTGCGCGCCATTTTTCATGGCCCAGTCGATGTCTGCCGAAAATTGCACCAGCGCCTGATCGACATCAGTGCCGCATACGCCGCTGCTGCAACATAGAGCGGGATCAAAAATCTGAATTGTGGTCATGGAAAGCCTCTTTTAAAAAAAGTTGAACAGGATTTGGACGGTCTGGATTGAGTAGTGCAAGCCTCCGCGCCTGCATCTGGTTGTAAGGCAGGCGCAGGCACGGAGGCCTGCATTACTGGCGAATCCCGACCGCGCATTGCTCCGGATGACCGGCGCAGCATTCCTCGGTCAGGTAAGTGATCAATTCCTGCATCAACGGCATATTCGCGCGGTAGCGCTGGAAGCGGCCTTCCTGCGTCGCGCCCAGCAAGTTGGCTTGCGTCAGCGCCTTCAGGTGAAACGATAAATTGGTCGGCGCAATATCGAGCGCACTGGCGATTTCGCCGGCGACCAGACCCGCCGGGCCAACGCGCACCAGCAGCCGGTATACGTCTAGCCGGATGCCGGAAGCCAACGATTCGAAAATGGTTGTTGCAGTGTTTTTATCCATGCGGCGATTATACAACGACTATTCAACAATAGTTGAAGTATAAAAATGATGTGTCGAATTGCGTTCAGAGCAGGGTGCGTCGGTCGTTGAATGGTCCGTTTGATTTGCACTATTAAGAGTGGAGTATCAGTAAAAAACCATGCTTTACAGAATATTTTTATTTGACTTTTAAAAATACGATGGGTTGTATTTTTTTAGCGTAGTAGTTGGCTGGGATGTGTGGTGGCCGGGATTTGTTCGGGCCCGGAGATTGCTCAAAAAATAACTACGGCTAAAAACACGTCTTTCAGAACGCCGAGTGACCAAAGAGTGATTTGCTGGAAAGGGATTCAAACTCTTTCCAGCAGTGTTGATTGACGGCAATACGCTGATCTGACCAATTGTTGAATCCTAAGCGATAACCACGCCTCCAAATCCGCCACCAACAGTGACGCATTTAGCGACACATCCCATGTATTGAAGGCTACAGGGAACGCAACATATGCAAAAAAACGAAGATGTACAGTTATTTTCTTGCATGCACTTATCGTATTCGTTCGCGCATCTGGTGACGCATGTAGGTCCGCCACCCCCGCCACCGTTAGATATGCGTGCCATGACGGTTGCGGCAATATCAGTGCCCAGTTTTGCCCATGATACTTCGTGTGCAAATCTGGCAATTGCTGCATCGTCCGAATCGGACAACTTCAAACCGGCTTCAATCAGGCTTGAAATTCTTTCCACGTATTCACGGGAAACGGTATCGAGTTTTTCGATTTCGTGATTATCTGGTAACTGAGATAGGGCGTTTTTGGCAGCGGATTTAATTTTCCTCAAATATTCGCGCCGGCCAAGTTTTTGAACCTCTTCTTGAATCTGACTGGCTTCGTCGGAAACCGCATAATCTTTCGGACTATTCACTTTGGCGCAACCGTTTATACATGCCACTAATGCTGCTTCGCTATTTGGAAAAAGACTTTTGCAGTTTGCAACACAATTGTTGTAATCCATATTGTTGTTTGCCATAGACATGTGCTTCTCCTTTTGGCTTCGCTACGGACAAAAGTTAGATGAAAAAGGCGATACTAGGCGACTAACTTTGATGTGAGCGCAGCTTTGCCTGATAACTCTAAATAGGCTGCATAACTTCGCCGCAATTGAAAGTCTGAGACCGGCATACAGCCTGCGTATTCAGTGCACTGATGCTATTTTTTACTGCACTAAATTTCTGTGAAAACCAGCAGATTATGATTTAGGCCATAAATATTCATCTAAAATCTTGTCCCTTACGCATCTGAGTTGATGTTTACGGGCCACATCCGTGACTGGCAATGCACTGCCGAACAAAGCCTCTTGTCAGGTGATTTTGTCAGTTTAGACAAACGTCGATGACATTCAAGCGAAATGTGATGACCGCTGCCAGATACTGGCCGACAGTGGATAGAACTGCTTCTATAACCATTAATTTACCAAATTTTATGTGGAGTATCATTAAAAACAGCTAATTTTCAGCATTATTTAATTAGATTATTTAAAATACAGATATTAGTATATTTCCATTCTGCGGCGCCGCACGGAAGGCTTTAAAATTCCAGCGTCACTTTGGCGCAATCCGCACATGACACATCTGAACGATTTAATTTCGCCCCAATCTCTTGAAGACCTCGCCGGTAGCGCTGCCTTTATTCGTGGCCAGCAATACTTTGCCAGCGGGGCCGTCGCATTGTTGCAGGCTGATGCCTGCAAGCTCAGCGCGCATGTCGCCGGCACCAGGGATTATCAGGTCACCCTGCGTGATGAGGATGGCATTCTGGGCTACGACTGTGATTGTCCACACGCAGCAGCGGGCAATTTTTGCAAACACTGCGTGGCAACCGGCCTGGCCTGGCTCAATCAGCAAGCGGACTTTGCGGTTCCATCCGCATTGCAGCAACGCAAGAAGCGCGATCCGTGGCAGGAAATCCGTTCCTATCTGGCATCGCAACCACCCGAGGAATTGGTCATATTGTTGCTGAATGTGGCTGTGCGCGACGAGCGGCTTTACCAGTTACTGCTGCTCAAATCTGAGCTCGCTGCGGGTGCGATCGGCACCGTCAGGGCCTTTCGTCGCGCCATCGACAAAGCGACTAAGACTAATGGTTTCATCGACTGGCAAGAAGCCAGTGCCTATGCTGCCGACCTGGATCAGCTGGCGGATGCATTGGAAGAGTTGCTCAATGCCGACAATGCTGCGCTGCTGGTCGGTCTGGCAGAGCGTGCTATCGAGCGCATAGAACACGCGATGGAGCAGGTTGACGACTCCAACGGCGCAGTGAGTGGTGTGCTGGCGCGTATTGGTGATCTGCATCTGGCGGCATGCGAATTGGCGCAACCTGATCCGGTGCAATTGGCTGAACGCCTGTTCCGCTATGAAATGACGCTTCCTTTTAATACCTGATGTTACGCAGGCCTCAGTATAAATTGTTAATCTGTTGAAATGAAAAAAGCTGAACTTGAGTTGTACACGGATTATTTGATAAGTACATTTGGACGGGCGACAGCGACAGGGTTGTCTGCGATGGTTGATGGG
>JBGSTZ010000024.1:0-41166 GCA_041736255.1 Burkholderiaceae bacterium
TTTGTATGACAAAGACTCTGGTACTCTTTCATTTGATTCTCCTAACTTTTGATCGAGTCAGAAGAATCAGCCTGACCGTAGCGCTCGGTCAAACCTAGTGAGTCCCCCGGCAAAGCCGGGGGATTACCTTATTTATTTATATCGCATCGTGAAGCAGGCCGACGATGGCGTGCGCCGTTTATCGGGGACGCGTTTATCCAATCCGATGGGTGAAACGATTTATACCCCGCCCGAAGGTGAAGGGGTGATTCGTGACAAGTTGGCGAATCTGGAACGGTTTATCAACGAGCCATCCGAACTGGACCCGCTGGTGCGGCTGGCGGTAATGCATTACCAGTTTGAAGCGATCCACCCTTTTCCCGATGGCAATGGTCGGGTTGGGCGGATTTTGAATATTTTGCTGCTGCTGTCTGAAAAACTACTCGATGTGCCGATTGTGTATTTGTCGCGTTACATCATGGAAAACAAGGGCGATTATTACCGTGGCCTGGCTGGGGTGACCGAGCGCGGCGAGTGGGAACCGTGGCTGATGTTCATGCTGCGAGCAGTAGAAAGCACATCGCGCCTGACTTGCGAACGTATCGTGGCGATAGAGGCGCTGATGCGCGATTCTGCTGCCAGAGCTGAGGCGGTGTTGCCGAAGGTGCAAGTGGCAGGCATTTTGGAAGTGGTGTTCCGCCACCCTTACTGCAAAGTTCGATTTCTGGAAGAAGCGGGCTTGGGGTCTAGGCCGACTTGCACTAAATATTTGCGCGCATTGACCGGGGCCGGCTTGCTGCGAGAGCAGGCGGTATGGCGGGAAAATTATTACATCAATGATGCCTTCTTTGCCATTTTGGCAGGCTGATCTCACATGCATGTTTTTTACATGACACCGTCATCATGTAAAAAAAAATGAATATTTTTTACATGATGACGGTGTCATGTAAACTTTCTTAGTGTGATGGAGGCATCGCAGGTTGAGTTACGCGATGTACAGTCAAGCCGACCTGCAAATGCAGTTATTTGATGGGTATATTTTATACTGCAATTAATATATGCGGAAATTGGCATGAAAATAGCAATACTCCATGTTTATGAAGAAGATTGAAGCGTTAAGCCGAGCGCTGCTTTGATGTATAGAAAACCGCATTTTCTTTGCATATCCATCCCGACATGTATAGAAAATCGCATTTTCTATACATGACAAAAACCAATACGACCGGCGAACTGAAAGCGACCGCATGACCGAAGACCAACTCGAACAAGAAACCCTCGTCTGGCTGGCCGATGTTGGCTACACCTCCGTCTACGGCCCCGACATTGCAGTCGATGGCGATGCGCCCGAGCGCAGCAACTACACGCAGGTGGTTTTGGTCGAGCGCTTGCGCAATGCAATCAACCGGCTCAATCCGCTGGTGCCGCTGGTCGCGCGCGAGGATGCGGTGCAGCAGGTCTTGAATCTGGATACGCCGGTGCTGCTGGCGGCCAATCGCGCATTTCACCGTTTGCTGATCAACGGCGTGCCGGTGCAGTATCAAAAAGAGGGGGAAAGCCGGGGCGATTTCGTGCGGCTGATCGACTGGAACAGCCCCGCGTCCCAACCCTCTCCCGCAAGCGGGCGAGGGAGCTGTTTGAACGAATGGCTGGCGATCAATCAGTTCTCGATCAAGGGGGCAAAATACACGCGCCGTCCCGACATCATCCTGTTCGTCAACGGCCTGCCGCTGGTGCTTCTGGAGCTGAAGAATCCGGCCGACCAACATGCCGATATCTGGAAAGCCTTTGACCAGATCGAGACTTACAAGGAGCAAATCCCGGACGTGTTTCAGTACAACGAGGTGCTGGTGATCTCGGATGGGACAGAGGCAAGCATGGGTTCGCTGTCGGCCAATGCCGAACGATTCATGGCCTGGCGCACGATTGACGGTGTCACGCTCGACCCGCTGGGGCAATTCAACGAGTTGGAAACGCTGATACGCGGCGTGCTGGCTCCGGAATATCTGCTGGATTTCCTGCGCTTTTTTGTACTGTTTGAAGATGACGGCACGCTGGTCAAGAAGATCGCCGGCTATCACCAATTCCATGCGGTGCGTGCTGCGATTGTGCAGGTGGTGGATGCATCGCGCCCCGGCGGCAACGCAGCAATCAAGGGCCGAGGCGGCGTGGTCTGGCATACGCAAGGTTCGGGCAAGAGCATCACCATGACCTGCTTTGCCGCACGCGTGATGACGGATGCGGCGATGGAGAATCCGACCATTGTGGTGATTACCGACCGCAATGATCTGGATGGACAATTGTTCGGCGTGTTCTCGCTATCGCAGGATTTATTGCGCGAGCAGCCGGTGCAAGTTGAAACGCGGCAGGATTTGCGGGCTAAATTGGCGCATCGCCCATCGGGGGGCATCGTGTTCGCCACTATTCAAAAATTCATGCCCGGTGAGGATGAAGACAGTTTTCCGGTGCTGTCGGACCGGCACAATATCGTGGTGATTGCGGACGAAGCGCATCGCACCCAGTACGGCTTTGAAGCCAAACTCAAAACGGTACGTCGCTCCGGCCACAGCGCGAATGACGGCGGCTTAATGGTTGCCGAAGCGCCGGTCCAATATCTGGAACGCTACCAGGTCGGTTACGCCCAGCATTTGCGCGATGCGCTGCCGAACGCGACCTTCGTTGCGTTTACCGGCACACCGGTGTCAAGCGAAGACCGCGATACCCGTGCGGTGTTCGGCGATTACATCCACATCTACGATATGCAACAAGCCCGCGATGATGGCGCGACGGTGGCGATTTATTACGAATCGCGGCTCGCCAAGCTGGGCCTGAAAGAAGAGGCGTTGCCGGGCATCGATGACGAAGTCGACGAGCTGGCCGAAGATGAGGAAGACGACCAGCAAGCGCGCCTCAAGAGCCGCTGGGCTGCGCTGGAAAGCGTGGTCGGCGCAGCGCCGCGCATCCAGCAAGTGGCAGCCGACCTGGTTGCGCACTTCGAGGAACGCAGCAAGGCGCAATCCGGCAAGGCGATGGTGGTGGCGATGAGCCGCGACATCTGCGCCCACCTGTACAACGCGATCATCGCGCTGCGCCCCGACTGGCACGATGACGACCCGGAACGTGGCGCGATCAAGATAGTGATGACCGGATCAAGCAGCGACAAACCCTTGCTGCGCCCGCACATCTACTCCAAGCAAGTCAAGAAACGGCTGGAAAAGCGCTTCAAGGACCCGATTGATCCGCTGCGGCTGGTGATCGTGCGCGACATGTGGCTGACCGGCTTCGATGCGCCCTGCGTGCATACGCTGTATGTGGACAAGCCGATGAAGGGCCACAACCTGATGCAGGCAATTGCACGCGTGAACCGGGTATTTCGCGACAAGCAGGGCGGGCTGGTGGTCGATTACATCGGCATCGCCAATGACCTGAAACAGGCGCTGAAAGAATACACGGCCAGCAAGGGGCGCGGCCGCCCAACCGTCGATGCCCATGAAGCTTATGCGGTGCTGGCAGAAAAGCTCGACATTCTGCACGCGATGTTGCACGGCTTCGATTACAGCGGATTCCTGACCGGCGGCCACCGCACGCTAGCGCAAACCGCCAACCATGTGCTCGGCATTAAGGATGGCAAGAAGCGTTTCGGCGACACCGCGCTGGCGATGTCGAAAGCCTTTACCTTGTGCTGCACGCTGGATGAAGCTAAAGCGGTGCGGGAAGAAGTCGCGTTCTTTCAGGCGGTCAAAGTGTTGCTTACCAAAAAGGAAATCAGCGGCAAAAAGAAAACCAATGAAGAGCGCGAACTGGCGATCCGCCAGATCATCGGCTCGGCGGTGGTGTCCGAACAAGTGGTCGATATCTTCAACGCGGTAGGCCTGGATAAACCGAATATCGGCATCCTGGACGACGACTTCCTGAATGACGTGCGCAACCTGCCGGAACGCAATCTGGCGGTGGAATTGCTGGAACGCTTGCTGGAAGGCGAGATCAAGGCCCGCTTCGCGACCAATGTGGTGCAGAACAATAAGTTCTCCGAACTGCTCGCCAACGTCATCAAGCGCTACCAGAACCGCTCCATCGAAACCGCGCAGGTGATGGAAGAATTGATCAGCATGGCGAAAAAGTTCAAGGAAGCGGCCGACCGTGGCGCTAATCTGGGCCTCAACAATGACGAGCTGGCCTTCTATGATGCGTTGGCGAACAACGCAGATTCGGTACGCGAACTGGGCGACGCAACCCTGAAGAAAATCGCGCATGAACTGGCCGAAAGCCTGCGGCAAAACGTCAGCGTGGATTGGTCCGTACGGGATAACGTGCGCGCCAAGCTGCGGCTGCTGGTCAAGCGCATTTTGCGCAAATATAAATATCCTCCAGTCAGGCAGGATGAAGCGATACAGATGGTGCTGAGGCAGGCAGAAAGTTTGTGTGCAGAGTGGGCTTGAATCCCTATTGGTAGGTCGGATAAGCGTAGCGTAATCCGACATTAATAGCCGCACATGTCGGGGCAGTTTTGCTAGATACGCGATGAAGCCGCACACCCGACCTACGCTGCCATATCAACGTATTGAAAAAATAAAAAACGGGCCGCATTTGCGGCCCGTTTTTTATTGCTGCAATGTTATTTTTTTATTTCACTGCTACTTTTTTTCCAGCTTGAGCAAACTGCTCTGTGGCTTTAACAACTTGCTCTTCAGTCACTTCGATAGCTTTTTTAGTAGCGTTGTTGACTTGCTCGTAGCCGGCATTAGCATTCGCAACGGACGATTTCAACATTTCGATCACATTTTCAGAACCGGCTGGTGCGTTCTTGGAGATGCTGTCCACTAAGGCGCTTACTTTCTTTTGTGTTTCAGCAACTTGCGCTTCAACAACCTTAGAAAGTTCTTCTTTAGTGGAAGATACGATGTCCGTCAAATGACGGTTGTAGGCAGCAACTTTTTCCGAGTTTGGCTTGGCAAATGCAGTTGCCAGCGCGAAGAAAGCTTGTGGGTCTTTAACTGCCAACAAATCTTTGGTAGCAGTGGCGGAATCCTCGGCGGAAGCTTTGGCAACTGCCATATTCAATTCTGTGATTTTTTCTGTTCCTTGAACCGCTATGTTTACCAGCGCACTAAGTGTAGCGATTTGCGATTCGAACAAGGCTTTAGTTGCAGCAGTATATTGATCAGTATTTGAAAACATGATTTTCCTTGGTGCGTTTGATTAATTAATAAAATTAAGTGCGGCTTGGTGCGTCGCAACAGATTCATACTTTTACACATTAAAATATTACAACTTTGATCTGCGACAAATGAAATACGAATTCCCAATGCAGCTGATAAGGCATGCGCATACCGGCGAATTGTGATGCACTTGTCGCAAGTGCACATCATGCCATCAAAACATGCCAACAAATATTTTTTGTAAGTGTTAGTACGTACCAAGGTAATGCGTTGAATATGAGAACCCTTTCTTTTCGATATCATTAAGTCAGTATTAGATTTTTCTCTCTATGCAAAAGTGTTTCAAAACACCAAAAGCGCCACATCAGGACGCTTTTCTTCCTATGAGATTACATTTTTTGCTCTCTAATCGTTTTTTGGAGCATGTTCACAATGAGAATAAAGTTGTACTTTCACATACACAAAAAATACGTTGAATGCCAGGAGGATTGAACCAGCCCAGTTAGCATCTGAATCGACAAAAACACCCGGCAACGGCCTGCTTTGCCTGTCGATTGATTTGGAAGTTGGCGTACAGGACCAGCGTATCCATAGCTTTGCTGCAGTGCGGGGTGATAACGGGGCCTCTTTTGTGTTTCAGAACGGCAATCTTCGAGATGCACTGAAGAAACTTGATGCAAGTTCTGGCCCGATGGCTTTTTTGCTGGGGCACAACATTATTGCGTTCGACGCGCCACATCTGGCAGCGGCCCAGCCCGATTTGCGCCTGTTGAAGCTGCCGCTGGTGGACACTTTACAACTCAATCCGCTGGCGTTCCCGCACAATTCTTATCACCATCTGGTCAAGCATTACAAGGATGGGCAGTTGCGGCGCGGCAGCTTGAATGATCCAGAATTGGATGCACGGCTGGCTCTCGAAGTATTCAGCGATCAATTGCGCGCATTCGAAGAGTTGCAGCACAGCGCGCCGGATTTGCTGCTGGCCTGGCACTGGCTGACCACCATTGCCGATGTGAAGTCGGGACTGAATGCAGTCTTCATGCGGGTCCGACGCTGCCTGCGCCCGACCGATACACAGGCGCACGCGACGATTCAGCGTCTGTTGTCGGGGCAGGCTTGCCAGACCCACGGGCGGGCGTTGCTAACTGACTCCCGCCAACATGGCTGGCCGCTGGCGTACGTGTCGCGTCAGGATATCCAGGCGATTCTGAAATCGATCCGGCGACTGGAACGCAAGAAGCAAGGCGATGGCGAAGTCATTGCAACCTCGGGCGAGATTTTGTCCGAGGAAACCGACGGCACTTTCGAGCGCGACTCAGCTACCGACGACACCCGCGTGCGCACCGCGATCGCGTGGCTGGAAGAAGCCACCCTACTGACCCGCGAAGAAAACCGGGCGCAGGTTTTTCTATCGTCGCTGCGTGTGAGTTCGCTGGCGGAGGCAGAAAAAATTGGATAAGGCCAATCTGTTCGGCCAGCCCCGGCAGCATTTATTGTCATTGGTACGCGCTTTGTTCGATGCTGATGCCGACGAAGGCATTTC
Organism: Burkholderiaceae bacterium; assembly: GCA_041736255.1. Classification (GTDB taxonomy): domain Bacteria; phylum Pseudomonadota; class Gammaproteobacteria; order Burkholderiales; family Burkholderiaceae_D; genus AVCC01. The sequence goes on from JBGSTZ010000024.1 coordinate 6,679, forward strand.
TACCGATGAACTGATGTGCGTGTCGGGCCTGACTGCCGAGAAAGTCCGCGCTGCGCTGTACGATCTGGAAAAATTCGGAATCGCCAGCAACGACACCGCGCTGACCGCTTTTGTCCATGCCGGGGTCAAAAATTCATCGAAAAAACGGCTGGAAGAAACCGCTGCGCTGGAGATCGCGCTGATTGCGCAGATGCGCGAAGCGGCTCCCGATCTGCAGAAAGGCGAAGGTTCGTTGCTGCAATTGCGCCATGCGACACAACGATTGAAAGACGCCGGACGCAGCCACGCGTTGCCGAAAAAACTGGCGCGCATCATCCGCAGTCTGGCCAGCGATGGCCGCAATGAAGATAGCGGTCTTGGCAGCATCCGCTTCAAGAATATCGATGCCGAATCGATCTACGTCACGCTGCAACGCAACTGGCAAGCGCTGGAAGATACCGCAGCACTGCGCCGCACTGCAGCCAATGTGATCGTCGAACATTTACTCAGCGTGCCACGCGACCAGGAGCAAGGCGTCGATCTGCTGGCGCAAACCTCGCTGGGCCAATTGCTGGCGGCGGTGGAAGCCGACATCACCTTGAAAGCAATAGCGAAAGATCCCGCCAAACTGCTCGACCGCGCGCTGCTGTGGCTGCACGAGCAGGAAGTAATCCGCCTCAACAAGGGCCTGGCGGTATTCCGTCCGGCCATGACCATCCATCTGGGACAGAGCAGGCAGAATTTTTTGAAAGCGGATTTCACGCCATTGAAGCTGCATTACGACGAGCAGGTGGTGCAAATTCACGTGATGTCCGAATACGTGCAGCGCGGCTTGCAAGCAATGGCCGAAGCGCTGGGCCTGACGATGGATTATTTCAGCCTGAACCGCGACGATTTCATGCGGCGCTGGCTGCCCGAGCGCGAAAAGGAACTGGCGCGCCAGACCACACCTGCTTCGTGGCGCAGCATCGTCGAAGACTTGAACAACCCGATCCAGCAAAGAATCGTCACCGACGAGCGGGAGCAAACCAATGTACTGGTACTGGCCGGGCCGGGATCGGGCAAAACCCGCGTGCTGGTGCATCGCATCGCCTATTTGCTGCGGGTAAAACGGGAAAACCCGCACGGCATTCTTGCGCTGGCCTACAACCGTCATGCGGCTGTCGAGATACGGCGCCGTCTGGATGCATGGATCGGCGACGATGCGTGCGGCGTGATCGTGCTGACCTGCCACGCGCTGGCGATGCGTCTGGCTGGCGTCAGCTTCAGTGCCCGCGCCAGCCGTGACAAGAAGGAATTCGAACAATTGCTCAAACAGGTGATACCGCAGGCGGTGGCCTTGCTCAACGGCACCGGATTACTGCCAGAAGAAACCGACGCCGCCGATGCCCAGCGCGACCGTTTGCTGGCAGCGTTCCGCTGGATTCTGGTGGATGAATATCAGGATATCGGGCCGGACCAATACGCATTGATCTCGGCACTGGCCGGACGCACCCGCAGCGAAGAAGATGGCCGCCTGAGCTTGTTTGCGGTCGGCGACGACGACCAGAATATTTATGCGTTCAACGGTTCTTCGGTCGAATTCATCCGGCGCTTCGAAACCGACTACGCTGCCAAACCGGCTTTTCTAATCGAAAATTACCGCTCCACGCATCACATCATCGACGCCGCCAACCTGCTTATTGCGCCGACAGTCAAGCGCATGAAAGCCGTTAATCCGGTAATCGTCAACCGCGCCCGCAACAAGGCCGCAGCCGGTGGTGCCTGGCAAGCGCTGGACCCGGTCGGAAAAGGACGGGTGCAAATATTGTCATTACCGGCGGGTGGCAATGCGCTCAGTCAGGCGGTTGCGGTAATGACTGAATTGATGCGGCTTGCGCGTCTGGTCCCGGATTGGGATTGGTCGCAAGCTGCCGTCATTTCGCGCAACTGGGATGTGCTGGAACCGGTGCGCAGTTTTTGCGCGCTGAACGGCATCCCGGTGCAAATGGCCAACGAGGACGTATCGCAATTCTGGCGCTTGCGTGAAACGCAAGCCCTTGTCGAATGGCTGCGCAATCAAGAGCACAGACTGACCGACGCCGTTGCCATCAAAACATGGCTAGCAATGCAGCCGAATGGCCCGTGGTGGAGCTTGTTGCAGGATGCTGTATCCGAATACGCGCTGGAAACATCGGCAACCGAACTCCCGACCGAGCACTTCGTCGAATGGCTGGTGGATTGGGGCCGGGAGGCCAGGCGCAAGCAAACCGGCTTGTTGCTGCTCACAGCGCACCGGGCCAAAGGGCTGGAGTTTGCGCATGTAGCGGTGCTCGATGGCGATTGGCAGCGCTTGGGGCCGGATGAAGATGCGGATGCACCGCGCCGCTTGCCGTATGTCGCAATGACCAGAGCAAAAAGCACTTTGATGCTGGCGCGCATGCAGGTCGCCGGCAATGCAAGCCCTCATCTGATCAATGCGCTGATCGACGCGCTGCCCGACGCGCCCTGCCTGTTGCGCAGAGCGCCAGACTATGTAACGACAATCGCGCCGGAGTTATTGCGCCGCTACGTGCGCCTGACGATGAAAGATATCGACATTGGTTTTGCCGGCCGCTTTGCAGAGGATCATCCGGTACATCGAGCCATCGCCGGATTGTCAGCCAGAGACGCGCTTGCATTAAGTCAAACCGAAGCGCGCTGGGAACTGGTCAATGACGCCGGCGTCACGGTTGGCCGGCTGTCAAAAGCGTTCACGCCACCTGCTCGTATGAATTTTCTTTCAGCCCAGGTTGCCGCAATTGTTTGCCGCAAGCGCGAAGATGGCGATCCTGCGCAGCAGAATTACAACCGCTGCGCGCACTGGGAAATCGTGATGGCGGAGCTGGTTTTTGCACCTTGAAGAGCTTTGTAGACATCGACGGCCAAGAATGTCGGATTACGCTTCGCTTACCCAACCTACTATTCTTACAGGCAATAAGTGGAGTATATTTAATTACCGCAATAAATATATGCGGTAAATGCCATATAAATAGATATACTCAACATAGCATAAATAATATTGCGTTGCATCGGTTACGCAAAATTTGCGTCATGCGTCAGTGTGATAGTCTATTTGCCCTGGTATTTACCAGCTTTGGTAGGTCGGATTAGCGGGTTCATCGCGTAATCCGACATTTGCGGCCGGGAATGTCGGATTACGCTTACACTAATCCGACCTACGATGCTTATAGTAGTGCGTAGCATTCGTTAATCCGTTAATAACCCGCAATGAAATGGAGCGCTTCCAAGCAGACAAAACATTTTTTATCGGCAGTGATATTGGCGATACTGGCCTGTTCTGCCGCAGCTTACGAGCGGCCCTTTCCATCGAATGCCAAACGCGGGACAATGACGCCTGCAATGTATCCGGCGATTGTCCTTGATGGCACGCAACGCATACTGTCGCCGGGAGCCCAAATATTCAATACCCATAATACGATCGACATGCCTGCCACTTTAAGTGGCAGGCATGTGGTTGTGAATTTTACCGAGAACAATCAGGGCCAGATCCACCGCATCTGAATATTGAGTCCGCAAGAAGCCGCCAAGCGCTTGCCTGACCAGAACCGCTAGAACCTTAAAGCCTTATCCTTATCCGCACAAAGTCACTCCATGCAAAAAAAAGTATTCATTAAAACCTTCGGCTGCCAGATGAACGAGTACGACTCGGACAAGATGGCCGACGTACTCAACGCCTCCGACGGCATCATCAAAACCGACAGCATCGAAGATGCCGACGTGATCCTGCTCAACACTTGCTCGGTGCGCGAAAAAGCGCAGGAAAAAGTATTTTCCGACCTCGGCCGCATCCGCGAGCTGAAACTGGCCAAGCCGCATCTGGTGATCGGCGTCGGCGGCTGCGTCGCTTCCCAGGAAGGCGCGGCGATTCTGAAACGCGCGCCGTATGTGGATGTGGTGTTCGGCCCGCAAACCTTGCATCGCTTGCCGGCGCTGATCGAGCAACGCCGCGCCACCGGCAAATCGCAAGTCGACATCAGCTTTCCTGAAATCGAAAAATTCGATCATTTGCCGCCTGCCAAAGTCGATGGCGCGACCGCCTTCGTGTCGATCATGGAAGGCTGCAGCAAGTATTGCAGTTACTGCGTGGTGCCTTACACCCGCGGCGAGGAAGTGTCGCGCCGCTTCGATGACGTGCTGACTGAAATCGCCGGTCTGACCGAACAGGGCGTGAAAGAAATCACGCTGCTGGGTCAGAATGTCAACGCGTTTCGCGGCGTGATGGCCGACGGTGAGCTGGCCGATTTCGCGCTGCTGATCGAAACCATCGCCGAATTCCCCGGCATCGAACGGATCCGCTTCGTCACCAGCCACCCGAAGGAATTCACCCAGCGCTTGATCGATACCTATGCCAAGGTGCCGAAACTGGTCGATCACTTGTATCTGCCGGCACAACATGGCTCCGACCGCATTCTGTCGGCGATGAAACGCGGCTACACCGCGCTGGAATACAAATCTGTGGTGCGTCGCTTGCGCGCAATACGTCCGAATATCGCGATATCGAGCGACTTCATCGTCGGCTTCCCGGGCGAAACCGAAGCCGATTTCGAAGCCTCGATGCAATTGATCAAAGATATCGGCTTTGACAACAGTTACAGCTTCATTTTCAGCGCCCGCCCCGGCACGCCAGCTGCTAACTTGCAGGACGACACGCCGCAGGAAGTCAAGCTGGCGCGCCTGCAACGCTTGCAGGCCGTCATCAGCGACAACACCAAGCACTACAGCCAGCAAATGATAGGCACCGTTCAGCGCATTCTGGTTGAAGGGCCGTCTGCCAAGAGCCCCGCAGAAATGCAGGGCCGCTCGGAAAACAATCGCGTCGTCAATTTCGACGGCGGGCCGGATGGCGCACGTCTGATCGGTCAACTGGTTGATATCGACATCACGCACAGCTATACGTATTCCTTGCGTGGCGAATTGGTCACCGCCGCATCCAAAACATTCACTCCGATCCTGCAAAGCGCCATTTGAAAACCAAATCTCCCTCCCAGCCACAGCACTTCCTGCCGGAGCCGCTCGACAATGCGCGGCTGGCGCATTTGTGCGGCCCGCTCGACGAAAACTTGCGGCAAATCTCGTCCGCTCTGGACGTGACAATTTTCCGGCGTGGCGACCGTTTTGTGGTCGGCGGCACCAACGGCGCACGTGCGGTGGCGATCCTGGAGCAGTTTTATGCCATTGCCACCAAACCCATTTCAATCGACGAAGTGCAGTTGGCGCTGGTCGAGCAGCGGGCAAAACTGGTCGCAAAAGTAGTCAATTCAGGCAACGATGCACTGACCTCGCCGATCATCGAAACCCTGCCGGATGCCACCGAGAGCCCGGTACTGAAGACGCGCCGCGCCGATCTGCGCGGCCGCACTCCGCACCAAAATTTATACCTGAACGCCATCATGGCGCACGACATCACTTTCGGCGTCGGCCCGGCCGGCACCGGCAAGACTTATCTGGCGGTGGCTTGCGCGGTCGATGCGCTGGAGCGCGACTTGGTCAAACGCATCGTGTTGACGCGTCCGGCGGTCGAAGCCGGCGAGCGCCTCGGTTTCCTGCCCGGCGACATGGCGCAGAAAGTCGATCCTTACCTGCGTCCGCTGTACGACGCGCTATACGATCTGTTGGGTTTCGATAAAACCCAAAAATTATTTGAAAAGCAAACCATCGAAATCGCGCCGCTGGCATACATGCGCGGCCGCACGCTGAATCACGCGTTCATCATCCTGGACGAAGCGCAGAACACCACGCCCGAGCAGATGAAAATGTTCCTGACCCGGATCGGCTTCGGCAGCAAAGCCGTGATCACCGGCGACGTCACCCAGGTCGATTTGCAGCGCGGCCAAAAAAGCGGCCTGAACGATGCGCTCGGCGTGCTGAAAGAGGTGCGCGGCATCGCTTTCTCGCATTTCTCCAGTATCGACGTGGTACGCCATCCGCTCGTCGGGCACATCGTCGATGCCTACGAATCCGCCAGCAGCCTGGAACTTGAGCTGCATAAAGCCACCCCCGTACACCATGCCCGCAAAAGATAAACTCGCGCTGTCGGTGCAGTATGCCGACGCGCGCCTGAAAGATATAGTAACCCGCCCCAAACTGCGGCGCTGGGTGCAGGCAGCGCTGTTCGCCCCGGCCGAACTGACGATCCGCTTCGTCGATGCGGCAGAAGCCCAGGCCCTGAACCGCGATTATCGCGGCAAGGATTATGCGACCAACGTGCTTACTTTCGCCTACACCGAAGACCAGGATGCGGAAGTAACTGAAGCCGACATCATCCTGTGCACCGACGTGCTGGAGCGCGAAGCCGCCGAGCAAGGCAAAACGGTGCTCGCCCACACCGCCCACCTGATCGTGCATGGCGTGCTGCATGCGCAGGGTTACGATCACGAAAACGAAGAAGAAGCGCAGGAAATGGAAGCCATCGAAACCGAGATTTTGGCTAAGCTGGGTTTACCCAATCCGTATGCGGAGCATTGATCCCCAATAAGGCAGGCTAAACCACAACTGCAGTAGTTGCGCAAAAATTGTGAAAAATCAAACAACGCCGCTGGATTTTGTCGTCTTGGTACATTTGTTGTATCCTATGCCGATCAAAACTACGGCTTAATGCCCCTTATGCAAGATCAACTTACCGGCGTCAGAGTCCCTGACGCCAAGCCCCATCGGTCATTGTTTGAACGTCTGACCGCCCTGATTTCCCCCGAACCCGAAAACCGCAGCGAGTTGCTCGAAGTGCTGCACGACGCGCATGAACGCAACCTGATCGACGCCGATGCACTGTCGATGATCGAAGGCGTGTTCCAAGTGTCCGAACTATCGGTTCGCGACATCATGATCCCCCGCTCGCAAATGGACGTGATCGACATCACCAAGCCGATCGAAGAATGGATGCCGCACGTGTTGGAGACCGCGCACTCCCGCTTCCCCGCCATTGAAGGCGAGCGCGACAAAGTTATCGGCATTCTGCTGGCCAAAGATTTGCTGCGCTATTACGCGGAAGAATCATTCGACGTGCGCGACATGCTGCGTCCGGCAATCTTCATCCCGGGCTCAAAACGCCTGAACGTGTTGCTGCGCGACTTCCGCGCCAACCACAACCACATGGCGATCGTAGTCGATGAATACAGCGGCGTAGCCGGCCTGATCACGATTGAAGACGTGCTGGAGCAGATCGTCGGTGACATCGAGGATGAATACGATTTCGATGAAGAAGAAGACAATATTCTTTCCATCAAGCATGGCGCTTACGGCCCGCGCTGGCGCATCAAGGCGCTGACTGAAATCGAGCAATTCAATGAAGTGCTGGAAACGCATCTGGCCGATGAAGATGTCGACACCATCGGCGGCCTGGTTGCCAACCACCTCAGCCGCGTACCGCGCAAAGGCGATGTATTCAACATTAACAACCTTCGCTTCGAAGTGCTGCGTGCTGACGCCCGTCAGGTCAATGCTCTGCTGGTGGAAAAACTGCCGCCGGTTGATCTCGACGAAGCCGATTGAGATAATCTGAATCGTAGGGTGGGCACGCCTTTGTGCGCACCCTACCAACTACTAAAAGCTTACGCAACCACCTTATCCAGCTTGGCAATCCCCAAATCCAGCAATTTGATTCCCACTTGCCGGCCGAAATTGATTTGCGCGCGCGCATTGGTGCCGCTGCCTTCGATGTTGATGATCACGCCTTCGCCGAACTTGGCATGCGCGACTGATTCACCGATGTGCCAGCCGTGATCTGGCTTGCTGATGCTTTGCGCAATCCGGTTGACACCGGTTTGCGGCGCATCGACCCAAGCTGCTTTCGGTTGTGCGAACCATTGCGGTTGCACTTTCACCTGCGGTGACAGCCATTTCAGCGCATCTTCCGGCAGTTCGGCGAAGAAACGCGATTTCACGTTGTAACGGATTTGGCCGTGCAGCATGCGGGTTTGGGAGAATGTCATATACAGTCGCTTGCGGGCGCGCGTGATGGCGACGTACATCAGGCGGCGCTCTTCATCGACGCCATCCTCTTCCTTGGCGCTGTTCTCGTGCGGGAACAGACCCTCTTCCAAGCCGGTGATAAAGACCGCATCGAATTCCAGTCCTTTGGCCGAATGAACGGTCATCATTTGCAACGCATCCTGCCCGGCCAAAGCCTGATTCTCGCCCGCTTCCAGCGACGCGTGCGACAGGAACGCCGACAGCGGCGACATTACGGTCGGCAGCGCCGCATCGGCGTCGAAAATTGCGATGCCGTCGGCATTCGGTATTGCAGTACCCGCCGTGGGCTGTGTTTTCGGGCCGAGGAAAGCCGGCGCATCGTGGCCGAAACCTTCTTCCGCCACGAACAGGGCGGCGGCGCTGACTACTTGCTCCAGATTTTCCAGGTGGTCGGCGCCCTCTTTCTCTTTCTGATAATGGGTCAGCAGACCGCTGGCATCGAGGACGATTTTGACCATCTCCGGCAACGGCAGGTTCTGCGCTTCGAAGCGTGCACCTTCGATCAATTTGATGAAAGCATTGAGCGACGAGCCAGCCTTGCCGGCCACATACGGCACCGCTGCGTACAAAGAAACATCGTACTGCTTTGCGGCATCCTGCAAATGCTCCAGCGCACGTGCGCCGATGCCGCGGGTCGGGAAATTCACCACTCGCAGGAAAGCGGAATCGTTATGCAAGTTGTCCAGCAACTGCAAATAAGCAATCGCATGCTTGACCTCGGCGCGCTCGAAAAAGCGCTGGCCGCCATACACCTTGTACGGAATACCGGCTGAAAACAGCGCATGTTCGATCACCCGCGATTGCGCATTGGAGCGGTACAACACTGCAATTTCACTCAGCAAACTGCCTTCGTTAATCAGGCTTTTGGATTCTTCGATGATCCAGCGCGCCTCTTCCAAATCGGAAGTGACTTCCTGAATCCGCACCGGTTCGCCATGTCCGGCATCGGTGCGCAAATTCTTGCCCAGGCGCTTGCTGTTATGCGCGATCAGCGTATTGGCGCTGTCGAGAATGTGGCCATGCGAACGATAGTTCTGTTCCAGCTTGATCAAATTTTCCACATTGAATTCGCGCTGGAACGCAGCCATGTTGCCGACATTGGCACCGCGAAATGCGTAAATGCTCTGATCGTCATCGCCGACCGCGAACACCACATTGTGTGGTCCGGCCATCAGCTTGAGCCACCTGTACTGCAAGTCGTTGGTGTCCTGAAATTCATCGACCAGAATATGTTTGAAGCGGGCCTGGTAATGTTCGCGCAGCGGCTGATTGCGGCTGAGCAATTCGTAACAGCGCAGCAATAATTCTGCGAAATCGACCACGCCTTCGCGCTGGCACTGGTTTTCATAAATCGCATACAGCTCGACCATTTTGCGCTCGTGCGGGTCGTGCGCATCTATCTCGCCGGCACGCAAGCCCTGATCTTTGGCGCCGTTGATGAAGAACATCAGGCTGCGTGGCGGGTATTTCTCATCATTAATATTGTTAGCTTTCAACAAGCGCTTGATGACCGACAACTGATCAGAAGAATCGAGAATCTGAAATGTCTGCGGCAAGCCGGCATCGCGGTAATGCGCGCGCAACAGCCGGTTGCACAAGCCATGAAAAGTGCCTATCCACATGCCGCGCGTGTTGATAGGCAACATCGTATTCAGCCGCGCGGTCATTTCTTTTGAGGCTTTGTTGGTAAAAGTTACTGCCAGCAAACCGCTGGGCGACACTTGCCCGCTTTGAATCAGCCACGCGATGCGGGTCGTCAGCACGCGCGTTTTGCCAGAGCCGGCACCGGCTAAAATCAACGCGGATTGGGCGGGCAAGGTGACTGCGGCGAGTTGTTCGGGGTTGAGGTTTTGGAGAAGTTTTTGCATCCGCCGATTATAAGCCCGATGCGGCGGACGGCTTAATCACGGATTAAATACATGGTCCACGAAATGCATCCCGTAGGATGGGTGCAACCCATCGCATATCGAACGTACAAGATGGGTTGCACCCATCCTACGCATCTCGCCTTATTTCGTGCTTTTCGTGTTTTTCGTGGACAAAATGCAGTTGCTTCAAACATTTTCCTTCAACAAGCGCAGCAAGGCTGCCGTATCCATTTTTCCTGAAGCGTCGCCGCCTTCCAGCAAACTGTCGGCCAGGTCGCGCTTTTCGGCGTGCAACGTGAGGATTTTTTCTTCGATGGTGTCTTGCGCCACCAGACGATAAATGGTGACTGGCCTGAGTTGACCCATCCGGTGTGCGCGGTCGGAGGCCTGGTCTTCCACCGCCGGGTTCCACCATGGATCAAGGTGGATCACGTAATCGGCGGCGGTCAGGTTCAGCCCGGTGCCGCCGGCTTTCAGGCTGATCAGGAATATATCGCCCTCTCCTGCCTGGAACGCGTTCACGCGTTTAATTCGCTCTACGGGCGGCGTGCTGCCATCCAGATATTGATAGCTGATGCCTTTTTGCTCCAGCCATTCGCGCACGATGGCAAGATGATCAACAAACTGGCTGAACACCAGCGCCTTGTGACGATTTGCCAGCAATTCTTCGACGACATCGGCAAACATCGCCAGCTTGCTGCCGCGCACGCTGGAATTCTTGAGCACCAGTTTCGGGTTGCAACAGAAGCGGCGCAGCTTGGTGATTTCGGCCAGCACATGCATCGCCTGGCCTTCGCCCGGTTGCAGTTGGGCGATTTTATCGAGCGCTTCCTGCCGCAGCGCTTCATACAGATGACGCTCTTCGTCGCTGAGTTCAACTAACAATTTGACTTCTGTGCGCGAGGGCAATTCGCTCATGACCTGGGTCTTGGTGCGGCGCAGGATGAAAGGCTGGATCAGTTTTTTCAGGTGCAGGCGCGCCTGCTTGTCGCCGCGTTCAATCGGATTGCTGAAGCGCTCGGCGAAGCGTTCTTTGGAACCCAGCAGACCGGGATTGATGAACCGAAACAGATTCCACAATTCGCCCAGATGGTTTTCCACCGGCGTGCCGCTGGCGATCATCTTGAAATCAGCTGTGAGCGCCATCGCGGCCTGACTGCGTTTGGTGGCGGCGTTCTTGATCACCTGCGCTTCATCCAGCACCACGCTATGCCAGTGCTGAGCGCTGAACATTTCTGTATCCGACTGCAACATGCCATAGCTGGCGATGACCAGATCGAATGGCCCCAAGTCTGCCAGCGAGCGATTGTTGTGATACGCCCGCACCTTCAGCGTGGGCGCGAAACGGGCAACCTCAGCTTGCCAGTTCATCGCCACCGAGATCGGCGCCACCACCAGCGCCGGGCCATCCGGGGCGCGCTCCAGCAACAGCGCCAGCGCCTGCACGGTTTTGCCCAGCCCCATATCGTCGGCCAGACAGGCACCGACGCCCCAACGCGCCAGCCGCGACAGCCATTGATAGCCGGTGAGCTGATAATCGCGCAGCTCGGCTTGCAAGGTAGATGGTAAGACGGGAACATAATCGGCCAACGAGTCCAGTTTTTCGACCTGTTCGCGCCAAGCGGAATCGGCCTTCAGTTCGCCCACTTCGGCGGCCAGCTCGGCCAGCGCCGGCGCTGCCAGCGGATTAATGCGGACGCCATCTTTGCCAACCGGCTCGCCCAGTGCGCGCAATGCATCAAGCCGTTTGCGAAAAGCGTCGGTCAGCGCCAGATAATCGTTTTCGCCTATTTTCAGGAAGCGCCCGGACGCGCCGTCGATCAGTTGCAGCAGTTCGCGCAAGGCCAGCACCCGGCCATCGTCGAGCGTGATATTGCCGCCGGCGACGAACCATTCGCCGTCCTTTCTGATCGTGAGCCGCATTTGCTTGAGTGAACGACTGCCTTTCAGACGGAAGCGCTCGCCCTCGGGCCAGACCAGTTGCAGCGTGTCTTCCGGCAGGGCTTTGAGTTGGCTCAAGAGCTCAAGGCAGAGTTCGGGATGTTGCAGCTCCCATTCCTCGCCATTCTGTTCGGCTTCGCCCAGCGCTGGGCAGGCGTCCCTTACCTGTTGCAGCCGCTTCTGTTCCTGCTTCAGATTGCGGCTGGCCTGGACCGCGTTGCCGCCTTGCTCGCCCAGCACATTAACCGCGCCTTTGCCGGGCGCAAACCAGCCGCCATCGACCAGCGGACGCACCAGAAATTGCAGCCGCAAGCCGTCCTGCAACGGCAGCAAATGCGCAAACAGGGTAGTGTCGGCATCGACGCTGGTGATGTGCGCTGCCAGTTCCGGCACATCGGAATGAATCGCCAAATGCGGCGCGATGGCGGCAATCACGTCCACCAGTTGCGCCTTGGCGGTGGCCGGCACCGTCAAGCCGTGACCCAAGATACCCGCGATCTGCAGAATTTCATGAGTAGAAGAGAACACCACTAATCGCGTCGGGGTTTCCTTGCGCCACATGGTGGGCATATCGGTGCTTAGTTGAGGCTGCAATTGCAGGCTGATCTGACCGCCCTGCTCCTGAAGTTGCAACGCCACTTCGCCTTTGACAATGTCGATCCGCACATCGGGCGCATCGAGCCAGAACACCGCCGGATGGCCGATCAGGGAAGGCAGCGCTTTTTCGCCATCCAATTCAAACCCGCCGCCATAGTAACTGTCATAGGTTTTGTCAATGCAGGCAGCGATGCGCTTGTCTTGCTCAATCATGCCGGGCAAAGTTTCCTGCTCCTGCGCCAGACGTTTCAGCGCCACTACACGGCCCTTGCTCCAGTTGCCCTTGGCGCTGCGCTTTTGCTCGCGCGGTTCCAGCTTGATGTGGTTCGGATGCGATTCAAGCAGCCAGGCGATGCGCACATCGCTGCCGCTGGCGACGGTTGCAACCGCTCCGGGTTTGAGTTTCGCCAACGCCGCCAATGCGCGCTGCCAGGTTTCCTCGCGCTGCAATGCGTTTATCAATGGCTTGAGCTGATGTTCGGCATGCCAGTTCGGCAGCTTTTGCTGTGTCGCATATTGCCGATACAGCAGCACATCGAGTTCGGCGGCAACCCACGCATAGCCTGACTTCAGACACGCATCGCGCATCTGCAGCAGTTTGTCGCGCATCGGCGGATTCTGTGGCGCATCCTGCCAGTACAGCGCGAACCCTTCAAACAGGGTATCGATATCCTGCACCGGGCGCACCGGCAGCGACACCCGGTTCAGCGGCACACCTTGCGCCAGATGATTTACCAACGGTTGCAGCAAATAATAGGCAAACGCATAGTGGTACTGCTTGAGGCCTTCATCAACCTGTTCCTTGGCGCGCTTCAGGCTGAGTGCATCTTTTTTGGCCAGCATTGCCACCGTATACAGCAAGCCGGTCAACTCGGGCAAAAACAGCTTGCGCTTGCCCGTTTGCACTTTCAGCGCCTTGACAAAGACTTCGGAAATTTCACACGCGAGCGCAAAATCACCTTTGATGGTTGCCAATGCAATCAGCACTGCGGGCTGCAGATGGGACGGCATTTTTTGCTGAAAAAGTTGCAACTGCTCCAAATCACCCCGCAATAGCGCTTGCTCGCACAACAGCCCCATCAAAGCCTGCAAATCTTTGCCGAGCACCTCGAAACGGGAGCAAGCGTAGTCATAGGCAGCACGGTAATCATCCAGGTACCAGTTGGCGCGAAAAAACATGTCGGCCAGCAGTATCGCCTGTACCCAATTGTCCAGCGTAGCGAATAATGCGATGCCGTCGGCGTTGCTGAAAAATGCAACGGCGGGCAGTGTTTGACCGATGGTTGTTACATGTAAGAACTTGTCCCGCCAGCGCATCAGATCTTCTCTGTCACCCAGCAGCGCTGCGAACTCCATTTCGCGCCGGCAAAATGCGGCATCGGCGGTTTTCCATGCAGTGTATTGCTGATGCCGTTGCAGCAATCCCCGGGTGCCTCCGATCCAGCTCTGGAGCCCGCCACTGTGCTGCAACTGCAACTGCAACAGCAACGGCATGCGCACATCATCGCGCAACACGTGCCCCATCCCGATTTCATGCCGCACCAATTTAGTCTTGCACAGGCTGGCGAGACCATTTTTTAACTGCTTGACGTCGTATGCGCCAACGTTTGCTGTTTTCTGCTTAATCAGATGCAATAGTTCCATCAGACGCGTCTGGCTAACCGGTTCATCAAACAGCGCCAGCGCGTACAGCAGCGGCAATTCGTTGGCAGACAGGGATGTGAGATCGTTCATAGTTCACTAAATCGATTCAAAAAAATGGTGGTTTGGAAGAAATGCCCGCTTGTGCTGACCTGAGGCCCACCATACCAAAATAATTCTGTGAGCAACAAGTTAAAAGCGGTAAGCAGTACATCCGACTTGGGCGGAATCGGCTAGGTATAATCAACGCTTTCCTGTCGGCTTAGTCCAATAGCTTTGACAGAACACTCCATTAACAGCAGCTATCATGAACCAACCGACATCCCGCTTGCCGCACTCTCCCGCCAAGTTCGGCAAGCCCGATACCGGCCTGCGGCTGCGTCTGTATACGATCATTTTTGAAGCCGATACCCGCGCCGGCATGCGTTTTGACGTATTGCTGATAATCGCGATTTTACTGAGTATTCTGGTCGTGATCATTGACAGCATGGATGCCGCGACCAAGGACTACGGCCGGGTTCTCGGTGGACTGGAATGGATGTTTACGATCCTGTTTACGATCGAGTATCTGGCCCGACTGGCATGTGTGCGGCATCCGTTGCGTTATGCCCGTAGTTTTTTCGGCATCGTCGATTTACTGTCGATTCTGCCAACCTACGTCGCGCTGGTTTTCCCGGAAGCCTATGTGTTGCTGGATGTGCGCATCCTGCGTCTGCTGCGCATTTTCCGCATTTTCAAACTCACGATGTACATCGCGGAATATTCGGCGCTGGCGCAAGCATTGCGCGCCAGTAGCCGCAAGATATTCATTTTTATTTCCGTTGTCCTGATGCTGGTTCTGGTGCTCGGCACCCTGATGTATGTGGTCGAAGGGCCGGGCAACGGTTACACCAGCATCCCCACCGCGATGTACTGGGCAATCGTCACGATGACCACCGTCGGCTATGGTGATATCACGCCGCAAACCGATCTTGGCAAGCTGATTGCATCGATGATGATGTTGCTCGGCTGGGGCACGCTGGCGGTACCGACCGGGATTGTGACGGCCGAAATGGCGGCGCAGCGGTTCGCCCCGCGCACCACAACGCGTACCTGCCCGCATTGTCTAAGCGAAGGGCACGAAGCAAATGCAAAATTCTGCAAGGAATGCGGCACGCCATTGCCAGAGTATCAGCACGATTGATAAGAAAAGCATTCGTCCACGAAAGACACAAAAAGCACGAAAGAAAGCAAAAAATGTTTTTTCGTGTCTTTCGTGCTTTTCGTGGACGGCTTTTTGTGTTTAACGTCAGTTATGAACACAAATTCTGGCTGTGAAACGCCAGATGGTCTTCGATGAAAGTGCTGATAAAGTAATAGCTGTGGTCGTAATCTGGATGGCGGCGCAGCGTCAGAGGCTGGTTTGCCACGGCACAGGCAGCTTCGAACGCGTGCGGCAACAACTGTTCGGCCAGAAACTGGTCGTTCAGGCCCTGATCTATCAGGATGCCTTGTGGATAAGGCATAGTGCGCGTTGCCATCAATGCGCTGGCGTCATATTGCTGCCAAATGGCAACATCTGGCCCCAGATAATTGCCAAAAGCTTTTTGCCCCCACGGGCATTGCGTTGGTGCTACAACCGGCGCGAAAGCGGATACCGACTGAAATAATTCCGGATGGCGCAACGCCAGCACCAGCGCGCCATGACCGCCCATCGAGTGACCGAAGATGCCGACGTAATCAGACTCGGCCGGAAAATTCTGCAAGATCAGCTCGCGCAATTCCTGCACGATATAGCTTTCCATCCTGAAATGCGCATTCCACGGCGGTTGCGTTGCATCCAGATAAAAACCGGCGCCGTGGCCGAAATCCCAGCTGTCGTCTGCGCCGGCAATGCCGGTGTTGCGCGGGCTGGTATCCGGCGTCACCAGCATGATGCCGTGCTGCGAGGCAAAGCGCTGGGCGCCGGCCTTGATCATGAAAGTCTCTTCAGTGCAGGTCAAACCAGCTAGAAAAAACAGTACCGGCACCGGCCCGTCCTTGGCTTGCGGCGGCTGGTACACCGAAAAGCGCATCGGCAAGCCGATTGCGCTCGATGCATGCCGATAAAATCCTTGTACGCCGTCGAAGCAGGCGTGTTCGTTGATGGTTTCCAACATGACCACCTCAGTAGATGACAACCGAACGGATCGACTCGCCGCTCTTCATCAAATCAAACCCTTCGTTGATGCGTTCCAGCGGCAAGCGATGCGTGATCAGGTCGTCGATATTCAGTTTGCCTTCCATATACCAATCGACGATTTTCGGCACGTCGGTGCGACCGCGCGCGCCGCCGAAAGCCGAGCCTTCCCATTTGCGACCCGTGACCAGTTGGAACGGCCGGGTGCTGATTTCCTCTCCTGCTGCGGCCACGCCGATGATGATGCTGCGGCCCCAACCCTTGTGCGTGCATTCCAAGGCTTGGCGCATCACCTTGGTGTTGCCGATGCACTCGAAGCTGTAATCGGCACCGCCTTCAGTCAGCTGCACGATGGCATCGACCACGTTTTCGACTTCATTGGGATTGATGAAATGCGTCATGCCGAATTTGCGCGCCATAGCTTCGCGTGCCGGATTGATGTCGACGCCGATGATCTTGTTGGCGCCAACCATGCGCGCCGCTTGGACCACGTTCAGGCCGATCCCGCCCAGGCCGAACACCACCACGTTCGCACCCGCCTCCACTTTGGCGGTAAACAGCACCGCACCTACGCCGGTCGTGACGCCGCAACCGATATAGCAAACCTTGTCGAACGGCGCATCTTCCCGGATTTTTGCCAGCGCAATTTCAGGCACCACGATGTAATTCGAAAAGGTGGAAGTACCCATGTAGTGGTGAATCGGCTTGCCGTCTATCGAGAAACGGGAAGTCGCATCCGGCATCAAACCACGGCCTTGCGTGGTGCGGATTTTTTGGCACAGATTGGTCTTTTGCGACAGGCAGTATTTGCACTCGCGACATTCCGGCGTATATAGCGGAATAACGTGGTCGTCTTTTTTCAGGCTTTTAACGCCGGGGCCAACTTCCAGCACGATGCCAGCGCCTTCGTGGCCCAGAATAGCAGGAAAAATGCCTTCCGGATCAGCACCGGATAGCGTGTAGTAATCGGTATGGCAAATCCCAGTGGCCTTGAGTTCGACCAAGACTTCGCCCTCACGCGGGCCACCCAATTCGACTTCTTCAATCGTCAGCGGTTGTCCTGCTTTCCATGCTACTGCGGCTTTGGTTTTCATCAATTTTCCCGTTGAAATTCAGAACAATTGGTGATTGTAGCCGCTTGAGCCGATTTCAACATTGCACCAAATTGACGCTCGTCACAAGAAAAAGTATGCTGTCGCCCGCGCAGATCTTTGTGCTTGAGCGACCCGTCAAACGGACGAAATGACAGCCTGAACCTGCAGCTGCATGCTTACAACCACCTTTTATCGAAAAAAACAGGAAATTAATGAGCTTTATAATTGTCATTGCAGCGCTTTTTTTGCTGATGTTTGCCGCCTACCGCGGCTACAGCGTAATTCTTTTTGCGCCAATTTGTGCGTTGCTGGCTGTCGCATTTACCGACCCATCTTATATTCTGCCGATGTTTAGCGGCATCTTCATGGAAAAAATGGTCGGGTTCGTGAAGCTGTATTTTCCGGTGTTCATGCTCGGCGCGATATTCGGCAAGGTCATCGAGCTATCCGGTTTTTCAAAGTCGATCGTGTCATCGATTATCCGGATGGTGGGCCGTGAACGGGCCATGTTGGCTATCGTGCTGGTGTGCGCGGTGCTCACTTACGGTGGCGTGTCGCTGTTCGTGGTGGTGTTTGCTGTGTATCCGTTTGCTGCTGAAATGTTCAAGCAAAGCGACATACCGAAACGCCTGATCCCCGGCACCATCGCGCTCGGCGCATTCACTTTCACGATGGATGCACTGCCCGGAACGCCGCAAATTCAAAACATTATTCCCACCACTTTCTTCAATACCAACACCTGGGCGGCACCTTGGCTGGGGGTAATCGGCGCGGTATTTATCCTGATCTGCGGTATGGCTTATTTGACATGGCGTCGCAAGCAGGCGTTCGATGCCGGCGAGGGCTACGGCGCCGATCATGTGAATGAACCAGAACCTTTCAAAGCCGAACAACTTCCCCATCCGCTGCTGGCCATTTCGCCGCTGATCCTGGTCGGCGTATTAAACAAATATTTCACGACAGCTATCCCCGAATACTTTGGCTCCACCTTTACCATCCTCACGCCAAGTCAACCGTTGACTGTCGAAGTATCGAAACTGGTTGCGATCTGGGCCGTCGAGAGCGCGCTGCTGGTGGGGATTTTGGTAGTGATGGCATTCGCCTACAAACAGGTCATGGCAAAGTTTGCCGTAGGCTCGAAAGCAGCAATTGCAGGCGCGTTGCTGGCATCCATGAACACCGCTTCCGAATATGGCTTTGGCGGCATCATCGCTGCGCTGCCGGGATTTGTGGTGGTATCCGATGCGTTAAAAAGCATCCCCAACCCGCTGATCAACGAAGCCATCACCGTCACTGTGCTGGCCGGCATCACCGGCTCGGCGTCAGGCGGCATGAGCATTGCGCTGGCCACCATGTCGGAATTTTTTATCCAGGCCGCAAACGCTGCCAACATCCCGATGGAAGTCTTGCACCGGGTCGCTTCGATGGCCAGCGGCGGCATGGACACCCTGCCCCACAACGGCGCGGTAATCACGCTGCTGGCGGTTACCGGCCTCACCCACAAGACTTCTTATCGCGATATTTTTATGGTGACCTTAATTAAATCCGCAGCTGTTTTCGTGATTATCGGGGTGTATTACGCGTTTGGGATTTATTAATTCCGCAGGTTGGGCTTTGCGGCCCAACTTACTGCGCTGTTGGCTTTTCTTCTGGTGTCGTCAATAACTCCACTGACCCTTTGTTCAAACGTACGTCGCCCAAAGTAATATCCGACAATTCTTCCTCGGCCCAATGTTTGCCCATGATGCGTGTCTGAAAAATTCATGAGACCGATCACAGTAGAAAAAGTTGTGTGTAATGGGGTGCGTTTGACCGCTGCCCCGGCGGTTTCGCAACGTTCTTTATATACTTACTACTTACTGAGTATATGAATTTATCCGATTTCCCTATTCGATTTCACATGCATTATAGTTAGCCGAATTCATCAATTCCGTACAAGCGTTTTCCAAGCCGAGATCAGCGCCTCCGCTGCCCGCTCGACCTCATCCATCGAGGTTGGCCAGCCGGTGGACAGTCGAACCGCGCCAGTTGCGCGTGCCGCATTAAAGGCCATAGCAGCAAGCACACCGCTCACTGCATCATGCTCCGAATGGCAGGCAGAACCGACTGAGGCAGCGACATCGGCGTTCGCCGCCTGCAGTAATGCACGGCCACTGACGCCTGGAAAGGATATATGAAGAGTGTTCGGAAGTCGCTCCTCCGGGTGACCGTTCAGTTCCAGCGTGGGTATGGCTGCCAGCAGCCGCCGATGCAGGGCATCTCTTGATTTCTGCAATTTTGCGTATGTTTGTGGCAGGCGCTCCAGCGCCAACTTCGATGCGGCACCCAATCCGGCGATAGCCGGTACATTTTCAGTGCCGGGGCGCAGACCATGCTCCTGGCCCGCTCCGAACAGGTTGTTGGTGATTGGCGTGCCTGGTCGTACATAAAGCGCACCGATGCCCTTAGTCGCATAAAACTTGTGTCCTGCAAGCGTCAGCAAATCCACGCCGAGCGTCTCAACATCAACCGGTATTTTGCCGATAGATTGCGCCGCGTCGGTGTGCAGCAAAACGCCCCTCGGCCGCGTAATCGCAGCAATTTCGCGAATCGGCTGTAGCGTGCCGACCTCGTTGTTCGCATGCATGATCGACACGAGTGCAGTGTCCGACCTTAGGGCGCTCTCGACATCGGTTGCGGATACGCGGCCCAGGTGATCCACTGGTACGAGCGTCAAAGCCCATCCTTCGCGCTGCAGTTGTCGTGCCGGTTCCATCACGGCGGGGTGTTCGATCGCGCTTACCACCAGATGCCGTTTGCCCGGGCCGAGCCCGCGAGCAACGCCGAGCAACGCCAGATTGTTGGCTTCGGTCGCGCAGCCAGTAAAAAACACTTCGCCCGCGTTCGCGCCGATCAGCCGGGACACCGACAGTCGCGCATCCTCGACGATGGCGGCGGCCTGCCGACCCAACGCATAAGAGGAGGAAGGATTACCAAACGCTTCGGTCAAGCAATGCATGACCGCCTCGGCGGCCTCGAATGCCACCGGTGTCGTCGCGTTATAGTCGAGATAGACGGGATTGCTGCTTTTAGTCATGGTAAGTGCTCCTTCGGTGCGTTTTCTTGGATAAACATCATTTGATTGCGCACGATGGCGATTGAAAAACATGATTTTCAAAGGGCCATAGGCCCACCATTCCTTTAACGCGCCGACAAATGCACGCGTTAGTCACCAAAGGGCTTCACCCCAATCAACACACCATGCAACCACAGGGCAAACACTACCCACGCTACCAGCCCAACAACCACCGCAGCCACGTCCCTACTGACCCTGCCGGCCGGCGGGTGCATTCCAGCCATGCGGTCACGACGGCGAGACACTACATATAACGGTACAGCCCAAGCGAGAAAACCACCAAACAGCAATAGATCAGCCAGGGTACCGTTGGCTACCAAGTGCGCCACTGCCCAGAACTTCACTCCCAATAACATCGGGTGACCGACCCTTGCTTTGATATGCGAACCGGGAATATAGGTGGCAGCCAACAGGATAAAGGCTGGAATGGTCAAAAGTGACGCCAGATGACGCGTCCACAGCGGCGGGACCCAGAGCCAAGTCGGATCAAGGCGGGCTTGCCCGTAACCTAAGACAATCAGTGCCAACCCTGCCAGCGACAGTAATGCATACACCCCTTTCCAGGGCAGTAAGCCATACTTCCTGATCTGGCTCGTACGCCATTCGGCGGCAAACAACCGAATCGAATGCACCCCGAGAAATAACAGCAAACCAATCACTAGATTCAGCATGAGAAAACTCTTTCATTCGTGGTTATAGACGGCTACCGTTCTGCCAAATTGACTTGACGGTAAAGTTTCACGAGACACGACAGTGCGTTGTCCCTAGGTTTCGTTACGCGGCAAGCTGTCGTGCCCCAGATCCGCTACTTGACCGAGCAGCTTTTGCAACCGAACATCTTGTAAAGCGGACAAAATCCGACTAGTCCGGTAACAAGCGGGACCACTCCAATCCAGCCCCAAGTGCCGATGGCCCCCATCACGGTTGTGCCAATCAGGACAATACCGAGCACAACCCGGATGCTGCGATCCCAAACACATACGTTATTTTTCATGCTGCCGCTCCTTACAGTGGATAAATGTATAGATAAGTGTGTAGGCCTTTGCTCAGGCGGGGGATGCCGCCAATCGCAATCGCCGTTCAATGCCGACCGCAGCCACCAGAGCGACGATCAGCAGCGGTATGACAGCCACGTTCAGCGTGACCCAGCCGAAGCGGTCATAAAGCCAGCCGGCCGACAGGGTCGCGATGGCCACCAGCCCGAAAATGGAAAACTCATTGATCGCCTGGACTTTCAACTGTTCGCATGGGCGATAGGTTTGGGTGAGCAGCGCAGTGCCGCCGATGTAGACGAAATTCCAACCAATGCCAAGCAGGATCAGCCCCGAAAGAAAATGTAGGAATTCGGCCCCGAGCAGCGTGATTGCGATATGCGCCAACAGCAGGACGAAGCCAATCTGCATGATGCGAGGTGCACCGTGCCGCTTGATAAGTCCTCCTGTGAAAAACGACGGAGCAAACATCCCGAGGACATGCCACTGGATCACGGGGGTAACGCTGGTTGAGGACAAGCCGCAGCCGAGCATGGCCAGCGGCGTGGCCGTCATCACCATGATCATCACTGCGTACCCAACCGCTGACCCAAAGACGGAAGCGCGCAGGACCGGCTGTGCAAGAATCTCCCGCAGCGGCCTGGCGGTGCCGCCAGATACCGCTGCGACCGGCTTAAGCCGAACGAAAGACAATAGTGCCAGCGCGATCACGCTGAGACTTGCCTGAGCGAGGTAGGAGCCGACAAACAGGCCGCTGGACAGAAACCAGTCACGCCCCCATTGCCCAAGCTGCGGCCCCAAAAAGGCCGCGACAACGCCCCCCGCCACCACCCACGAGATCGCCTTACTCATGTGCAGGGGAGTGACCGCTTCCGCAGCGGCAAAGCGATAGTAGTTGGCGAAACCTTGATACCCGCCCAGCATCAAGTGCCCGGCGACGAAAAGTGCAAACGATTGTTGCTGCAGCCCCAGTGCCGCAAGCGCGCTGCCCGTCACGCCAAGACAGGCGCCGGCAAGAAAACCGGCGCGCCGGCCGAAGCGGCGCATTAGCATCGCCGCCGGCAGCGATGCCAGCGCGGTGCCGATCACCATCATGGCGACTGGCAAGGTGGCAAGGCTCTTATCCGGGGCGAGCATGCTCCCGATAATCGCCGCCAGCGCCATCGACATGACGATGGCCGAGAGCATCATGGCCTGGCTCAACGCCAGCAGGAGAACATTGCGGCTACCGGGAAACATCGGCGCTTCTTTTTTGCTGAACGTCAAAATACCAAAACCTTGTCGGCATCTGCGGTCCATTGGGCAAGCTCTGCCAGTGTGGAGCGACGGGCACCTGCGGTCATACCCTCTTCGTTCATCCCGCGCGCATCCATGCAGGTGCCGCACAAGGCTACCTCGCCCTTGCGTAATACTTTGCCAAGCATGAGCTGGACGTTGTAGTAGCCCTCTGGCACCTTTTGTCCTGCCTTGGCGCAGCCCACCGCATCGGCCATCAGGAAAACACGTACCTGCTGATCGTCCTTTCCGACTAGGGTGCCGGCCAGGCGCAATGCATTGTAGGCACGTTCGTTGCCGTAGGGCGCGTCGTTGATGATGAAAAGAGTATT
Organism: Burkholderiaceae bacterium; assembly: GCA_041736255.1. Taxonomy (GTDB): domain Bacteria; phylum Pseudomonadota; class Gammaproteobacteria; order Burkholderiales; family Burkholderiaceae_D; genus AVCC01. The sequence continues at coordinate 29,681 of JBGSTZ010000024.1, forward strand.
CGCCATGTCGATTTTTCCAAAGTTAATGCGTGCCTCAAGTGCTGAGATGCACTGCTGACGCGCCATTCATAAAATGGGTTGGGCTGCTCAGTTGGAGCCTGGAGCCTCTACCGGCAGACCGGCCGCCTGCCACTCGCTGACGCCATCGTAAATCTTGCGGACCCGGTAGCCCTTGGCACCGAGCAAGGCTACGGCCTCGTCGGACAGCAAACAAAAAGGTCCACGACAGTAGGCGACGATTTCCTTGTTCTGTGGCAATTCGTCAAGCCGCCGCTCGATTTCCTCTATTGGCATCGAGCGTGCGAAAGGGAGGTGGGCCGTTTCGTACTCGACTTGTGGTCGTACGTCGATCACGATGATTTCTCCATGCCGTGCTTGTTCCAGCAATGCCTCTCGCCCCACGCCCGCGAGTCTGGCTGGGTTGGACACCATTTGATCCAACGCCACGCGCAACTCGACCAGATGCTCTTCGGCCACCTCGCGCAACATCACGCCAAGATGTGCAACATCGTGTCCACTGATCCGATAGATCATGAACTTGCCATCGCGGCGCGACATTACCAAACGTGCATCCCTTAACGCTTTCAGGTGTGCGCTCGTGAGCTTGACGTCTACCGATAACTCTACGGCCAGTGTCTCGACGGATTTTTCTCCTTGGGCCAGCAGTTCGAGTAGTTCCAGCCGTTTCGGGCTGGATACCGCCTTGCCGATACGCGCAACCTGTTCGTAAAGCAGATCTTTTAAAAGTCTTTTATTCATACTTATATTCTAACGAATGTACGAATGATTGACAAGGTGTTGGGCGCGTTTGAACAAAAGATGTTGGCGCCGACGCCGAATTGACCTACGTGCCGACGCAAGACTGACCTATCTCTAATCGAAGAAAATCCACCACAGACAATGGTTTGCGAGGAATAAGGCTGGGTCGGCACGGTATGCACTCTGTTGTGGCAACTGGTCAGTCGTTACAGGTTCATTTAATCCAGCAAGCTCGGGTTAATTTGATGTACCGAACAAATCCGCAAACTCCCGCGCCGCAGCCTGTGGATCTTCGGCCAGATAGATGCTGCTGATCGCCGCCACCATGTCGGCCCCGGCAGCTACTAACGATGCAGAATTTTCCCGCGTCATGCCACCGATTACCACGCTAGGTAGCGGGATTTCCGCTTTCGATTGCGCCAGGATATCAATCGAAGTGGTGAGCGGATATTTTTTCACCTTCGACGCATAAAAACCGCCGTAAGCGACGTAACTGGCACCTGCCAGATGCGCCGCGTGCGCCAGTTCCAGGCTGCCGTAACAGGATGCGCCGACGATTTTATCCGGGCCAACCGCTGCGCGCACCGCTGCTACTGCCGCATCGGTGCCGCCGACATGGATGCCGTCGGTATCGAGTTCCAGACACAGCTCGACATAATCGTTGATGATGAAAGGCCGGGCGTAGCGACGGCACAGCGCTTGCAACGCAGCGGCCTGAATCCGGCGCAGTTCCGGGCCCGCGGTTTTGTGGCGATATTGCAGCAGCGCCGCGCCGCCTTGCAATGCTTGCTCGGACACCCGCAGCAAGCGTTCGGTGTCATCCCAGTCGGGTGTGACGATATACAGTCCGTTCATGGTTTTTCTTTACTATCAAGGTGCGCGCCAGCTTCTTGCAGCGCAGTTTATGTTAAATATACACATTGTTGTATTTTGCAAATCGTTATAAATACAGGCGGCAAATAGCAAATTTTATGGCATACCCATGCTATTTGTAGGTGCGAATTTATTCGCATGGAATAGTTAAAAATGCGAATAAATTCGCACCTACGACGCTGCTTCTATGCAACGCGTCCTGCCATTGGCGACGATGGCGACGCAGCAAAGCGCCTGGGAATGCGTCCGGCCAGATACGCCAGACGTCCGGCTTGCACGCCCAACTTCATCGCCTGCGCCATGCGGATCGGGTCGCGCGCGCCGGCAATCGCGGTGTTCATCAGCACGCCGTCGCAACCGAGTTCCATCGCAATCGCGGCGTCCGAAGCAGTGCCGACGCCAGCGTCGACGATCACCGGGACTTTCGATTGCTCGATGATCAGCGACAAATTCCATGGGTTCAGGATGCCCATGCCGGAACCGATCAAGGACGCCAGCGGCATGATCGCCACGCAGCCGATGTCTTCCAGCATCTTGGCCTGGATCGGATCGTCGCTGCAATACACCATTACGTCGAAGCCGTCCTTCACCAGAGTTGCGGCCGCTTTCAAAGTTTCTGGCATGTTCGGGAACAGGGTTTTTTCGTCACCCAGCACTTCGAGCTTGACCAGCTTGTGACCGTTCAGCAATTCACGCGCCAGTTGCAGCGTGTACACCGCATCTTTCGCGCTGTAACAGCCGGCGGTGTTGGGCAGAATCGTGAATTCCGACGGCGGCACCGCGTCCAGCAAATTCGGCGCGTCCGGGTCCTGGCCGATGTTGACGCGGCGAATCGCCACCGTGATGATGCCGGCGCCGCTGGCAATGGTCGCTTCCCGCGTTTGCGCCAAGTCGGTGTATTTGCCGCTGCCGACCAAGAGGCGCGAGCGGTAGGTGATGCCGGCGATGATCAGGCCATCGTCGTTTGCATGATTGTCTTGCATTTTATTCTCCACAAATTATTCGGTGCGTGGGCAACCTGCCCACGCACCGGCTTACCCGCCGCCAATTGCCTTCACGATATCGACCCGATCATGCGGCTGCAACTGCCGTTGCGGCCACTGCGGGCGCGGCACCACTGCACGGTTGACGGCTACCGCGACGCCCTTGCCGGCCAGGTCCAGCGACGCTATCAACGCCTCCAGACTGTGCTGGTCTGGCACCGGGTGCGGTGCGCCGTTGAGTTCGATTTCAATCATTGCAGCCTCGCTCTTGATGTCACTGTTTGCGGTAGATTTCGGCGCCGTTCTTGACGAATTCGACCGACTTGATTTCCATGCCCTGCTTGATCGCGGCGATTTCGCTGATGCCCTGTTTGGCGGCGTACTCGCGCACTTCCTGGGTGATTTTCATCGAACAGAAATGCGGCCCGCACATGGAGCAGAAGTGTGCCACTTTGGCCGAATCCTTGGGCAGGGTTTCATCGTGGAATTCGCGCGCCTTGTCGGGGTCGAGGCCGATGTTGAACTGGTCGTCCCAGCGGAACTCGAAACGCGCCTTGGACAAGGCATTGTCGCGGATTTGCGCGCCTGGGTGGCCCTTGGCCAAGTCGGCGACGTGGGCCGCGATCTTGTAGGTGATGATGCCATCCTTGACGTCGGCCTTGTTGGGCAAGCCCAGATGCTCTTTCGGCGTGACATAACAGAGCATCGCGGTGCCGTACCAGCCGATGGTGGCAGCGCCGATGCCGGAGGTGATGTGGTCGTAACCCGGTGCGATGTCAGTGGTCAAAGGCCCCAGCGTATAGAACGGCGCCTCAAAACATTGCTCCAGTTGCAAGTCCATGTTTTCCTTGATCAAATGCAGCGGCACATGGCCGGGGCCTTCGATCATCACTTGCACGTCGTGCTTCCATGCGACTTGCGTCAGTTCGCCCAGGGTTTTCAGTTCGCCCAGCTGCGCCTCGTCGTTGGCATCAAAGATCGAACCCGGACGCAGGCCATCGCCCAGGCTGAATGCGACGTCGTAGGCTTTCATGATTGCGCAAATGTCCTCGAAATGCGTGTACAGGAACGATTCCTCGTGATGCGCCAGGCACCATTTGGCCATGATCGAGCCGCCGCGCGAGACGATGCCAGTCAGGCGCGAGGCGGTCATCGGCACATAGCGCAGCAAGACGCCGGCGTGGATCGTGAAGTAATCGACGCCCTGCTCCGCTTGCTCGATCAACGTGTCGCGGAAGATTTCCCAGGTCAGGTCTTCAGCTTTGCCGTTGACTTTTTCCAGCGCTTGATAGATCGGCACGGTGCCGATCGGCACCGGACTGTTGCGGATGATCCATTCGCGGGTTTCGTGGATGTGCTTGCCGGTGGACAAGTCCATCACGTTGTCGCCGCCCCAGCGGATCGCCCAGGTCATTTTTTCGACTTCTTCACCGATGCTGGAGGTAACGGCCGAATTGCCGATGTTGGCGTTGATCTTGACCAGGAAGTTGCGGCCGATGATCATCGGTTCGATTTCAGGGTGATTGATGTTGGCCGGAATGATCGCGCGGCCGCGGGCGATTTCGTCGCGCACGAATTCGGCGGTAATCTCGGCAGGGATGCTGGCGCCGAACGATTGGCCTGGATGCTGACGGCCCATCAGGTCGGCCAGCTTGTTGCCCATCGGGCCGGACGCTTTCAGTTCTTCAAGGTATTCGCGGCGGCGCAGGTTTTCGCGGATCGCGACGAATTCCATTTCGGGCGTGATGATGCCATGACGTGCGTAATGCATTTGCGTAACATTTTTGCCGGCCTTGGCGCGGCGCGGCTGGCGCTGCAGGTTGAAGCGCAGTTCGGCCAGTTCAGGGTCGTTCAGGCGCTCGACGCCATATGCGGAGCTGGGGCCGGACAATTCTTCGGTATCGTCACGCTCAGCGATCCAAGGGCCGCGTACCGATTGCAGGCCGGAGCGGATGTCGATCTTGGCAGCCGGATCGGAATACGGTCCGGAGGTGTCGTACACATAAATCGGCGGATTGGTTTCGAAACCGAATGAGACTTCGGTATCGGATTGGCTGATGCGGCGCATCGGCACTTGAATATCGGGGCGCGAACCGGCGATATAGACTTTGCTGGAATTCGGCAGCGGCTGGATTGCGGCCTGGTCTACCGTGGCGGTAGCGGACAGAAATTTCGGATTGGCGTTCATTTTGGCTCCTTTGTATTTCTTTAAAGAAACCAGCAAAGGAGGTTTGGAGGAGCGGCAAAGGTGGAATCACCTTGGGAAATCTCTCAAGCTTCCCTTCGCTGGCATTATCCAGATCAGGTTCAGAGGGTGTTTCTCACCCGACTTGCCTTGCGACAAAATCAGGACCCCTAGCATTGCACTGCCTTGACGGCAGCGCGGAGTGAATTATAACGTTTTCAGGAAATTACCCAGCGGCTTGTATATTTTCCGCGCCAAGCGTAAATGCCACAGACTGGTTGCGGCCTGCTTGTTTGGCACGGAACAGTGCGGCATCGGCACTGACGAGCAATTGAGCGGGGTCGCAATCAATGTCTGGCACGAAAGTGCAGAAACCGATGCTAACCGTGAGCAGATCGGAAGTACTGGATTTATTGAGGGGAATAGCCAGATTCAATATTGCGCAGCGAAGTTTTTCAGCGAAATCGGCAGCACTAATTTGGGACAAGCCGGGCAATACCAGCACAAATTCCTCGCCGCCATAACGCGCAGCCACATCGGTTGAGCGCGACAACTGCGACTTCAATGCCCTGGCGACCTTTCGTAGCGCCCGGTCGCCTTCGATATGGCCGAAGTAATCGTTGTATTCCTTGAAGTGGTCAATATCCACCATGAACACCGACAAAGGCTGATGTTCCCTTTTGGCATGGCCCAGCGCGATCTGGTAGTGCCCATCGAAAAAGCGCCGGTTATATATGCCAGTCAGGCTATCGGTGATGGTTTCCAGCCGCAGCGTATCGGAATGGGAGCGCAACACTTTTTCACGCTTGATCGATGTGCTGGAGTCATTCACCTGAATCAAGCAGCAACGCTCGCCTGTGCGGGAAAGAATCGGCGTGATAGTGATGGATTGATGCATCCGGACTTTGGATTTTTGCATCTCGGCGCATTCATACAGCGGCAACGGGTAGCGATGCAACGCGTTCGACAGCACTACCGGCAAACCATAGTTCAGCATATTTTTGAGCGCAGCCAAAAATGCCGGTGTCAATGGCTCTGCAAACACCTCCGAAAATGGGGTATTGAGGGCAGCAGCCTGATCAATATTGCTGCGCTTGCTGATCCACTGGTTCCACAACAGAATATTGCCGTTGACATCGACAATGATCAAACCGAGATTGACCGCATTGGAGAGCATCTCGATATCAAATCGGTTTGGTTCGATTGTGTTCATCACATTCCGTCGATAAAACGTTGAATTTGCGTCACCAGATTACCCAGCGAAGTCGAGCTCAACAGAAATATAAGATGACCTTCTGTATGGCGCTTCTCGATTGCCAGATCGATATGCAGCAGCAAAATATAGGGCTGATCACAGTCAGTGGCAATCCTGTGCACAATATCGTTCAGCGATTCGACCGTATAACTGGGCAGCGAGCTGTCCATGCTGATACTCAGCATATCGGCCATCGCTGACAAACAAGCATTCAGGATGATATTGCCAAGCTCGCACATGGCTTCCTGCTCGAAGTCGGCCAGTTCTTCCAGACTCATCTGCGAGCCCATCATGTCGCGCACGATTTCGAGCGTATTTTCTTCTGTGAATAAAAGTACCGCATCAGCCTCAAACGGACCGCTGAAATGCTGGCTCACCGCGCTAAACTTGGCACTATTCTGTGCCAGCAACTTGGCATCGACCTCCTCCGACTTAACGACTTCTATCGACGGCACCGACAGTTTGACTTCGTCGCCGACAATTTCGCTCAGGCTGGAGGCGGCGCGGCCGGCACCGACATTGAATATTTCAGTCAATGCGTCGAGATGCAAATCGGACAGCAGGGTCACTGGGCGCCTTCGAAATGCGCCAAGGCCAGTGCAATGGATTTTTCTGCAACAGGTTTGGAAACAAAAGCAATCCCCAGCATACTGGCACGTTGCTGACTGGCTCCCTGGATATTGGCAGAGAACAACACCATGCGTATTGCAGGATATTTAGCCAGAATAATTTCTGCTGCATCAGGGCCGGAAATTCCCGGCATATTGATGTCCATGGTGCAATAATCGGGCAGATCCTGATCGACCAGCGCAATCGCGTCGGTGCCGCTCGCAGCCTCAGAAATAATCCAGTTCGGACGTTGTGCCAGAATATGGGCGCGGATAATCATTCTTGATACCCTGCTATCGTCTACGATAAGTAATTTTTTTATAGCGTCATCCAGTGTCATGGCGGTTCTTAGTTGATATTGGCGCAGTTATTCTACATCATTGCATGTGTGCAACACAGCAAGAAAACCTCTAAAAAATCAGAAGAAACTGCTTGCTCATATTTGCATGCAGAATTCTGTCAAAACAAGGTGTCCCGCTGGATTCGATGTCCGGGTTTGGACAAGTCGCCCATATTCGTCCCTTATTCGTCCCTTATAATGCACATTTACGCACACTTACACGCCAAATCATGGAATTAGCCAAGTCTTTCGAGCCCGCCGACGTTGAACACTTCTGGCGCACAGAATGGGAACAGCGCGGCTACTTCGCCGCCACCATGGATGAAGGCAAGCCTTCATTCTCGATCCAATTGCCGCCACCGAACGTGACTGGCACGCTCCATATGGGGCATGCGTTCAACCAGACCATCATGGACGGTTTGACACGCTACCACCGCATGCGCGGCTTCAATACTGCCTGGATTCCGGGCACCGATCACGCCGGCATCGCAACGCAAATCGTGGTCGAGCGCCAACTCGACGCGCAAAAGATTACGCGCCACGACCTGGGTCGTGCCAAATTCCTGGAAAAAGTGTGGGAATGGAAAGAACAATCTGGCTCTAGTATTACCGGACAAATGCGTCGCCTGGGCGCATCTGCTGACTGGAAGCGCGAATATTTCACGATGGACGCGCCGCGTTCGAAAGTGGTCACTGACGTTTTCGTGCGCCTGTTCGAGCAAGGTCTGATCTATCGCGGCAAGCGACTGGTGAACTGGGACCCGGTGCTGGGTACTGCAGTGTCTGACCTGGAAGTGGTGTCGGAAGAGGAAGATGGTTTCATGTGGTACATCCGTTATCCATTAGCGGACGGCTCCGGCCACCTCACGGTTGCCACCACGAGGCCAGAAACCATGCTGGGCGACGTCGCGGTGGCGGTCGATCCGACTGACGAGCGTTATGCGCACCTGGTCGGCAAAATGTTGGTGTTGCCACTGTGCGGACGTGAAATCCCGATCATTGTCGATGAATATGTCGACAAGGAATTCGGCACCGGTTGCGTGAAGATCACGCCAGCGCACGATTTCAACGATTATCAAGTCGGTCAGCGCCACAATCTGGACAAGATCAGCATTCTGACACTGGACGCGAAAATCAACGAATACGGCCCGGCTGTCTATCAGGGCATGGACCGTTTTGTCGCCCGCAAGCAGATCGTGGCCGACCTCGACGCCCAGGGCTTGCTGGAATCCGTCAAGCCGCACAAGCTGATGGTGCCGCGCGGCGACCGCACCGGCGTGGTGATCGAGCCGATGCTGACCGACCAGTGGTTCGTCGCGATGAGCAAGGCCGCGCCTGAAGGCACCCATTTTCCCGGCAAGTCGATTGCCGAAGTGGCGCTGGAAAAAGTCGCCAACGGCGAAATCAAGATGGTGCCGGAAAACTGGACTAACACCTACAACCAGTGGCTCAATAACATCCAGGACTGGTGCATCTCGCGCCAACTGTGGTGGGGCCATCAGATTCCGGCCTGGTACGACGAAGACGGAAAAATTTACGTCGCCAAGACTGAAGCCGAAGCGCAAGCTCAGGCCGGCAACAAAAAAATCACCCGCGACGAAGACGTGCTCGACACCTGGTTCTCGTCGGCGTTGGTGCCGTTTTCCACGCTCGGCTGGCCTGAAGAAACGCCCGACTACAAAATGTTCATGCCGTCCTCGGTGCTGGTGACCGGCTTCGACATCATCTTCTTCTGGGTTGCGCGGATGGTGATGATGACCACCCACTTCACTGGCAAGGTGCCATTCAATACCGTCTACGTGCACGGTCTGGTGCGCGACTCCAGCGGCCAGAAAATGTCGAAGTCAAAAGGCAATACGCTTGATCCGATCGATCTGATCGACGGCATTGATGTCGAGGCGCTGGTGGCCAAGCGCACCACCGGCCTGATGAATCCGCGCGATGCTGAAAAGATCGCGAAAGCCACCCGCAAGGAATTCGCCACCGGCATCCAGTCCTACGGCACCGATGCGCTGCGCTTCACGATGGCCAGCTACGCGTCGCTCGGGCGCAATATCAACTTCGACCTCGGTCGCTGCGATGGTTACCGCAACTTCTGCAACAAGCTGTGGAACGCGACCCGCTTCGTGCTGATGAATACCGAAGGTCATGATTGCGGCCTCGACAACCAGGTCGATGGCGTCTGCAAGGATGATTACCTCGACTTCTCGCAAGCCGACCGCTGGATCGTGTCAACACTGCAGCGCACCGAGGCCGACATCGAAAAAGGCTTTGCCGATTACCGTTTCGACAATATCGCTTCCGGCATCTACAAGTTCGTCTGGGACGAGTATTGCGACTGGTATCTGGAAGTGGCCAAAGTCCAGATCCAGCACGGCACAGAAGCACAGCAGCGCGCCACCCGCCGCACTTTGCTGCGGGTACTGGAAACGGTATTGCGCATGGCGCATCCGATCATCCCGTTCATCACCGAAGCCTTGTGGCAAACGGTGGCGCCGCTGTCCGGCAAAACGCTGAATCCGGCCGGTGACAGCATCATGCTGCAAGCCTATCCGCTGCCGCAGCCGCAAAAAATCGACGAGCAGGCCGAAAGCTGGATGCACCAGCTCAAGGCCATGACCGACTCCTGCCGCAACCTGCGCGGCGAGATGCAACTGTCGCCGGCGCTGCGCGTGCCGCTGATCCTGGAAGCTGCCGATGCAGAAGGCAAGGCGCAGCTGGAATCGTTCCTGCCCTATTTGCAAGCGCTGGGCAAGCTGTCCGAAGTGCTGGTGGTGGATGCGCTGCCGGAGTCGCCGGCACCGGTATCCATCGTCGGCACTACCAAACTGATGCTAAAGGTGGAAATCGACGTTGCCGCCGAACGCGAGCGTCTCGGCAAGGAAATGGCGCGGCTCGAAGGTGAAATCGGCAAGGTCAACGGCAAACTGGCTAACGAAAGCTTCGTCGCCCGCGCGCCGGAAGCCGTAGTCAATCAGGAAAAAGAACGCTTATCGAACTTTTCTTCAACCCTGGAAAAATTGCGCGAACAGCTTGCCAAACTGCCGGTTTAATCGGTTTAATTGGTTTAACAATCCGGGAACGGATTCAACCGAAAGAAACACACAGTCCCGCCAAGTCTACGGCTGAAAATGCCGTAGACCAAGTCTGCCCGGCCTCAATCGGCATGGCGGCAGCCCAAGCACCGGTGGCGATGATCTCTCCAGCTTGCAATGGCATGTTCTGTGGCTGCGTTTGCAATTGCTGATGCAACTGCAATAATGCATTCACCGGACTGCCCACCACATCAGAACCATAACCGGCAGCACGCAAACAACCGCCGCAGGATAAGGACACGCTGGCATTCGACAACATCGTGGCCAGATTCCGGCGTGATGCCGACGACAGCAGATGCGGGTCACCGAGTAGCAGCGCGCCGTGCAGACCAAAGGCGGCAATCGCATCGGCTGCCGTGAATTTCCACTCCGGATAAGGACACATCACAATTTCCAGCCCATGGGCCATCCATTCGATGCAGTCGGCCAATGCATCCAGATCGGCATCTGCTGCCGGTGTGCGGCCCAGACGGAACACTACCGCCGCTTCCAATCGTGGCTGCAAAGCGCCGGCCAGACTCTGCATGCCGTGATTCCTATCCAAGGTGCGTACGGTGGCATCGAACAGCGGAGCCCAGATCAGCGTGCCGCTGGTGACGCTGGCATCGTGCTGGGAGTCAAGCTTGCGGTCGATGAAGCCGATCCGACGGCCGATGATGGTTTCGCCCTGAGCGATGCGGGCAGCACTGATGCTGTGCGCAATATCGTAGGCGTCCGATAGCGACAAACTGGCATGGGACGATAACGGAGCAATCAGCCGCGACATGGCGCGGGCGTCCAATAATTGATGGGCGTAACGGTTGGCGAGGGAAGACATTAACATGGCATTGATTTTTAAATCAAACGCTGCTAGGCCCTATATTCTCAACGTCATTGCGCATTTATGCAAGAGCCGCGATACGACAATCATTAAAAAAATTATACGTTGAGTATCATTAAAAATAGACAGTTCACCGCAATATATAATTGCGTCTTTAATAATGCAATATGTAGTATCAGGATTCAGGCGATTCCATCTGCGCCCATTGCTCGCCGTTTGGCCCGATGCTGGGCGCTGCCAGGCCGAAATGCACATAGGCGGCAGGTGTGGCGATGCGCCCGCGTGGGGTGCGCTGCAGGTAACCTTGCTGTATCAGGTACGGCTCCAGCACATCTTCAATCGTGTCGCGCTCTTCGCTCAGGGCAGCCGCCAGATTGTCCACCCCGACCGGGCCGCCGCCAAACTTGAACAGCACCGCTTCGAGCAACTTGCGATCCATTACATCGAAACCGAGCTTGTCGACATCGAGCATCACCAGCGCTGCATCGGCGATACGGCCGGTGATATCGCCATTGCCCTTGACTTCGGCGTAGTCGCGCACCCGGCGCAGCAGGCGGTTGGCGATGC